>JBBQWW010000001.1:0-165158 GCA_038210245.1 Acidimicrobiales bacterium
CAAGGGGTACTGGGAGGTGGCCAGCGACGGAGGGGTCTTCTCCTTCGGTGACGCCACCTACTTCGGCGGGATGGGTGGCCAACACCTCACCGCGCCTGTGGTCGGTCTGACCTCGAGCCACGACGGCAAGGGGTACTGGGAGGTGGCCAGCGACGGCGGAGTCTTCGCCTTCGGCGACGCCACCTTCTATGGCGGGATGGGTGGCCACGTGCTCAACGCCCCGATCGTGGCTCTGGCCGCCACCCCCGACGGTCACGGGTACTGGATGGTGGGCAGCGACGGGGGGGTCTTCGCCTTCGGCTCGGCCGTCTTCCACGGGGGCGCGGGCCAGACTCCTCTCGACGCCCCGGTCACCGGCCTGGCGGCAAACCAGGCCACCGGGGGCTACTGGCTGGTCGGGTGGGACGGTGGCGTCTTCTCGTACGGCGCCCCCTTCCTCGGCGCGGGCTGAGTCGACCACCCATAGTGGTCGACGCATGGCGAGCTTCCGGACTGCGCCCTCACGCCGTTGCACCGGCTCTCCTCGGTATTCTCACCCGGGCAAGTAGACGATGGGAGCGGAATACTTGCCCGGGCAGTAATTCCGGCCGTTGACCGTCGGGACCTACTTGCCCGGGTAAGGCACGGCGAATCGTGCTCACTGGTCGAGACACTCGAGCGTCGGCGGTGGCGTCGGTACGCTGGTGCGGGTGAGCACCCCATGAGTTCCGGGCACGACCTCCCCTCCGTGCGCTTCCAGGGAGACAGCCCGGGAGACGGTCAGTTCCCGGTCCAGTCGGCCGAGCAACGGCTGTTCGAGATGGTCAAGGACTTCAACGATCCGCGCCAGGAGTGGCGCCGCCTCTTCGCCGAGTTGGTGGGCACCTTCCTGCTGGTGCTGGTGGCGGCAGGAGGGCCGATGATGGGGAGAGCCTTCCCCGGGTCGGTGGGCCGGGCGGCGGCCGTGGTGGCCCCGGGCATGATGGTCATGGCCGTCATCCTCTTCATGGGCAAGGTGTCCGGGGCCCATCTCAATCCGGCCGCGAGCCTGGGCTTCGCCCTGAGGGGCGACTTCCGGTGGCGCCGAGTACCCGGCTACATCGTGGTCCAGCTGGTTGGGGCCACCGTGGCGGCCTGGTTCCTCCAGTCCGTGCTCCACGTGTCGGCCCAGTACGGATCCACCTATCCGGCCCCGACCGCCTCGTCATGGGATGCCATGCTGATCGAGATGGTCCTGACCATGGGCCTCGTCAGCGTGATCCTGGGCACGGCGTCGGGGGCCCAGCAGGTCGGACTGTTCGGGGCCATCGGGGTAGGCAGCTATGTGGCCCTGGCCGGCCTGTGGGCCAGCCCGCTCTCCGGTGCTTCCATGAACCCGGCCCGCACCTTCGGGCCCGATCTGGTGGCCGTCGATTTCGCCCACATCTGGGTCTACGTGGCGGGACCCCTGGCCGGAACGGTGCTGGCTGTGGGCATCGCCTGGGTGCTGCGTGGTGCGGGGGGAGGGCGGACCGGTTCGCTGGCCGCGCAGGGAACCATCCAGCCTGAGATCCTCCGGCCGGAGAAGGAGTGAGGTACGGGCCCGCTCGGTACGGCCCGAGGCATCACCCTCCGATGATCCGCTCCAGGGCCCGGGCGTGCCAGGTGGCCCGACCGGCCCGCTCTTCGGCGTGGTCGGCGCGGGCGGCCAGCCGCAGTCCGGCGTTGATCCCGAGATAACGCAGCGGCTCCGGCTCCCACCGCTTGGACCGGTGCCCCACCCAGGGCAGCGCGGTCAGATCGGTGTGGCGTCGGAGGATCAGGTCCCGAAGGGTCCGTCCGGCCAGATTGGTGGTGGAGACCCCGTCACCCACGTACCCGCCGGCCCAGGCCACCCCGGTGGCCGGGTCGAGTCCCACTGAGGTGAACCAGTCCCGGGCGATCCCGAGCGGCCCACCCCACCGATGGGTGATCTCGGCGTCGGCTAACGATGGGAACAGGTCGACCAGCGTGTGGCGCAGTGCCTCGTGCACGTCGCCGTCACGGTCGTACTCCGGACGGATGGCCGACCCGAAGTGGTAGGGCGCACCCCGTCCCCCGAAGGCCATGCGCCCGTCTTCGGTCCGCTGTCCGTAGATGACCAGATGGCGATGGTCGGCGAAGGTCTCCCGGCGTCCCAACCCGACCTGGTCCCAGAACGAGTCGGGTAGCGGTTCGGTGGCGATCATGAGCGAGTACACCGGCACCAACGTGCGCTCCTCGCCCTGCAGCGTCCGGGTGTAGCCCTCGGTGGCCCGGACGACCGTGGCCGCCCGCACCATCCCCCGAGTCGTCTCGACGGCCCCGGCCCGGATGGCCCGCGCCTCGGTCTGCTCGAAGATGGTCACGCCGCGACGCTCGGTGGCTTCGGCCAGTCCCCGTGCCAGTCGGGCCGGATCCACCGCCGCGCAGTGCGGGGTGAAGGTGCCACCGAGGACGCTGGTGGCCCGGGCCATGGCCGACGCCTCGGCGGCCGACAGCAGGCGGAGGTCGTTCTCTCCGATGCCGGCGGCGCGGGCCTCGGCCACCTCGTGGCGGGCCCGCTCCACCTGCACCCCGGTCCGGGCCAGCACCACGGTGCCCCCGTGGGCGAAGCCACACTCGATGGGCTCGGTCGCCACCACCCGACCCACCTCGCTCACCGTCTCGATCATGGCCCGGCGCATGGCCGCCCCGGCCCCGGCTCCACCCACCTGGTCCAACGTGGTCTCGGGTACGGCGAACAGTGCCGAGCACCAGCCGCCGTTGCGACCCGAGGCACCGAAGCCCACGGTGTCGCGCTCCAAGACGGCGATGCGCAGCGAAGGATCGGCCTCGGCTAGGTAGTAGGCGGTCCACAGTCCGGTGAAGCCACCTCCGACGATGGCCACGTCCACCTCGAGGTCGCCGGGCAGACCGGCCCGTACGGCCAGGGGTCCGGGGAGGCTGTCCCACCACAGGGACAGCCTCCGGTACTGCTCGCCCGAGGTCGGGCTCAGAGCTGCTTCCACGCCTCGGTCAGCACCGACCGCAGGATGGAGGTCATCACCTCGAACTCCTCGGGTCCACAGGTGAGCGGAGGAGCCAGCTGGATGACGGGGTCGCCCCGGTCATCGGCCCGGCAGATCAGCCCGGCCTCGTAGAGGGCCCCGGACAGGAAGCCACGGAGCAGGCGCTCGGCCTCGTCGTCGTCGAAGGTCTCGCGGGTGTCCTTGTCCTTCACCATCTCGATCCCGTAGAAGTAGCCCGCGCCCCGGACGTCACCCACGATGGGGAGGTCGGAGAGGGTGTCGAGGGCTGCTTTGAACTCGGCCTCGTGCTCCCGGACGTTCTCGAGCAGCCCTTCCTTCTCGAACAGGTCGATGTTGGCCAGGGCCACCGCCGTGCTCACCGGGTGGCCGCCGAAGGTCACCCCGTGGAGGAAGCTCTCACCCTGCAGGAACGGCTCGACCAGCCGGTCGCTGACGGCCATGGCCCCGAGGGGCGAGTACCCACTGGTCAGGCCCTTGGCCATGGTCACGATGTCGGGCTCGTAGTCGTAGCGCTCCGCCCCGAAGAAGTGGCCCAGTCGGCCGAAGGCGCAGATGACTTCGTCGGACACCATGAGCACGCCGTACTTGTCGCAGATCTCGCGTACCCGCTGGAAGTACCCGGGGGGTGGTGGGAAGCAGCCGCCGGCATTCTGGACCGGTTCGAGGAAGACGGCGGCCACCGTCTCGGGGTCCTCGAACAGGATGGCCTGCTCGATGGCGTCGGCCGCCCATCGGCCGAAGGCCTCGAGGTCGTCGGCGAAGTACGGGGCCCGGTAGAAGTTGGTGTTGGGCACCTTGATGGCTCCGGCCACCAGCGGCTCGAAGGGTGTCTTGATCTCATTCACACCCGTGATGGACAGCGCACCCATGGTGGCCCCGTGGTAGGCGATGTTCCGACTGATCACCTTCTTCCGCTCCGGCTGTCCGGTGATGGCGAAGTACTGGCGGGCCAGCTTCCAGGCCGACTCCACCGCCTCGGAGCCCCCGGTGGTGAAGAAGATGCGATTGCAGTCCCCGGGGGTGAGCCCGGCCAGGCGGTCGGCCAGCTCCACGGCCATCGGATGGGCGTAGCTCCAGATCGGGAAGTAGGCGAGGGTACTGGCCTGGCGGGCCGCCGCCTCAGCCAGCTCGGTCCGGCCGTGCCCGACCTGGCTGGTGAACAGGCCGGACAGGCCGTCGAGATAGCGCTTGCCGTACTGGTCGTAGACGTAGACGCCCTCACCCCGGACGATGGTCGGGATGTTGTTGGTCTCCGACATCCGGGTGAAGTGCATCCACAGGTGGCGGTGGGCGCTCTCTTGCAGAGCCTCGTTGGAAAATTCGGTCATCTGGTCCCCCAGGCATAGGTCTGTTTGGTCAACTTCAGGTACATGAACGTCTCGGTGTCGCGCACGCCGGGGATCAGCCGGATGACCCCGTTGAGCAGTTCGAGCAGCGTGTCCTCGTCCTCGGTCACCAGCTCCACCAGGATGTCGAAGGATCCCGTGCACAGCACCACGTAGTCGATGTCGTCCACGGCGGCGAGCCGTTCGGCCACCACCCGGGTGTCCCCGTCGGCCCGGATACCCACCATGGCCTGGCAACGGAAGCCCACCTGCAGGGGGTCGGTGACGGCCACGATCTGCATGATGCCGGCGTCACGCATCTTCTGGACCCGCTGGCGGACGGCGGCCTCGGAGAGGCCCACCGCCTCGGCGATGGAACCATAGGTACGCCGTCCATCCTGCTGGAGCTCCTCAACGATGGCCTTGTTGACCTCGTCCAGCAGCCCGCCGGAGCCCGACGACGTGGGTGGTGAGCTCATCGGGCCCGGCCCGGCCACCGCCACGGGGGGCTGCCCCTGCGGCCGGAGGCGTCAGATCGGTGATTGTGCATGCCCTTCCAGTTATAGCAGTTCGAGCGGAATTGGTGGAAAATTTCGAAGGAATCCGTAGTGGGATTGAAATTCCTTCCAGAAAAAACTTGTCTGCTGTCCGTTCATCGGTAACTATGACGTCGTCGCAGTTGTGCAGGGGTGGTCGACCGGTCCGTCGGAGCGCACCTCGGACGGACCATGGGAGAACCCGGGGAGGGTCAATGAGCAGCCAGGGCTCGGAGCAGGGAACGACAGGGTCCAAACCACTGTCGAACTTCGTCGGCGGTACCTACGTCGGCACCCAGGACGGGGGGACGGCGATGCTGGTCGATCCCAGCACCGGAGAGGAGTACCTCGAGTCCCCGGTGTCGGGGGCCAAGGACATCGATGCGGCCATGGCCGCCGCCGAAGGGGCGTTCCCCGACTGGCGGGACGCCACCCCCGCTGAACGCAGCCTGGCCCTGTTCCGGATCGCCGACGCCCTCGAGGCCCGGGCCGACGACCTGGTCGGAGTGGAGTCGGCCAACACCGGCAAGCCGGTGGCCGTCACGCTGTCCGAGGAGATCCCCCCGCTGGTCGACCAGATCCGCTTCTTCGCCGGTGCCGCCCGCCATCTCGAGGGCAAGTCGGCCGGTGAGTACATGAAGGACCACACCTCCTTCATCCGCCGCGAGCCCATCGGCGTGTGCGCCGCGGTGACCCCGTGGAACTACCCGCTCATGATGGCGGTGTGGAAGTGGGCCCCGGCGTTGGCCGCCGGCAACACCATGGTGCTCAAGCCGTCCGACACCACGCCGGCCTCCAGTCTGCTCATGGCCGAGATCATGTCCGAGTTCCTCCCCGATGGCGCCTTCAACGTGGTGTGCGGTGACCGTGAGACCGGCCGGCTGCTGGTCGACCACCCCACGCCGTCCATGGTGTCAATCACCGGCAGCGTGCGGGCCGGCATGCAGGTGGCCGCCGCCGCCGCCACCGACCTCAAGCGGGTCCACCTCGAGTTGGGGGGCAAGGCTCCCTGCGTGGTCTTCGACGACGCCGACATCGCCGCCGCCGCCGAGGGCATCGCCGTCGCCGGGTACTTCAACGCCGGCCAGGACTGTACGGCGGCCACCCGGGTATTGGCCGGGCCGGGCGTCTACGAGGACTTCGTGTCGGCCCTCGCCGAGCAGGCCCAGGCCCAGACGGTCGGTGGGCTGGAGACCCCCGACGCCGACTACGGCCCACTCAACAGCGCCGCCCAACTCGACCGACTCACCGGCTTCCTCGAGAGGCTCCCCTCTCACGCCGAGGTGGTCACCGGGGGTAGCTCGGTGGGGGCCCGTGGCTTCTGCTTTGCTCCCACCGTCATCGCCGGACTGGAGCAGGACGACGAGGTCATCCAACAAGAGATGTTCGGACCAGCCATCACCGTCCAGCGCTTCACCGATGAGGACCAGGCCCTGGCCTGGGCCAACGGCGTGCAGTACGGACTGGCGTCCAGCGTCTGGACCAAAGACCACGGCCGGGCCATGCGCATGGCCAAGGGCCTCGACTTCGGCGCGGTGTGGATCAATACCCACATCCCCATCGTGGCCGAGATGCCCCACGGGGGCTTCAAGCATTCGGGCTACGGCAAGGACCTCTCGTCCTACGGCTTCGAGGACTACACCCGCATCAAGCACGTCATGAGCTACATCGGTACCTGAACAGCATCGATACATCACGCACCATCTGATCCGTCACCTGTCCACTGTCTGACCAGAGCATCGGGGAGAGCACATGAGTACTGACGTCATTGATTCCAGCGGGACTCCGCCGGAGGTGCCCGGGCCGTTCGGCGCCCCGGTCTCCACCGCCGAGGCCGAACCCACCCTCCGGGCCAATACGCTCAACCTCTTCGACTCGACGGTCGTGGCCGTCTCTTCAGTAGCGCCGGCTTACACTCTGGCCGCCACCATGGCCGTCCTCTTTCTCACTGTGGGTATCGGCTACGCCGGGCCGGCCGTGATCTGGATCAGCTTCGTCCCTGTCTTGTTCATCGCCATCTCCTACTTCCACCTCAACCGGCGGGACCCGGACTGCGGTGCTTCCTACGCCTGGCTGTCCAAGCTGGTCCACCCAACGGTTGGCTGGTTCAACGGGTGGGTCCAGGTGGCCACCGGCCTCATTTTCGTCATATCGGCGCCCATCGTGGCTGGCCAGTACACCCTCCAGCTGTTCAACGAGTGGGGCTGGATCTCCACCTCGACGGCCAACTCCGTCAGCACCGCCGCCCTGGCCGCCGCCCTGTGGCTGGCCCTTATTACCTTCATCTGTATCTGGGGCATCCGCTGGACCACCAACTTCCAGTGGGTGCTGCTGATCATCGAATACGTGGCCGTCATCGGGTTTTCGCTGTGGGGGATCATCAAAGTGGCGGTGAAGCACCCGGCTGGATCGACCAGCTTCCACTGGGGCTGGCTCAGTCCCGCCTCGATCGGTGGGGTCTCCGCACTGTCGGCCGGCCTCGTCCTCGGGGTCTTCTTCTACTGGGGCTGGGACACCGCCACCAACCTCAACGAGGAGTCGAAGAACGCCACCAAGACCCCGGGCCAGGCCGGCATCATTGCCATGTTCCTGCTTCTGTTGGTCTTCGCCATGAACATCATCGCCGCCCAGATGTTGCTACCCGAGAAGGCCTGGAACGCCCACCAGTCGACCATCCTCTTCTACTTTGCCCAGCAGGCGGCGGGGAGTTGGGCCGGCTACGTGATGATCATCGCGGTGATCTCCTCCACGGTGGCCACCACCCAGACCACCTTGCTCCCGATGGCCCGGATCACCCTGTCCATGGCCCGGGACCAGGTCTTCCCCAGCGTGTTCGGCTCCATCCAGGGCAAGCTCAAGACCCCGATGGTGGGCACCCTGATCCTGTCCTTCCTGGCGCTGGTCGGGATCGTGGCCACTGCCGGTGTCTCCTCCATCAACACCGTCTTCCAGAACCTCATCTTGAGTATCGGCGTGCTGATCGCCTTCTACTACGGCATCACCGGACTGGCCTGCGCTTGGGCGTTCCGCAAAGTGGCGTTCGTCAAGGCCGGCTTCTTCTTCACCGGGGTGCTGCTGCCGCTTGTCGGAGGCATCGTCCTCCTGTTCGTGGCCTTCAAGGTGATCCAGGTCGGGGGGTGGAGCGGCTCGTACGCCGACATCATCACCCTCGCTCTCGGTGTCCCGCTGGTGATCATCGCCAGGTTCACCACCAAGGGTGATTTCTTTAAGACGAAGCCCATCGCCTACACATCGATCGAGGATTGAGGTCGGACCGATGATCGTCGGTGTCCCGAAGGAAGTGAAGGACGACGAGTACCGTGTGGCCATCACGCCGGCCGGTGTGCGCGAGCTGACCTCAGCCGGCCACACGGTCTACGTGGAGACGGGGGCGGGGGTGGGCTCGTCCATACCCGACGAGGACTTCACGGCCACTGGCGCCACCATGGTGGCCGACCCCGACGACATCTGGTCGGCCTCGGACATGATCCTCGGGGTCAAGGAACCGGTGGTCGAGGAGTACCCGCGCCTCGGCCTGCGCCGGGACCAGGTCCTGTTCACCTACCTCCATCTGGCCGCCTCCTTGCCCTGCACCGACGCCCTGGTGGCGGCGGGCAATACCGCCATCGCCTACGAGACGGTGCGGCTGGCCGACCACTCGCTGCCGCTGCTCACACCGATGAGCGAGGTAGCCGGTCGCATGGCCCCCCTGATGGGCTCCCACCACCTGATGCGGCCCGGTGGCGGGCGCGGCGTGCTGGTCTGCGGGGTGCCCGGGGTCCGTTGCGCCAAAGTGGTCATCCTGGGGGCCGGTGTAGCCGGCATGGCCGCCGCCACCCTGGCCGTGGGCATGCACTCCGAGGTCTACATCCTCGACCGGAACCTCGAGCGTCTCCGCCAGGTCGATCACCACTTCCGTGGCGGTCTGGAGACGGTGGCCTCCAGCACCCACGCCATCGAGGAGACCTGCCTCGACGCCGACATCGTCATCGGTGCGGTACTGGTGGTCGGGGCCAAGGCCCCCAAGCTGGTCTCCGACGACCTGGTGTCCCGAATGCGGGAGGGCTCGGTGCTGGTGGACATCTCGGTGGACCAGGGCGGCTGTTTCGAGTCCACCCGGCCCACCACCCACTCCGATCCCACCTTCGAGGTCAACGGCTCGATCTTCTACTGCGTGGCCAACATGCCCGGAGCCGTGCCCCACACGTCCACCCACGCCCTGGTCAACGCCACCCTGCCCTACGTACTGGACATCGCCAACCACGGATGGCGCGACGCCGCCCGGGCCGATCCGGCCCTGGCCGAAGGGGTCAACGTGGTGGAGGGCTCGGTGGTCTACGAGCCGGTGGCCGCGGCCCACGGGATGACCACCACGCCGCTGGCCTCGTTCCTCAACTGAACGGGGTGATGCTGCGTGCCCTGCTCACCGCAGTCCGGGATCGAGACCGCGCCACGGTGTCGTGCCGGGGGTCCGCCCCTCCCGAAGGTGGTCGGGAAGGTCGATGCCGGTCCGCAGGTCCGGGTCGGCCACCGGGTCGAGCCGCACCGTGCGCACCGGGATCTCACCCGCCCACACCTCGAGGTCGCCGTCGGGCCCGTCCCCGTCGTCGGGTGGCCCCGTGCTGACCTTCACCGAGGACTCGTCCAGGGCCAGGCGGAGCACGGTGGTGGCGGCCAGTTCCTTGTCCGAGGGGAATCGGGCGTACTCCCACTGTCCAGGGGCGATGTGGTCGCTGATGGTCTGGAGGCCGACCAGCTTCTCGGTCTCGTCGGTGAGCACCTCAGGGATGCCGAACACCATGGCGCAGCGGTAGTTGACCGAGTGGTTGAAGACCGATCGGGCCAGCACCACCCCGTCCACCAGGGTCACCGTCACGCACACCGGGATCGATGCCCTGGCCGCCCGCAGGCTTCGACTGGCCACCGATCCGTGGAGGTACAGTTCGTCACCCGACCGGCCGTAGCTGGTGGGCACCACCAGGGGCCCACCCTCCACCTCTATCCCGAGATGGCACACGAATCCGGCATCGAGCACCGCGTAGAGGTCCTCCCGCCGGTGCGAGCCCTGTTCGGGCAGGCGCCGCAGCCGGGTGCGCTCGGTCAAGGGGCCATCTCCAGGCGATGGGGCAGCAGGCATGGTCCCGAGTCTGCCACCGAACCGGTTGGGGGTGGCCGGGCCCGAGGGCCGCTCGGGCGACACGGCCTCCGGCCTCTGCCGCCGCACCGAGAGCAGAACCGAGGCCGGCACCAACCGCACGACCGACAAGGGAGCGTCACCAAGTGAAGTGGATCGGTTCATCACTCGAGGGCGACGGGGCCCGTACCTCCCCGGTGTTCGACCCGGCCTCCGGGGCGGTCACCGGCTCTGTGGTTCTGGCCTCGGAACGCGACGTGGACGCCGCCGTGCTTCGGTCGCAGGCGGCCTCGGTGGGGTGGCGGGACACCTCGCTCACCGCCCGTAGCCGCGTGCTGTTCGCCTTCCGTGAGCTGGCCGACCGCCACCGCGACGACCTGGCCCGACTGATCACCGCCGAACACGGCAAGGTGCTGGAGGACGCCAGGGGGGAGGTGGCCCGGGGCATCGAAGTCATCGAGTTCGCCTGCGGCATCCCCCACCTGCTAAAGGGGGAGTTCTCCGAGGATGTGTCGAACGGCGTGGACGCCTCCTCTGTTCGCCAGCCCCTGGGCGTGGTGGTCGGCATCACCCCGTTCAACTTCCCGGTCATGGTGCCCATGTGGATGTACCCGGTGGCCATCGCCTGCGGCAACACCTTCATCCTGAAGCCTTCCGAACGTGACCCCTCTCCCTCGCTGCTGATCGCCGACCTGTGGCGGGAGGCCGGGCTACCCGACGACGTCTTCTCCGTGGTTCACGGCGACTCGGTGGCTGTGAACGCGCTGTTGGACCACCCGAACGTGGCTGCGGTGTCCTTCGTGGGATCGACGCCGGTGGCCCGCCAGGTGTTCGAACGGGCCACCGGCGCGGGCAAGCGCTGTCAGGCCCTCGGTGGCGCCAAGAACCATGCCGTCGTGCTCCCCGACGCCGACGTGGCCGCCGCCGCCGATGCGCTCACGGCCGCCGGCTACGGCTCGGCCGGCGAGCGGTGCATGGCCATCTCAGCGGTGGTGGCGGTGGGTGACGCCGACCCCCTGGTCCACGCCCTGTCGTCCCGGGCCGCCGCCCTCACCACCGGCCCGGGCACCGACCCGGGCTCGGACATGGGCCCGCTCATCACCGCCGCCCACCGTGACCGCGTGGCCGGCTACGTCGGGTCGGCAGTATCCGAAGGGGCGACGGTGGTACTCGACGGTCGGGACGTCAACGTGCCCGGAGGGGACGGCGGGTTCTTCGTGGGACCGACCCTGGTGGACCACGTCACCCCGTCCATGCAGGTCTACCGGGACGAGATCTTCGGTCCTGTCCTGTCGGTGCTGCGGGTGGACACACTGGATGAGGCCATCGCCCTGGTCAACGCCAACCCCTACGGCAACGGAACGGCCATCTTCACCCGGGACGGCCACGCCGCCCGCCGGTTCCGCCGCGACGTGCAGGTAGGCATGGTCGGCGTGAACGTGGCCATCCCCGTGCCTATGGCCTACTACTCGTTCGGCGGCTGGAAGGACTCCCTGTTCGGCGACGCCCACATCCACGGGATGGAGGGCGTCCGCTTCAACACCCGCCTCAAGTCGGTGACCACCCGCTGGCCCGAGCCTCCGGCATCCGGTGGCCCGGAGGCCGGCGGGCCGGGCCACATCGAACTCCACTTCCCCTCGGGTGACAGCCGCTGATGGGAGGTGGTCACCGATCCGGGGGCGCGGCCACGCGCTCCCACCCGCTCTGATGTCGGTCCGCCCCCGGAGCGGATCGGACCAGTAGGGCCGGTAGCCTCGGGTGGGTGAGTGCACCATTCCCCGCCGGCGCCACCTCTCGGTTCATCGACATCGACGGTCCGGCCCACTACCTCGACATGGGCGGGCCGACCGATGGTCCGCTCATCGTCGGGCTGCACGGACTGGGCGGCTCCCACCTCAACTGGACGGCCGTCGGCCCCCGGCTTCTCGAGCATGCCCAGGTCGTCGCCCTCGACCTGGTCGGGCACGGACTCACGCCGGTCGGCACCCGCACGGCGGACATGGAGGGCCACCGGCGGCTGGTCAGCGGGTTCCTCCGGGCCCTGGCTACCGAGTCGGGGCGGCAACGCCCTGCCATCCTTATGGGCAACTCGATGGGAGGACTGGTGGCCGCCCTGCAGGCCGCCGAGGAGCCGGACTCGGTGGCCGGCCTGATCCTGGTAGACCCGGCCCTCCCCACCTCGCGGCTGGGCCTTGTCCACCCGCGGGTGGTGGCCAACTTCCTGTTGTGCGCCGTGCCCGGGGTGGGGGAGACCTATCTCACCCAACGGCGGCAGCGCACCAGCGCCGAGCAGAGTGTGCGCCGGGTACTGGGCGTCTGCTGCGTGGACGCCTCCCGGGTCCCGGCCGACGTGGTGGAAGCCCATATCGAGCTGACCCAGCGGTTGGACCGGGCCGAGGCCGACGCCGCCTACCTGCGCTCGGCCCGCTCCCTGTCCCTGCTGGTGGCCCGGCCGACGGAGACCATGGAGCGCCTGGCCCGGGTGACCCGGCCCACCCTGCTGCTCCACGGAGCCCGTGACGTGCTGGTCCCCCTGGCCTCGGCCCAGCGGATGAGTGCCTCCCATCCCGAGTGGCGTTTCGAGGTGGCCTCCGACGTGGGTCATGTGCCCATGCTGGAGGCGCCGGAGTGGACGGTGCAGACGGTGACCCGGTGGCTCGAGGTCGAAGGCGCCGATGCCGTGACTGTCTCATCGGGCGCCGGATCGACCGGGCCGGGCTCGGGGACGGCCGTCCCGGCGGCGGTGCCCCTTCCTCCGGCCTCCGTCAGTTGACCTGTCGGTCGCGTCCCTCCCAGTAGGGGGCCCGCAGCCGGAACTTCTGGAGCTTGCCGGTGGCCGTGCGGGGCAGCTCGCGCCGCAGCTCCACCCGCTTCGGGCACTTGTAGCCGGCCAGCGCCGTGCGGCAGTGGGTGATGACCTGCTCCTCGGAGAGGTCGGCACCTTCGCTCGCCACCACCAGGGCGATGACCATCTCACCCCACCGCTCGTCGGGGATGCCGATCACCGCCACCTCGGCCACTCCGCTCATGGAGAAGATGGCGTCCTCCACCTCGATGGACGAGACGTTCTCCCCACCCGAGATGATCACGTCCTTCTTCCGGTCGAGGATGCTCAGGTGGCCCTCCTCGTCGATCATTCCGCCATCGCCGGTGTGGAACCATCCGCCGGCCAGTGCCGACGCCGTCTCCCCGGGTTGGTTCCAGTAGCCCTCCATCACCGTGTTGCTCCGGACCACGACCTCCCCGTCGGCGTCCACTTCCATCGAGGTCCCGATGGCCGGTGCCCCGGCCCGCATCAGCTTTCGGGCCCGTTGGCCGGGGTCGTGATCGTCCCACTCGGACCGGTGTCGATTAATGGTCAGCAACGGTGAGGTCTCGGTCAGCCCGTAGATCTGGTTGAACTGCCAGCCCAGCTCGGCCTCCACCCGCTCGATGGTCCGGCTGGGCGGCGGGGCCCCGGCCACCACGATGCGGGTGCGGTGGCGGCCGGGGATGGGCCCGTCCCAGTCGGGGGCGGCGTCCAGCACCGCGTTGACCACGGCCGGTGCCGCGCACAACAGGCTCACCCCGTGCTCGGCCACCCGTCGAAGGATCTCCGTCCCGTCCACCTTGCGGAGAGCCACCTGGGGACAGCCCATGCCCGTCGTGGCCCACGGCATACCCCACCCGTTGGCATGGAACATGGGCAGCGTGTGCAGGTAGACGTCACGGTCGGACAGCTCCATGTGCCAACCGAAGAGGGCGGCGTTGACCCAGCAGTTGCGGTGGGTCAGCTGTACGCCCTTGGGTCGAGCTGTGGTGCCCGAGGTGTAGTTGATGGTGGCGGTGGCGGTCTCGTCGGCCGTCCAGGCGGCTGGAGCGTCGGCGTCGGCGGGGAACAGCACCTCATCGCTCTCGGCTCCCAACACGAAGCGGTGCTTCACGGCGAGGTGGCCAAGGTCGGCGGCCACCTCCGGGTCGAGGAGCAGCACCGAAGCCCCCGAGTGGCCCACGATGTACTCGATCTCAGCGGCGGCCAGGCGGAAGTTGATGGGCACCAGCGTGCGGCCCCACCCACACACCCCAAAGAACGAAGTCAGCAGTCGGGCGGAGTTGTGCGACACCACCGCCACCCGCTCACCCCGCCCTACGCCCAGCCGGTCGAGGCCCACCGCCTGGGCTCGGGCCCGGGCGGCCATCTCGGCGAAGGTCAGTGGCGCCCACGGCTCGGCCGGCTGGTCCGGCTCGTCGATGAGCCCGATCCGGTCGGGGAAGGCCGCCTGGGCTCGGTCCAGGAAGTCCCGGACGTTGAACTGCACGATCATTCGGTCCCCCGTTCGGTCCGAGTCCGCGGTGACGGGCCCTCGGCGTGCCTGGTGGCCCACCCATTGAATCAAATCGCCGGCGGGCGCGGTGGTTCGGCACGCCGGCCGGCCCCGGGGCGGGGCCGCGGGCGTCGGGGGACCTTCCGAGATCGGGGGTCGGGGTCGGGGTGGTGGACGGGGTGGGTCCGCCGGGAATCCGAGCCGTCGTGGCGGTGGATAGTGTGCGGCGATGGCCCCACCTCGCGTCGCCCTCGGCCCCCAACACGCCTCCTTCGCCACCGATGCCATCGCTTCCGGCGGTGGGACGCTGGTCGACATCACCGAGGCTCCCGACGCCCTGGTGTGGTTGGATCCCCGGGCGGTGCCGGCCCTCATCGAACACGTGGGTTCGGCCCCCACTCTGCGGTGGGTGCAGCTGCCCTTCGCCGGAGTGGAGAATGTGGTCGCCTCGGGACTCCTCGACCACGACCACGTCTGGACCTGCGCCAAGGGCTCGTATGCCGAGCCGGTGGCCGAGCACGCTCTCGCCCTGTCGCTAGCCGGACTCCGTCATCTGCGCACTCGCATATCGGCGCGATCGTGGGGCAAGGCCGCCGGCACCAGCCTCTACGACCAGAAGGTGACCATCCTCGGAGGAGGGGGTATCACCACCAAGCTGCTGGAGCAGTTGGCCCCGTTCCGGGTGGAGGCCACGGTGGTGCGCCGGAAGGACGATCCCATGCCGGGGGCGGCGAGGACGGTGTCAGTCGCCGCGCTGGACGAGGTGCTCCCGGGTTCGTTGGTGGTCTACCTCGCCCTGGCCCTCACTCCCGAGACCACCGGCATCATCGGTGCCCACCAGCTCGATCTCATGGACGAGTCGGCCTGGTTGGTCAACGTGGCCCGGGGCCCCCATGTGGACACCGACGCACTGGTGTCGGCGCTGTCCGCCGGTTCGATCGCGGGGGCCGCCCTCGACGTCACCGACCCGGAGCCGCTTCCGGACGGCCATCCCCTCTGGGAGGCGCCCAACTGCATCATCACACCCCACACGGCCGACACCATCGAGATGATCATGCCCCTGCTGGCCGAGCGCATCCGAACCAACGTGGCTCGGTTCGCCGCCGGAGAGGAGCTGGTCGGCCTGGTCGACCCCGACGCCGGGTACTGAGTCCGGCCACGGGCGTCGGATCCGGTCCGCGTCCGACTGCCCGACGGCAACCGCCGCTCCGCCGGGCCGGCTCACCACTTTCCGTGTTGTTCTGTGTGGGTGGGAAGCGTCTGGCGTGATTCGAGATGTTCGAAGGTGGTTCAAGCTGGTCTGGTGATGTCACACCCCCCAGGTTCGGTACGAGACCGTGCACGGGAGGCTCTCCGAGCTGGAGAACGGCACCGTGGTCCCTGCCGGGGCCCTCCTCGACTGGCGGCCCCAGGCTGCCATCGAGCGGGCCGAGTGGAGAGAAGGCGCGACACCATCGCCGTGAGCAGCGCTCGCGGATGATCACCCTCACTGCCCGATCTTCGAGGCGGCGTTGTTCGGCCCGGCCACAATGCCCGAGTGCCCTCCGAGCGACCGGTGCTTCGCTCGGGCCACCCGACGGGCCATCGAGGTCCGGGACCGACCGGCCACCTCACCGGCGGGAGTGGGGGGCCCGAACGGCCTGGTCCGGGTGGGCCGGTAGGCGTCCGTTACCGGGCGTAGTAGCAGGTCAGCCCACTTGTCACACCCTGGGCCCATGATGCCCGGGACATGAAGATCATCACCGGCCCACCCACCGCCTCAGGAGGCTGCACCATGCCGTTCACCCCTGTTCCCGTGTCACTGTCCCGCGGGCGGTCGCGCCTCGGAGATGATCAGCCGGCGGGGTTCACCATCGACTGTGCCGACTGCATGCACCAGCACACGTCGGTGTGCGACGAGTGTGTGGTGTCGTTCATCGTGGGTCGTCAGCCCGAGGATGCCATCGTGGTGGATGTCGAGGAGGCGAGGGCCGTGCGTCTGCTGGAGCAGGCTGGACTGGTCCCCGGCGTCCGCCATGCCCGCGAGGTCGGTTGACTGGACGGGCCGATGTCCGTGATACCGAGGCACCGCCGGTGTCGTGCGACCATGGAGCCGTGCCCCGAGCCGCGGTATCCGAACCGCCCCCACCGGACGGAACCATCGAAGGCGAAGACCGCACTGCGGCCCTGAGTGCCGAGCTCACCGGTGTTCTGGTGGCGATCGGACGTGGCGCCGGCCTCCACTCGGTCGGCGTGACCACCGCCGAGGTCTTCGAGGACACCCGACGCCACCTCTTCGAGCGACGCCGACAGGGACTGCACGCCGGCATGCAGTTCACCTACCGGAATCCCGACCGGTCGACCGACCCGACCCGCATCCTTCCCGGAGCCCGATCTCTGGTCGTCGGCGCCTGGAGCTATCGCCAGGCCGAGCCCCGGCCGCCCTCCGGCAGCGCGGCGGGCCAGGGCTCCCCCCGCCCTCAAGGGCGCGTGGCCCGCTATGCCCGTGTCGACCACTACGCCGCGCTCCGATCGGCACTCGCTCCTGTCGCTGCCCACCTGCGGACCCAGGGCTGGAGGGCCACGGTAGTCTGCGACGACAACGCCCTGGTCGACCGGGCCGCCGCCCACCGGGCCGGGCTCGGGTGGTTCGGCAAGAACTCCCTCCTCCTCCTGCCCGACGCCGGCTCGTGGTTCGTCCTCGGTTCGGTGGTGACCGACGCCCCCCTCTGTCCTACTCCTCCGAAGTCCGATGCCCCGGTGGACCACGCCGAGGGGTGCGGAAGCTGCTCGCGCTGCCTGACCGCCTGTCCCACCGGAGCGCTGGTCGCTCCTGGCGTGGTCGACGCCCGCCGGTGCCTGGCCTGGTTGGTCCAGGCCCCGGGGTCCTTCCCGGACGAGTTCCGCGTAGCCCTCGGGGACCGCATCTACGGCTGCGACGAGTGCCAGCAGGTCTGCCCGATCAACAAGGTGGCGGACCGCCGGGATCCGCCGCCACCACCCTTCCCGCCACCACGTGCACCGGTCCCGTCCGGCTCCACCGGCCGCCCCTCGGCCGACGGTCCACTCGTCGACCTGCTCGAACTCCTCGAGGCCACCGACGAGGAGCTGCTAGCCGCTCACGGACGCTGGTACATCGCCGAACGGGATCCCCGCTACCTCCGCCGCAACGCCCTGGTGGCCCTGGGCAACGTCGGGGACGGTGGCCACCCCGGTACCGAGCGGGCCCTTCGTCGCTGGTTGGCGGCGGACGACCCCATGGTGGCTGAACATGCCCGATGGGCGGCCCACCGGCTGGGCCGCAGCGACCTGATCACCCCCGGCCCATGACCCACCTGCTGGTCACCAACGACTTCCCGCCC
Source organism: Acidimicrobiales bacterium (assembly GCA_038210245.1). GTDB lineage: Bacteria > Actinomycetota > Acidimicrobiia > Acidimicrobiales > RAAP-2 > Bog-756. Next base: position 17,649 of record JBBQWW010000001.1, read on the forward strand.
AAGGTGGGGGGCATCCAGGCCTATCTGTGGGAGCTCTGGTCCCGCATGGACCCCGAGTCCTTCGTGGTCCTCACGGCCAGCTCCCATCCCGATGCCGACGCGTTCGACCGGGCCCAGGCCGAGCGGGGCATCCGCATCGAGCGGGTGCCCGGTCGGGTGTTGGCGCCCACCCCCCGCCTGGCCCGACGGATCCGCGACACCGCCCACCGGGTCGGTGCCGGGCTGGTGGTGCTGGACCCGGTCTTCCCCCTCGGCGTCCTCGGCCCCCGGTTGGGCCTTCCGTACGCCGTGCTCCTCCACGGAGCGGAGGTGGCCGTGCCCGGCCGGCTTCCGGTCACCCGGCCGGTGGTGGCCCGGGTGCTGCGCCACAGCGTGCTCGCCATATCGGCCGGTGGCTATCCGGCCGCCGAGGCGACCCGAACCCTCCGACGGGGGGGCATGCCCCCGGTGGTCGAGATCCCACCTGGGGTCGACCTCCGCCGGTTCCACCCCCTCACCGCTGGTGAGCGGGCTCAGGTCCGCGCCGACCTCGGCCTTCCTGCTGATGGTCCGCTGGTGGTCAGTGTCAGCCGGCTGGTGCCCCGCAAGGGGATGGACGTGCTGATCGACGCCGCCGTCCGGCTCCGCGCCGACCGGCCCGACCTGACCGTGGCCATCGCCGGACGCGGTCGGGACTCGGACCGCCTGGCCGGCCGGATCGCCGAGTACTCGGCGCCGGTCCGGCTCCTCGGTGGGGTTTCCGACACCGACCTTCCCCGCCTGGTGGCGGCGGCTGACGTCTTTGTCATGCTGTGCCGGAATCGGTGGCTGGGCCTCGAACAGGAAGGATTCGGGATCGTCTTCCTCGAGGCCGCCGCCGCCGGAGTGCCCCAGGTGGCCGGTCGGTCGGGCGGCGCCGGCGAGGCGGTGGCCGCCGGGATCACCGGGACCGTGGTCCGGCGGTCCACTGACGCCGGGGCGGCGGCCCGGGCCATCGAGGAGCTTCTGGCCGATCCGGACCTACGGGCCCGGATGGGGGAGGCGTCCCGCCGCCGGGCCGAGGCATCCTTCGACTATGACAAACTCGCCCCTAGGCTGGCTGCGTCGCTCGCCGACGTGGGAGGCTGAGAGGCCGTCCGGCGGCAAACGTCCGGCCGGCAGACCGATCGAGGAGGAGGGCTGATCGTGGCGGAACAAGCCACCGAGCGAATGGTGGTGTCGGCCTCGCCGGCACGCTGTTTCGAGGTCAGCTCCGATATCGAGGCCTACCCCCAGTGGGCGGCTGACATCAAAGACGTGACCATCGAGTCCCGTGACGATCAGGGCCGTCCCGAGCTGGTCACCTTCCGGGCCGCCGCCTTCGGACGGAGTACGAGCTACACCTTGGCCTACGACTACAGCGAGGCTCCCGGGGTGCTCTCGTGGGTGCAGACCCGGGGGGACATCACCTCCAAGCTCGACGGCCGGTACCTCTTCGCCCCCGGCGCCAACGGGGGCACCGAGGTCACGTACCACCTCGAGGTGGAGATGAAGGTGCCACTGCCCGGCTTCATCAAGATGCGGGCGCAGAGCCGGATCATGTCGATCGCCCTACGGGAGCTGAAGGCCCGGGTCGAATCGACAGCGTGACCCCGGTCGTCGCACGGGCTGCGGTGACCGGGGCCGGCACCGGAGTGTGGCCAGGGTGAAGGTGGGGGTCACCCTTCCCCAGTTCCGAGACGAGGCCGATTCGGCCCTGGCGGCGGCCCGGCGGGCCGAATCCCTGGGCCTCGACGGCGTGTTCTGCTTCGACCACCTCTGGCCCATGGGGCAGCCGGGGCGCCCGGCTCTGTCGTCCGGCCCACTCCTCGGGGCCCTGGCCGCCTCGACGTCCACCATCGCCATCGGGACCCTGGTGGCCCGCATTGGCCTGCTGCCCGACGATGTCCTACTGGCCGTGCTGTCCAGCCTGGCCTCCCTCAGCGAGGGACGCTTCATCGCCGGCATCGGCACCGGCGACCGCCTGAGCCAGGCCGAAAACGAGGCCTACGGCATCCCCTTCGAGCCAGCCTCCGAGCGCCGGGTGCGTCTGGCGTCGGTGGCCGCCGCCGCCCGGGACGAGGGCATCCCCGTCTGGATCGGGGGAGGCCGGCCCAAGACCGTGGCCGTGGCCCGCACCCTGTCGGTGGCCGTCAATGTGTGGGGTGGCGAGCTGCTGCAGGTGGCCGAGCTGGTGGCCAGTGGGCTCGAGGTGACCTGGGGCGGACCGGTGGGGGACACCGTGGCGGCGGCCACCGCGCACCTGGCCGACGTGGCCGCGGCCGGGGCCACCTGGGCCGTGTGCGCCTGGCCCGGAACCCTCGAGGTGGTGGCTGAGGCCGCCGAGGCGGTCCGGGCGTTCGACTGAAGCCCCCGGGGCCGGGCGGGGTGTCCGAGCCGCTCGGGGACCGGCAGTAGCCTTGGGCGATGGAGTTCCGCCGGATCAACAGCCTGCCCCCGTACGTCTTCGCCACCATCAACGAGCTGAGGGACGCCGGTCGACAGGGGGGCCGGGACGTGATCGACATGGGATTCGGCAATCCCGACCTGCCCTCGCCCGACGTGGCCGTGGAGAAGTTGGCCGAGGCCGGGCGCAATCCGCGCAACCACCGCTACTCGGCGAGCCGCGGCATCCCCAAGATCCGCCAGGCCATCACCGACCTCTACCTGCGCAAGTTCGAAGTGGAGCTGGACCCTGACACCGAGGTGGTCACCACCATCGGTGCCAAGGAGGGGCTCTCCCACCTCATGTGGGTGCTGGTCGGCCCGGGTGACACCGCCCTGGTGCCGTCACCCTCGTACCCGATCCACATTTACGCCCCCCTGTTCGCTGGGGCCGATGTCCGTCACGTCCGCCTCGACGCCCCCGGGGCGGAGAACGGTGGCAGTCCGGGAGAGGCCTTCTTCGACAACCTGATGGAGGCATGGGAGTCGGCGTGGCCCAAGCCGAGGGTGGTGGTGCTGTCCTTCCCCCACAACCCGACCACCGAGTGTGTCGACCTGGCCTGGATGACCCGCCTGGTGGAGTTCGCCAAGGCGCACGAGATCGTCCTGGTCCACGACTTCGCCTACGCCGACATCGCGTTCGACGGGTACACGCCGCCGTCCATCCTCCAGGTTCCGGGGGCCAAGGACGTGGCCGTGGAGCTGTACACCCTGACCAAGTCCTTCTCGATGGCCGGGTGGCGGGTCGGGTTCCTGGTGGGCAACGCCGCCATCGTGCAGGCGCTGACCAAGCTCAAGAGCTACCTCGACTACGGCACGTTCCAGCCCATCCAGATCGCGGCCATCGTGGCCATGAACGAGGCCCCCGACTATCCCAAGGTCATCAACGAGACCTACCAGGCCCGGCGCGACGCCCTGTGCGACGGACTGAACCGGATCGGCTGGGAGATCACCCCGCCCCGGGGCACGATGTTCGTGTGGGCCCCGATCCCCGAGCCGTACCGGGAGATGGGCTCGCTGGAGTTCTCCAAATACCTGGTGAAGGAGGCCGACGTGGCCACCTCCCCGGGGGTGGGATTCGGACCCGGTGGGGACAACCATGTGCGTTTCGCTCTCATCGAGAACGAGCAGCGCATCGGCCAGGGCGTCCGCAGCCTCCGCCGGGCGTTGACCAAGCTGCACTGACCTGACGGTGCCCATCGGCACGGTCCGGATCAGGGGAGTCCGGCGCCTCCCACCTCCACCCGGGCCTGCTCGATCCGACCGGAGCGGGACACGCTCACCTCGGACTCGGTGCTGGTCGGCGCGGTCACCAAAAACAGGGTGCGCCGGTCGTCGCCCCCCAGCATGCAGGCGAAGCAGTTCTGCGACGTGGTCACCCGGCTGACGATCTCGCCTCCCTCGGCCACGAGGAGGCACTCCGAGGTGATGGCGTTGGCCACCCACACCCGCCCCTGGGCATCAAGGCAGATCCCGTCGGGTGCGCACCACGACAGGGCGGCCCACTCCCGCCGACCGCGGAGGGAGCCGTCGTCCCCGATGTCGAAAGCGGTAAGCCGGCCGGCCAGCGTCTCCGCCACGATCAGGGTCCCCCCGTCGGGTGTGATCACCGCACCGTTGGGAAAGCACAGGTCGGGAGCGGCCGGAACGACCGATCCGTCCGGGTCGACCCGAATGAGCACCGTGGTGGGTGGACCGGGCTCCTCCACCAGCGCCACCTGGCCCCGCTCCTTCACGAACCCGTCCAGATCGAAGCCGAAGTTGCCGACGTAGGCCCGCCCGGACGCGTCGACCACCATGTCGTTGCCGTGGAAGGTGGCCAGCGGGTTGAGGTCGGCGTGCGGGACCAACCGTCCGTCGACCTCGAGGCGCAGCACGGTCCGAGGCTTTCTCGACACCACCAGCAGCCGGCCGTCGGGCAGCCAGCCCAGCCCGGCCGGCTCCCCGGGCACATCGAGCTCGACGCGTGCGTCGCCGTCCGGACCAGCCGAGCACACGGTGCCCTCGTAGAAGTCCACGTACCACAGTCGGCCCTGGTGCCAGCGAGGGCACTCGCCGAACCGCAGGCTGTCCACGAACGGGTGGGCCGCCGACGTCGACAGATCTGTCATGCGATCCTCTGGGCCACGGTCAGGTCGGTGGACAGATAGCCCTGTCGGCAGAAGGCGATGGCCGCCTCGGCCACCTGGTCGGCGTCCCGCCCCTGCGCCAGCACCAGCTCTCGGGCCAGGTGGGACGTGACCCCCAGGATGGCCATGGTCAGGACCTCGGGGTCCTCACCCCGGAGCAGGCCGGCGGTGATGCCGGCACTGACGTGGGGCCGGGCGTCGGCCACGGTCTGGTCGTCGCCACTCCGGATGATCGGAGCGAAGCGCTCCTCGGTTCGGGCGAACTGCATCAGGATGTAGAGGTGCCGGTGGTCGGCGAGCCAGCGCAGCGAGGCCCGGATGCCCCACTCGATGCGGCGGGCCGGGTCGGGCTCACCGGCGATGGCGTCACGCTGGGCCTGGCGCATGGAGCGGAGGGCGTCGTTGAGGATCTCGGTGAACAGCTCGTCCTTGGAGGTGAAGTACCAGTAGAAGACCCCTTTTCCCACGCCGATGCCGTCCACGATGCTGGTCACCGAGGTGGCGTGGTAGCCCTCGGTGGCGAAACGGCGGGCGGCCACGTCCATCAACTCGTGACGGCGGCGGACGCCCTTGGGGGTGAGGCGGCGGACCATGGTCCTCCAACGCTAGGGGGCCGGACAGAAGAGGGTCAACGGGCTGTCGACCGACCGGCCTCAACGACCTCGGCGGCTCCGAAGGAGGCCCGCATCTGGGCCGCCGACGAGGAGAACAGGGCGCGCTTGGGCAGCCCCAGCGAGCGGAGCTCGTCGGCCATGGGATGGTCCCCGAGGACCAGCGACGCTCCCCCCACCCGACCGCACGACCCCTCCGAGGATGTGGTCCACAAGGTGCGACGCAGCACGCCGTCGGCGAAGGAGTAGCTGGGTGGCGCCTGGGCCGGAAGGCGGAGCCGGCCCCCGGCCGCCACGGTCAGGGTCAGGACGTGGACCTCGTCGTCGACCAGGCGGACAGTGGTACCGGTCCCGGCGGTGTCCCGCCCGTCCCCGGACGGCTCGTCGATGTCGATGGTGGTCACCCATTTGGGGAAGCCCCAGATGCCTCGCCCGGCGGCACAGGTGAACTCCTGGTCCACCGGGAGGCGGTGGATATAGGCCCCGATACCCCCCGAGAAGAACTCGCGGGTCCGCTGGGCCGCCGAGGTCAGCGGCGGGGCGTCGTGGGGGCGGACCACGAAGCTCACCGCCACCTCGTGATAGGGGTCGAGGTCGGTGTCGTCGTAGCGGCACACGGCCAGCGCCATCAGCGCCCTTCCGGGCACGGGGCCGGTGACCTCGAGGCCGGAGGGTTCCACCAGCCGTTGGGCGGCGGCCGCCGGCACCAGGTACTGGACACCCCACTGGGCGGCCCGGCGCACTTCGACGGGAAGGCCGATGGTGCGGCCGAGCACCGTCCACGTGCGTGGGTCCTCGGGCTCCCGATGGAGGTGGTCTGCGGGGCCCACCCCGGGCCCTGTGGTGGTCTGAGCGGCCATGGGATGCAGTACAGCACACGTGGCGATACCGTGGCTCGTGGCCTACTGGATCCTCAAGGTGGTGTTGAGCCCGGTCTTCTTTCTGCTCTGGCGGGTGAAGGTCGAGGGTCGGGAGCACATCCCGGTGCACGGACCGGCGGTACTGGCCGCCAACCACCAGTCGTTCTGTGACTCGTTCTTCCTTCCCCTGGTGCTGCGTCGACGGGTCACCTATGTGGCCAAGGCCGAGTACTTCGACGACTGGAAGACCGCCTGGTTCTTCCGGGCCGCCGGCCAGATCCCCATGAGCCGTAGCGGCGGGGACTCCTCGCAACGGGCCCTCGACACGGCCACCGAGGTCCTCAACTCGGGCCACCTGCTCGGCATTTATCCCGAGGGGACCCGGGCCCCCGACCCTCGGCTGCACAAGGGGCACACCGGGGTGGCCCGACTGTCTCTCCGGTGCGATGTGCCCATCATCCCGGTCGGGATCGTGGGCACCCGGGCGGTCCAGCCCCCCGGGAGCAACCTAATGCGCCCGTTCCACACGGTCACTATCCGGTTCGGCCCGCCCGTGACCTATCTTCACGCCGGCACCACCGTGACCACCGGCGAGTGCGGCGACCCGTCGCCGCCGGGGTCGGAGCCGGTGACCCGGGACATCGACCAGGTGGAGCTGCGGTGCCTGACCGACGCCCTCATGAAGGAGATCGGGCGACTCTCGGGCCAGGAGTACGTGGACCGCTACGCCGGCCGCAGCAAGGCCAGCGGAGGCCGGCCCGGCGGCGCCGGACCGGCCGAGACGGGCTGAGAACGGCTGATCAGGCCCCTGATCAGGGGTTGAGGCGCTATCGGTTGTCCGGATGACCACGATCAGTGCGCCCGATGTCGTAACCGGCCGGAAACAGTGTGTACACAGTGAGGGCCTAGCCTGAGACCGTGTTCAACTACCTGATCAGGGTGCAACTTCCCGATCGACCCGGTGCCCTCGGGGCCGTGGCCAGTCGGATCGGCTCGGTCGGCGGGGACGTGGTCTCCATCGAGATCCTCCAGCGTGACGACGGCATCGTGGTCGACGAGCTGGGGGTCGGCCTCGGCGGCGACCATCTGATCGACCTACTCCGGGACGAGATCCTCGAGGTCGACGGCGTGGTCATCGAGTCGGTGCGCCCGGTGGACGGGCCGCTGCCGGACCGACACACCGAGCTCCTCGAAGTGGCCACGGAGCTGTTCAAACAGGATACGTCCACGGGACTCCTCGACCACCTGATCGGCCGGGTGTGCCGAAGCCTGGCCGCCAACTACGCCGCCGTGCTCGACACCGACGCCTGGAAGGTGGCGGCGTCCCAGGGCGACCTACCCGAGCCGGACCAGCTCACGGCCATGGCGCTCCAGGCCATGAGCCCTCCCCCTGACTCGGTGGAGGTGGACGGTACGGTGGCCACGGCCTTTCTGGTCTCGGCCGACTTGATCTTGGTGGTCGGCCGGACCCATCCGATCCTCCGGGACCGCGAGCGCCAGTGGATCTCGATCATGGCCGAGCTGGCCGACCACGGATGGCAGGAGCTGGCCTGAGCGACCCGGCGCCGGGCTGCCTCCCCTACGACGGGTCGGTGGCGTCCCCCTCGCCGACCCAGTGCCGGGAGCGGTCGACGGCCCGTAGCCAGGCCTGGCGGGCCGGCTCGGCGTCGGGCGGCGCCAACCGGGGGGCGAAGGCCCGCTCCTCGGCCCAGAGTCCGGCCAGTTCGTCGAGGGAGCCCCACAGGCCTTCGGCCAAGCCGGCCAGTGTGGCCGCCCCGATGGCCGTGGTCTCCACCGACTGCGGCCGCACCACTCCCAGTTGGGTCTGATCAGCCACCAGTTCCAACAGGAGATCCATGGCCGAGGCGCCCCCGTCCACCCGGAGCACCGTCGGCGCGGTGGGGCCGGTGCCCATGGCCTCGACCACGTCGCGCACCTGGAAGCCCATGGCCTCCACCATGGCCCGGGCCAGATGGGCCCGACCCACGCCCCGGCTGAGGCCGAGGATGGTGCCCCGGGCTCCCGGGTCCCAGTGGGGGCTGCCCAGCCCGGTGAAGGCCGGAACCACGACCACGCCCTCACTGCTCTCCACCGACCGGGCCAGGGGTTCGAGGTCGGACGCCCGGTCGATGATGCCCAGCCCGTCGCGCAGCCACTGCACACCGGCCCCCGAAGCGAAGACGGAACCCTCGAGGGCGTAGGCCACCGACGACCGGTCGGTCGACGGTCCCCCGTCGGCGCCGATGGCCACGTCCCCGTCGGTCCCGAGGTCCCAGGCCAGCGTGGTCACCAGCCCGTCCACGGGCTCGGGGCAGACCGGGCCGGCGTTCATGAGGACGAAGCTGCCCGTCCCGAAGGTGACCTTGGTCATACCGCGGTCGAAGCAGGCCTGACCGAACAGGGCGGCGTGCTGGTCCCCGGCCATCCCGCTGATCGGCACCCCGGTGAGGGGCGAGTCACCCCCGAGGGCGCCGGCCGCCAGCCGGCCGAAGCGGCCACAGGACGGGCGCACCTCGGGGAGGGTGCCGATGGGCACGCCGAACAGGTCGGCGAGCTCGTCCGACCACCGGCGCACCACGATGTCGTAGAGCATGGTGCGGGAGGCGTTGGTGGCATCGGTGGCGAACACCCCGCCGTCGGTCCCGCCGGTGAGATTCCACAGCACCCACGCGTCTACGGTCCCGAAGGCCAGGCTGCCGCCCGGGGCACCACCGTCGAGGCCGCCCTCGTCGAGCAGCCAGCGCATCTTGGTGGCAGAGAAGTAGGGGTCGAGGACCAGTCCGGTCCGCTCCCGGACCAGGGGGAGGTGGCCCGCCTCGGTCAACTCCCGGCACGTGGTCGCCGTGCGTCGGTCCTGCCAGACGATGGCCCGGTGGAGGGGGGAGCCGGTGCGCCGGTCCCAGGGCACCACGGTCTCCCGCTGGTTGGTGATGCCGATGGCCCGGGCCACCCGTCCGCGGTCGGCCAGTCGACCGGCCACTTCGTTCAGGGTGGATCGGACGCACGCCCAGATCTCCGCGGGGTCGTGCTCGACCCATCCGGGCCGGGGGTAGTGCTGGGCGATCTCGCGGTAGGCCACATCGACGACCCGGGTCCGGTCGTCCACCACCAGGGCTCGGACCCCGGTGGTCCCGGAGTCGACGGCGATGGACACGGGGGAGCGGGCGGCCACACCCGGACTGTAGCGACCGCGGCGGGACCCAAGGGTGGGATACCGTCCGGCCGGGCGGCGGCGTCGGCCCCCTGATGTCGCCCACCCGCCCAGCCGAGAGGACCGACCCATGGGTCGGGATCACTCCTGGAAGCGCTAGCTCTCAGCAATCATTTGCAATTCTTCGCGAGCACCCTCTCAACAGGGGATTCGCGCTCCTCGATCGGGGCGGATTGGAAAGAATTCGTTGACAGGGGTGTAACTACGCTGCTGTAATAGACCCACTATCTCGTACCTCGGGGGAGGGTTAACCACAACATATTGTGTTTTGTCGCAAACCGGGCTGGATATGTCGGATTCAGGCACGATGTTGGTAACCGGGTGGTCAGAGGCCCGGAGCATCCGGCTGAAGGCTCCGGCCTCGACCCGGCCCGGAGGACCGGGACACCGAGGGCCAACCGGGAGAGCATGGTCCCGGTGGGGGCCCCCACGTGACGGCCGACCAGCCAGCCCACCGAAGCCAGTGAGACAACGCACGTCAACCGTCGGTCGCCCCCCCGGTGATCTTCGACCGCATCAACCGCAACGCACGAACCAGACCGCACACCATCCAGCAGCACCACGTCGCACCAGCAACCATCCAGAAAGAGGTTCACCCCATGGCCATTGCCCCTCAGCGCGTCGGCATCGGCATTCGCCGTCACTACTCCACCGCCGGAGTCCATCCCTACGACCAGGTGGTGTGGGAACGACGTGACGCCCGGATCACCAACTACCGGGACGGGGCCGTAGCCTTCGAGCAGTTGGACGTGGAGGTGCCGGAGGGTTGGAGCCTCAACGCCACCAACATCCTGGCCCAGAAGTACTTCCGGGGTACGCCAGGCACGCCCGAGCGCGAGTTCTCCCTGCGCCAGGTGGCCGACCGGGTGGTTGACACCGTGACCGCCTGGGGGATCAAGGACGGCTACTTCGGTGACGACGAGGAAGCGGAGATCTTCCGCGACGAGCTCAAGTATCTGATCATCCATCAGATGGCTGCATTCAACTCGCCGGTGTGGTTCAACATCGGGGTGGCTGGTGTACCCCAGCAGGGATCGGCCTGCTTCATCCTGTCGGTGGACGACACCATGGACTCCATCCTCAACTGGTACACGGAGGAAGGAGTGATCTTCAAAGGTGGCTCGGGGGCGGGCGTGAACCTGTCCCGCATCCGCTCCTCCCACGAGCTCCTGAAGGGCGGGGGCACGGCCTCGGGCCCTGTCAGCTTCATGCGGGGCGCCGACTCGTCGGCCGGGACCATCAAGTCCGGGGGCAAGACGCGGCGGGCGGCCAAGATGGTCATCCTCGACGCCGACCATCCCGACATCGAGGACTTCATCTGGTGCAAGGCCATCGAGGAGCGCAAGGCCCGGGTCCTCCGGGACGCCGGGTTCGACATGGACCTCGACGGCAAGGACGCCATCAGCCTGCAGTACCAGAACGCCAACAACTCGGTGCGGGTGACCGACGAGTTCATGGACGCCGTGGTGGCCGGAGGGGAGTGGGAGTTGACCAGCCGGGGCGACGGCGAGCCCATCCGCTCGGTGCCGGCCCGCGACCTGTTCCGCCAGTTCGCCCAAGCCGCCTGGGAGTGCGCCGACCCCGGCATGCAGTTCGACACCACCATCAACCGGTGGCACACCGCGTCGAACACCGGGCGGATCAACGGCTCCAACCCGTGCTCGGAGTACATGCACCTCGACAACTCGGCCTGCAACCTGGCCAGCTTCAACCTGATGAAGTACCTCCACGACGACTCCTCGTTCGACATCGCAGGCTTCCGGTCTTCGGTGGAGGTGGTCTTCACGGCCCAGGAGATCATCGTCGGCAACGCCGACTACCCGACCGAGAAGATCACCGAGAACTCGCGGCGCTTCCGTGAACTGGGCATTGGGTACGCCAACCTCGGGGCGCTGCTGATGGCCCAGGGTCTGCCCTACGACTCCGATCAGGGACGGGCGTGGGCCGGCGCCATCACCGCCCTCATGACCGGACACGCGTACGCCACATCGGCCCGCACCGCGGCCCGCATGGGTCCCTTCGCCGGCTACCACGAGAACGTCGAGCCCATGCTCAACGTCCTGCGCATGCATCGTGACGAGGTGGCCACCATCGACGAGGAAGCGGTGCCCACCGAGCTGCTCTCCGCCGCCCAAGAGGCGTGGGACTCCGCCGTGGAGCTCGGCGAGCAGTACGGCGTGCGCAATTCGCAGGCCAGCGTGCTGGCCCCGACCGGCACCATCGGCCTGTTGATGGACTGTGACACCACCGGCGTGGAGCCCGACCTCGGACTGGTCAAGACCAAGAAGCTGGTCGGCGGGGGCACCATGTCCATCGTCAATCAGACCGTGCCCCGGGCCCTTACCCGGTTGGGGTACTCGCCGGACCAGGTGGACGAGATCATCGCCTACATCGATGTGCACAAGTCCATCGTGGGCGCCCCCTATCTGTCGGCGGAGCACCTGGCCGTGTTCGCCTGCTCCATGGGGGACAACACCATTCACTACCTGGGCCACGTCCGCATGATGGGAGCGGTCCAGCCGTTCATCTCCGGCGCCATCTCCAAGACCGTGAACCTCCCCGAGGATGTCACGGTGGAGGATGTCGAGCAGCTGCACATCGACGCCTGGCGCATGGGGATCAAGGCCGTGGCCATCTACCGCGACAACTGCAAGGTGGCCCAGCCCCTGTCCACCACCAAGAAGGCCGGTGCGGCGGGCACCCCGGGTGGTGCCGCCCCCGAGGACGCCCCGGATCTGGCCCCAGCCGCCTCCGCGGCCGAGGCCCACGCCCGTGGGCTGTCCGACAAGATCGCCGGGCTCGAGGCGGCCCTGGCCCACGAGCAGACGCGAACCGCCGACACCGTGGTGATCGGGGCGGTGCGGGAGCGGCTGCCGCGGCGGCGGAAGTCCTCGACCTTCGCCTTCCGGGTGGCTGACTGCGAGGGCTATGTCACCGTGGGCGAGTACGAGGACGGCCGTCCCGGTGAGGTGTTCATGAAGGTGTCCAAGCAGGGCTCGACCCTGGCCGGCATCATGGACGCCTTCTCCATCTCGGTGAGCCTCGGCCTCCAACACGGGGTGCCGCTGGCCACCTATGTCCGCAAGTACACCAACATGCGGTTCGAGCCGGCCGGCATCACCGACGATCCTGAGCTGCGCATCGCCACCAGCCTGGTCGACTACATCTTCCGTCGGCTGGCCGTGGACTACTTGCCCCTCGAGGATCGGGCCGAGCTGGGGGTGCTGTCCACGGCCGAGCGGATGCAGCCGACGCTCCCCGGCGTGGAGGAGACGGCCACGGCGTCGAGCGGCATCGTGGAGGTGGAGACCATCGACCAGTCGGCAGCCGTGACCGATCTGGGCGCCGACGTGGTGTCGAACGGCCCGCCGTCCTTCGACAGCCTGCTGGTCGACACCGGGGAGCCCACCGGCCACCCGGCCCCGGTCCCGCACATCGACACACCGGTTCCGTCGGACCAGCCGCTGGCCCGGGCCGAGCCCCGGGACGCGCCGTACTGCTATCAGTGCGGGAACGCCATGCAGCGGGCCGGGTCCTGCTACGTATGCGGGAGCTGCGGCACGACCAGCGGGTGCTCCTAGTCCCTGACCGGTCGGCTCGAGCGACCACCGGGCGGGGAGCGGAGCCCCGAGGGGCGGACTCCGTCCGGTGGTTGATGGCCGCGTGTCATCGGATTGTCAGGATCGCCTGCCTACCCTGGGAGGATGGGATCCCCGACTCGTCAGACCTCCATCTCGTTCGGCCCGACTGTCGACCGGCTGTTGTCCTTGGTCAGGGTGGACTTCACCCCCGACCCGACCCAGCCGTCGTGGGCCCGGTTGGCCCTCGCCACCGTGGTGTCGCTGGCCGGCTCGCTGGCCGCCGATGCCGTCCTGGTGGCCCTGGGCACAAGGATCTTCCCGTCCACCAAAGGGTACGTGCACTTCCTGTTCTCGGACTACGCCAAACTCACCGTCATCGGGGTGATCATCGCCTGTGTGGCGTGGCCCATCGTCACCCGGATCTCTTCACAGCCCCGCTGGCTGTTCTTCCGCATGGCCATCCTCGTCACGCTGGTGCTGTTCCTACCCGACCTGTGGATCTACCTCAACGGCTCGCCGGGTCGGGCGGTGGACGTTCTCTTGCTGATGCACCTGGCCATCGCCCTGGTCACCTACAACGCCCTGGTCCGGCTGGCCCCTGTGGGCGGTCGCCGGTCGGGACACGATCGGCAGTAGGGAGTCAGGGCCCCGGCCCCCCCGGTCCGGTCCGACCGATCCCGAGGACCCGAGGCGCCCGACCAGCCCGAGCGACCCGGTGACGCCGCCACCTACCGACGGACCACCACCTACCGTCGGACCCGACCCCCCGGAGGCGGTCGCCTTCGAGCCGTCGCCCTCTCCGGTCGCCATCCCGGGGGACGCGGTCCCCGACGCCGAGGGCGCCTCGTCCACCGACGGGGACGGGCACCACGACCGCTCGGTGGAAGGCCTGGCCAACTACGTCTACGGGACCATCTCCACCCTGGTGGCCATCGGAGGCCTGACCTTCGAGACCCACCCCCGAGCGCTGACCACGGCCGGCGTGGTGGTGGCAGGTGCAGTGGCCATCTGGCTGGCCCACGGAGTCTCCCAGCTGGTCGTCCTGCCCTCGTGGCAGAACCTGCAGCTCCGCTCGCACGACGTCCGCAGGGTCCTCCAGGGCTCGTGGACCATCGTCACCGCGGCCATCCCCGCCACCGTTATCTTCATCCTGGCCGGGGTCGGACTATGGACGGTCAGGACGGCATTCGTCCTGGCCGAGATCGTCGGTGTCCTGGCTCTGGCCGTCGTGGGATTCGGGACGGCCGGTGGCCGGGGTGGGCCCGTCCGTCGGAGGCTGCTCTACATCGGGATGCTGGTCCTGGTCGGGGTGCTGATCGTCCTGCTCGATCTGGCCGTCCATCTGTTCTGAGGATCCCGGCGCAGGGATAGGCTGACCGGAGGGGAGCAACGGCATCGTCCCGGAGGGAGCCCGATGATTGAGGACCAGGTTGCGCACCGGAACGGTACGGACGGCCTCTCCGGCGAAGGGACCGAGTTCACCGAGGACGAGCTCACGGCCCTGGCCCTGGCCGCCGATCCGGCCGGTCCACTCGACGTGGACGCCGTACCCCTGGCCCAGTACCTGGGGGAGCACGCCGGCCTGTTGCCTGATTGGTACATGCCCACCCCCATGGCCCGGACCGGCAAGCGGTGGCGCATCCCGGTGGTGGTCGCCATCGTCGCCGCCTTCGTGATCATCGAGGCGTTCGGCCTGTGCAGCACCTTCGGTCAACTCGTTCCCGCCTGATCCCGGCCGGATCCGAGCCCGATCCTGGCCAAAACACCACGTTCCCAATCCTATTTTCGCGCAGATAGCGATGCGATCATCACGCAGAGTGGTCCAGCGCTCATTTTGTCGCCGGTCGCGTTGCCTAAGCCTCCGGGCAGCCTGCACTATGGAATTACGGGTTGTGGGCCTACCGAAGGACCGGAACTCGAGTTTTGGGTGAACGCAGAGGCGGTGCCTCTACGGGAAGAAGGGCAACCATTATGTGGGCAAGACGAATGATTGTGGGCGCCAGCCTGGCTGTGGCCTCCATGGCCATGGTGCCGGGAATCGCCGGGGCCGATCCGGCCTCGAACTGCGTGCCGGCCGGCTCGGTCACCGAGCCCGGCAACTGTGTGACCACGCCGACGGTGGCGGGGTCGGGCAAGGCCACCGACCCGGTGGCGCAGCTCCCGGTGACCTCGGGATCCGCCGCGGTGAAGACGGCCTCGACCTCCAGCCTCCCCTTTACCGGGGCGGACGTGGCCGAGCTGGCCGTCGTCGGTACCGGTGCGGTGCTGGCCGGAAGTGTGCTGATGCGCCGTCGCCGTCGGGTCATCGCCTGATCGCACCGGTGCGGACGCCCGCCGGCTGGCGGGGTGCGTCCGATCGGAGTCACTGAGTGGGTCCGGCCGTGTCGGGGTTCTGCGGTGAACGCAGCGCAGCCCGAGGCGGCCGGACCGGCCGCGTCCGCCTGCAGTCGGCTACCGCCGTCGGAACGGGGTAGGTATCGGCCTCAGTAGCTGGCCGGCAACAGGGGCGCCACGGCCTGAAAGAAGAAGAACACCACGATCAACCACACCACGGTTCCGGCCCCGACGGCCAGCGCTCGCTGGCCCCGGCGGGTGTGCAGGCCGGCGTACCAGATGCCGGTGGCCAGTCCGGCTACGGCTACACCCCACAGGATGGCCGGTGCCCACTCCTTGGTCGGTGCCGGATCAACGGGCGTGCCGTGATGGGTGGTGACCGCCACCGGGGTGCTGGTGGGATGAGCCAGCTCACTGGCCACCAACAGGGCGTGGACCACCAGCCGCTGGCTGGCGCTGTAGCGCGGGTTGCAGGTGGTGAGGGTGAGCTGCGGGGTCGGGGTGGGGTCTACCACGGCCACGTCGGTCGGGAGCACCACCTGGCTCCCGGTGACCTTGTAGAGAAAGGTCCCCTGCAGGGTGGTGATATAGATCAGGTCGCCGGGCACCAGGGCGTCGAGGCTGTAGAAGGGGTGCAGATAGGTGGTGCGATGGCCGGCGATGGCCACGTTGCCGGCCTGGCCGGGCAGGGGGGTAGTCGGGTAGTGGCCCGGGCCCATGGCCAGTTGGGCCTCGTCGGTGCCCTCGACCACGGTCATGGCCAGGTTTATCTTGGGGATCTGGATGGTGCCCACCGGACTGCCGATGGGGGGCCCCGGAATGGTCGGCGCCACCTGGGGAGTGGGCGGTATGGCGCCCTGCCCCGGGTCCGGGATGGTCTTGGCCGGGTGGGAGTCGGACTTCTGCTGGGCCGCCTCGAAACGAGCGGTCAGGTCCGACTGGTTGCGCGCCGTGATCAGGCCGGTGCCCCACAGCAAATAGGGGATGAACAGCAGGATCAGGATGCCGGCGACCAGCACGGTCCGCCCGATAGCCACCCGGATGGTCGTGAACGACACGCAGGGATGCTAGTGCCCCCACGGGTCCGAGCCCTGGCGCCCACCCGTGGGGCCGGACCTCCGGCCCGCTGCCGCCTTGACCGAGGTACCGGTCGGGCCCGTCCCCCGGTCACAGTGACAAGGTTCGCGGCTCGGCTCCGGTACGATCGAGAGCTGAGACGCCTGTCCGCCGTGTCGATCCGTGGGACCTGTCGGCACCGAGGTCCCGGGGCCCCGACGCCTGGAGCTATCGAGTGGTTGCCGTGAGCGAGAGAGTCGGTTGGCGGCGTCGCACCTGGCTGATCATCGGCGGCGTCGTGGTTCTGGTGGTGCTCTGGACCGCCCTCCTGGTCGTAAAGACATGGTCGGCCTACCACCACGACCGGCAGGGCCTGGCCAGCCTCGAGCAGGTCAAGGCCAACCTCACCCCGGGCCAGCTGACCTCGGCCGGATCGGTGCACCTGCTCGACGCGGCCCGGGCCGAGTTCGCCAGCGCCCAGTCGGACCTGTCGTCGCCCCTGTTCACACCCATGACCATCGTGCCCGTGCTGGGGCGGCAGGTGCGATCGGTGCGGGCGCTGAGTTCGGCCGCCGTCACCGTGTCGGAGGTCGGATCGACCTTTCTCAACCAGGTCCACGGCCTGCTCGACCAACCGCACACCGCCGGGCCCGAGCGGGTGGCCTCCCTCCGGCAGCTCTCGATCATCGCCGCGTCGGCCCAGCGGAAGCTGGCCGCCATCGACACCGGCCCGTCGCAGGCGCTGGTGGCCCCGCTGGCCACCAAGCACAACGAGTTCGTGACCCAGCTCGCCGACGCTCGCCTCCGGCTTACCAAAGCCGCCGGGGTGTCGGCGGCGGTGGCCACCATCCTGCAGGGCCCGCAGACCTACGTGGTCCTGGCCTCCAACAACGCCGAGATGCGATCGGGCTCGGGCGCATTCCTCAATGTGGGGGTGGCCACCACCTCGGACGGCTCGGTGCAGCTGGGCGACCTGAGCCCGTCGGGGGAGCGGACCCTTCCGCTGGGAGCGGTTCCGGTGACCGGCGACTTCGCCCGGAACTGGGGCTGGCTCAATCCCACCCTGGACATGCGCAACCTGGGCTGGACGCCGCAGTTCGACGTCACCGCGCCGTACGCCGCGGCCATGTGGACCAAGCTCACGGGTCAGCCGGTGGACGGGGTCCTCTCCCTCGATGTGGCCGGCCTGCGCCAGCTGCTCGAGGCCACCGGACCCGTGCAGGCGGACGGGCAGACGGTCAGTGCCGACAACGTCGAGCAGTTCCTCCTCCACGACCAGTACAACGGACTGACCGACGACGCCACTGGGAACGGTTCCCGTCAGGACGCCCTGGGCGCTCTGACCGGCGCCGTCCTGCGCCAGCTCCAGGGTCAGAATCTCGATATCAAGGCCCTGTCCTCGGCTGTGTCCTCGGCGGTGGCCGGTCGCCACCTGATGGTGTGGTCCAAGAACCCGGTCGACCAGGCGGCCTGGGTGGTGACCGGGGTCAGCGGGAGCCTCTCGCCGCGTTCGGTGGACGTGTCGGTCATCAACCTGGGCGGAAACAAGTTGGACCAGTACCTGCCGGTGCACGTGGCCGTCACCACCGCCCCCGCCGGGGCCAACACCACGGTCACCCTGACCACCCGCATGGAGAACGCCACCCCTGCCGGCCAGTCCCAGTTCATCGCCGGGCCGTCCCCCGGGGAGCCGGTGACCTACGGCGGTTACCGCGGACTCATCTCGGTCAACCTGCCGGCCCGGGCCTCGCGCATCACCATGACCGGAGCAGGCCCCCTGGCCGTGAAGGGGGCCGAGGGTCCCACCTGGGTGGTGGCCGCCCCGGTCACCATTCCCCAGGGCTCCACGTCTACGGTAGTGACCCGTTTCGAGATGCCGGGGAGCCACGGGTCGATGACTCTGGTGCCCTCGGCCCGTATCCCCGCCGAGCAGTGGTCCTCCGGCGGTTCGTCCTTCGGCGACAGTACGCCGACCACCATCTCGTGGTAAACGCCGAGCCGCGTTCGCTGCGGGTCCTCCGCATCTCCCACAGCGGTGTGGTGACGGCCTGGAGACAGCGTGAGCGACTGCTCCGGTCCAGAGGGGCGGACCTTACGCTGGTCACGGCCCGCCGGTGGGAGGAGGGTGGATCGTTGGTGCCCTTCACCGCCGACGGCGACCACTTCGTGCTGCCCCTCCGGACCATCGGGCGCCATCCCAACCTCTTCCTCTACGACCCGGTGGGACTGTGGCGGGTCCTCGGGTCGTCCCGGTGGGATCTCATCGATCTGCACGAGGAGCCGTTCGGGTTGGCGGTAGCCGAGGTGTTGGCTCTGTGCCGGCTGCGGTCGCTGCGCATCCCCATGGTGCTGGCGTCGGCGCAGAACATCGATAAGCGGTACCCACCGCCGTTCCGGTGGTTCGAGCGCTGGTCACTCCACCAGGCGGCAGGGGCGTACACCTGCAATGTGGAGGCGGGGGAGATCCTCACTCGGAAGGGCCTCGGCGTCCCGTGGGTGCTGCTGCCCCTCGGGGTGGACGTCGATCGCTTCCAGCCGGTGGGACACCCCCCGCCCACCGGGCGATTGCGTGTGGGGTTCGTCGGTCGGCTGATCCCCCACAAGGGCGTCGACGTGCTCCTGGAGGCGGTGGCCGGGGACGACCGGATGCGCGCCGAGATCTTCGGGGCCGGAGCCGAGTCGGACCGGCTGGCCGACCTGGTCACGCGGCTCGGCCTGGCTGACCGGGTGACCTTCCACGGCCCCATCGATGAGGGGGACATACCCGACATTTACCGACGGTTCGATGTGTTGGCCGTCCCCTCGGTGCCCATGCCCGGATGGCTCGAGCAGTTCGGGCGGGTGGTGGTGGAGGCCCAGGCCTCCGGCATCCCGGTGGTGGCCAGTGCCAGTGGGGCCCTGCCCGACGTGGTGGGGGAGGAGGGCCTGCTGGTGCCACCCCGTGATCCCGGTGCCCTGCGGGACGCTCTCGCCCGCCTGCTCGACGAGCCGGGCCTGTGGGAGCACCTGCGTGACGCAGGCATCGCCAGCGCCGGTAGTTACTCGTGGGAAACGGTGGCCGAGTCCCAGATGGCCCTGTACCGGTCGGCGGCGGCACGAGACGGGACCGGCACCGGGTTCAGGCGCTGAGCGTTCCCCCCGCCGGCCGGCTAATCGGGTTATGATCCGAGCCGTCCGTCGGGCCCGGGTGTCGGCCCTCGGCCACGATCTGGCGGTAGAGGCGCTCGAGTCGGTCCACGTGGCCGGAGAGCGTGAATCGCTCCTGCTGCCGGTGCCGGAGGGCTATCCCGACCGAGCGCCGGAGGTCGAGCTCCCCTCCCAGCCGGGCCAGGGCGGCGGCCGCCCCGCTCGGGTCGCCCGGGGTGAACAGGAGTCCGTCCCCGCCCACGGTCTCGAGGTGGGCCCCCCCGCCGGCCGCCACTACGGGGAGCCCGTGGGCCATGGCCTCCACCACGGACAGGCCGAAGGGCTCGAGGGGGGCGGGAGCCAGCAGCACCGAGGACTCGGACAGCAGTGCGTCGGTCCGGGCCACGTGACCGACCAGCTCTACGCTCCCGGCCACGCCGAGCTCGTCGACCAGCCGGAGCAGGGAGGGCTGGAGCTCCCCTTGGCCGGCCACCACCAGCCGCCATCCCTGTCGGGCGAGGCCGCTGAGGGCAAAGGCCCGGATCCCGACCTCGGGTGACTTCTCCCTGTCGAGTCGCTGGAGCATGACCACGGTGGGTGCGACCAGTGGAGCCTGGGGCCGGTCGGGTACCCCGTTGGCGATGACCTCTGAGGGCGACCCGATGGCCTCGGCCACGAACCGGCTGATGGAGATGTCGGTGTGGATCACCCCACTGGTCACGCGGGCCAGGCTCCGGGCCAACGCGCTGGACCCGCGACGGCTGGCGAAGTGCCGGGTGGCCACCACCGGGGCGGGCTGGAGCGGCCGGGCCAGCCAGGCGGCTGCCTCGGCCGTGGTCATGTGCACGTGGATGAGATCGACGTGGCGGCGCCGGGCCAGGGCCACCGCCGCCGACACCAGCGTGGTCGCGGTTCGGTTGGGAACGGATTCGGGCAGCTCCGCCCGCATCCGGGCCGGATCGCCCCCGATGGTGTGGATGCGGTGACCGCGCCGGGCCAGTTCCCCGGACACCTGGCAGACGTAGCGCTCCACGCCGGCGAAGCCGTCCGTCACCACCACCTGCACCACCGACAACGGGCCATCCGCGGGGCGCGGGCCGGCCATCACAGCCGGGCCTCGACCCGGCAGGGTCCCTGACGGTAATGGTGGAACCGGTCGGCTGCGGCCCGGCCTCGCTCCCCGGGGAGGGCCACCGCCCGGAGGCCCGACCCCATCATCACCCCGGCCCGGTAGATCTGCCAGCCCCGCGGGCCGAAGTGCTTGCGTACGTAGCGCTCCTGCGAGGCGTGGAAGTGGGCCTCCCGGACAGCGGTGTCGCCGCCGGTGCCCGCCCCCACGTGGATCGCGGTGATCTGGGAGCAGAGGGCCACGCCCCATCCGAGGTCACGCGCCCGACGCTGCCAGTCGGTCTCCTCGGCGTAGAGGAAGAACTGCTCGTCGAAGGGACCGACCTCCTCCAGCGCCGACGACCGCACCAGCAGAACCGAGCCGATCACGAAGTCGACCTGTCGCCGGAGGCCGCCGAGCCCCACTGCCTCCACCCAGGCCCCGGCCGGTGATGGAAAGGGCCAGCCCACTCGGTCGTCACCACCTCCCACCCCGTCCTCCTGGCGGGGGGCCACACAGGCCAGATGGGGGGAGTCGACCAGGCACCGGTAGAGGCGGGCCACCGCGTCGGGACCGATCACGGCATCGGGGTTCAACAGGAGCACCGCCTCGGCCGTCGTCGCCCGCAGGCCCAGTCCGTGGTTGACCCCACCGGCGAATCCGAGGTTGCGTCCGGGGTCGACGTAGCGGACCCCGTGGCGGCCGCAGACCGATCGGATGTCCGCCCGGGAGGAGTTGTCCACCACAGTCACCGGCAGGGCGCCGGCGAGTCCGCAGAGACAGGCATCGAGCAGGTCGGGCGCACCGAAGGCCACCACCAGGACCTCTACGGCGCCGGACGACGTGGGGTCGCCGGACACCAGGGGTCCCCCCGAGGCGGGAGGCGTCGTCACCTCCGAGGTCCGTACGTATCGCCGCTGTGGGTGCGGCCGGGAGGGCCGGTGACGGGATGGCCGGGGTCGGGCCAGACGGACCGCACCGGTGCCGGCCCGGTCATTGCTTGTAGTTGTAGGCCTGATACGAGGTGGCTGAGGACCGGCGCACCCGGTTGAGGGCCACGCCCAGTACCCGGCAGTTGGTCGACTCGAGGCGGTGCACGGTGCGTTCCAGGTCGGCACGGTCGGTCTTGCCCTCGGCCGCCACCACCACCGCCCCGATGGTGAAACTGCCGATGATGGCGGTGTCCGGCACGACCAGGACAGGGGGCGTGTCCACCAAGATGACGTCGGCCAGTAGTCGCAGTTGGTCGATGACCGGCTGCATGCCCGGGCTTCCGAACAGCTCGCTGGGATTGTCCAGCTGGATCCCGGCGGGCAGGATCTGCAGTCCCCAGATCCCACTGTCCACCAGGTGGGCAGCCACCGACGACGGGTCGGTCCCGGGGGAGGGGTCCTTCCCCTGGACTGGGTGGCCCATTCCCGGCAAGGAAGGCATGTCGCCGACGACTCCGGGTCCATCGGGTCCACCGCCGGCACCCACGCCCAGGCCTCGGCTCAAGGCTTCGACCGGCGCGCCCTGCGCCTCGCGCTGACCGGATGGCCAGCGGTTCGATTCGGGTGTCTTCCAGTTGGAGCGAATCAGGTCGGCGAGACCGGGCCGGCCGCCGAGAGGCAGGCCGAAGATCTCCTCGAGACGAGGACGACGGAAGTCGGCCGACACCACGATGACCTTGCTCCCACTCATGGCCCAAGCCGCGGCGAGATTGGCGGCGACGAAGGTCTTCCCGTCCCCGGGCTCGGGACTGGTCACCGTGATCATCGGGCACGGGGCGTCGTCGAGGATCACCCGGAGACTGGTCCGGAGTTCTCGCACGGCCTCGGCCATCTGCGACTGGGGGGCCTGCACCATGGCGATGGACACGCCCCCTGAGCGCACCTCGGCGTCTTGGGGGAGTTCAGCCAGGATCGGGGCGTCGGTGATGGACCCGAGGTCAGGGCTGTTGCGCAACCGGGTGTCGAACTGGTCGCGAGCCAGGGCGATACCGCAGCCGGCCAGCAGTCCGGCGATGATCCCGATCAGCAGCAGCTTCTTGTTGCCGAGGCCCGACGGGGCTGCGGGCAGGTTGGCCGCCACCTGCACGCTGGCGTACGGCTCGCCGAACTGGACACTGGTCAGTTGGGACTGGAGCGAACTGAGGGTGGTGGTGAGGCCGGTGATCTGGGCGTTGATCACCGAGTCGGTGCCCGACGGATTGCTCTGCTGGAGGGCGGCGATCTGGTGCTGGAGGGAGGTCAGCTCGGCATTGAGCTTGTCCTCTTGCACCTGGACCAGGGCCTGGATCTGGTCGACGTACGCCTGCGAGTACGCCTTGGCCACCGCCCGGGCCCGGGCCGGGTCGGCGTTGGTGGCCGCGATGATCAACTGGCCGGTGGTGGCGTCGACGGTGCCGCTGACGTCGGCGGCCACCCCACTGACATCGGTGTCGCCCAGGATCTTGGCCGCCCGCACCTGTACCGCCGTGCTCCCGAGCTCCTGCACCGGATCGGGGAGGGTGACCGGTGAGTTCTGGCCGCCCGAGGCCGAGGCGCTGATGCCGTTCTCTTGCACCAAGGCCGTGGACTGGTACTTGGGGGTCTGGACCTTCGAGTAGGCGAGTGCTGCCACCACGGCCACCACGACGGTGATCACGATGGTGAGTCGCCTGCGCCACAGGCTCGAGAGGATCTCGCGGAATGTCAGGGGATGCTCACTTTCGGTGCAGTGACACGCTGGTCACGAGGATACGACGTGGGGGTCCTCGGACCCCGCACCCTCTGGACCGAGAGGGTCGGCCCCTCGGAGCGGACACCCGCCACCCGAGTAGGGCGCACTGCCGTCGACGGGGCTACGACCACCGTCGGGATAGCTGTGTCGCCTGGTCTCTGGGTTGGCATGTTCGTTCCTTGGTGGCGTGACTGGTGCACTCCGTGGCCGTGCCTGTGGGTGAGCCGCAGCGGTGGAGTAGCGATCGTAGAAAGCGTCGTCACAGTCGTGGATCATCTTGAGCGCCAATCGACGTAACCGCCGACGGGAGACCTGTGGACGGTACGCTGCTCAAGTCGTCCGGCCCTTGCAACCGATGGATCAGAGGTCCGATGAACGAGCCCCCCACCACCCCATGAACCCGATCCCCACCAGCGGGCTGGACCGGTGGTTCCGTCGCGGCACCGCGTCCGGCGGCCTCCGGTCGGGGGCCCGGTCTCTGATGGTGTGGGCGGCCGTGGTCCTGGTCGCCGTCATGATCGGTGTGGCCGCCAACGGCAGTGAACGGCTGGCCCTGGCCCTCGGGGGTGCCCTCCTCATCTTCGGGATCTTCGTGGCCGACCCCATCCTGTTGGCGGTCATCGTGCTACCCGGCTCGCTGTTGTTGCAACGGGTCGGTGGGGCCAGCGCCAATCTCAGCGTGGCCGATCTCCTGGTCTTCCTGGGCGCGGTGGTGTGCCTGTTCCACGTGCACTGGAGGGAGGCCCCGTTCCTCCGGCAGTTCTTCAAGGGCATCCTCTGGTACCAGGCGGCCCTGATCTTGGTGGTGGTGGCCAATCCCAACCGCTACGACATCGTGGAGTGGGTCCACCGGTTCTCCTACCTGGGTGGGAGTGTGCTGGTGGGGTGGACGATCGCCAGCTTTGGACGGTCCCGGCAGGCCTTCCGGCTCTTCCTGTGGGGATCCGTGGTGGTAGCGGTGATCTCCATCGAGCAGGCCCTGGCCACGCACTTCCAACCGGCCCAGTGGGGTGGCTACCAGAAGAACTCCATCGGAGCCGTGATGTGGGTGGCGGTGGTCGTGGCCCAGCTCAACCCGCCGTGGGCCGGGCTCGGACGCACCGAGGCTCGGGTGGCCAAGTACCTCTGCTTCCTCGGCCTCTTGGCGTCGCAGTCCCGCCAGGCGGTGGTGGCCCTCATCTTGGCCATCGCCGTGGCCACCCTCCTCAACCCGGATGTCCGTCGCCGCTCCCAGCTGATGGTGCTGGGCTGCCTCCCTCTGGTCGTGGCCCTGTACTACAGCTTCTCTCTGGCCGCCCGGAACAACCCCAAGTTCAACTCGGTCGCCATCCGGGTGGACCAGATCAACGCGGCCATGCACGTCTGGCACCTCAGCCCGATGCTGGGAGAGGGGATGCGCTTCTACAACCTTCCCCAGTTCCTCTACGTGACCGCTCCGCCCAATGTGCTGATCGACAATCTGTCCTCCACCGGCATCGTCGGCTCGCTGGCCTTCTTCTATCTGGTCTTCGTCACCATGCGCACCATGGGTCGGCTCCCCCGGACTTTCGGCACCCTCGGGCTGGTGATCCTGCTCGGCCACTATGTCGACGGCCTCTTCGACATCTTCTGGATCGGTGCCAATATGATCCCTCCGTTGGTGATCGTCGGCATGTCCCTGGGGGCAGCCGACGTTGACCGCCGTCAGCGCAGCTCGGCACCGGTGGGCCCGGATCGTCCTGCCGTCGCTCTTCCCCGTCGCCTGCTGTTGCCCTCGGGTGGATCGGCAGGTTCGCCGGCGCGAGGGTGGTCGGGCGGCACGGCCCGGTGGGCCAGGACCAAACTGTCGGCACTGTCCCGGGTGGGGTTCGGACTTCCACCGACGCCCGAGCCCCGGTGAGCCCTCCGCCCCGTGTCCTGTTCAATGCCCTGCCCCTCGAAGCCCAGGGCGGCGGGGTCAGCACGTACATACGCCAGCTGCTCGGTGCCCTGGGCCACGAGATCGATGCCGAACTGGTGGCGGCGGTCCGGCCCGGAGGACGCGCCGAGTTGCCCGCCGGGGTCATACCACTGGTGGTCCGGGAGTCCCACGGGGTGGCCCGAGCCCTGAGCGGGTCCCTCGGATTCGGGTCGGCTGACCTGTTCCACGGCCTCGACGTCGACCTGCCTTTCCGGGGCTCCACTCCCACCGTGTCCACCGTGCACGACATGGCCATCTTCGATGCGCCCTGGGCCTTCCCCCGGCTCCGGGTGGCCGGCGAGCGGGTGCTGCTCCGCCACGCCCTCCATCGGGCCGACGTGATCGTGGCCGTCTCGGCCTTCACCGCCGAGCGGGTCAGCGCGCTGATGGGGCGAGCGTCCGTGGTGGTCCACTCCGCCCCGGCGCCGGAGATGGTGCCGGCCGGGGACGACGCGGTGGCCCGGGTCCGCGTCGGCTACGACCTGCCGGAGCGGTTCGTGCTCCACGTGGGCAACATCGAGCCGCGCAAGGACATCGCCACGCTGGCCACGGCGTGCGGGCGGGTGGGCGTACCCCTGGTGCTGACCGGCCACAGCTTGTGGGGCCACCCGGCTCCCGACGGCGTGCTGGAGCTGGGCCATGTGCCCACCTCGGACCTCCCGGCGCTGTACGGGGCGGCCACCCTGGTGGGCTACGCCTCTCGATACGAAGGCTTCGGACTGCCCCCGGTGGAGGCCATGGCCTGCGGCGCCGCTGTGGTGAGCACACCGGTGCCGGCGGTGGTCGAGGTGGTGGGGGATGGGGCCGCCACCTTCCGACCCGGGGACACCGACGGTCTGACCGAGACCCTGCGCCAGTTGATGGCCGACGGGGAGCGACGCGCCGAGCTGGCTCGGCGGGGCGCCGAGCGGGTCCGGAGCCTGAGCTGGCGCCACACGGCCCTCGGCACCGCGGCGGCCTACCGATCGCTGGGTCTGGGCGTCTGACCCAGGACCCTGTGGGGTCGGCCGACTTCAGGCCCGTGCCGGTGCTGCCGATAGGGGTGGGTGCTGTCAGTGCGGAGCATCGTGCGGAGGAGGGTCGGCGAACAGCAGCCGGTGGCCACGGTGACGGCCTCGGACCTCCTGGCTCGTCCCGAGGCCGACCGGTCCGGACCCGGACCCGTACCCGGACCCGTACCCGACGACGAGCTGATCATCCCCGAGGGCATGTTGACCGATCTGCACCATCCCCGCTTGGTCATCACCGAGGAGTACGTGGGTCCTGACCGTCGGACCCTGGACCGCAGCCAGCGGCGCACCCATCGCCGGGACGAACAGCGGCGTCGGGAGTGGCACCCCGGATCGGAGTTCCCCTCGGCCCGGTCGAACCGCGTGGGGCGGCCGAGTGGCACCCTGGTCCTGGCCACGGCGGTGGCCACGGCCGCTGCGGTGGCTCCCCTGACCCTGGTCGTCGCCCATCTGGCCGCCCACTGACCCCAGCCGGGCCCGACCAACCCATCGGATCCCCCACCACGCTGCCCCGCCTGTCGTGACCGCTGACATCCGGGGGCGGATGCACCTGAGCGGACCCGCAGAGGCGTCGTACCGGCCGGGACGGTGTCCAGGGTTCAGGCACGAACCGGGCCTGGACCAGCACTTCAGGTCCGTTGGAAAACTGCCGATCAAACAACATGGCGTCGATCGTGACGGGCGAGCCTTCCGCCCCTACAGCAGGCACGGATCGTTCGCGTCCGGGGGCCGGGGTCGACACGCCGCCCCTGCCTCCGCCGTCCACTCTACCCTGGCTGACCTCCCTGCCTTCGCTGCCCGCGCTGAGCACGGCCCCTACGGCAGTGCCGAGCATCGACGAGTCCCTGCCCTCCGGGATTCTGGCCGATCTCGACGACCCCTCGTTGGTCCTGTCGGACGGCTACGTCGGCCCGGATCGACGGACCGACGGGCTCTGGGCCGGGCTCCGACGGGCCACCTTCGCCCAACGTCGCTCGCTCCTCCGTCTGGAGGGTGCGGTGCTGGCGCTGGTGGTAGTGGTGGTGGCCGCCTCGGTGCTGCTGGTCGATTCCGGCTCGCCGACCCACGCCACGGCCACGTCGGTCGACGCCGCCACGGCTCGGGCCCGCCTCACCGATCCGTCGGCCTCACCGGCCAACCCCGCCGCCACCACGCCGGCCACCACCACTCCGTCCCTGGCTTCCACCGACCCGACCGCCACCGCCCCGGCCACCACCCCCCCGGCTCCGGCCGCCGCCCCGGTCCCGGCCGCCGCCTCGGCACCGCCGGTCACCGACGCTCCGCCGGTGTCGACGGCGCCGCTGACGCCAGCTCAGATGGGGGCCCAGGCCTTGGCCCTGGTCCGCTACCCGTGGCAGAGCATCCCCGGCTACACCATCCAGTTCCAGCCCATCTCGGCTGCCCCGTCGCCGGGCTTCTACGGCAACACCACCTTCACCTGGGGTCAGACCGGGGGCACCTCGGTGCTCTACGTCTATCCCGGGGAGACCGTCGAGCGGCTGGCCGGCATCACGGCGTTCGAGATCGCCCACGAGGTGGATGCCGCCGCCGTGCAGCCCCAGGGTGGGGAGGCCCAGATCGAGAACATCCTGGGCATCCATCCGGGCAGCTGGGCACCGACCTGCGACTGCGCCGAACAGGGGTACCTCTCCGGCTGGTACGCCGCCGCCTTCTCCAACTACTGGTCGCCTGGAGTGGGGAACTGGAGCCCCCTGGCGCCTCTGCCCACCGGAGCCACGCTGGCTGCCGTCGAGCCCTGGCTGAACCCGAACATCCCGTGAGACCATCGATGCCTCCTTCCTCCCCCACCGAGCCGCTGCCGCCCACCAGGGTCACCCGTGGAGCCGCCGCGGCCCGCGGCAAGGTGATCCCGTCGTGACCCGGATCGCCCTGCTCCCCAGTGCGTATCCGCCCGCCCTGGGCGGCGTCGAGGAGTTGACGCGCCACCTGGCCTTGGCCCTGGTGGACGCGGGTGACGAGGTGGAGGTGTGGACGCTCCACGGCGACGATGCCAAGCCGGAGACCGTGGAGGTGCGGGACGACCTGATCGTGCGGCGGTTCCCCATGCCGTTGCCGGCCACCAAGTGGTCGTCGCTCTACCGCTCGGCCACCATCGGCCCGCGCACCCTGTTCTCGCTGAGGAACGCCGTCGACGCCTTCCGTCCCGACGTGCTCCACGTGGTGTGCTTCGGACCCAACGGGGCCTACGGTACCGCCCTGGCCCGCCTCACCCGCCTTCCCCTCGTCGTGACCCTTCAAGGGGAGACGGTCATGGACGACGCCGACATTTTCGACACCTCCCGGACCCTCCGTTCGGCGCTGCGCCGAGGTCTTCGCGTGGCGGACTGCGTCACCGGGTGCTCGGCCTTCACGCTGGAGGACGCCGAGCAACGCTTCGGCCTCGAACGGGGACGGGGGCTGGTTGTCTTCAACGGCGTGGACGTGGTTGATGCCCACCCCGGCCCGGGTGATGCTGGCGCGGGCCTGCCCGGCTCGTCGGGCCGTTCCGACCTACCGGAGCGGCCCGCCCGCCCCTACATCCTGGCTCTCGGGCGGGTGGTGGAGAAGAAGGGCTTCGACCTGTTGCTGGCGGCGTTCGCCGCCACCGACCGGGCCCGGCACACCTTCGACCTGATCATCGGGGGGACGGGCACGGCCCTGGACTCCTTGCGGGCCCAGGCCGAAGACCTCGGGGTGGCCGACCGGGTGCACTTCCCGGGCCGGTTGAGCCGGGTGGAAGTAGCCCGCACCATGGCCGGGGCCGAACTCTTCGTCATGCCCAGCCGCCTCGAGCCTTTCGGCATCGTCGTGCTGGAAGGGTGGCGCGCCGGGGTGGCCGTCGTGGCCACCACCCGGGGCGGGCCGCCGGAGTTCGTGCGCCACGGTGAGGATGGCGTCCTCGTGGACCCCCTCGACACCCCGGCCTTCGCCCAGGCACTGGAGCAGATGGTCGTCGATGACGGGTACCGCCGTTCGGTGGCCGCCGCCGGTCGGGCGCGGGTGGTCGAGTTCGCCTGGCCGGTCATCGCCGAGCGGTACCGCACCGTGTACGCCTCCGTGATCTCGCCCGAGCGGCACGCCGGCCGGCGGGAAGGCCAGCTCAGCCGTCCACCCCAGGGGGAGTCGGTGTCGTGACCACCCGGACCCCGCCCGTCACCCACGCCCCGTCCGCCGCCGCCCGGCACGACCTGGCCAGAACCCTCTGCTCGGGTCTGGTCGACGAGGCCGTGCGGGCCTGGTCGGTCGACGGTACGGGCCTCACCACCGCCCCGGACGCGTCGGCCGACGGCCGGCCCGGTGCCTTCCGGGTCGGGGTGGACCTGGTTCCGGTGGCCGACGTGGCTGAGTCGGTGGCCCGTCTGGGTCGTCGCTACCTCTACCGGGTCTTCACGCCTCACGAGCGGGCCTGTGCCCGGCTCGGTGTCGACCAGGCCGGAGGGTCACCGCCCCGGCCCGGGGACCGACGTCCGTCGACCAGCGGCTACTCGATGGAGTCGTTGGCCGCTCGGTTCGCCGCCAAGGAGGCGGCGGTCAAAGTGCTGCGTCCGGTGGGGCCCCGACCGGAGTGGCGGAGCATTGAGGTGCGCCGGATGGCTGGTGGGTGGTGCGAGCTGCGGCTCTCGGGCACGGCCGC
This sequence comes from Acidimicrobiales bacterium, assembly GCA_038210245.1. Classification (GTDB taxonomy): domain Bacteria; phylum Actinomycetota; class Acidimicrobiia; order Acidimicrobiales; family RAAP-2; genus Bog-756. The sequence continues at coordinate 47,393 of JBBQWW010000001.1, forward strand.
CGCCCTGGCCACCGGGGCGGGCCTGACGTCGTTGGCGGTGAGTGTGACCCACGAGCCGATGGTGGCCGCCGCCTGTGTAGTCGCAATGAGGAGGGGTGGTGCTCCGGCCTGGCGCCGGACACCGCCTCCTGACCGGAGAGGGAAGTAAGCATGGACGAGACCATTCGAGAGGTGCTCACCGAGCACGGCCGCCTGGCCGTGGACGCGGGCTCGATCGATGAGAGCGCGGATCTCTTCGCGGCCGGAATGACCTCACACGCCAGTGTGAACGTGATGCTGGCCCTCGAGGACGCCTTCGATATCGAGTTCTCCGAGAAGATGCTGCGGAAGTCCACATTCGAGTCGATCGCCGCCATCCGGGCCGGCGTGACCGAGATGCAGGAAGCGTGAGCCCCTCATGACCAGCACGATCCACGAACCACCGGCCGTCTCCGATTCCAACGATGTCGTGGCCATGATGGCCCGCATCGCCGATCAGGTGGCGGCCCCCGCCGCCGACGAAGTGGATATCCAGGGTCGGTTCCCGGCCGAGACCATCAGCGCCCTTCGAGCCGAGGGACTGCTGTCGGCGCTGATCCCGAGATCACTGGGGGGGATGGGGGCGACCTACTCCGAGGTGTCGCGGGGCCTGGTGGCCCTGGGCCGGCAGTGCGCCTCGAGTGCCATGGTCACGGCCATGCACCACATTCAGGTGGCCTGCCTGGTCCGTCACGGCCGCAACGACCTGTTGCGCCACTACCAGGTGGAGTTGGTGGACCGGCAGTACCTGCTGGCGTCGGCCACCACCGAAGTGGGTACTGGAGGTGACGTGGGTTCCAGCGTGTGCGCCGTCGACGTGGCCGGGGGGACGTTCCACCTCGAAAAGCAGGCCCCGGTCATCTCCTACGGCCGGTTCGCCGACGGCATCCTGGTCACGGCCCGACGGTCGGCCGACAGCCCCGAGAACGATCAGGTGCTGGCCCTGTGCCGCCCCCCCGAGTTGGAGTTGGAGCAGGTCGGGGAGTGGAATGCCCTCGGGTTCCGGGGCACGTGCAGCCCCGGGTTCGTCCTTCGGGCCAGTGGTGACGCCAGCGCCATCCTCGACGACCCCTACGCCGACGTGTCCAGCCAGACCATGCTGCCGGTGGCCCATCTGCTGTGGAGCTCCCTGTGGCTGGGGATCGCCAACTCGGCGACTGACCGGGCCCGGAAGTTCGTCCAGGCCGAAGCGCGCAAGCGCCCAGGCATGACCCCGGCCGCCGCCTTGCGGCTGGCCGATACCACGGCGCTGCTCCAGCAGTTCACCGACCTGGTCCGCGGGGCGGTCAGCCGGTTCGAGGAAATCCAGGACGATCCGGACCGCCTGTCGGCTCTGGGCTTCGCCATCGCCATGAACTCGTTGAAGGTGTCGGCCTCCACCCTGGTCGTCGACATCGTCCGCCAGTGCATGGTGATCTGTGGCCTGGCCTCCTACCGGATGGACACTCCCTACAGCTTGGGTCGTCACCTTCGCGACTCGATGGGTGCGTCGCTGATGGTCAACAACGACCGCATCATGGGCAACAACGCCCAGATGCTCCTGGTCCACCGGGGCGAGTGAGGAGACAGCCATGAGCCAGACCATCAGTGACGACACGACCCTGTCAGCCGACGGCCCCGAACCGCCACTGGCACAAGAGGACCCCTGGACCCCGTTCCGCCGCCAGCTGCTGGAGGCGGGCCTGCTCATCCCCACCGGGGTGGACGGGCTGTACGGCCGGTCCGGCACCTACGAGTCCATCGCCGAGGCCGTGGACCGCATGGTCCTGCGGGTCGGCGCCGATCAGGAGGCCACATCGGTCCGCTTCCCCCCGGTGATGCCCTGGGCCACCTTCGAGAAGAACGGCTACCTCGAGTCGTTCCCTGACCAGATGGGGTCGGTCCACACCTTCCGGGGTGACGAGCGTCAGCATGCCGAGTTGCTGCACCGGACCGAGGCCCACGAGGACCGGGGCCCGCTGCTCGAGACCACCGACATGGTGCTGTGCCCGGCGGTGTGCCACCCGCTCTATCCCACCATGGGCGGCAGGCTGCCCGACGGTGGGCGACGGGTGGAGGTCTACGGCTACTGCTTCCGTCACGAACCCAGCACCGACCCCTTCCGGATGCAGTCCTTCCGCCAGCACGACTACGTCTACCTGGGCACGCCGGACGGGGCCCGGGCTCACCGCGATCTCTGGATCGAGCGCGGCCTCGAGGTGCTCACCAGCCTGGGCCTGGAGGTGTCGCCGGTGGTGGCCAACGACCCCTTCTTCGGCCGTCCCGGACGGATGCTGGCCGCCAATCAGCGGATCGAGGAGTTGAAGTACGAGATCGTGACGCCGGTCTACGCCATCGATCGGGAGACAGCCATCTCCTCGTCCAACTGCCACCTCGACCACTTCGGACGGCCCTTCGGGATCGAGACCACCGATGGAGAGGTGGCCCATACCGCCTGCTTCGGCTTCGGCATCGACCGCATCACGCTGGCCCTCCTGCACCGGCACGGCCCCGACCCGGACCGGTGGACCGGTGCGGCCCGGAACCGGCTGTGGCCCTGATCCACCCACCGGTGGCCGACCCATGACCCTTGCCCTCCTCCCTCTCTCCGCCGACGGGTACCAGCCCCACGGGCTGCACGCCGTGGAACGGAGCTGGACGGAGACCAACTGCTACGTGGATGTCTGGATCGAGGTCCTCAACGCCCTGGAACTTGATCCGGTGGCCGCCGCCGCCTTCACTCTGAGCGCTGACTTCGAGGGTGACCAGTGGACTTTCTTCAAGTTCCCGCCCGAGGACCTGCGCACTCTGTTCGGCCTCGAGGTGTCGGAGCTCAACGTGTGGCGCCCCGTGGTCGACCACGTGGACGAGCAGCTGGACCTGGGCCGGCTGTGCACGGTCGAGGTGGACTCGTGGTTCCTGCCTGACACCCGCGGTGTCTCCTACGGCATCGCCCACGTCAAGAGCACCATCGTGCCTCAGATGCTCGACCGCCCCGGTCGACGGCTCGGCTACTTCCACAACGCCGGCTACTTTGAGTTGGGCGGCGAGGACTTCGACGGCGTCTTCCGGCTGGGGGCCCACGCCGAGGCAGCCGCTCTGCCCCCGTACGTGGAGGTGATCCGGCTCGACCGGATCCGGCGGCACGACCCCGATCTGGTTTCTCGTGTGGTGGCCTTGACCACAGAGCACCTGGGCCGTCGCCCCGCCGACAATCCGGTCACCCGTCTCGGCCGTCGTCTGGCCGACGACCTGCCGTGGCTGGCCACACAGGACCTCGACACCTTCCACCTGTACTCGTTCGGCATGTGCCGGCAGTGTGGTGCCACCGCCGAGCTGGCCGCCGACTTCGTGTCGTGGCTGAACGTTCACGACCGGCCCGGAACGGAGGCGGCCGCCGCCGACTTCGCCGAGCTGGCCGCGGGGGCCAAGTCCTTGCAGTTCGCCCTGGCCCGCGTGGTCCGGGGTCGACAGGTGGATCTGTCCGGCATCCTCGGGCCCATGGCGGACCACTGGGCCTCGGGCATGGCCACGTTGGCCGACCGCTATGGGACCTGACACCGACCTGCTCGAGGCGGTGACGTGGGAGTGCGCGTCCACCACCGCTGGTGAGGCCGGCGGCCCCGAGGTGCTGGACAAGCTGGCCCTGTCGTGGCTCGACGCCCTGGTGCCGGGCACCGCCGCCGGTGCCCTCCGTCAGGCCGGCGTGCCCGAACGGAGCACGGCCGAGCTCGACGGCGAGGACTGGTGGTTTCGCAGCCACTTCACCGGTCCGGATGGCTCCGGACACCCCGAGGAGGCAGGAACGGGTTGGTGGTTGGAGTTGGAGGGACTGGCCACCATCGCCGACGTGTGGCTCAACGGCGAGCACCTGGCCCGTTCCGAGTCCATGTTCACCCCGTTGCGCCTACCCGTCGGTCGGCTGGAGGAGGACAACCTCCTGGTCGTGCGGTTCGCCGCCCTCACCCCCTGGCTGGCCGCCAAGCGACCCCGCCCACGGTGGAAGACCAACGGCGCCACCCACCAGAATCTCCGGTGGATCCGCACCACCCTGCTCGGCCGCCAGGCGGGGTGGGTGGTGACGCCGGCACCGGTGGGTCCGTGGCGCCCGGTCCGGCTGGTCCCAAGATCGGTGCCCCGGGTGGTTGACCGCCGCCTGGTCACCGGCGGCCTGACCGACGGTGCCGACCACGGGGACGGCCACCGGGCCTGCACCGGCACCGTGTCGCTGGACCTCACCGTGACGGCCTCCGGCGGGACCGGAACTACCCCATCGACGGCCGCCACCCTTACCGTGGCCGACGTGACGGTGCCGCTGACGGTGGAAGCGGACGACGACCACCTGCACCTGTCCGGAACGGCCACCGTGGAGGACGTCGAACGGTGGTGGCCCCACACCCACGGACACCAGCCCCTCTATCCGGTGTCGGTGCAGCTCGGTCCGGACCGTCTCGAACTCGGCAGCGTCGGTTTCCGGACCGTCGAGGTCGACGTCACCGAGGGCGGCTTCGGCCTGGTGGTCAATGGGACGCCGGTGTTCTGTCGGGGCGGGTGCTGGTATCCGCTCGACCCGGTGACCTTCCAGGCGTCCGAGGCGGAGCTCCTCTCGACCCTGACCCTGGTCCGGACGGCCGGGATGAACATGGTCCGGATCCCTGGGGGCACCGTCTACGAGGATCCCTGGTTCTTCACCCTGTGCGACCGCCTCGGGCTGATGGTCTGGCAGGACGCCATGTTCGCCTTCCTCGACCCTCCCGACGACCCGGCGTTCGTCGCCGGGGTGGAGGAAGAGCTGGCTGGGGTGCTCTCGGCCGCGGCGTCCCATCCCTCGCTGACCGTCGTCTGCGGCGGGCAGGAGCTGGAAGAGCAGCCAGCCATGTTCGGGCTGTCCCGCGACCGTTGGTCGTCCGCCATGGCCGACGACGTCATCCCAGCGCTGTCCCGTCGGCTGGCCCCCGGTGTGCCCTACGTGCCGGCTTCGCCCGGCGGGGGATCGCTGCCGTTCCAGATGAACCGAGGGGTCAGCCACTACACCGGGGTAGGGGTCTACTTGCGTCCGCTGGATGACCTGCGGCGTGCCGAGGTGGCGTTCGTGAGCGAGGGCCTGGCCTTCGCCATCCCGCCAGAACGGGACACGGTCGACGAGGTGTGCGGAGGGGCCCGCCGGGCCGGCCACGACCCCGCCTGGAAGCAGGCCATCCACCATGACACCGGAGGGTCCTGGGACCTCGAGGACGTCCGCGACCACTATGTGGCCCAACTGTTCGGCGAGGATCCGGCGCTCCTCCGACGACACGATCCGGAACGGGCCCTCGACCTGGGTCGGGCCGCGGTCACCCACATCATGTCCGAGGCCATGTCCGAGTGGCGCAGGTCCGGCTCCGGCTGTGCCGGCCTGCTGCTGGTGGGGCTGCGCGACCTACGGGCCGGCGCCGGGTGGGGGATCATCGACAGCTGTGGTGTCCCGAAGGCTCCCTGGTTCGCACTGGCCCGGGCCTCACAACCGCTGGGCCTGCTGCTGACCGACGAAGGATTGAACGGACTGGCCCTCCATCTGGTCAACGACGGGGGCCTCGGAGTCGGAGGCCGGGTGGAGGTCGAGGTGTACTCGGCCGACCACCGCATCGACCAGGGCTCCGGGCCCGTCACCGTGCCGGCCCGGAGCGGCATCCGCCTGGCCGCCGAGGACCTCTTCGACGGATTCCGCGATCTGACCTACGCCTACCGCTTCGGACCCCGCGCCACCGAGCTCGTGGTGGCCCGCCTACGCGGGGAGGACGACACCGTGCTGGCGACGGCCACCTTTCTGCCCGACGGTCCGCGTCGACCACTCCAGTCCGAAGTGGGGCTTCAGGCCACTCTCCATCCGGTCGATGAAGAGGCATGGTCCCTGTCGATCGCGACCCGTCGATTCGCCCAGTTCGTCTCGGTCGACATTCCAGGATTCCGACCCGACGACTCGTGGTTCCACCTCGAGCCGGGGGGCTCCACCGAGATCGGACTGCACCGGGTGGGTTCGGGGGACAAGCCACCGAACGGCCAGGTCAGAGCCCTGAACTCCGCCGAGGTGCTCCGGGTCTCGCCCTAGGTCGGGCGGTGCTCCGAACGGCAGGCGACCCTTGTGTACGCACCATTCCGGGCGGTAAAATTTCGTTGGTCAGGGGGTGGGACCGTCGTGGCTGAGCGCTCGAACGGCGCCAAGCGCGATCGCGGTTCGAACGACGCGGCGAACCATCCGCTGACCACCGGCACAGGAAGGGGCAGGCCGGCTGGTATGGCGATTCTCGATCCGGAACTCCATCTGCGTCTCCAGGAGGTGGAAGGCGAGGTAGCGCCCACCGGCGGGCGGTCGGCTCCCGCCGACGGCCGCAGTGGGGTGGTGGCCCGGGTCCGCCGGCACACGCTGCGCCGGCTTCTGGTGGCCGACGTCATGGGCCTGGCCTTTGCCGCCCTCCTCGGCCCGTTGATCGTCTCGGCCATCTCCAGCAACCCGGACAGTGCCGCCGGCCGCAGCGGTCAGGTCTACCTCTTCGACCTGGCCATGATTCCGGTGTTCATCGCCGTATTCGGCTGCTATGGGCTCTATCGCGGGACCACTCGGCGGATCTCCTCCAGCGTGTTCTCCGACCTCCGCAACATCGTGCACGCCCTGATGATCAGCGGGTTCGTCTACGCCGTGGTGGCCTACTCGGCCCTGCGGACCGCCAGCACCGACGTGGAGCAGGTGACCGCCGGGAAGATCGCCGCCATGTGCCTGGTCGCCGTGATCACCGTGCCCCTGGCCCGGGTGGTGGCCTTCGGTCTGTTGGGCCGTGCCTCGGACGGCTCCGTCCCGGTCATCGTGGTGGGGACCGGCAAGCTGGCCCAGACGGTGGCCAGCCATCTGCGGGCTCACGCCAGCGTGCGGTTCGTGGGCTTCGTCGACGACAACCCCCTCGGCCACAACGACGTCATCGGTGAGCTCGACGAGCTGCCGGAGCTGGTCCGTACGCACCGGGTGGCCCGGGTGGTGGTCTGCTTCTCGAGGACCCATCCCGAGCGGACCACCGAGATGCTGAAGACGCTCAGCGGCCAGGTGGGTGTCTCCATCGTGCCGCGCTACTACGAACTGATCACCGGCCGGTCCCACATCGAGGACCTCTCCGGCCTGCCCATGCTGGACATCGCTCCGGCGTCGCTCAGTGCCGGGTCCCGATTCCTCAAACGGACCTTCGACATCGTGGTGTCCTCGCTGGTGCTGCTGGTGGTATCACCGGCCATCGCCGTGATGGCCGTGCTCATCAAGTCCACCAGCACCGGCCCCGTCTTCTTCCGGCAGGTCCGTACCGGCCGCGACGTGCAGCCCTTCTCCATGCTCAAGTTCCGAACCATGTACCACGATGCCGAGTCGCGGCGCCATGAGCTCGAGCACCTGAACGAGATGGACGGCCCCCTGTTCAAGGTACGCGAGGATCCCCGGGTCACCCGGGTGGGCCGCTTCCTGCGCCGGACCAGCCTCGATGAGATCCCCCAGCTGATCAACGTCTGGAAGGGGGACATGTCCCTGGTCGGACCCCGGCCGTTCGTGGTGGCCGAAGCCATGGGGATCGAAGGTTGGGCCCGCAAGCGCTTCGAGGCCCGGCCGGGCATGACCGGACTGTGGCAGGTATCGGGTCGGAACGAGCTCTCCCACCTCGAACTGTGCCGGCTCGACTATCTCTATGTGGCCTCGTGGTCCTTCTGGTGGGACATGCAGATCCTCTGGCAGACCCCGGCCACCGTGTTCCGCGGACGGGGCGCCTCCTGAGCGGTCCGGTGCACTGCCCTGGGATCACGCCGCCCGCCGCTCCTCGGCCACCACCTCGGCGATGCGCCGGGTGAACCGCTCCAGGGAGTACCTCTCGGCATGGGACCGCAGCGCCTCACCACTCCACGTGGCATTGGACAGCCGCTCCACGGCATCAGCGATCAGCGCCGCCTCGGGCCGATCGAAGAACACCCCGGTGGTCCCTTCGACCATGGTGTCCAGAAAGCCTCCCCAGCGCAGGGCGGCGGTGGGCTTCCCGAACGTGGCCGCCTCCACCGGGGTGAGTCCGAAGTCCTCGTGCGACGCCGCCACCAGGCCAGTGCAGGATCGGTAGAGCCAGCGGAGCGAGGAATCGTCCACCCGGCCCAGCACGGTGACGTTGGCGGGAGCCGAGGCGCGGATCGGAGCGTCCAGTGGCCCGGAGCCCACCACCACCAACCGCTGGCCGGGAAGAGACCGGAACGCCTCGGTGACGGAGTCGACGTTTTTGTAGGCCAGGAGCCTCGACACGCACAAGAAGAAGCCGGGATCGATCCCGTCGACCTCGGTGGCCGGGCCGTCGGGGTCCACCTCGACCGGTGGGGGCACCACCTCCGCCTCGATGCCGTAGTGATCGGTCACCCGTTGTCTGACCGCGGTGGAGTTGACCAGATAGCGGTCAGCACTGGCCGCCGCCCTATGGTCCCAGGCTCGCAGCGACGGGGCCAGCAGAGACACCACGGCCTTCGACGCCACCGAGGATCCGTCGAGATACCGGTCGGTCTGGTAGAGCCACCGGGCCGGCGTGTGGCAGTAGACCACCTTGCGTCCCGTGACCCGGACCCCGTGGGCCCATCCGCTGGACGAGCACAGGGTGACCTCGGCGTCGACGGTGAGCCGCGAGAAGGCCGGGGCCAGGATGGGGAGAGCCAACCGGTGCCGGCCCCGGAGGATGCCGATCCGATCGATGGGCAGGGTACGGATGTCCACGTCGGCGAACTCGGGGAACGTGCCGTCGGCATCGTAGAACGAAGTGTGGAGCGGGGCGACGGGGTAGGCCCCGGTCAGGGCGAGGACCACCCGCTCGGCCCCGCCCCGCTGGGTCAGGTAGTCGTGGGCCAGCGCCACGGGAGCGGACGGGTTCACGCGAAGGCGGCGCCCACGGCTGCCGTGTCGAGCAAGGTGTCGACGGACCGGATCTTCCCCTCGGCCAGCCTCCAGATCTGGACCTCTTCCATGTCCACTTCCCGTCCCTTGGGGCTGGTGAAGGCCACATGGAGCCAGGTGATGACCAGGTCCCCGTCGGACAGCATGGCCTTCAGGGTGAAGTCGGAGAACGTCACCTGGGAGAGCTCGGCGAAGAAGTCGGGAAGGCTCCGCTTGCCCTCGTAGACCCGGAACCAGGGGGCGGCCTCCCGGTCGGCGGCGTTCACCGCCCATCGGACGTCCTTGGCCACCAGGCCCATCACGGCGAGGAGGTCACCTCGGCCCAGGGCCTCGGTGACGGTCTTCACGATCTCGGCATTGGTTGGCAACGCTCACTCCTGTCGATCGGTCGGCACGGGTGGACCTCGGGCGCCGGCCGCCCGGACCGTGCGGCCCAGCGGGCACCGCCACCCTGGTGGTGAGCGTACGCGCCGGGCCCGACCAGGGCGGTGATGTCCGACCCGGACCGGTGCAGTGGGTCAGCGGGGGACCGTCGGGCACCGGGTACACTCCCCGGGTCCACTTCCTCTTCGTATGCACCGCCAACATCTGCCGTTCTCCGATGGCGGCCGCCCTGTTCGCCGAACAGATCGAGCATCTGTCCGACCCGGTGGAGGTGGCCTCCGCGGGCATCCGGGCCACCGGGGGACTGGCCCGCCGGAGTGTGCCCGCCGAGGTGCTCGAGGTGATGGCCCCTTTCGGAATCGATCTCCGCGGCCACCGGAGCCAGGCCCTGACCCAGTCGATGGTGGAGGACGCGGACCTGATCATCGGCATGGGACGGCGCCATGTGCAGGAGGCGGTGCTCCTGGACCCACCGAGCTGGCCCCAATCGTTCATGCTGAAGGAGTTGGTGCGACGGGGGACTGAGCTCGGACCTCGCCGACCGGATCAAGGGTTCCGCTCGTGGATCGACGCCGCCCATGGGGATCGGACCCGCCAGGGACTGCTCACCCGTACGTCGACGGACGAGGTGGATGACCCGTTCGGACGGTCGCTGGCCGACTACCGGGCCACGGCGGCCGAACTGGCCGACCTCACCACCCAGTTGGCCGGGTTGCTGTGGCCCGACCAGGCCGTTCGGCTCGAGGCGACTACCCCGGGCTAGGAACTCACCGGGTGGGCCGAAGTGGCCTGGGCCGCCGCCGCGTCCCAGCCGGCCCGATCCCAGCGTCGTGGCCAGCGTGACCGTTTATGGCGCCTCCAACGATGAGTTGGAGAGGGCGGCAGCGTCGTACCCATCGGATGCATCGCCACCAGACCAGGAGGACCACCATGGGCACACTGATCGCGACCGAGTTCGTAACGCTCGACGGAGTGGCTCAAGCGCCCGGAGGGCCCGACGAGGACCGTGACGGTGGCTTCGTCCACGGCGGTTGGCATGCGCCACAGATGGACCCGGCGGCGGGTGAGGTCATTTTCGAGCAAGCCAGCAGTATGGACGCCCTCCTCCTCGGGCGGAGGACGTACGAGACCTTCGCCGACTACTGGCCGAGCGCTCCGCGGGAGATCCCGTTCGCCCGGTTGCTAGGCGACGTCCCGAAGTACGTGGCCAGCCGCACGCTCACCGGCTCCCTCGCCTGGTCGGGGTCGACACTCGTGGCCGGCGACCTCGCCGAGAGCGTCACCGCCCTCAAGGGGCGCCATGACGAAGTCCACGTCATCGGCAGTCTCAACCTCCTGCAGTCCCTGCTGCGCTTCGGGCTCGTCGACCGGATGAGCCTGTGGGTGCATCCGGTGCTGCTCGGCGGCGGCAAGAAGGTGTTCGGCGACGGCACCGTGCCCACGGCGCTGCGCCTCACCGAATCGGTCACCTACCCGAACGGCACGCTCCACCTCACCTACGACACCGCCGGGGTGCCCTCGTACGGCAACCTCGCCACCGAGGAGTAGACCCACCATCCGGTGGTCCGCTTCGTGGCCTGGGCACCGTCGCACCGGTGCACCGGGTCAATCGCCCACCCTCCCTGTCGATGTGCGGCCTTCGGGTGCACGTGCGAACATGGCGCCGTGGTCGAGGGATGCCGGATCAGAGAGCTTCCTGACGGCGGCCGCCAGTTCGTCCTGGCGGACTCGACCCTCTCGTTCATCCGGATCGACGACCAGACTCGGCTGCGGTTCGGCCGTACCGAGGTGATGATCGGAAGCGCCTTCGCTCTGCAGATGGGCGGGGTGGTCCACCAGCTCAGCCCGAAGCGATGGGATGCGCTCGGGCCGTTGGTGGCGCTCTATCCGAGCTCGGTGCGATGGGTATGGGCGTCGGCCGGCGGAGAGCTGACGTTGGTCTTCCATCATGGGGCCGTCCTCACCGTGGCTCCGGATCCGACCACCACGGCATGGTCGGTGGGCCACGTCTACGTCCAGAACGGTGACCCCGGGCCCCGGGACCCGGGGGGCCGAGAGCCGCGCCCGACCCACTCCGCCTGAGGCCGCCCCCCTCTTGGCCCGGATACCCTTGGGACCAGGGAGTTCCCCCGACCGGGCCCGGCCGTCCCTACCGGGACAGGAGCTCGGGATGGCGTGCTTCCACCATGCGTCGGAGCCCGTCCCGCCAGCCCACCGTGGTGGTGCCCACCAGTTCGTGCATCCGGGTCAGGTCGATCTGGACACTGTCGATGGTGTGGTCGGTCGGGGCGAATCGGGCCGGTAGCCCGGTCAGCTCGGCGAAGTACCCACACCACTCCTCGATACTGACTCCGTCGTCTCCGCCCCAGTTGACGGTGGTGGCCGGGGTGGTCGCCGCGCCCAACAGCCCGGGCACCATGGCGATGATGTCGTCCTGGTGGAGAGGGTGGTAGACGCTGGGAGCGTCGGTGTGGACCGGGATCTCGCTGCCGTTGATCATCATCTCGAGGTGGATGGCCGGCCAGCCACCCCCGTCACCGTAGGGGACGGACAGGCGCGCCACCGTGGTGGGAAGTTCGAAGCGTTCGGCCGCCCACCGTGCCGTCGCCTCGGCGGCGATCTTCGAGATGCTGTAGGTCCGGAGGAAAGGCCATACCCCGTGGTTGTCCCCGAGCTGGTCCTCCTCGGCGAAGACATGGTGGCCGAGCGGCTTGTACACCCCGGTGGTCGAGCAGTGGAGGAATGCCGCCGCATCCTGGTGGTGCTCCATGAGGTAGGCCAAGCCGCCGCTGTTGGCCCTGAGGTCGTCTGTCCAGTCGTTGGTCTTGGACACGGCGAAGTTGACCACGTAGTCGGCGTGGCGCGGCAGGTCGGCCACGTCGCCGGAGGCCAGGTCGATGGGGACGCAGCGGATACCGGCCGCCTCGAGCCGGGCCCGGGCCGCCTGATCTTTGAAGCGGGCCGCACCCACCACCTCGTTCTGGACGGCCAGGGCCAGGGCTACCGGCCCGGCCACCTGCCCGGTCACTCCGGTCACGACGATGGTCTTGCCTTGGAGGGGGACAGCGGGCATGGACGGGCTCCTTGACGAGGGTGGGGGGTAGGTCCCGGGGCAGGGGTGGCCGGGAGCCCCAGGACTGTCGGGAGATACTAGACAGCCGGGACCCCTCCGCCTCGGGGCCACCTCCTCGGCCCGATCGCCGTCCATCGCCACACCGGTCGGGTTCCCGGCCCGAAGATGCCCTGGTGGACGAGCCAGTGGTGGACACCACGGCACCGTCTGGGCCATACTGTCTATTCCGCCTGTTTCAGCCGGGGGGCCACATTTTCCCAGGTCACCGGATGTTATGTCAGGCGAATCGACCAGCCACCCCGACCGCGATTTAGGAAGTGACGTTTCCATGAGTGCCACCTGGCGCAAGCACGCAGCCTGCCGGGGCATCGATCCTGATGTGTTCTACCCGATCTCCGACGAGGAGTCCGGTGAAGCCAAGGCCATCTGCGATCAGTGCGCCGTGCGCGAGTCGTGCCTCGAACACGCGTTGGCCAATCGGGAGCGCGAAGGGGTCTGGGGTGGCACCACGGAGCGAGAGCGTCGTCGCATCCACCGCCAGCGCCGGAAGTCTGCCTGAGCCTCTGCGGCGGTTGGCCCGGATGGACACGGCCCGCGCCGCCATTCGATGACGGCGCCCGCCCCGGTGCCTCGGTCCTGTGAGCCGGCCCCGGCCGGTGGTGATGGTAGGGGTCCCGGACCGGATCCACGGGTCGCCGAGATGATCGGGGTGGTGCGGGCCCATCGGCCCGCCGACGCACGGGAGGATCTGTCCCGAACACTCTTCCTCGCCGAGTTGGACCGGCTGGACCGGCCGTTCGACGAGGACGCCGACCTGACCCATGTGACCGCGTCGGCCATCGTGGTGGGTCCTCGTGGGGTGGTCCTGCACCGGCACCGCCGGCTGCACCGGTGGCTGCAGCCCGGTGGGCACATCGATGGCGGGGAGACGCCACCTGAGGCCGCCCTCCGCGAGTGCGTCGAGGAGACCGGCCTGCCGGTGGCCCACACCGCCGGGGGGCCGACCCTGGCCCATCTCGACGTTCACACGGCGGCTCGGGATCACGTCCACCTCGATCTGCGGTATCTGATGTGGGCCCCGGACCTGGTGCCGGCCCCGGGTCCGGACGAGAGCCAGGAGGTGGCCTGGTTCGGCTGGGATGCCGCGCTGGCCATGGCCGATGTGGCGTTGGCCGGCGGGTTGGCGTCGGCCCGTAGGCTGGCCCGCCAGCGAGAGGATCCGTAATGGCTGAGCCGTTCGACACGTTGATGCAGGTCCAGCGGCAAGACACGACGCTGGACCAGCTCCGACGGCGCAAGGAGGCCCTGCCTGAGCGGGCCGCCCTGGCCGAGTTGGGTCGGCGCCGGGCCGAGTTGGACCGGTCGGTGGACGAAGTCCAGGCCCTGGTGGACGACCTGGCCGGTCGACAGGGCACGCTCGAGGAGCGCATCGCCGCCACCGCCCGACGGCGCCACGAGATCGAGCAGCGGATGCAGTCCGGAGCCATCTCGGCCTCCAGGGACCTCCAGGCCATGGACCACGAGGTCCACCAACTGGCCGAGCGCCAGTCCCATCTGGAGGAGGAAGAGCTGGTCCTCCTCGAGGAGCAGGAACCCCTCGATACCCAGTTGGGCCTGGACCGGGCCGCCCGGGCCACCCTGGCCGTCGAGGCCGAACGGTTGTCCGCCACCATCGCCGAGTCGGAGACCGAGATCGATGCCCTCATCGCCGCCGAGACGGTGGTCCGCAACCAGCTGGCCCCCGGTCTCCCCGCCGAGCTGGCCGAACGGTACGAGATCCTGCGGTCGCATCTGGGTGGGGTGGGCGCGGCGATGCTGGTCGGCGACCGGTGCGACGGTTGCCACCTGACGCTCCCGTCGGTGGAGGTGGAGCGGATCCACCACCTGCCGCCCGACGAGTTCGCCACCTGCCCCCAGTGTGACCGCATCCTGGTGCGCTGACCCGGTGTCCGTAACCACGCCACCCCGATGCTGATCCTGGTCCGCCACGGGGAGTCCACCGGCAATGCCGGGGGACTCCTGCTGGGTCGGATCGATGCCCCTCTCACCGAACGGGGTGTGGTGCAGGCTCGCAGCGTGGCGCCCGAGGTCACCGGGGCCACCCGCTTGATCTCCAGCCCGCTCCGGCGGGCCCGTCACACCGCCGAGGCCTTGGGCACCGGCCTGCCGGTCGAGATCGATGACCGGTGGATCGAGGTCGACTACGGGGAGTACGACGGGCGACCCCTGGGCTCCGTCCCCGACGAGGTGTGGACGGAGTGGCGATCGGATCCCGACTTCCGACCCCCGGGAGGGGAGACACTGCGCGAGGCCGGCGACCGGGTCCGGTCGGCCTGCGAGCAGCTATTCGCCGTGGACGGGGAGGGCGCCCGCGGCCAGGGGGCCGTGGTGGTGGTCAGTCACGTGTCGCCCATCAAGGCGGCCACCTGCTGGGCACTGGGGCTCGGCGACCAGGGGGCCTGGCGCCTCTACCTGGCCACGGCGTCGGTGACCCGGATCACCTGGGGAGCCACCGGGCCGGTGCTGGCCCAGTTCAACCGGACACCCTGGTCGGACCGGGGCTGATCGCACCGACCCGCCGGCGGCAACCACCGGTCAGGCGAGGATGCGTATGAGGGTGAACACCACGGCCTGCTCGGCCTGCGGCGCCGAGTGCCCCGATTCGCCTCGGAGGGTGGCCCAGTGCTGCCATCCCGACACCGTGGTCAGCGTGTCCAGCAACATCGGTGACCCCGCCGGTTGGCGGCTGGCCATCTCCGGCTCCAGCGTCCGGACCAGCTGACGGCGCAGGAGAGTCCGTTGGCGGTCCAGCACGTCGGTGAGGTCGGCATTGGCCGGCATCCGGCCCCAAGCCGCCTGCAGCACCGGCCCGACGGCTTCGAACAGCAGGCGCCGCTGTCGGACCAGGGCCCTGATCCTCACCTCCAGGGGACCGTGCGGAGGGAGCGGGATGACGAGGGAGCCGTAGTGGGTGACCTTCCGGTCGGCGGCGCCGATGAACACCAGGTCGAGGGAGCGGAAGTGGTGGTACAGCGTCCGCACGGCGACACCGGCCCGCTCCGTCACCTCCCGGGCCGTGGGGGAGGGGTTGCCGGCATCGATGAGTTCGATCAGCGCCTCGACCATGAGGGACCGGGTCCGGCTGCCCCGGGCCACTCTCCGATCGAGCCCGGGATCGCGCCCCCACACTCGGATCCGCCCGTCGTCGTGCCCGCCGGGCACCGTCCATCCGCCTGTCATCGCCCCTCTGTCCTTTCGCCTGTGACACCTCCATTCTAGAGGAAGTAAGACGAAATCTTGCCTTTAAGTGCATAAAAAGTACCTAAAAAGTGGCATAGGAACTGTGTGGCAACGAATTCAGTTGTCAGGCGTGGAGACCGGTCCGGTCGGGGAGAGCGTCCTTGGTCAGGCGACCACCCTGGATCACGGCCAGAAGATTGCCGGGGTCGGCCAAGAGGGTGAGCTCGGCGACGGGATCGCCGTCCACCACCAGAAGATCAGCCAGCTTGCCTTCGGCCACCGTGCCCAACTCGTGCTCCCGACCCATGAGCTCGGCGCCGTGCTTGGTGGCCCACCGGATCACATCCAGCGCCGGGATGCCGATGTCGTCGGCGTAGTAGGCCAGCTCCTCGCCGTAATGGCCGTGGGGGAGGCCGATGGCCCCGTAGTCGTCACCCAGGACCAGGCGCATGCCGGCAGCATTGGCCCGGGGGAGTACGGCGGCCATGGCGTCGATGTCCTCCTTCATACTGTCGGTGAAGCCCAGGGTGCTGCCCCCCATCGACTGAAGGAAACGGGCCGGGAACAGCATGGAAGGCACCACCGATGTGCCCGACGCCACGATCCGCTCGATGCACTCGTCGTCCATGCCGTCCCCGTGGTCGATCACATCGATGTCGAGGTCGAGGGCCATGAGGATGGCCTCCCGATTGGCGATGTGGCCCCGCACCTTCACGCCCCGGAGGTGGGCCGCCTCGATCCCGGCCGCCATCTCCTCCCGGCTCATCTCCAACTGCTCCTTCGGGCCGATGGTGCCATGCCCTCCGGTGACGAACATCTTGATGATCTCGGCGCCCTCTTTGATCTCGGCCCGCACCGAGCGACGGAACTCGTCGGGACCGTCGCTCGGCCGGATGGCTCCGAGCGCCCCAACCTGCCACTGAGGTGGATAGCTCCGGTCGCCGGCATGGCCGGTGGTGCTGACGTCCCGGCTGCAGGGGACCAGCCGCGGGCCGGGGATGAGTCCGCGTTCGATGGCCACCTTCATGGAGGCATCGATGGCGTAGGGAGCCCCGGCCGAGACGGCGCTGGTAAACCCGCAGTCCACCAACCCCCCGAGGCTGTTGACGGCCCGGACGGCCTGGAGGGCCATCGGCTCCTCTAGTCCGAACGGCGCCGGGGTGGAGCCCAGGTTGTGATAAGTGGCGTGGAAGTGACAGTTGACCATGCCCGGCATCACCGTCCGCCCCGCCAGCTCGACCACCCGGTCGTCGGGGCGAGGCCGTTGCACCGGTCCGGGCCCCACCTCGGTGATCCGGTCACCGTCCACCACGACGTGAGCGTCCCGGAGCACGGTGCGGTCCCCGTCGACCACGGTGGCGCCCGCGAAGGCCAGGCGGGTGGAGGTTCCCCGGCTCACGGCACCACCACCACCTTGATAGCCCCCGACGTCCGGTCCCCGGCCACCCGGAAGGCCTCCGCCGCCTCGTCCAGGGGAAAGCGGTGGGTGATGAGCGCGGGGGGAAGGTCCGGGGTGTCCACCAGCACCTGCACAGCCTCCTCGAACTCCGAGCCCTGATGGAAGTGACCGTAGGTGAAGGACGGGACCAGGGTGACTTCCTTCATGAGCAGGCCCATGCCCACCGAGACCGGCTCCCAGTAGTTGGCCAGGACGCCGATGGTCCCACCCGGGCGTACCCGCGCCGTGGCCTGGTCCATCGCCCCTTGGGTTCCGGCGGCATCGAGGACGACGTCGTACGCGGACCCGAGGGTCCGTCCCGCCCCCAGCCGTTCGGCGGCGGCCAGCCGCTGCGGGTGGCGGCCATCGATGTCGACGGAGGCACCCATGCCCACGGCCACCGCCACGGCGCACAGGCCGATGGGCCCGGCCCCGATGACCAGCACCTCCGCCCCCGGGGCCACGGCGGACCGGTGGATGCCGTGGAGGGCCACGGCGATGGGCTCCACCAGGCAGGCCACCTCCAGGGGCAGCGACAGAGGCAGGGGTGTGGCGCAGGACGGGTCGACCCAGGCGTGGTCGGCCAGGCCGCCGTCGAGGCTGGTCCCGTAGAGCGATCCGAACACCTCCGTGCACTGTTGGACCTGCCCGGAGCGGCATCGGGAGCACCGGCCGCACCGCACCGCAGGGAGGACGGCCACCGGGGTCCCGTCGTCCAGTCGACCGCAGAACTCATGGCCCAGGGTCACCGTCGAGGGTCCGAAGGAGACCATGTGGAGGTCCGATCCGCAGATGCCCGAACTGGCCACCGATACCCGAACCCCCGAAGAGCGCGGGTCGGGAAGGTCGACCACCCGGATTCCCTCCGAGGTGTTCCTCACCCCGCGCACTGACTACCCGCCGGTGACCGAGTAGCGGGCCGAGATGGCCAGGACATGGGCGTCGGCCCCGACGATTCTCGACACGTGATCGGTCATGAACTGGTGCTCATAGGGTTGGGCCTGGTGGGCCTCGAAGGCCTCCTCGGACTCCCAGCACTCAAAGAACCGGAAGCGGCAGGGCTGGTCGACATCCTCGGACCACCAGTAGTCGACGCAACCGTCGTCCGCCCGGCTCCGGGTGCTCACCGCCTGCAGCGCAGCGATGGTCTCGGCCCGCTCTTCGGGGCGGAACTCCAGATAGCCGGTGAGCGCATGCATGCAGATCCCCGTTTCCTCGACATCGGGAGGCGCAGGTCCCCGGCTCCCGGAGGCACCATGGCGCCCTGGCGCGGCAATCTAACAGCCGGGGTCGAGGGCCGCCCAGGGATGGCCGACCGTCGGAGTCGACCGAGGTGGTCGGACACTGCGGCAAGAAAGGGCCGGGGAGCAACCGCCTGGCGGAAAGCGGTTGCTCAACCCGACGAGGCCAGTGTAGGGAGAGTGCAGTGCCGTTCGGGTTGGTGTGGGAACGGTCCGGGCCTGGGCCCGGACCGTTCGTTCAGGCCTGCTCGCGGACCTCTCGGGCGTAGCGGGCGGCCAGCTGGCGCGAAAACCCCCAGGCCCGTCCGATCTGTCCGATGCTCATGCCCTCCTCGAGGGCCACGGCGGTGAGCGACAGGCGAGCACTGTGCCGGCGCCGCTCGAAGTCGGCCATGGCGTCGGTCAACTCCTGTCGGCCGGTGCGGGCCCCGCTGTTCTCCATAACCTCTTCGATGGGAGTCCCCTTGCCCAGCATCCGGGAGGCCCGTCGATAGGCGGTCTCTTTCATCCGGAGGTCGGCCCGCAGGAGTTTCGCCGATTCGAGCAGCTGCTCGATCTCCTCTTCCGCCGACGTTCGCAAGGTGCTCATCGGGAAGATCCTAGGCGCGTCGAGCAAAAACTTGTGCGCATTGAATTGACAGAAACACTGTCTCAACTGCGAGAACGTACCCGTAGCCGGCGCGCCGCCGCCGAGCTCGGCCCGAAGGTCCCGGGCCCACCGGTGACCCACCGGGGAACAACGGCACGGCGCGGGCCGTTGTTCCACTCGTGGGAGCGGGACTGCGGAGCCCGGTTCGACTGAGCGCGGCCGGAGGCCGGTCGGGAGAGAGGATCAGATCATGGTGACCGAGTTGATCAAGCCGCTGTACACGGCCGAAGCCACCGCCGTCGGGGGCCGTGACGGCCACACCCGGAGCAAGGACGGCTTCGTCGACGTGGACGTGAGGCCACCGGTGGAGATGGGCGGAGCCGGTGGCGGGACCAACCCCGAAGAGCTGTTCGCGGCCGGCTACGCCGCCTGCTTCCAGAGCGCCCTCGCCGTAGTGGCCCGCCGTAGCAAGGTGAGCGTGGACGGGTCGACGGTCACCGGCAAGGTGACCATCGGGACCATCGCCGGTGGCGGATTCGGACTGGCCGTGGCGTTGGACGTGCACATTCCCGATGTGGACGGGGCCACCACCACCTCGCTGATGGAGGCGGCCCACCTGGTGTGCCCCTACAGCAATGCCACCCGCGGCAACATCGCCGTCACCCTGACCGCCGTATGAGGGAATGGCGCTCCGCCGGGAGGTCGAGTCGGGGCGACCGTAGACCGCTCAGGCGTTGGCGTCCACGCCGAACCTCCCGACCGGTGCACCAAGGTCCTCGGGCACCATGGTCGGCGTGTCGCGGTTGAGCACCTCGCCCCGGAAGAACGGTGGCCGGACGGCGGCGTAGACGAACATCAGTACCAGGCCGAGAACGAGCGAGAAGAAGTCGATGACGAAGACGCCTCCGATGTGCCAGCGGGGCCAGAAGGTCATCTGCCACCCGGTGTTGCTGTTGACCGGCTGCCAGTAGAACCACAGGTTGTAGCCTAGGGCGGCCCACAGCATCACGCCGCCCAGGAAGGGGAGGATCCCCCGGATCCAGAGGTTGCGGGCGCTCTCCGACAGGGTGGCCCGGTAGTACCAGGCACAGGAGATACCGGTGAGCCCGTAGTAGAAGGCGATCATCACCCCCAAGGCCGACACCGCATCGGCGATGACGGTGCCCGCCGATATGTAGTTCATGATCACGTAGAGGACGATGGACACCGCCCCCATGGCCACGGTGGAGACGGTGGGGGTGAGGAACCGCTTGTGGATGCGGGAAAAGGCATTGGGGAGGGCCTTGTACACGCCCATGGCCAAGGTGGTGCGGGCCGTGGGGAGGATGGTGGTCTGGGTGGACGCGGCCGCCGAGCTCAACACCATCAGCAGGAGCAGGTGGAACAAAACGTTTCCGACCGTGGAGGTGCCGAACACCGAGTGCCCGAGGGCGAAGAAGACGTCGTTGGAGTTGTCGGGGTTGCCCAATCCGATGCCCTTCGTGCCGATGCCGGCATAGGACTGGGTCGAGAGCACCACGATCACGTAGGTGACCAGAAGTACCAGTGTCGACAGCACGGCGGCCCGACCGGGGGTGGTCGCCGGGTTCTCCGTCTCCTCATTGACCGACACCGTGGTGTCCCAGCCCCAGTAGATGAACAGCATCAGCAGTACGCCGTTGATGAAGGCCGAGGCCGAAGGGATCTTGAACGGATTGAACCAACTGAGTGCGGGCGTGAGGTGACCGACGGGGGCGGTCCCGTTGCCCACTTTGACCAGCATCCACACGGAGAGGACCAGGAGCATGGTGAGCTCGATGCCCAGCAGGGCCTTCTGGAAGTTGGCCGACACCTCGATGCCTACGTAGCAGATGAGGGTCATGACGATGATCCACATGATCCCGACCAGGAGCACCCAGCCGCTGCTGGGATTCGATCCGATCCCGTCGGCGTTGAAGAGTAGGAAGACGTACTGGCCGGCCACCTGGGCCAGGCTGGCCATGACCAGGACGTCGGCGGCCACGATGGCCCAGCCGCCCATCCACCCGGTTTTGGGGCCGAAGGCCCGCACCCCCCAGGTGAAGGTGGTACCGCAGTCGGGGTCGGCGTTGTTCAGCTCTTTGTAGCCGAAGGCGATGAGGAGCATGGGGATGAAGGCGATGACGGTCACGATCGGGGCCTGCAGGCCGATGGCCACCACGACGAAGCCCAGGGTGGCGGCCAGGCTGTAGGCCGGCGCCGTCGAAGCCACTCCCACCACGGTGCTGGATATGAGCCCGAGGGCCCCGGATTTCAGCCCCTTCTCGGGCCGTTCGGTGACGGGCGGGGACGTCGCTTCAGTGACCATGTCTGCACTTCCCTCTCGTCGACGGCCGCCGATCGCCGTTGGATGGAGTCGTGTCTGGTGGTCCTACCCGAGTGGTTCAGAACGTAACGCGGCAGAGGCCCCTGTGCACAGTCCCGACCCGAGGCCCGGGCTCGAGCGGCCGAGGTCGCGACCTCGGCCCGGTTCCACCGACGATCGGGGGGGACCGGCGCTGGAGTCCAGCCGTCGGTGATGACGCGGCCGGGGTACCAACCTTCAGAACCGCCGCTGGTCGCTGAGGGCGGCGAAGGTATTGGCGATCATCCCGATCAGGCTGTCGATCTCCTGATTGATGACTTTGAGGTTCGGCCCGCTTGGGTTGGCCGCCTCGAGTTCGAACAGCCGGGACAGGACCCGTGTGGAGCGGAGGGTCCGACGGAGCCGATCGTCGATCTCTTCCAGGGGGCACTGGTTCTCGGCCAGCCACAGACGAGCGTCACGGGCAGAGGATCCCAACTGGTCACTGGCGGCAAGCAAGGCCGACGGACCATGGCCCGCTGACTTCTCCGCCGCCGTCAAGGTAGCCAACATCCGTTGGAATATCGGGGAAACCTCGGCTTCCCACTGGTCGATCTCCTCGAATCGGGTCACTTGATCCGCTTCCCTTCGGTCAAGCCCCCAGAAGAAGGTAGGTCGTAATATCCCTGCCGTCTAGAGGAAATTTGCAACTCAGGGTAAAGATATGGGACCGATTCCTGCCTGCAGCCGCTGGCCCAGGCACGCTGGATTTCTGGCGTGACTGGCCCGGAATCGAGTGGGTAACAACTGTTGCCGACGACGAACCGGTCACGGTAGGACCGCCATGGCCGCGTCCGTCTCCGCGTGAGTACCCTGGCGCCATGATCGTTCTCGTCCACGGGGTACCCGAGACCGCCGAACTCTGGACCAAGGTCCAGTCGCATCTGAATGGGGAGTCGGTGGCGCTGGCCCTGCCCGGCTTCGGTACTCCACGCCCACCGGGCTTTGGCGCCAGCAAGGACGACTACGTGCAGTGGTTGGTCGGGGAGATCGACCGCATCGACGGTCCGGTCGATCTGGTCGGGCACGACTGGGGCGCGGGCCTGACCTACCGGGTGGCCACGGCCTTCGGCGACCGCATCCACGCCTGGTCGGCTGATGTGGCCAACGTCATGCACCCGGACTACGTCTGGCACGACTTCGCCCAGATCTGGCAGGCCCCGGGCGAGGGGGAGGAGTTCTTCCAGAACCAGCTGGCGTCCCCGCCCGGAGAGCAGGCGCAGATCTTCGAGGCCTTCGGGGTGCCTCACGACGATGCGGTGAAGCTGGCCGGCTGGGCTGACGAGACCATGGGAGGGTGCATCCTGGACCTCTACCGTTCGGCCACGCCCAACCCCTCGGCGGAGTGGGGCGACGCCTGGACACCCACTACCGCACCGGGCCTGGTGCTCTGTCCCACTGAGGATCCCTTCGGTGACGAGGCGCTGTCGCGAGACATGGCCGACAGGTTGGGCGCCCGCCACGAGGTGCTGGAGGGCGCCGGCCACTGGTGGCCCCTGCAGTCCCCCGAAATGGGCGCCGTACTGCTTCAGGACTTCTTCTCGTCCGTCGGGTGACCACAGACGAGGATCCGTCCGGGGCCAGTTGGAGGAACTACCTCGGACCGGTGATCCTCACCTCTCGGCGACGGTGGTTCAACGGCATCCTGTTGTGCGTGTGGACGCTGGCCGCAGTGGGCGCCACAGCCGTTGGACGGTATGACATCGTCTGGCTCCCGCTGGTCGGCATGGCCACGTCCTCGGTGCTCCTGCTCAGGGACCGCGCCGGGCGACGTCGGTCGATCTGACGGCCCTCCGATCGACCCGGTCCGTGCGTCCTGGGGACGCAGCCGGCCTCAGGCCGGCAGTCGGTGGATGCGGAGCTGGACCCGACGCATCTGCGAACGCAGGGTGAGCCCGCGCAGCGTGTAGTAGTCGATGTCCAGATAGGCCATGACGGCGTGGTCATAGGAAGAGCCGGGGTCGGACCGGTCGAGGGCCCAATCGATGAACTGATCCACGGTACTGCCCATGATCGATGCTGCTTGGGGAACGGAGAGCCCCTGGTCGGTGAGGGACTGGGTCAGCAGCTCGCCGAGCGTCAGCAGCCGCTCGGGCACCGGGCCGGCTGGCCGCGGTTCCGGTGGGGGCACGTACGCCTCCGGCGGCACGAATCCTTCCACATGGCGGCGGGCCCACTCGTCGTACCCAGGGAGGCGGCTCTTCGATGGATTCGGGCGCCCGGCGACCCCGGACTCCCACCAGATGACCCTCTTCCGTCGCTTCATGGTCTGCCCCCGTCTTCTGCCGCTCGATCTCGTGCCCGACACTCCACGTCTAACCGCGGCGACGTGTCGCCCTCTCGAGAATCCCTGTGAACTGTCATCTCAGCCAGAACTGGAGGGTCGTGTCAATGCCCGGAGTGGGCTCGTGCCCAGGGCGAGCGCTGGTTGTGACAGCACCGTCACTCGGGGTGCATGAGCTGGGGCATCAGGGCGAAATCGCCGCCTCCGACAGCACCACCTCGCGCCCCCCGACGGGTCACGCCGCTGATCCGTAGAACGGGGCATGGAAGGAGAAGATCCCACCGTCGGAGGCCAACAACCAGTAGCCGTCTCCGGAGGGGTCGTCCAGGCCGGCGATGATCGGCCGGTTGAGGGCGATGCTTCCGGTAGAGCCGTAGACAGGCGCGCTCCCGAACGAGAAGATGCCCCCTTCGCTGGCCACCAGTTGCCGGCCCGGCCCACCGCAGAGGCGTGCGCCGCGGACTTGACGGGCCGGACTTTGCCTCGGTGTCGTCCGCTCGGGTAGGCAGTCGCATGGGAGAACGAGGGAGACCGAACGACGGGCGTTGCCGGTGGGAGCTCTTCGCCTCGGGTGACTGGCATCGATGCAACAAGCCTCGACGTCACGAAGGTGCTCATCAGCTGGGCGGTGTGACCATGGGCCGCCGGGCGATCGTTCGGCTCCGGATGCAGCGCAACCCCACGGTCAGGCGGGCGAAGAGCAGGGTTGGAGGCTGATCGGACCCACCGGGAACGGTCGCCCTCCGAACCCTTCCGGGGAAAGGTTCGGAGGGGTTCTACCGCCGGGCCCGACCTCCGGCCACCAGCGGCAGATCTGGGCCGGCACCTCCCCGATACTGCCAGTCACGCCATCACGAGCACCCGCTCACAGTTCGGACGATCAGCTCGGCCAGCGCCCGCTCACCGGAGATGTTGGGATGCAGGCCGTCGCCGCCGAACCAGGTGCCGGGCGTACCTTGCTCCAAGTGGTGGGGGGACGACAGCGCCGCCCAGTCGGCGATGGCCACCGTCCGTCCATGTCTCCGCCAGACCTGTTGCATGAGCTGGTCCCGGATTCCCCAGGCCTGCTGGGTGTAGTGCACTTCCGCCCCGAATGTGGTCGGGGGATAGTAGCTGGGGGTGACGAGTACGACGCAGTCCGACAACGCCCTAGCGGCACGCACCACACTGCCGATGTTGTCCCGCGCCCCGGTGAGTCTCGCCGCCAGATCGGTGGAGCTGTCGGCGACGAAGGCGAAGGCGGCACGCAGGGCGTCGTTCGTCCCGAGCTCGATGACGATGGCCGATGGGTGGGTGCGGGCAGCTGCGTCGACCTGGGTCGCCGCCCAGTTCCCCTGGACGACATCCAGCGGCCAGTTGCCTCGGGAGTCCAGACCCTCGCCCCAGCCGGCGCCGGTTTGGGAGGTGATCGACCAGACCACGCCCGTTGGTCCAGCGAAATCCGGACGGCGGAGATCCGTGGCCAGATCGGCGGAGATGCTGTCACCGATCACGGCGACGGTCGGTGTGGCCGGGTGCGGGTCGGCGGCTCCGGCCGGCCAGAAGGTGCATCCTCCGAGGGTGAGTGCAGCTACCACGGCTACCACGGCCACCACGGCCACCACGGCACCGGCCGCGCCTATCCTCACCTTGGGTTCCTGCCCGACTCTGCCCACCGTGGCACGGTAGCCCCCTGGGTGCCGCCGGTCCGGATGGTGCTCAGCAGGGGTTGTCGGCGCAGGGGATGCAAGAAGGGCGCCCGTTGAGGTCGACAAGCGACTCGACGTACCGCTTGCAGAACGTGCACCGCTCGGTCGGGCGGCTGCGCGACGTCCTTCGGATCATGCTGCCAGGCTACTGGAGCCATTTCGATGCGTCCGGTCAGTAGCACCCCGGTCGTCCTGCTCAAGGACGCGTTCTCGCAGGCTGAACGCCCGTTCAGACATCCGGAGTCATTGCAGTGGACATGCACCCTGGGCGAACCGACCCCAGACCGGGAAGGGGCGCTCCCGGAGGGTTTGGGCTCTGGCTGGCCTCCGTGTCTTTTGTCATTTCAGCGGCGGCCGGTCGACCGGCTCCCCGTGTCTTGGAGCCACGCGTCAATCGAAAAGTCTTCCGCATCTGCATAACCTTTGCCAGCGGGGGAGGGGGGCCGTGGCGGGATTTGATCGGACGGGGGAGTAGTCGATAGATGGGACGGGGGTCTGAGTCGATTGGCCGGGGGACCCGTGGACCGGTGGGACGGGAACCTAACCCGCAGCCATCGGTCCAGCTCGGCGTCGACGATCAGGGTCGTAACCCCCAAGCGACGGGGATGGAGGTGGTTCTCTCGGATCTCTGCACGAACGGCATCCTCGCTGATTCGGGCGATATCAGCAGCTTGCGAGATGGTGAACCAGTAGCGGGTAACCGTCACGAACAGATCCCACGACACACCACCATTACCCTCCATCGGTCAAGCGGTAGCCGGCCTTGAAGGAATCGGCCGGAATCGACATCGGGAAAGCATCGAAGAACCACTAGACCGCATGAAGATGGGACGATGGTTGAGCCGCTCTGGACGATGACTTCGGTGCCCGTCGCGCATAAATCGCGAGCGAAGGAGGGATTCTCTTCTGATCGTCGCTGTACAGCGACTAAGTGACGGTGAGCCGGCCTGTAGGCGGGATTCTGTTCCCCCTCTTGCGAGGGTTCGGTGGCCATCCATCTGAGCGGTCTACCTGGGAGGGGTGCTCCGGGAGGAGCACCGGACGGGCCGCCCATACCCCCTGTTCGACCTTGCTCCGGGTGGGGTTTACCGAGCCGACCGGGTCACCCCGATCGCTGGTGCGCTCTTACCGCACCGTTTCACCCTTACCTGTGCGTGGCCCGAGGGCCGCGCCATCGGCGGTCTGTTTTCTGTGGCACTTTCCTGCAGGTCACCCCGACTGGCCGTTAGCCAGCACCCTGCCCTGTGGAGTCCCGACCTTCCTCGACCCGACCCTGGCCGAGGAATCCTCGTCAGGGACGGACCGCGACCACCCGGCCGGCTCACCGTCCCCTCCATCGTCCCACACCGGAGGGTCCCCCGCCTCGTCCGGTGCTGGTAGGTGTGGCCGTGGCTGACCCCGTGACGACGTCCATCTAACCTGGCACGGTGTCCCTCGAATCACGAGCAGAGCGCCTGCGGGCCGAGCATTCCGGACCGGACGCCCTGTCCATCACCGAATTCTACCGGCGGGTGGACCGAGCCATCAGGACGTCCTTTCCCGAAGAACTCTGGATCACCGGCGAGATCCGCTCGATGAAGGTCCTCACCCGGGGGCACTGCTTCATCGACCTGGTGGACCCGACCAACGCCGAGGACACTGCCGCCCCCACGCTCAACGTCAAGTGTTGGGCGACCCGATGGAGGAGCGTCCGTGCCACCCTGGACGGCCTGGGCATCGTCCTTGACGCCGGCATGGAGGTGCGGGTCCGCGGTGAGGTCCAGTTCTACAAGTCCCGGGGCACGGTCGACTTCATCCTCTCCGAGCTCGACACCGACGCCCTGCTGGGCAAGGTGGCCGCTGAGCGGGCCCGGCTGATCAAGGCCCTGGTCGACGAGCACCTCTTCGACCGGCAACGGCGCCTGCCCGTGTCGCCGGTGCCGCTCCGGGTCGGTCTGGTGGCCAGCCCCGGCACCGAGGGCTGCAACGACTTCCTCGGAGGGCTCCACGGATCGGGACTGGCCTTCGATGTGGCTCTGGCCCCCACGGCCGTGCAGGGGAAAGGCGCATCCAACCGGATCGCCGCCGCCATCGGCGACCTGCAGCGCCGACCGCTCGACGTGGTCGTTCTGGTGAGAGGTGGTGGCTCCAAGGCCGACCTGGCCGCCTTCGATGCCGAGCGGGTGGCCCGGGCCATCGCCACCTCCGTCCATCCGATCTGGACCGGTATCGGTCACACCGGTGACCAGTCGGTAGCCGACGAAGTGGCCAACCGAGCCTTCATCACGCCTACCGAGTGCGGACAGGAGCTGGCCCGGCTGGCAACGGAGTTCTGGCGGTCCCGGATGGATTCGGGCCTGGTGGTCAGCCGACTGTCCGGAGAGCTGCTGAGGCGGGCGGAACGTTCGCTCGACCGGCACCGGCACGGGATGGTCACCGGGGCCCGCTCTCAGATCGACCGGCACGCCGACCGATTGCAGCACCGGTCCCGCACGCTGCGTGGTTCGGTGCGGAGCCAGTTGGACACCCACGGCCGCCACCTCGGGAACAGGGGTGCCCTTCTGGCCCGGTCTTCGCTCCGCTCGGCGGAGATCGGTCGGACCGACCTCGACGCTCGCGGTCAGCGGCTGGCCGCCCTGCCCTCCCGACGGTTGCTGGGTGAGGACCTCCGGGTGGCCCAGTGGCGGCGACTGCTCGGCGCCTACGACTACCGCCGTCAGCTCGAACGGGGCTACTCGGTCACCCGTGATGCCGCCGGCCGGGTGGTCCGGTCGGCCGCCGAGCTCCCCCCGGGGTCACGGATGGTCACCCGGCTGGCCGACGGCAACGTGGCGTCGATCGTCACCGTCGATGATGCACCGAATACCGCACATGATCGACTCGACGACGAAGGAGAGCAGTGATGGCGACGACCGAGGGCAATGGGAAAGCTGCCGACGGAACCAGTCAGGGAGTGGCCGAACTGAGCTACTCCGAGGCCGGGGCCCAGCTGGACTCCATCATCGAGGAGTTCGAGACCGGCGTCGTCGACGTCGACCGCCTGGTTGATCAGTTGGAGCGGGCCACCGACATCGTGGACGAGCTGGACCGCCGGCTGCGCCGCACCCGCATGCGGGTGGAGGAGCTGGTTCCCCGGCTGGAGTCCATCGGCCAGGTCGACCCCGGAACACAGGACGACGATAGTGACGACGACGGTGAGGCCCCGGAGCCAGTCGGGCTCTTCTGAACCCCCTCCGAGGGGTTCGGCGGCACGCGCCAGTCAGTTGATGTTGCGGTCGCTCTCGTCCCAGTAGGGCCGACGCAGCTCACGCTTCAGCACCTTTCCCGACGGATTGCGGGGCAGTACGTCGATGAAGTCGATGGAGGTCGGGCACTTGTAGTGGGCCAGGCGGTCCCGGGTGGCGGCAATGAGGTCGGCTTCGAGCCCCCGGTCGTCGGGCGGGGCCTCCGGGGCCCGGACGACGATGCCCTTCACCGTCTCCCCCCACCGGTCGTCGGGAACACCGATGACGGCGGCGTCGGCCACGTCGGGGTGGGCCAACAGGGCGTTCTCCACCTCGGCCGGGTAGATGTTCTCACCGCCGGACACGATCATGTCCTTGATGCGGTCGTGCAGGAACAGGTAGCCGTCGGTGTCCAACCAGCCGGCGTCTCCGGTCCGGAGCCAACCGTCGCCGGTGAGGGCGGCGGCCGTCGCTTCGGGCTTGTTCCAGTAGCCGTGCATGTTCTGGTCCGAACGGGTCCACACCTCGCCCACCGACCCGATGGGCTGGTCCCGGCCGGTGTCGGGGTCCACGATCCGCAGCTCGATGTGGTCGAAGGGGCGCCCGGCCGAACGCAGGAGGTGGGCCCGGGACCCGTCGGGATCGTGATCCCCGGGCATCAGCGATGTGATGGCCCCGGTGGTCTCGGTGAGGCCGTAGACCTGAGCGAAGTCACATCCGAGGGCGGTCATGGACCGGACCAGCACGTCTTCGCTGATCGGCGAGGCCCCGTAGAAGACGGTCCGGAGCGAGCTCACGTCGGTGGTGACCAGGGCCGGGGTGGCCAGC
This sequence comes from Acidimicrobiales bacterium, assembly GCA_038210245.1. Lineage (GTDB taxonomy): Bacteria > Actinomycetota > Acidimicrobiia > Acidimicrobiales > RAAP-2 > Bog-756. Next base: position 76,652 of record JBBQWW010000001.1, read on the forward strand.
AGAAACATGAGCACTGCCGGGACCACGAAGGTTTCGGTGATCCGGTGCTCCTCGATGATGCGCAGCGCCTCGGTGGGCTCCACGTCCTTCAGGACCACCGAGTGACCACCTCGGGACATCCCGCACAGCGCCCACCCGGTCCCCCCGATGTGGAAGAGCGGCATGGCCACCAGCGACACCGTGTCCGGGCCGATGTGGAACACCTGGTCGGCGTCGGTGAGGATGGCCGAGATGTTTCGGCCCGAGATGACCGCCCCCTTGGGGAGCCCGGTGGTCCCCGACGTGTAGAGCTGCACGACCGGGTCATCCGGGCCTGGGTCGAAACCAGGATCGACCCGGTCCACCTCCCCCTCGGCATCTCTCCACTCGGCGAAGTGTTCCAGTGCCACCCAGTGGTCGACCCCGTCCACCAGGGTCTCCACCTCCTTCACCGTGGCGGCGTAGTCGGGCCCGTAGAAGAGGATGGGGGCTCCCGAGTCCTCGACGATGGCGGCGATCTCCGCCGGGGCCAGCCGCCAGTTGACGGCCACGCTGACCGCGCCGAGCAGGGCGCAGCCGAACAGCACCTCGAAGTACTCGCTGCCGTTGCGGTCGAGGAACGCCACCCGGTCACCCGGTCCCACCCCGACCCGACCCAGCGCGTAGGCCACCCGGCGGGCCCGGGCGTAGACCTCGCTCCAGCTGAGCGTGGTGGCCCCCTCGGTGAGCATCGGGGCGTCGGGGGTCTCCCGAGCCCACCGCCGAATCATGCCGGAGGCCGTCCGCAGGGAGGACGGGTCGGATCGACGGTCCGGTTCGGTCTGCTCGCTCGTCACGCTCCACCCCTTGTGCCTGTCCCGGATCGGTGGGTCGATGGTACTCCTGCCCCCGGTCGGCCGCCCGGCTCGGCCACTCCGGAGCGCCGCCCGTAGAGTGGTGTCTGTGACCGACGCCGCCGACCCGACCCCGTCCGCTCCGGACGCCGACCGCCTGTACTTCCGCCAGTTACTGGCCGGTCGCGATTTCGCTGTCGACGACCAGGTGGCCCGACAGATGGTGAACTTCGTCTATCTGGTGGGGGACCGGGTGACCGGTGAGGCCGTGGTCATCGACCCGGCCTACGGGATCGACGAACTACTGGCCCTGCTGCAGGCCGACGGGATGAAGTGCGTGGGCGCACTGGCCACCCACTACCACCCCGACCACGTCGGTGGCGACATGATGGGGTGGGGCATCGAGGGCATCACCCGTCTGCTCGAGGTCCACCCGGTGCCCATCCACGTGCAGGCGGACGAGGCCCTCTGGGTAGAGCGGTCCACCGGTGTGGGCGCCGGTGAGTTGGCCCTCCACCACGGTGGCGACGTGGTCACCGTGGGCCAGGTCCCCATCACCCTGGTCCATACCCCGGGCCATACCCCGGGCAGCCAGTGCTTTCTGGTCGATGGACGGCTCGTGGCCGGCGACACCCTCTTCCTCGAAGGGTGCGGACGGACCGACCTCCCCGGCAGTGATCCCGCCGCCATGTACGAGTCGCTGACCACCCGCCTGGCCCATGTGCCCGACGACACCATCCTCTATCCCGGCCACCTCTACTCACCGGAGCCGTCGGCCACCATGGGGGACACCCGGGCCCACAACTACGTCTTCCGACTGCGCACGCCCGAGCAGTGGATGACCATGTTCGGCCGGTAGGCCGCTGCGGCCGATCGGTCGGAGTGGCCGACAGAGCGGCCGACTGAAATGTCCGACCCGGGACCCGATCCGGCGGAGCGGCCGGGTGTCCCTAGCGGCCAGAGGCACCTACGATGACGGGCCATGAGCGCCGCCCTTCCCCCCGATGCCACCGTCGTCGTGGTCGGAGCGTCCTTGGCCGGCCTGCGGGCGGCCGAGGAAGTCCGGCACGTTGGTCATGCCGGCCCGGTGATCATCGTGGGCGACGAGATCCACGCCCCCTACGACCGACCTCCACTCTCCAAACAGCTGCTGGCCGGTACCTGGGACGTGGCCCGCATCCACCACCACGCCCCTGACGCCCTCGACACCCTGGGCCTGGAGTTCCGGCTGGGCCGTCGCGTCACCGGCCTCGACCTCGATGCCCGGACCCTGATGGTCGACGACGGCAGCACCCTGTCCTTCGACGGACTGATCGTGGCCACCGGAGCCGCCGCCCGGCCCTTGCCCGGCACCGAGGGGCAGCCGGTGGTGCGCACCCTCCGTACCCTCGATGACTGCCTGGCCATCCGTGACACCCTGCAGGCCGCCGGGTCCGGCGCCCGGGTGGTGGTCATCGGCGCCGGCTTCATCGGATCGGAGGTGGCGGCCACCTGCCGGGGGCTGGGCGCCGAGGTCACCGTGGTGGAGGCACTGCCCACCCCGCTCGGCCGCGTGCTGGGCGACGAGATGGGGGCGGCCTGCGCCGGCCTACACCGGGCCGAGGGCGTGACGGTCCGGGCCGGGGTGGGTGTGGACCGGGTCACCTCCGAGGCCGGGGGGGATGCCACCGCCGTGGTCCACCTGGCCGACGGCACCGATCTCCCCGCCGACGTGGTGGTGGTGGGGATCGGGGTGGTGCCCTCCGTCGGCTGGCTGGAGGGATCCGGTCTCACCCTGGACAACGGCGTGGTGTGCAGCGAGACCCTCTTCGCCGGTGACCGGGTGGTGGCAGCCGGGGATGTGGCCCGATGGACCCATGTCGGGCTGGGAGAGCAGCTCCGGGTGGAGCACTGGACCAACGCCGCCGAGGGTGGCGCCGCCGCCGCCCGCAACCTGCTGGCCGGATCGGCCGCCGCCCAGGCCTACGAGCCCGTCCCGTTCTTCTGGTCCGATCAGTACTCGACCAAGATTCAGGTCGTGGGTCTGCCCGGTCCCGACGACGAGGTGGTGGTGGTGGAGGGCTCGGTGGAGGAGGGCAAGCTGGTGGCCCTGTACCGCCGCGGCGATCGGCTGCGGGCGGCCCTGGCCTTCAGCCGGCCCCGGCAGCTGATGGCCTACCGGCCGCTGCTGGCCGCCGGCGCATCGTTCGACGAGGCCCTGGCCGTGTCGCGGGCCTGATCCGGCCTGGTCCCGGTCCCGGTGGGCTCCTCGGTTCGACCCCTTCGGCCCCTTCTACCCTGTCGGCCGGCGGCGGCGAAGTGCCGCGTGCAGGCCAGCGCCGTGGCGATCTGGTCGGCGGTGGGCTCGATGCCGCCGTAGGTGGACCGTTCCACCAGGATGGCGGCCATGGCCACCTCGTCCCGGAACGGGGGATCGGCCTCGGCCAGCCGTTCGCTGTAGGCCGAGAGGGTCTCGTCGGTACGACGGCGCCGGCCCCGGCGGGCCCCACCCAGCTCGAGGTCGGCGGCCACCTGGTGGGCCCAGGTCGGCGGGCGCAACCGGCGCCGTCGCCGGATCAGTAGCGCGGCGACGCCCACCATCCCCGCCAGGCCGATGGGGACCCAGGGCAGGTGGGTGAGGAAGCGGGTCGTGCTGTGGGCCAGCACCGAACCCGGTGTGGGGTTGGCCAGGGGCACCACCGCCGTGGGGTCGAAGTTCTGCCATCCGTAGCCGGGGAACCACACCTGCACCCAGGCATGGGCGTCCTTGGCCTGCACGTCGTAGAGATCGGTGATGGGGTTGTAGGAGCCGGGGACGTACCCGACCGTCTCCCGCGCCGGGATGCCCAGCGACCGCAGCATGACCACCGTGGCGGTCGAGATCTGCTCGCAGTAGCCCCGCCGGCTTCCAAAGAGGAAGCTGGTGACGGCGTCAGCCCCGGGGGCCAGCGGGGGGATGTCGGTGGTGTACTGGACGTGGGTGGACATCCACGACTCGACGGCACTGACCTTGTTGTAGGTGTGGGGGTCGGGATCACCCGGTGCGCCGATCCCGGTGGTGATCCGACGGGCCAGGGCCTCCACCCGGGGATAGCCGTGGGGGAGTTGGAGGTAGCGCGTCGGGTCCGGGGCGGTCTGGACGGTGTCCGGGGTCGGGCTGGTGGGCTGGGGGAGGGTGGCCTGGCGGAGCTGTTCGGGAGTGGCGGTGATGTCGTCGGACACCACGGTGTAGACGGTGCCCGCCCCCATGGAGCTGGCCGACACGATGGTGCCGTCTCCGGTGAGGAAGAGCGAGCGGGACTGGATGTAGACCCGCTGGGCGTTGTCGGCGTGGAACACCAGGTTCGGACCGGACTGGGCCAGGTAGAAGGTCTGGACGTCCGGGGTCCCGGCGGCCAGGGGAGCCTGCTGGCTGGGTTGGAGTGGGATCTCGAACGGCGATCCGAAGTCCAACCGGGCCAGGTGGCCCCCGTTGGCCGGGTCCTGGGCCTGCACCCAGCTCTGGCCGTTCCACTGGTCGTAGGTCTGGCCGACCCAGAAGCTGGGCCGGCTGGCCCGCACCCGCAGTACCACCTGGTTGCCGAGAGTGGCCCGGGCCCCGGTGTCCAGCGACTTGGCGAAGCCCAGAAACCCGCCGACCCCGGTACGACCGCCGGGATCGGCAGCGTGGGCCGGAAGCGAGGCCGAGCCGTCGGTCAGGTTGCTCGGGGAGTCCACGGGCGCCGCGTTGGCCGACGACGAGGGGAAGATGAGTGAGGTGGACACCTTGGGGGCGGGGAGGAACGAGACGATGAGGGCAGCTACCACGGCCACCGCCACTCCGGTCACGGCCAGGGTCCCCCAGGGGACACCACGGGCCCCGGTCATCGACTGCCACATGGCCACCAATCCCCACAGGCCGCAGAGCACCCAGGCCACCACGTACAGGCCCAGGGTCAGGTCGACCGATTGCGCCGCCGCCACGGCCATGAGGGCGGCCGACCCGGCCAGTGAGTAGGCGACGTCGCGTCGGGCCGGCACGTCGAAGGCATGCGTGCACAGGACCCAGGCGAACAGGACGGCCAGCGGTCCTTCCACCGTCGAGATGTCGCCGGGTGTGGCGTTGTGGCTGACGGTGGCGATGAACCACACGAACCCACCGATGGCGCACACGGCCAGGATGGGCTTCACCGCCGGCCACGGGCGCTCCCGGCGGAGGTAGGAGAGGGTATTGCCCACCGCGGTGGCCACGATCCCGAAGAGCGCCACCGCCGCGCTCAGCTCACCCTGGCTCCAGCACGCTCCGATGGCGATGATCACCGTGCCGGCTGAGGCCACCCGGAACGGCACCGAGTGCTCCGGTGGGCCCGGTCGGTTGGCCTGGACCACCCGCTCCCACAGGGTCACCCCCGGGCCCGCCGCGACGGAGGGTGCGGGTCGACCGGAACGGTGGGAGCGGCGACGGCCCGGGCCAGGCGCCGGCCGAGGTCGACCCGGTCCCGCACCAGGTACACGCACCGGCCCCCGTCCTCGAGGGTGGCCAGCACCACGGGCTGGCCCCGCAGCAGGCACCGGGTGACCACGGCCATGACCCGCTCCGACTCCACCTCGGCCTCAGCCGGGTCCGTGGGCAGCACCACCTCGATGACCACCGGCTCCTCGGTCTGGCGCTCCCGATCCCGGACCATCAGCGTCCCGACGTGGGACGTGGCCGGCCAGTGCACCGAGCGCCGGCTGTCGCCGGCTTGGAACGGTCGCACGCCCCGCGGCTCGCCGGCCCCCGACGGCACCCGGCGGGGTGACTCGCCGGCCGAGTCGTCGGGACGTGAGTCCATGGGTCCCGGCGTGCCCAGGCGCGGGGCCACGTGCAGGGGCCGGGGCAGGGGCAGGTCGACCTCGCGGGCCCACCAGAGCAGTCCGAAGGGGGCACAGGAGGCCAGCTCGAGGACTATCGACTCCACCACACCCCGCCGGTCCGGGATCAGCGTGACCACCACCGCCCTGGCCCCGCGGGACGGCCCTTCGGCCCGGGCCGGAGGTCCCACCGGGAACCGGGGCCGGATGCGGAGGGGGCCGTTGGCCGTCAGGGTCAGCTCGATCGGCTGGCCGGCCTCGGAGTCCGAGGGTGAGGCGGTGCAGGTCACCGAGGCCCGACGGGCCGGGAACAAGGGGGCCACCAGCCCGGTGAACAGCACGGCGGCCAACAGGGCGCCGACGGCCTGCACCCACCCCGAGCCGCTGGAGTGGGCCACCCCGGCCCAGGCCAGGACGGCGACCAGGCTGCCGCCGACGGGGGCGAGCCACGCCACCGGGTGGACCCGCCGGCGGAGTCTCCGCCCCCCGGGGAGGGGCGATGACACCTGGCGCTGCCAGTCCCGGTGTCCGGCCGCACCCCACGAGAGGGCCATGCCGGCGCTCAGGGCCACCAGGCCGACCATGGCCCCGGCCAGCACCACATGGGGTCCGAAGAAGGTGCGCACCACGACCACCCCGCTGACGCCGGCCACCACACCGGTGGTGGCGGTGATGACTCCGCGCCAGCCCGTCGAGCGCCGACCGGGGCCCGGTGGGGTCACGTGGGCGGGACGGGTGCTTCGGCCAGGATCCGGCCCACCAGGGCGGGGCCGTCCCCACCACTGCCCTCGGCGATCAGCCGGTGGGCCAGGCAGGCCACGGCCACGGCCTGCACGTCCTGGGGCGTGACATAGGCCCGCCCGGTCAGGACGGCGTAGGCCTGGGCCGAGCGGATGAGGGAGATGGCGGCCCGGGGACTGGCGCCGAGCCGGACGGTGCCGGCGGTCCGGGTGGCCCGGACCAGGGAGACGGCGTACTCGGCCACCGCCGTGACCACGTGCACGGTGGCGGTGGCGGCGATGGCCCGCTCCCAGCGAGTGGGGTCGGACACCGGGACCAGGCTGTCGAGGGCGTACCGTCCTCCGCTGTGCAGGACCAGACGGGTCTCGACCTCGGCGTCCGGGTAGCCGATGGTGGTGGACAGGCCGAACCGGTCCAGCTGGCTCTCGACCAGGGGGTAGGTGCCGAGCTGGCCGATGGGGTTCTGGGTCCCGATGACCAGGTGGGGACGGGGCAGCGGCCAGGACTCGCCGTCCACGGAGACCTGCTGCTCCTCCATGGCCTCGAGCAGGGCGGACTGGGTGCGCGGTGGGGTGCGGTTGAGCTCGTCCAGCAGGACCACGTGACCGAAGACCGGCCCGGGACGGAAGTCCCAGGTCTGGCTGTCGGGGGAGAAGACGGTGACCCCGGTGACGTCGGAGGGCAGCAGGTCGGGGTGGCCCTGGACTCGCGAGAGCTGCACGCCGAGGGCGGTGGCCACGGCCCGGGCCAGCACGGTCTTGCCCACGCCCGGTACGTCCTCGATCAGCAGGTGGTTGCCGGACATGGCGGCCACCACGGCGATGGTCACCGCCCTCGGGGTCCCGAGCAGGACCTGGGACAGGGAGTGATGGAGGGCGCGGGCCGTGGCCACGGCCTCGTCGATGGTGGCCTGGGGGTCGGCCGGCGTCGCGCCCAGTACCGGGGCCATCGGTTCGGCCCCTACTGCCTCGATGCCCGTGCTCATGCGATCCCCTGCTTCCCCGGCACTGGCCCGTCCCGTTCGTCTGACTGCCGAGCGTGGTTGCCTACCCACCCTAGGCGTTCCCAGCGGGTCTCTTCAATGCAGCCGACCCGGGAGACGCCGGCGGGCGCCGACTCAGAAGTCAAGGGCCGAGAGCTCGGGAATGGTGCCCTCGGACCGGCCCCGGGCATCGAGCCACCGGGTCCGCCGCTCGGCGCGCTGCTCGTCGGTGCCGCCGGGGTCCACCACGCTCCGGGGGGTCCAGCTGGCGGCCACGTCCTCTTCGTCGGCCCAGGTACCGCCGGCCATCCCGGCCAGGTACGCGGCGCCGAGGGTGGTGGCCTCGACCACCGGGGCGATCTCGACGGGCCGACCGCAGGCGTCGGCCAGAGCCTGGACGAAGACCGGGTTGTCCGTCATGCCCCCGTCGACCCGGAGGGGCCCGATGGGCAGGCCCGAATCGGACTCGGCCGCCTCGAGCAGGTCGGCGCCGCGGTGGGCCACCCCCTCCAGGACCGCCCGTACCAGCTCCGGACGCCCACTGCCCCGCGTGAGGCCCACGAAGGTGCCCCGGGCCCCGAAGTCCCAGACCGGGGTGCCCAACCCCAGCAGGGCCGGGACGAACCAGACGTCACCGGTCTCCTCGCAGCGCCCGGCCACCTCGGCCGAGTGGGCGGCGTTGTCGATAATGGCCAGGTCGTCACGCAGCCACTCCACACAGGTGCCGGCCGAGAGCATGATGGCCTCCACGCCCCACGTGAGGACGCCTCGCCGTCTCCAGGCGATGATGGGGATGGTCCCGGCCGGGCCCCGGGCCGACTGGGGCGGCCGGTCCTCTCCGAGGCACTGGTCGAGCATCCCGCCGGTCCCGAAGGTGGCCTTGGCTTGACCGGGCCGGATGCATCCTTGACCGATGAGCGAGGCCTGCTGGTCGCCGGCCAGGCCGGCGATGACCGGCCGACCGGACAGGATCTCGGCCGGTCCCACGGCGCCCGAGGAGTCGACGATGACGGGAAGGAGGGCCTCGGGGATGCGGAGGGCGGCCAGCACCTCGGGGTCCCAGCCCGATCCGTCGCCGTGGATGAGCCCGGTGACCCCGGCGTTGGAGGCGTCGGTCACGTGCAGGGCCCCACCCGACAGGGTCCAGGCCACCCAGGTGTCGACGGTCCCGAAGGCCAGTTCGCCGCGCTCGGAGCGCGAGCGGTCCGGGTCGGCCTGGTCCAGGATGGCCGCCACCTTGGTGGCCGAGGCGTTGGGCGCCACCCGGATGCCCCGGCCCTGGAGCTCCAGGCACGTACCCACCGTCCGGAGGTCCTGCCACCCCAGCCCGGGCGCCACCGGGACCCCGGTGGCGCGGTCCCACACGATGGTGGAGGCCCGTTGGTTGGCGATGCCCACGGCGTCGACCGGACCGCCCTCGGCCAGACTGGCCGACGCCACCTCGACTACGGCGGCGGCCATGGCCGTGGCGTCGAACTCCACCAGGCCGGGGAAGGGCGTGTCCGGCAGCACCGGGACGTGGTGGATGTGCTCGACCCGGCCGTCGGGTCGCACCACTGCTCCCCGCACCCCGGAGGTGCCCACGTCGACCACGAGGATGCTCACGGCCAGGGCACCGGACCGAAGGGGCCGGTCAGGCCGAGCTTGCCGGGGTTGAGGATCCCATGGGGATCGAGCGCGTCCTTCACCGATGTCAGCACCTCGAACCCCGAGCCCAGGGCGCCGGGGAGGAAGCGGGCCCGGTTGAGGCCGATGCCGTGGTGGTGGCTGATGGCGCCTCCGGCGTCGACCGTGGCCCGGGTGACCTGGTCCCAGGCCTGGCGGTAGTAGCGGTCCACCCACGAGCCGGCATCGTGGCCGGCGGCCACGTCCTCGGGCGGTCGGCCGGCGAAGGTGAAGTAGAGGCACGCACCGTCGGTGTAGGCGTGGGACTGGTGGGACGAGGCCACCATCGTGCCCTCCACAGCGGCCAGGGCGTCGAGCACCGAGTGGTAGAGCCCAGGCAGGGCGGCCCACCGGGCCGAGACCTCGACGGTGTCCACCACGATGCCGCCGCGCCACAGCGGGGCCAAGGCCGACACGTCGTTGCGGTGCCCGAGCCAGCGGTCCACCAGGGCGGGGTCGAGGACGTCGGCGCCGCCACACTCCTGGTCCACCGCGGCCAGGGTGGCCGCCACCAGGCCGGGGTCGGCCTCGTCCAGCACGATGAGCACGTTGGTGTCGGGTCGCTCGAACGAACGTCCTGACTCGGTGGCGTCGTAGAGGCGGAGCACCGCCGGGGTGGCGCCGCGCCGGAGGATGCGGCGACAGGCGTCGAGACCCTCGGCGAAGGTGGCGAACCCGAACGCCCGTCGCCCGTCGCCCTCGGGTATCGGGTGCACCCGGAACCGGCCCTCGGTGATGACCCCCAGGGTGCCCTCGCTGCCCACGAACAGCTGGGTCAGGTCGGGACCGGTGGCGGACCGGGGCCCGTGGCCACCGGTCCGGACGATCCGACCGTCGGCCAACACCACCTCCAGGCCGAGCACCATGTCCTCGATCTTCCCGTACCGGTTGGAGTACTGGCCGGCCCCCCGGCAGGCCAGCCACCCGCCCACCGTGGACAGGTCCATGGACTGGGGCCAGTGCCCGAGGGTGACCCCATGTTCCTTGCGCAGCCCCGACTCCACGTCGGGGCCGAAGGTGCCGGCCCGGAGGTCGGCCACCAGTGAGTCGGTATCCACTTCGCCGATGCCGGCCAGGCCGCACAGGTCGAGGGCCACACCCCCGAACAGCGGTACCGAGGCACCGCACACCCCGCTCCGACCTCCGGCCGGGGTGACCGGCACCCGGGCCTGGTGGCAGAGGGCCAGTACGGCGGCCACCTGGGACGTGTCGGTGGGCCGGGCCACCACCGCCGGTCGGGCCGGGACCTGGCCGGCGGCCGCCCAGCCGATGGCCAGCGGCCACCAGTCCCGGCCGGCCTCGGCTCGGTCGTCGTCCCGCCACGAGATCTCGGCACACACCGCGGACAGCCGCGCCGCCAGGGCATCGTCGACGACCACCCGCCGACCGCCCAGGTGGTCGACCACCTGGTCCGGCGGGGCGTCGATGGGTGTGACCGGGGTGGGCCGGGTCATCCGACCTCCCCGACCTGGGCCGCCCCGCCGCCGCTGGCTCCGGCCCCACCGCGCCCCGCCTCGGGGTCGAGACCGGCCCGGGCGAGCTCGGCTCGCCGTTCTTCGGCGTAGGCGTCGGCCTCGGCCACCTGGCGACGCTGGTCCCAGCCGAGTTCGGGGCCGATGATCTCCGCCACCCGGTGGGCGGCGTCGGCGGCGCCACGGGCGTCACGCAGCGAGGCCCGGGTCCTCCGGTCCAGCACGTCGGCCACCGAGCCGGCCATCTCGTGGCGCACGGCGTAGAGGGCCTCGACCCCGAGGTAGTGGAGCCCGTCCACCAGAGGGTCGAGTAGCTCGGGCCGTCCGTCGGCCAGGTCCAGCACCTCGGGGGTCTCCGAGCCGTAGCGACCAGCCAGGTGGGCGGCCGTGGCCGTGGCCGCGTCGGGTGGAGGCCCGCCGACCGCACCCCCGGAGGTGCCATCGTCGTGCCGGGCCGGAACACGGGCCGACTGCCCCGCCCCGCGCAGCCGGAGGTCCTTGGTGGTGCAGCGCAGGGACCGGCGACCGAGCGCCGTGGCCACCACATCCACCGTGTCCTCGGCCATCTTCCGGTAGGTGGTCAGCTTCCCCCCGGTCACTGTGACCACGCCGGACTCCGAGGTCCGCACGGTGTGGCGGCGCGACAGGTCGGCGGTCCGCTCGCTCGGGGCGTGCTTCCCCTCCACCGGCGCCAGCAGGGGTCGCAGGCCGGACCACAGCCCGGTGATGTCGTGGCGCCCGATGGGGCGGGTGGTGACGGCGTTGGCCGCCGACAGGATGTAGTCGACATCCTCGGGCAGGCAGCTCGGGTTGTCGAGGGGCCCCTCGTACTGGGTGTCCGTCGTGCCCAGGTAGACCTGGTCCCCCCACGCCACCACGAAGATGGACCGGTGGTCCTCCTTCACCGGGATGACGGCGGCGATGTCACACGGGAAGGCGTCGTGGGGGACGGTGATGTGGATTCCCTTGGCCGGGCGGATGGAGTGTGGGTTGTGGTGCTCGTCCAGGGTCCGGACCTCGTCGGACCACACGCCGGCCGCGTTGACCACCACCGAGGCCCGGATCTCGAACGGCTCGGCGCCGTCGGGGGCCACCCGGGCCCCGCATACCCGTCCGTCGGACCCGGTGACCAGTCCGGTCACCGGGGTGTGGTTGGCCGCCACCGCGCCGTGGTCGAGCACGGCGGTGCGCACCACGGCCAGGGTCAGTCGGGCGTCGTCGGCCCGTGCGTCCCAGTACAGGAATCCGGCCACCAGGCGGTCGGCCCGCAGGGTGGGCATGTGGACCAGGGCCTGCTCCCGCGAGACCTTCTCGTGGCGGCGGCCGATGCGCATCCCTCCGGTCAGGTCGTAGAGCCACAGGGCGGTCAGGTACACCCGGGCCACGCTGCGGTTCACTACGCCGTCCCGCCCGAACAAGGGGATGAGGAACGGGAGCGGCGTCACCAGGTGAGGGGCATTCTCGAGGAGCCGCTGGCGCTCGGCCAGGTTCTCGTAGACCAGGCGGAACTCGTGCTGCTGCAGGTAGCGCAGGCCGCCGTGGATCAACTTGGACGACTTGGACGAGGTGCCCGAGGCGAAGTCGTCCTTCTCCACCAGGGCGGTGCGCAGCCCACGGCTGGCGGCGTCAAGGGCCACCCCGGCCCCGGTGATCCCCCCGCCGATCACCAGGACGTCGAACGACTCGGAAGCCAGGCGACCGAGGGACTCGTCTCGGCGGAAGCGGCCGGCGCGGGACTCATCGGCGCGGGCTGGCTGAGGCATGGGCAAAGCCTGCCACACGTGACCGGGCCGACCGACCTCCACCGGTGCTGCGGCTCCAAACCCTGGTCGGCACGGTATCTACAACGATTGTTGAAAAACAACGGTTGGTGATACCGTGACGGGTGATGCGTACCCCCGACGAGCTGACCGAACGGTTCCGGTCCACCGGCCGCAAGGTCACCGCTCAGCGCCAGTGCATCTTCCGGGTGCTCCAGGGCGACGTCACCCACCCATCGGCCGAGTCCGTCCACGCCCTGGCCAGGAGCGAGATGGAGACCATCTCGCTCAAGACCGTCTACCAGACCCTCCACGACCTCGCTGAACTGGGCGAGATCGCCGCCCTCGACGTGGGCACCGGTATGACCCGGTTCGACCCCAATGTGGACGATCCCCATCACCACCTGGTCTGCCGGAACTGCGGTCGCGTGCGAGACCTGGTGGCCACCTTTCCCGACCTCCAGATCCCGGAAGGAGCCGACCTCGGCTTCGAGGTCGGCTCGGCCGAGATCGTGTTCCGAGGCCTGTGCCCCGAGTGCCTCCCGACCTCGTCCGACCGGCGGACCCCGTCGCCGGTGGGCCCGTGACCGTACGCCGCTCTCCGTATCCGATGTCAGCACCAGCAACCCACCCACGGAAGCCTCCGCGGGAACCACAGCCATGAAAGGAACACCGTGACGGAACTGAAAGACAGCAAGACCGAGGCCAACCTGAAGGAGGCCTTCGCCGGCGAGAGCCAGGCCAACCGCCGCTACCTCTACTTCGCCCAGAAGGCCGACGTCGAGGGCTACCCCGACGTCGCCGCCCTCTTCCGCTCGGTCGCCGAGGGGGAGACCGGCCACGCCTTCGGCCACTTCGACTTCCTCCGCCTGGTCGGGGACCCGGTGACCGGCGTCCCGGTCGGTCCCACCGCCGACAACCTCAAGTCGGCCATCGAAGGGGAGACCTACGAGTACTCGGAGATGTACCCCGGGTTCGCCAAGACGGCCCGGGACGAGGGCTTCGACGAGATCGCCGAGTGACTGGAGACCCTGGCCCGGGCGGAGAAGAGCCACGCCGGACGGTTCAGCGAAGGACTGGCCTCACTGTCCTGATCCGAGGACGGGGTGCCGGGCACCCCGTCGACGAGCGGACCGGCCCCGGGTGAACCCGGGGCCGGTCCGTGCCCACCGGGCGGACCCCCGTCCGACCCTCCGACGATGCGGCGGGGGACCGAACCGTGCCGCAGAGGACTGCGGGCCCCGGCGGCCGAGTGACCCTGGAGGATGTGCCGTGACCGCAACCCGACCCCTCACCCTCGACGACATCGCTGACCAGCGCGCCTATGAGCGGGAACGGGACGAGTTCCGGGCCCAGGTCATCGCCACCAAGAAGCTCCGACGCATCAGCGTCGGACCGGTGATCACCCTGACCTTCGAGAGCCGGCTGACCATGCGCTTCCAGGTGCAGGAGATGGCCCGGGCCGAGAAGATGCTCTCCGACGAGCAGATCCAGCACGAATTAGACGTCTACAACCGACTCCTCCCGGCGGCCGGTGAGCTGTCGGCCACCCTCTTCCTCGAGCTGACTTCCGCCGAGGAGCTGCGCACCTGGCTGCCGCGTCTGGTCGGGGTGCAGCGGGCCTGTGAGCTCCACCTCGGCGCCGGCGGGGCCGGTGGGGTGATCGTGGCCACGCCCGAAGAGGACCACGAGTCCAACCTGAGCCGTCCCGAGACCACCTCGGCCGTCCACTATGTCCGGTTCCGCTTCACCCCGGAGCAGGTGGCGGCGTTCGCCACCGGACCGGCGGCGCTGGTCGTGAACCACCCCGAGTATCCCGACGGACGGCCCGGCACCCCCCTCAGCGAGGCCACGCGGGTCGAACTCGGGGCCGATCTGGCCGGTCGCTGACCCGCCGCCGCGGGTCGACCGACCAACGCTCACCGCCCGGTGAAGTGGGGCGGCCGTCGCTCGAGGGAGGCGGCCACGCCCTCAGCGAAGTCGTCGGTACCGGCCAGGGCCAGCTGCTCGCTTCGTTCATGGTCCACGGCGGCGGCGAACTCCTTCCGCAGGTCCGTCCGCAGGGTTCTCCGGATGGCCCGCACGGCCAGGGGAGCCGAGCCGGCGATCTCGGTGGCCAGACGGTGGGCGGCGGCCCTGGGGTCGTCGTCCAGGCGGTCGCACAGTCCGATGCGGAGGGCCTCGGTCCCATCGATGCGCCGCCCGGTGGTGAGGAGCTCGAGGGCGTGCTGGGGCCCGACGGTCCGAGGCAGGGTGACCGAGAGTCCGAAGCCCTGATGGAAGCCGAGCCGGGCGAAGTTGGCGGAGAACCGGCTGTCCGGCGCGGCCACCCGGAAGTCGCCGGCCAAGGCCAGACCGAGCCCACCGCCGATGGCCGCCCCCTGCACGGCCACCACGATGGGGAGGGGCCCGTCGACGAGGGCCACCGCCTGGGCGTACAGGGAGCGAAGCAGGTCCGGGTCGGGGGAGGCGGTGCGGCCGAAGTCGAGGCCGGCGCAGAAGTGGCGTCCCTCGGAGCACAGGACCACGGCCCGTGCCCCGTTGGTCTCTGCCCACGCCAGCGCGTCCACCAGGCCTCCGAGGAGTTCGGCGTCGAAGTAGTTGGCCGGTGGCCGGTGCAGCTCGACCTCGGCCACGTGTCGGTCGTCGACGGACACGGTCACATCTCCGAATATCCCGGTCATGGTGGTCCGTCCCCCTGGTTGTGGTGGTGGCCCTTGTCCGATCCACCCGCCGGGCGCCCGTCGGAGGTGGCCCGCACCTCGGCCAGGACCTCGTCGGTGTGCTGACCGCTGAGGGCGGCCGGGCGCCGAACCGTCGGTCCGGACATCCGGGAGAACCGGACCGGTTGGGGGATCACCTTGTACGGGCCCGCCACCGGATGGTCGTCCTCGTCGAGGTCGTCGACCAGCTGGTCAAGAGTGGGGACGGGCGAGGCCGGTATGCCGGAGGCCAGGCAGAACTCCAGCCACTCGGCGGTGGTGCGGTCGGTCAGGATGGTCGCCACCTCTCCGTAGAGGTCGACGGCATGGTCGATCCGACCCCGGGCCGTGCCGATGCGCTCGTCGGCGGCCAGGTCCTCCCGATCGCCGGCCTTGAATAGGTCCTCGAAGTTCCGTCGCGTGTAGGGGAGCACACTGATCCATCCGTCCCGGGTGCGTTGGGGCCGGCGTTCCGAGTTGAGGATCCGCTGGTAGCCCGGCGGCCCTTGGGGTGGCCGGGCCGTGGCCGCCCCGGCGTGCTCCACCAGCATGAAGGCCGTCATCACGTCGACCATCGGGATCTCGATGCGCTGCCCCTCCCCGGTGCGTTCCCGGTGGAGGAGGGCGGCCAGCACGGCGTAAGCGATGGTCAGCCCACTGACCTTGTCGGCCATCAGGGTCGGTGCGAAGAGGGGCTCACCCCCGAACCGGCGGAAGGCGTCGGGCAGCCCGGTGGCCGCCTGGATCACATCGTCGTAGGCCGGGGCGTCGGCGGAGTCGGAGTCACTCGGGTACCCCTGGGCCTGGCAGTAGACGATGTCAGGTCGCACCGAGATGATGTCGGGGTAGGTGAGGTGGAGCCGGGCCAGGGTCCCCGGACGGAGGTTGGTGACCATCACGTCGGCGGTGGCCGCCACCTCGAGCAGTGCCTCCCGACCTTGCTCGCTCTTCAGGTCGAGGACCACGTTGCGCTTGTTGCGGAGGAGGTTGAGGGCGACGCCGGAGAGACCGGGATGGGGCCCGGCGGTCATGACCCGGCTGAGGGTGCCGAGAGGATCCTCGATGGTGATCACGTCGGCACCCAGGTCGCCGAAGATCTGGGTGGCCAGCGGACCCATCACGATGGAGGTGAGGTCGACGACCCGAACACCGTCGAGTGGTCCAGTGAGGTGTTCGGTCATGACGTCCTTCCGGCCGGTCCCGTGACCGAGCGGTCCACAGTGCCCTCGTCCGGTCTACAGGTAGGCCAGGTGGACGGCGGCGTCGGGGGTGTTGATCCGGAAGGTGAGGCTCTCCTCGATGTACAGGTCGACGCCGGCCGCGCTGCTCGAGCGGTAGCCGACGGAGAAGTCCTCGCCGACGGTCAGCTCGAAGTCGCCACCCCGCTGGCTGAGCACCACCGCTCCGTCCACAGCCGGGGCCCACACCACCGGTCCGTCGAGGATCTGGCGGAGGTGCTCGAAGACCGGGTAGCCACCGTGCTCGGTGGTCTCGGTGACACCGGTGAAGCACCGGGCCCCGAGGGCGATGGCGTAGGGGCCGGCCACATCGGCGGCCCGCAGCGCCGCCACCGCCCGGGCCACATGCTCGGGATACCGGGCGTAGTCGTCACCGATGGCCACCGCGGGGTGGGGCGAGGCGGCGATGATGCCGGTCGCACCGCTGGACTCGTGGCCGTGGAACACCAGGTGGTCCTCGGCCAGGGCCGCGACCCGGCCGGCGGCGATCACCGGATCGAGGTCGAGGTCGGTGGCGCCCCGGTCGGCGGCGGCCAACTCGGCGCGGTCCAGGGTGAACGGGGAGCGCAGCTCCACCAGGGGAAGGACCTTGCGGCGGGCCACCTCGAGGCCGCCGAGGTCCGCACCGTCGACGGCCTCGATGCGCCCGATGTCCACCGCCGAGAACTCCCAGCCCAGCGGGCCGGAGAAGTCGACCAGCCGCCGGGCGGCCAGGTAGTGCTTCAACGAGCGGCTGGCCTCGTCGTCGATCTGGGTCCAGGCCTCGTCGGTGATCGGGGCCAGCTCTCGCATCAGATGGTTCATGGGAACGTCCTGCTTTCGCTTCGTAGGTTGCCGATACCCAGACTGCCGCCGGTCAACCGACCGGCAGCCGTCTGGGCCAGAGGATTGGGGGTGGGATCCCCGATCCGGGTGAGGGTGTTGCGGTCGATGTGGGAGAAGGGCTCGTCCCGGTCGGGGATGGCCAGGATCCCCTCCTCCTCGTAGGACCACCTGCCGTCGGGGTGGACGGCCACGCTCATCCGGTAGCTGAGGGTCCGGAAGGCCTGGTCGAGGTACGGGTTGGCCAGGATGCCATAGACCTCCGAGCCCAGGGCCGCCCGGACCTCGAACTCGGTGGCGTCCGGCTCGGCGGCCCCCCCGGCCAGCAGGACCTGACCCCGGGGGATCCCGAGGGTGAGGGTGACGGTGTGGGTGGCCGGCTCCCACAGCCAGTAGCCGACCTGGTCGTGGAAGGTCTCCTGCTCGCCGGGCTTGACGATGTGGGTGTGATATCGGAGCCCGTAGAGCAGTTGGGGGCCGTTGGTCTGGCGGTCGATGGGCTGGAGTTCGTAGCGCTCGACGAAGGTGTTGGCCTCGGTCCCGCCCACGTCGGGGTGGACGTCGTCGCCGGCCGCCCCCTCCCAGATGCCGGCCATGGCGGTCAGAGGGCCCAGGTTGGCCAGGGTGTCGGGGTCACCGTCGGGCTCGGTGAAGAGATCGTCCCCGTAGGGTTCCACTCCCGTCCAACTCATGGTGGCCGCTGTCCTTCCCTGGGCTTCGTCTTCCCGTGCCCGGTCCGCGGCACCCCCGGACCGGCCGGACTCTGCCCGACCCTGGGTCCCGAGTCCACACGTGGTCGTCAGTGTAGGGCTCCGGCCCTCCGGTCGGACATGACAGGTCGTCGGCTAGCTCGCCGGTGCACCGTGAGCAAGGTGGCCCTCCGACCATGAGGTCGTCGCCCGAGCCGGGTGACCCGGACGGGCCGGGTTCCACCGCCCTCCGGACACGCACTGCGGTGCACGAACCAAGGGGAACCACCATGACCACGGCCACCACCACCATCACCGGCAACCTGACCCGCGACCCGGAGATCCGCTACACCCGCGACGGACAGGCCACCACCACCCTCAGCGTGGCCGTCAACCGCCGCTGGCAGAACCGGGAGTCCAACGAGTGGGAGGAGTCGACCTCCTTCTTCGATGTCGTGACCTGGCGTGACCTGGCCGAAAACGTGGCCCTCAGCCTCACCCGGGGGATGCGGGTGGTGGTCACCGGCCGTCTCGAGCAGCGCAGTTGGGAGACCGATGATGGTGATCGGCGCTTCAAAGTGGAGATCGTGGCCGACGAGGTCGGGGCCAGCCTCCGGTTTGCCACCTTGGACGTCCACAAGGTGCTCCGGCCTCAGGCCGGCCCGGTCGACGGTGGACCCGGCGGGTCGGTGCCGGCCGACGACGGCCTCGGCACCCCGGCCTGACTACCGGCCATGACCGTCACCGAACCGACCTCCACCCACGCCACCAAGGGGACGACCACCCGCACCGCCGTCATCCGACCCGGCGTCCACCTGACCAAGCGGGAGGTGTTCGATGCCTGCCAGGCGCTGGCCGACGCCGACCGGGAGCTGGTGGCAACCGGGGCCACACAGGAGTCCCGGGCCCTGGGGGACCTCTTCGAGCTGCTCGAGGACCGAATGACCCGGGGCTGAGTGGGCTCCCGGCGTGGGGACCGTCCGTCCGGTGGCCCCGAGGGTCGGCCGGACGGACGGGAGGGTCAGGCCTGCTCGGGCTCGTACTCGATGGAGAGCGAGTTCACGCAGAAGCGCTGACCGGTGGGTGCCGGCCCGTCAGGGAAGACGTGCCCCAGATGACCCCCGCAGCGGGCGCAGGTGATCTCCGTACGGGCCATACCGAAGCTCTTGTCCACGTGCTCCTGAATGACCCCGTCGTCGAGGGCCCGGTAGAAGCTGGGCCATCCCGACCCCGACTCGAACTTGGTGTCGCTGGGGAACAGCGCCGCCCCACAGCCGGCGCAGGTGAACATGCCGCTGCCCTCAACGTGGAGGAGCTCACCGGACCAGGCCGGCTCGGTCCCCTTCTGACGGAGTACGGCGTACCGCTCGGGCGACAGCTTGGACCGCCACTCCTCGTCGCTCAGCTCCACCCGGCCGCCGGTATCGGTTCCTGTGTTCTCTGCCATGGCACTCTCCTTGTGGGCTCGGGCCTGATCGGCCCCTTCCTCGGTGCAGTCTCCGATCAGGTCGACGGCGTTGCACGACGCCCCTCAAAGGAGATCCACCCGGGCCGCCCTACGTCTGATCCTGCAGTGTAAGCAACGTCGGGGAGAGGTGCCCTGTTCCCACCGGAGGGTGGAATCGGGTTTGCTAACGTCGCGTCAGATCTCGTCGGAGCCTCCCGACAACCCCGGTGCCCACCGCAGTTGGGCGCCGTCGGCCCCGATCGACGATTCGAGAACCTTCGCCACCATGGACCTCCGAGACCGACCCGAGGACGAGACGTTCCGCAAGGAGGTCCGCGCCTGGCTCGCCGACCACGTCACGGGCGAGTTCGCCGCCCTGGGCGGCCGGGGTGGCTCGGGGGACGAGACCTACGGGTTCGAGACCCGGTTGGAGTGGGAGAAGGTGCTGGCCGCGGACGGCTGGACGGGCATCGGGTGGCCGGTGGAGCACGGGGGCCGTGGGGCATCTATCGCCCATCAGGTCATCTTCAACGAGGAGTACGTGCGGGCCCGAGCCCCCGGCCGGGTCAGCGTCCTCGGCGAGGGTCTCCTCGGTCCGACCCTGATCCAGTACGGGAGCCCCGACCAGCAGGCGCGGTTCCTGCCGCCCATCCTGGCCGGCACCGAGCTGTGGTGCCAGGGGTACTCCGAGCCCGACGCCGGCAGCGATCTGGCCAACGTGCAGACCAAGGCCTATCTCGACGGTGACCAGTGGGTGGTCACCGGGCAGAAGGTCTGGACCTCGCTGGCCCACCAGGCCGACTGGTGCTTCGTGGTCTGCCGCACCGAGCCCGGCTCGGCCCGGCACCACGGGCTCTCCTACCTGCTGGTGCCGATGGACCAGCCCGGCGTGGACGTCCGACCCATCACCCAACTCACCCAGACCTCCGAGTTCAACGAGGTCTTCTTCGACGGGGCCCGCACCCCGGCCGACCACGTGGTGGGGGAGGTGGGCCAGGGCTGGAAGGTCGCTCTGGCCACCCTGGCCTTCGAGCGTGGCGTCGGTCTCCTCGGCCACCAGCTCTCCTTCCGACGTGAGCTGGACCACCTCATCGACGTGGCCCGGGCCAACGGGAAGGCGGTCGACCCGGTGGTCCGCCAGCGCCTGGCCCGTTCCTACGCCGAGCTCGAGATCCTCCGGTACAACACCCTGCGCAGCCTGTCGGGCTACGACGGGCCGGTGGCCCCGCCCGAGGCTTCCATCATCAAGCTGTACTGGGCCACGTGGCACCGGCAGCTCGGCGAGCTGGCCCTCGACGTCCGGGGACCGGCCGGCCTGGTGGCCGAGGGGTTCCCCTACGAGCTCGACGAGTTCCAGCGCACCTTCCTGTTCAGCCGGTCCGAGACCATCTACGGCGGCTCCAACGAGATCCAGAAGAACATCATCGGCGAGCGGGTCCTCGGCCTGCCGCCTGAGCCCAAGGGGACCAACCGATGACCGACGCCGCACCGGCCGGGCCCACCCCGACCGCTCCTCCCATCCCGGTACCGCCCCCGGGGCACGGGCTGCTGACCGGGAAGATCGTGGTCATCACGGCGGCGGCCGGTACCGGCATCGGATTCGCCACGGCCAAGCGGTGTATCGAGGAGGGCGGCACCGTGGTCATCTCCGACGCCCATGAGCGTCGACTGGGCGAGGCGGCCGACGCCCTGGCCGCGCTCCCTGAGTCCGGGGGGGAACGACCCCTGGCCGTACCGTGCAACGTTACCGACGAGGCACAGGTCCAACACCTCTATGACGCCGCCGTCGAGCACCACGGTCACTTCGACGTGGCCGTAAACAACGCCGGCCTGGGGGGCCAGGTGGACGTGGTGGACATGACCGATGAGCAGTGGGCGCTGGTCCTCGACGTCACGCTCACCGGGACCTTCCGCTGCACCCGGGCCGCTCTGCGTCACTTCTACGCCCGGGGGGCGGGCGGGGTCATTGTGAACAATGCATCGGTGCTCGGATGGAGGGCCCAGGCGGGCCAGTCCCACTACGCCGCGGCCAAGGCGGGGGTGATGGCCTTGACGCGGTGCAGCGCCGTCGAGGCCGCCCCCCACAACGTCCGCATCAACGCCGTCTCGCCCAGCCTGGCTGTTCACCCCTTCCTCAACAAGGTCATGGCCGACGAGGAGCTGGCCGAGCTCAGCCGGCGTGAGGCCTTCGGTCGCGGGGCCGAGGTGTGGGAGGTAGCCAATGTCATCGCCTTTCTGGCCAGTGGGTACGCCACCTTCATGACTGGCGAAGTGGTGTCGGTGAGCAGTCAGCACCCGTAGGGCCCGGGGCGCTCCCGGTGGGCCTACCGGCGGATGGGCGCCTGGCCTGACCGGAGGGGTGATGCACTACCCTGACGACGTGTCAGATGTGACCGATCCCCGAGGGGACCTCCAGTGGGGGACCATCCCCGGTCTGGTGGAGGACGCCGCCGCCCGCTTCGGTGGCGACGAGGCCCTGGTCGACGTGCACGGTCCCGGGGGCTCCACTACCCGGCTCACCTTCGACCAGCTGGCCGAGCAGGTGGCCGCCGCTACCCGCGCCATCGTGGCCAACGGCATCGAACGGGGGGACCGGGTGGCCATCTGGGCCCCCAACTGTGCCGAGTGGGTCATCGCCGCCCTGGGTGCCGTCGGGGCCGGGGCGCTACTGGTGCCGCTCAACACCCGGTTCAAGGGGGCGGAGGCCGCCTACATCCTCCGCCAGTCGGGCGCCCGGCTGCTCTTCACCGTGGAGGGATTCCTCGGGACGGACTACCCACGTCAGCTGAACGAGGCAGTGGCGGCGGAGGGGCCGGTCCCGGACCTCGAGCGGGTGGTGGTCCTCCGGTCCGACGACTCCTCGGACAGGGTTCCGACGGCCAAGGGTGATCCCGTGGTGGAGTGGGAGGTCTTCCTGCACGAGGGCATCACCTGCTCGGCCGACGTGGCCGCTGGTCGCACCGCCTCCATCACCGCCGGGGACCTCTCCGACCTGGTGTTCACCTCGGGTACCACCGGCAACCCGAAGGGGGCCATGACCACCCACGGTCAGACCCTGCGGACCTTCGCCACGTGGGCCGAGGTGGTCGGGCTCCGCCAGGGGGACCGCTACCTCATCGTCAATCCCTTCTTTCACACCTTCGGCTATAAGGCCGGGATCCTGGCCTGCCTGATGGCCGGGGCCACCATGGTGCCCGAGCCGGTCTTCGACGTGGCCCAGGTGGTGGAGCGCATCGGCCAGGAGCGCATCTCGGTGCTGCCCGGGCCCCCCACCATCTTCCAGTCCATCCTCGACCACCCGGACCGGAAGTCGTTCGAGCTGGACAGCCTCCGGCTGGTGGTCACCGGGGCGGCGCAGGTGCCGGTGGAGCTGGTCCGGGGCCTGTGGTCCGACCTCGGCATCGACACGGTACTGACCGCCTACGGCCTGACCGAGGCCTGTGGGACGGTGACCATGTGTCGCCGCGGTGACTCCGCCGAGGTCATCGCCGGTACGTCGGGACGGGCCATCCCCGACGTGGAGGTCCGCATCATCGATCCCGGTGGCGCCGAGGTGGCCCGGGGAGAGGCCGGCGAGGTGGTGGTGCGGGGCTACAACGTCATGCGCGGCTACTTCAACGACACCGAGGCCTCCGAGGAGGCCGTCGATGCCCACGGCTGGCTCCACACCGGGGACATCGGGGTGATGGACGGGGACGGCAACGTGTCCATCACCGACCGGCTGAAGGACATGTACGTAAGTGGCGGCTTCAACGTCTACCCCGCCGAGGTCGAGGCCGTGCTGCGGGGCCATCCCTCGGTGGGACAGGTGGCGGTCATCGGGGTACCGGACCGCCGTATGGGCGAAGTGGGTCTGGCCCTGGTCGTTCGGGCCGCCGACTCGATGGCCGAGTCGGACGACCTGGCCGCCTGGGCCCGGGAGCGGCTGGCCAACTACAAGGTGCCTCGGTCGGTGGCGTGGGTGGACGTGCTCCCGATGAACGCCGGCGGCAAGGTGTTGAAACGCCAGCTCCGGCTGGAGTACGCCGCGGCCGACGGCACCGGCTGAGGGTGGACCGGCCGGCCGCACCCTCGTTGGGTGGGGACCAGCCGACCGCAGAGTGATCTGACCACAGGAATCGACAACAGAGGGAGGGGTGCCATGCGTGGCATTGTCTACACCGGTGATGAGGCAGAGGTAACCGACGAGCTGGGCGTGCGCGCCCCGGGGCCCAATGAGGTCCGGGTGGCCATCGGGGCCGCGGGGGTGTGTCACAGCGACTTGTCGGTCATCAACGGGACCATCCCGTGGAAGTCACCGTCGGTTCTGGGGCACGAAGGGGCCGGCGTGGTCGAATCGGTGGGTTCCGAGGTCAGATCGGTGAAGCCCGGAGACCACGTGGTGATCGCCACCCTGGCCAGCTGCGGGACGTGCCGGGCCTGCAGCACCGGCCACCCCACCTGGTGCATCAAGACTCTGGGGAACGTGTCCGAGCCCTTCACCTTCCGAGGGGAGCCAGCCTCTAACTTCGCTGGGACCTCGGTGTTCACCGAACAGACGGTCGTCCAGGAGGTCCAGGCGGTCAAGATCAGCAAGGACGTGCCCATGACCTCGGCCTGCCTGATCGGGTGCGGTGTCCTCACCGGGGTGGGATCGGTGCTGAACCGGGCCAACGTCCAGGCCGGACAGACGGCAGCTGTCTTCGGCGTGGGCGGGGTGGGTCTGAACGTGATCCAGGGGCTCCGTATCGCTGGAGCCAGCCGGATCGTGGCCGTTGACACCCTGGTCTCCAAGGAGGGCTTGGCCCGCCAGTTCGGGGCCACCCACTTCGTCGACGCCTCGGCTACCGATGCCGTGGCCGCCATCCGTGAGCTGGTACCGCCCAGTCCCGACCTTCTGTCCGGCGCCCTCGGCTGGACCGGCGGCGTGAACTGGTCTTTCGACTGCGTTGGCCACCCGGTGGTGCTCCGCAACGCGCTGGACGTCCTCGACTGGGGGGGAAATGCCCTAGCCATCGGCATTCCTCCCCAGGGCACCGAAGTCTCGGTGGACGTCAACGCCCTCGCCTACGTGGACCGAGGTCTGCTCGGCTGCCGCTACGGATCGTCCCGTCCGCACCACGACATCCCGTTGATGGTGGAGCTCTACCTCTCGGGCCAGCTGATGTTGGACGAACTGGTCACCGAGCAGCGGCCGCTCGAAGGGTTCCGCGAGATCGTGGAGGACATGGAGGCCGGCAAGCTGGCTCGCGGGGTACTGACCTTCTCCTAGAGGTCCGGGTCCGGACCGACGGTGGTGTCGACGGCCCGGGCTCGGAGTCCCGTTGGTCGACGGCGGCCCGTCGACCGACCGCTGAGCCGTCTCGTCCCCGGATCATTCCCGAGTGGCCCTGTTACAGTCCTCTCCCGGTATGACGGTGCGTCAGATTGAGGGGGAGTTCGAGACGGTCACCGAGGTGCTGCGCGCCGCCGCGGTGCTGAACCCCGACGTCGAGGCCTACGTCGAGCCGGCCACGGAGTCGGCGCCCCGGCGCTCTCTGACCTTTTCCGAGTGGGATCGGGCTGCCGACGGCGTGGCCGGACTGTGGGCCGGGCACGGGGTGGTCCGGGGCTCGGTGGTCTGCCTCCTCCTGCCCAGCTCCATCGACTACATGGTCTGCTACGCCGCCGCCGCCCGTCTGGGCGCGGTGACCTCGGGGATCAACCTGCGACTCGGGGCGGTCGAGGCCCGCTCCATCCTCGAGCGCACGCTCCCCACCGTCACGGTGGTCGACCACGGTGGTGACGACGACCGGGGCCCGATGGGCACGGTGCTGGACCGCTCGACGGTCCGGGAGGCCATGTCCGGACCTCCTCCTCGGTCGTGGCCGGGGCTGGAATCGAGCGACCCGGTGGCGGTGGTGTGGACGAGTGGCACCACCGGTCTGCCCAAAGGGGCGGTGTTCGACCACACCAGCCTGGCCGCGGTGGCCTCGGGGACGGACGTTTTGTCCGAGCCCGGCGACCGGCGCCTCTCCCCGCTGCCCTTTGCCCACGTGGGGTCGATGACCCGGCCCTGGGACGAGATCGCCAACGGAATCACCACGGTGATCACCCCCACCCCGTGGCGGGCCGGTGACGCCGTCCGCATACTGGCCGAGGAGCGGATCACGGTGGCCCAGGGGGTGCCGACCCAGTGGGCGCTGGTGCTGGCCCACCCCGACCTCGACACCACCGATGTGTCGTCGCTCCGGATCGCCGGGACGGGGGCGTCCCGGGTGCCGTCCGAGCTGGTGGCGGCCCTGCGCCTGCGCCTGGGCGTCCCCGTGGTGGTCCGGTACACCTCCACCGAGGCCTCGTTGGGCACCGGCACCGTTCCCGGCGATGCCGACGAGGTGGTGGCGACCACCGTGGGCCGGCCGGTCCCCGGGGTGCTGATGGCCATCGCCGACGACACCGGTCGCATGCGCCGGGTCGGGGAGGTGGGGCGGGTCCGGCTGCGGTCAGCCGCGGTCATGCGGGGCTACTGGGGCGGTCCCACCACCGGTCCGGGGGCCGACGGAGTGGTCTACGACCGCCCAGCCACCGACGCCGTGCTGTCCGACGACGGGTGGCTGACCACGGGAGACTTCGGCTTCACCGACCCGAGCGGCTGCCTCCACCTGGTCGGTCGGGCCAATGAGCTCTACATCCGGGGCGGCTACAACGTGTACCCGGCCGAGGTCGAAGGGGTGCTCGGAGGGCACCCCGACGTGGCCCAGGCGGCAGTGGTCGGTGCGCCCGACCCCGTGCTGGGCGAGATCGGTGTGGTCTTCGTCGTACCGGCCCCCGGGGCCTCATCCCACGAGGGCGACCTGTTGGCTGCGCTGCGCGAGCTGGCCCGGACCGCCCTGGCCGACTACAAGGCCCCCGATCGACTGGTCGTGGTGGACAGCCTTCCCCTCACCTCGATGATGAAGGTGGACAAGCGGGCCCTGGCCGAACGGGCCCAGCGGGCCGCCGAAGCCCCACCGGCACCGCCATCGGCACCCCCGTCCCCGGTGACCGGCGACGCCGGACGACCCGCCGACCCCCTCGACCCCCGGACCCCTGACCGACGACCATCCGAGAACGGAGCCCGCTCATGACTGGACGATCGATACCCGCCGAGGGTGGGGTGACCGACGACCCCATCCGCATCGGCACCATGCTCTACACCCTGGTCGAGCCCCACCGTGGCCACCAGGTCGAGTACAACCGCTGGTACGAGCGGGACCACTTCTACGCCGGCTGCCAGATCGGCGCCTACAACTTCGCCGGCGCCCGCTTCGTCGCCACCGCCCCGTTGAAGGCACTCCGGCTCCCCGAGCCCGGAGGAGTGGACGGCCCGGGACCCCTGGTCGCCGATCCGGAGACCGGCAGCTATCTCGGCCTGTACTTCGTACTGGACGGCCACCACGATGAGTGGAACCGGTGGGCCGTGGATCAGGTCAACGTGCTCCACGCCGCCGGTCGCATGTACGACAAGCGGGACCACATCCACACCGGCCTGTACCGGTTCGAGTGGGAGCACCGGCGTGACGCCGACGGTGTGCCGGCCGAGCTGACCCTCGACCACCGGTTCCCTGGCATGGTCTCGGTCTTCGTGGAGCCGACCGAGGGGACCGACCTCGAGCGGCTGGGGGAGTGGTACCGGCACGAGTACCTGCCCTCGGTGGTCCCGGACAGCGACGTGGCCACGGTGCTCGGCTTCAGCCCGCTGCC
This sequence comes from Acidimicrobiales bacterium, assembly GCA_038210245.1. Taxonomy (GTDB): domain Bacteria; phylum Actinomycetota; class Acidimicrobiia; order Acidimicrobiales; family RAAP-2; genus Bog-756. The sequence continues at coordinate 103,495 of JBBQWW010000001.1, forward strand.
CCTGCTGGCCGACGCTCCCGGCGACGTGCCTCGGGCCGAGCAGCTGGACCCGCGCCTGGTCCTCCTGTGCTTCCTCGACCGGGAGCCCACCGGGTCGTGGCCGGTCTTCGCCGACCAGGTCCGGGCGGTGGCCGACAGCGGACTGGGGCGTGTGGTGTGGGCCTCCCCGTTCATCGGCACCGTGCCCGGGACGGACACCTACACCGACCAGCTGTGGTCGGGGCCGGCATCATGACCGAGTTCGTCGAGGAGCTGGGCCGGCGGACCGAGGCCCGGGGCTGGGTGGGCGGAAGCTCGTTGTGGCAGGTCATCGAACGGCGGGCCGCGGCCACGCCGGACGCCGTCCTGGCCCACGAGGACACCGGCGCCGAGCTGACGTTCGCCCAGTACCGAGACGCCTGCCTCCGGGCCGCCGCCGGCCTCCACACCCACTACGGAGTGGGCCGGGACACCGGAGTCAGCTGGGAGCTCCCCACGTGGAACCAGTCACTGGTACTGGTCGGGGCCCTGGCCCGACTGGGGGCCCGCCAGAACCCGCTCATCCCCATCTACCGAGGCCGTGAGGTGAGCTTCATCACCCAGCAGAGCGACGCGGCCCTCCTGGTGGTGCCCACCGTCTACCGGGGCTTCGACTTCGAGGCCATGGCCCGTGAGATCGCCGCTGGTCGGACCGGGCTTTCGGTATTGGTAGTCGACCGTGACCTGCCCGACGGCGACCCCGCCAGCCTGCCCGAGGTGGAGGCGTCGCCCCGATCCGCCACCGAGGCCCCGGTCCGGTGGCTCTTCTACACCTCGGGCACCACGGCGGACCCCAAGGGTGCCCCCCACACCGACCTCACGGTCATGGCCTCGGCCCTGGCCATGGCCGAGTGCCTCGACATCCGACCCGACGACGTGTCCGCCCTCATCTTCCCCTTCACCCACATCGGGGGCATCGGCTGGCTGATGGCCGCCCTCTTCACCGGGTGCACCCTCTTGACCACCGAGGCCTTCGACCCGGCGACCACGCCCACGTTTCTGGCCGCCAACGACGTGACCCTGGCCGGCTCCGGCACCCCGTTCCACATGGCCTACCTGGCCGCCCAGCGGGCCAAGGGTGGGGAGACCATCTTCCCGCACATCCGGTCGTACCCGGGTGGGGGCGCGCCCAAGCCCCCGCAGCTCCACCACGACCTCAAGCGGGAGATCGGCGGAGTGGGCATCGTCTCGGGCTACGGGCTCACCGAGGCCCCCATCGTGGTCATGGCCACCACCCACGATCCCGACGGGAAGCTGGCCGACACCGAGGGACGGCCCACGCCCGGGGTGGAACTGATCGTGGTCGGCCTCGACGGTCGGCGCGCCGGCCCGGGCGAGGAAGGGGAGATCCGGCTGAAGGGCCCTCAGGTCATCCGGGGGTATCTCGATCCCTCGCTCGACGAGGATGCCTTTGACGACGACGGGTACTTCCGCAGTGGTGACCTGGGCATCGTGGACGCGGATGGCTACGTGACCATCACCGGGCGGCTGAAGGACGTGATCATCCGGCACGGGGAGAACATCTCGGCCAAGGAGGTCGAGGACCTCCTCTACAGCCATCCGGCCGTGGCCGACGTGGCCGTGATCGGACTGCCCGACCCCAAAACCGGCGAGCGGGCCTGCGCCGTGGTGTCGGTCACCGAGGGACAGTCCCTGGCCTTCGACGAGATGGTGGCCTACCTGAAGGACCAGGGCCTCCGCCTCCAGGCCATCCCCGAGCAGCTGGAGGTGGTCGAGGTCGTGCCGCGCAACCCCGCCGGCAAGATCCTGAAGCACACGCTTCGTGAGCGGTTCGCACCGACTCGGAAGCCATGACGTCCGCCACGACAGAGATGAGGAGCGAGTGATGAGTCCGATCCAGCGGGTCACATTGGGCCAGGGGGGTACCGAGCACGACGCCGCCGATGCCGCCATCGGTGCCTTCACCGGCCAGCGGTTCACCGATCGGGTGGCTGTCGTCACCGGCGCCGGTTCCGGCCTCGGCCAGGCGACCGCCGTCCGGCTGGCCGCGGAAGGGGCCACGGTGGCCGCCCTCGACGTGGCCGAGGACAATCTGGCCGCCACCGTTGCCACCATCACCGGGACTGGGGGTACGGCGGCCGCCTACCGGTGTGACGTGACCTCGGAGTCCTCGGTGACCGAGGCGGTGGACGCGCTCATCGAGCAGCTCGGTGCCCCCCGGGTGGTGTGCAACGTGGCCGGTATCGGCGGCTTCTACCGGACCGAGGAGATGTCGTTCGACCGGTGGAGCGCCATCCTGGCCGTCAACCTGACCGGCCCCTTCCTGGTGTGCCGGGCCACCCTGCCCAGCCTGTTGGAGCACGGTGGCTCCATCGTCAACGTGGCCTCGAACACCGCACTGATGGGCCAGTCCTACTCGGCCGCCTACTGCGCCTCCAAAGCCGGTCTGCTGATGTTCTCCAAAGCCCTGGCGGCCGAGTACCTGGCCCGCGGGGTGCGGGTCAACGTGCTGGCCCCCGGCGGGATGGACACCCCACTCATCGGGAACTTCACCCTGCCTGACGGTGCGGACTTCGCCGAGCTCAGCAAGATCATGTCGCCCCTGGGCTTCGCCACCCCGGCCGAGATGGCCGCCTCCGTAGCCTTTCTGGCCTCGGACGAGTCCTCGTACACCACGGGATCGGTCCTGTCTGTCGACGGGGGACTGACGATCTGATCGCTCCGGCCCGGATGGGGCCGTGAGGCGACGTGGCAGACTGGTACTCCCGACCGACCGGCACGAGGAGCTCGATGACTGACACACCGGTGGCACGTTGGGACACCGATTTCGACGTGCTGAGTCCCGAGTACGTGGCCGACCCCTACGGGATCTGGGACGAGTTGCGCCGGACCTGCCCGGTGGCCCACACCGAGCGGCGGGGTAGCACCTGGCTCCCCACCCGGTACCAGGATGTGGTGGACCTGGCCCACGATGTCGAGCACTTCAGCTCCACCGAGATCAGCGTCATCCCCTTCAGGGGCGAGCGGTCGGACGACCCCGTGCTGCTCTATGGGCTGCCTCCCATCTCTGCCGATCCCCCGCTGCACACCTGGACACGGCGGCTCCTGCTCCCGTGGTTCTCCCACACCCGGGTGGCGGGCTACGAAGCCATGACCAGGGCCCTGTGTGCCGAACTGGTCGACGGGTTCGTGGCCGCAGGATCGACCGATGCCGCCCGCCACTACGCCCAGCAGATCCCCGTCCGGGTCATCGCCAGCATTCTCGGGGTGCCGGCCTCCCTGTCGGACAGCTTCACCGGCTGGGTGCGGGACGTCCTGGAGTTCGCCGACGACCCCGTTCGCCGGGCCCGGGGGGTGAACGGACTGATCAACTTCTTCATCGAGGAGGTCACCCGCCGGAAGACCGAGCCGGGCGACGACCTGCTGAGCGATCTGCTGCACTCCGAGTTCGAGGGTCGACCTGTCGACGAGCGACTGGTCCTGGGTGTGGCCGCCCTGGTGCTCATCGCCGGCGTGGACACTACCTGGAGCGCCATCGGCTCGTCCCTGTGGCACCTCGCCACCCATCCCGAGGACCGGGAGCGGTTGGCCACCCACCCCGAGGCCATGCCCTTGGCCATCGAGGAGTTCCTGCGGGCGTACTCGCCGGTGACCATGGCCCGGCTGGTCACCGGGGACATCGAGTTCGGTGGCTGCCCCATGCGAGCGGGGGACAAGGTGCTCATGAACTTCCCGGCCGCCAACCGCGATCCCGAGGTCTTCGAGGGCCCCGACCAGGTGCGGCTGGATCGTGAGCTCAACCGTCACGTGGCCTTCGGTTCGGGGATCCACCGGTGTGCCGGCTCCAACCTGGCCCGCATGGAGCTGCGGGTGGCACTGGAGGAGTGGCTGGCCCGCATCCCCGAGTTCGGCCTGGCCGAAGGGGCCGAGGTGACCTGGGCCGGCGGGCAGGTGCGGGGGCCTCGACAGCTGCCGGTGGTCTTCCCATGAAGATCCGGGTGGACCCCGACAAGTGCCAGGGCCACGCCCGCTGCTACGGGCTGGCCCCCGAGCTCTTCGACGTGGACGAGTACGGGCTGTCGTCGGTGGTGGGCGACGGGACGGTTCCCCCCGAGCTGGAGGGCAAGGCCCGCCTGGCCATCGCCAACTGCCCCGAGTACGCCGTCGAGGAGATCGACGGCTGACCCGAGGGGGTGCCTCCGGACCTGATCAGTGGACCGGAGGCACCGCTCCGATCAGGACAGGCGCTCGACGATCATGGCCATGCCTTGGCCACCACCCACGCACATCGACTCCAGGCCGAAGGTCTTGTCGGTGTCGTCGAGGGCGTTGAGCAGGGTGGTCATGATCCGGGCCCCGGTCTGGCCGAACGGGTGGCCTAGGGCGATGGCCCCGCCCTTCACGTTCAACTTGTCGTAGCTGATACCGAGCTCACGGGCCGAGGGCACCACCTGGGCGGCGAAGGCCTCGTTGATCTCGACCAGGTCGATGTCGTCGATGGTCATGGTGGCCCGTCCCAGCACCTGGCGGATGGCTTCCACCGGCCCGAGGCCCATGATCTCGGGGTTGAGCCCCGTGACCCCGCTGGCCACGATGCGGGCCAGAGGGGTGATGCCCAGCTGGCGGGCCTTCGTGTCGCTCATGACGATGACGGCGGCGGCCCCGTCGTTGAGCGGGCAGGCGTTACCGGCGGTGATGGTGCCTCCCTCGCGGAACACGGGCTTGAGGCCGGCCAGGCCCTCCAAGGTCGTCCCGGGTCGGGGGCCGTCATCCTTGGTCACCACGGTGCCGTCCGGAGTGGTCACCGGGATGATCTCCCGGTCGAAGAATCCGGCCTCCTGGGCGGCCACGGCGCGCGTCTGGGACTGGACGGCGAACTCGTCCTGGTCCTGACGGGACACGCCCTTGAACTCGGCCACGTTCTCGGCCGTCTGGCCCATGGCGATGTAGACATCGGGGAAGGTGCCGGCCAGCGGGGTCCACGGCGCCCCGGTGGCCGGTGTGCGCTCGGCCGTGCGGGCCTCGGCCTCGGCGAAGAGGGGGTTGTGCGGCCCGGTGTCGGCGGCGCCGTTGCGGTAGCGGCTCACCGTCTCGACGCCGGCGGCGATGAAGACGTCACCTTCGCCGGCCCGGATGGCGTGGGCGGCCATGCGGATGGTCTGCAGGGAGGAGGAGCAGTAGCGGTTGACGGTCACGCCGGGAACGTCGGGCAGTCCGGCCAGGATGGCGGCGACCCGGCCCACGTTGTAGCCGGCCTCTCCGCCGGGCTGACCCGAGCCCATGATGACGTCCTCGACCGACTGGGGGTCGAGTTGGGGGACCTTGGCCAGTACCTCGCGGATGACCAGGGCGGCCAGGTCGTCAGGACGGCAGTCCACGAGCGATCCCTTGTTGGCTCTTCCGATCGGGGTCCGACCGGTGGCGACGATGACGGCTTCGGGCATGGGCTGCTCCTTGAGACTCGGCGGCGGTGCCGCACTGTGTGGGATGAGACGGGTGGGGGACGACCAAACGGGCTGGCCGACGGAAACTTACCGGACGGTAACTCTAGTGGCGCCCAGCTCCGGAACCGTCGACGCCGCCAGCGGGCAGGATAGTGGCCCGGGCCGTCGGCCACCGCCCTCGGCCGGTGGCGCCCGGCGCGGGGTGAATGTAACGTGTTCTAGTAGTCAGGCACCGCCCAGTGCGGGCGGGCCGGAGCTCGCCAGTCACGATGGGCGGCTGCCGGTCCACGGCCGGCGCCGGCACGTCGCAGTTCACCAGTTCACCAGCCGGACCCGGTGGCAACCTCCGGAGTCGCCACCGGCCCGCACGACCGGGAGGGACCCGCATGGAGATCGGCTACACCGAGGAGCACCAGGCACTACGGAATCGCCTGCGTGAGTACTACGCCTCGCTGCTCACCCCCGAGGTCGAGGCCCAGCTGGCCGAGAGCCACGGCATCGGTCCCAACATGCGCCGGGTGGTCAAGCAGATGGCCGCCGACGGGTGGCTGGGCATCGGCTGGCCCAAGGAGTACGGCGGCCAGGGCCTCGGTCCCATCGAGCAGTACATCTTCTTCGACGAGTCCATGCGGGCCGGGGCCCCGGTGCCCATGCTGACCATCAACACCGTCGGTCCCACCATCATGGACTTCGGGACCCAGGAGCAGAAGGATTTCTTCCTGCCCAAGATCCTGGCCGGTGACATCCACTTCTGTATCGGCTACACCGAGCCGGAGTCGGGGACCGACCTGGCCTCCCTGCAGACCCGGGCGGTGCGGGACGGTGACGAGTACGTCATCAACGGACAGAAGATCTACACCTCGCTGGCCGGTGGTGCCGACTACATCTGGCTGGCCACCCGCACCGACCCCGAGGCGGCCAAGCACAAGGGCATCTCCATGTTCATCGTGCCCATGGACACACCGGGCATCAAGGTGGTGCCCATGCACCTGCTCGGTGACCACAACATCAACTACACCTTCTACGAGGACGTGCGGGTCCCGGCGGCCAACCTGGTCGGAGGCGAGAACCAGGGTTGGACCCTCATCACCAACCAGCTCAACCACGAGCGTGTCACCCTGTGCTCGTCGGGCATCATCGAACGGGCGCTCGACGACGTGCGCGCCTGGGCCCAGAACACCAAGCTGGCCGACGGTCGTCGGGTCATCGACCAGGAGTGGGTACAGGTCCACCTGGCCCGGGTCTACGCCCGGTTGGAGTTCCTCAAGCTCATCAACTGGAAAGTGGCGTGGACTGCTACTGAGGGCCATCTGGACGTGGCCGACGCCTCCACCACCAAGGTGTTCGGGACCGAGTTCTACATGGAGGCCTTCAAACTGCTGTTGGAGGTGGTGGGCCAGGCGGGCTACCTGACCCGGGACAGTCCCGACTCGGTGCTCGCCGGCCGCCTCGAGATGTACGCCCGCAGCCTGGTCATCCTGACCTTCGGGGGCGGTACCAACGAGATCCAGCGGGACCTGATCGCCATCTTCGGCCTGGGTCTGCCCCGGTCCCTGCGGTAGTCCCAGCCCCCGCACCTCCCCCGACCCGTCGCCGCCCAGCCCGAGCCCGGCGACCGACACTGCCAACGACAACGAAGAGGACACGCAATCATGGACTTCTCCTTCAGCGAAGAACAAGAAGCGGTACGCGAGCTGGCCGAGCGGATCTTCACCGATCTGTCCACCCCGGAGCGACTGCGGGAGTTCGAGTCCGAGCCCGACGGGGACCGGTTCGACCGAAAGCTTTGGGGTGAGCTGGCCGCCGCCGGCCTGCTCGGCATCGCCCTTCCCGAGGCGGTCGGTGGGGCCGGCCTGGGATTCGTGGAGACCGGCCTGCTGGCCGAGGCCACCGGCAAGAGCGCGGCCTACGTTCCCACCGTCGAGACCCTGGTCGGCGCGGCCGCCGCCGTGGCCGAGTTCGGCTCCGAGGCCCAACAACAGCGGTGGCTGCCCGGGGTGGTGTCCGGCGAGTCCGTCCTCACCACGGCCCTGGTCGAGTTGGGCGGTGTCCCCACCGTGCCCTCGGTGGTGGCCGAGCGGGACGGAGACGGGTGGATCCTCTCCGGCTCGAAGGCCTGTGTCCCCTCGGGGATGATCGCCGACGCCGTGCTGGTCCCCGCCCGGGTGGAGCCCGACTCGGTGGCCGTGTTCATCGTGGAGACGTCGGCCCGGGGCGTCGGCCGCCAGCGGCAGCCCACCAACACGGGCCAGCCGGAGGCCATCGTAAGCCTCTCGGCCACCCCGCTAGGAGCGGACGCCCTGCTGGGTTCGGTGGAAGACGGTACGGCCATCGTCGAGTGGCTGGTCCTGCGCAGCACGGCAGCCCTGGCCCTGGCCCAAGCCGGTGCGGCGGCGGCCTCGCTGGCCCTGGTGGCCGAGTACACCAAGACGCGTGAGCAGTTCGGCAAGCCCATCGCCACCTTTCAGGCCGTGGGCCAACGGGCGGCCGACGCTTACGTCGACACCGAGGCCATCCGGCTCACCGCCTGGCAGGCCGCCTGGCGGATCGACCAGGGCCTGCCCGCCGACAAGGAGGTGGCTGTGGCCAAGTTCTGGGCGGCCGACGGGGGCCAGCGGGTGGTCCATGCCGCCGTGCACCTCCACGGAGGGGTGGGGGTCGACCGCGAGTACCCACTGCACCGCTACTTCCTCATGACCAAGCACATCGAGCTGACTCTGGGCGGAGCCACTGAACAGCTGCTCCAGCTCGGGGCGGTCCTGGCTGTCGAGCCGGTCTGAACCCACCGGGCAGGACCCGGAGCCGGCTGCCGGGCTGGCTAGGATCGCTCTACGGGCAGTGGGGTCGAGACGGAGGAGGGGTCCGATGATGGGAACGGGGATCAGCCCGACATCGGTTGACGTGGGCCGCCCCCCATGGTGATGGGGCGCCGCGACGGCGTGGCCCACTCGTCCTGGCCGATCGGCGCCTCCGACCTGATCGGACTGGGCACCCAGCTGGGACTGTCCCTGAGCCGGGTTCCGTTCCGTCGGCCGTGGTCGGGGGAGGGCAACCTCCCACACAATCTGGGTGTGGCCGTCACCCGCGAGACCATCCGGTCGTTCATGGGCTACCTCACTGCGCTGCCCATCGACGAGTTCCGTTTCGTCGAGCTGGTCCTGGACGACCTGTCCGGGGCCGTACTCTCGCCGGTGGTCCGCTCGCTCGACGTTGAGCAGGAGGAGGGCACGGTATCCGGGGTCCCGGGGATCTGGTACCGGCGGAAGGGGGCCGAGCCGGTCGGCACCGTGCTCTACCTCCACGGCGGGGGCTACGTCGGGACGTCGCCACGCATGTACGCGGCCTTCGTGGCCTGGTTGTGCCGGCGCACCGGTTGCCAGGTCTTCGTGGCCGACCTCCGCCTGGCTCCCGAGTTCCCGTTCCCGGCCGGACTGGAGGACGCCGTGCTGGTGATGGAGGGCCTCCTGGCCGGGGGCACCGATCCAGCGCGTCTCTTCGTGGCCGGTGACTCCAGCGGTGGGGGACTGGTGGCCTCTCTCCTGTACTCCATGCAGCGGACCCACCACCGTCCTGTGGCCGGGGTGATGCTGTTCTCCCCTGAACTGGACCTGCTGCTCGACGAGGCCTCGGTGTCCACCAACGCCGACCGGGACATCCTGCCGTGGAACATGCCCACCACGGCCTATCTCCACGGAAGGGACGCGGGGTCGGCCCCGGTGTCCGGTGTCAACCAGGACGTCTCGGGCTGGCCACCCACCTTCGTCTCCTTCGGCAGCGACGAGATGTTCCGGGACGCCATCCGACTCTTCGTCATCCATCTGGACAAGGCCGGGGTGGACACCACCGCCCTCGAGGAGCCGGGGATGTTCCACGTCTTCCCCATCCTGATGCCCTGGGCCGATGCCAGCAGGCGTACCTACCGGGCGGTGGCCGAGTTCGTCCAGCGCCACCTGCCCGCAGGCGGTCCGCCGATCGAGACCGGGGCGTCCTCGGAGTCGACGGCCAGCTGAGTCGGGCGGCCGGTCAGTCGGAGGGTACGGCCTGCTTGCCACCGGCGGTGAAGATCACCACCACGGCGGAGGCCAGCAAGAGGGTGCCGGCAGCCAGGAGGGACAGATCGAGCCCGTGCCCGAAGGCGCCATAGGCGGCCCCGACCACCTTGTCGATGATGGCCTGGATGGCGGCGTTGCCCTTGCCTACCTGGGTGGCTGCGGCCTGGGAGCCCAGTGAACCGGTGGTCACTCCGGCGATGACCTGCGATCGGAAGGACGCGGGGATCCCGAGGGCCACCAATCGCGCCGTCAGGTTGACGGTGAGCTGCCCGTTCACGATCGATCCGAGGATGGCCACGCCGGCCACCGCGCCCAGCTCGCGTGCGGTGTTGTTGGTGGAAGCGGCCATGCCCGAGTGCTCGGCCGGCACGCTGGTCAGGGCGGAGGAGGTCACCGGGACGATGACGATGCCGAATCCGATGCCGGCCAGAGCGAGGGTCCAGCCCACCGTTCCGAGCCCGGCGTGGGGGGTGATGAGGGCATCGGTGAGGAAGATGCCGGCGGCGGCCAGCACGCATCCGGTGATCATGGGTACCCGGGGACCGACTCGGGACACCCACCGTCCGGTGAACAGCGACGCCACCACCATCCCCACGGTCATCGGGATGAAGTCGAGGGCCAGGTGGAAGGGCGAGGTGTTCCCCACTACCTCCAGATAGAGGGCCACGAAGAAGAAGATCGAGAAGATGCCGAAATAGGAGGTGAACGCCACGATGGTCGAGCCACTGAACAGGGGTCGCTTGAAGAAGCGCACGTCGAGTACGGGATTCTCGGCCCGCAGCTCGACGAGGATGAATGCCACCACGGCCAGGATCGAGACACCGTAGAGGGTCAGGATCTTGGGGTTGATGTAACCGGCCGTCTCTCCGGCGATGGTGGCAAAGGTGGCCGTGCCGAGGGCCACCGCTCCGAGCACGAACCCGGGGATGTCGAGTCGGGCCCGGATGGGGTCGGCGTTCTCGGGCAGGACGACGATGGCGCCGATGAGGGCCACCGTCCCGAAGACCAGGTTGAACCAGAAGATGGCCCGCCAGTCCCACACGCCGACCAGCACGCCGCCGATGACGGGGCCCATGGCCAGCGCCAGCCCCGATACCGCGGCCCAGATCCCGAGGGCCCGGGCCCGGCGACGGCGCTCCGGGTAGAGGTGCCGGATCATGGACAGGGTGCCAGGTTCCGAACAAGCCGCCCCGACCCCCATGACCACTCGGCCGGCGATCAGCAGATTGGTGGTGTCGGCCAGCGCGCACAGGACCGAGCCACCGCAGAAGATGATCACGCCGATCACCATCAACTTCTTCCGGCCGTAGAGGTCGCCCAGAGTGCCGGCCATCAGCATCAGGCTGGCGAAGGCCAGGGCGTAGCCGCTGACCACCCACTGGAGTTGGGACACACCGGCGTGGAGGCCGGACTGGACATCGGACAGCGTGGCGCTGATCACGGTGTTGTCCAGGAAGGTCAGGAAGAGGATGAAGCAGATGACGGCCATGCCGAAGTGAGGCATTGTGAGGCTGGGAGCTGTGGCCTCCCCGACCTCCCCGACCAGATCCGCAGGGGTTCCGGATCCTCCTGCAGCGGGGGCTCGTCCCTCGTGGGGCTCAGAGCTCTCCATGCCCCCAGTGTGCCCTCCGGAGTGGCCGAGCCCGTGGACCCGACAGCGCCGGCGACCGATCGTTCACCCAGAGTCATCCAGTATGCCATTCTCATGTCCCCAGCCTCGGAGGGAGCCACGTGACCCATTCGTTCTCACATCTCGGCATCTGCGTCTCGGACCTCGAGCGATCAGTTCGCTTCTACTGCGAGGGACTGGGATTCGAGCCGGTGGCCTCACACCGGGTAGGAGGGGAGTTCGCTGCCCTCATGGAGGTGGAGGGGGTCGAGCTCGAGTCGCGCATGCTGTCCCGGGACGGCGTGACCATCGAGCTGTTGGGCTACCTGTCACCGGAGGCCATGGGAGACCGAACCCGCCGACCCATGAACCAACTGGGTCTGACCCACCTTTCGCTCCGGGTCGATGACGTGGACGGGCTGTCCGCCGTCATCGAGGAGCTGGGAGGCACCGTGGTCCCGTCCACCCGGACCACCTTCGAACTGCCCGGGACCCGGCTCGACTTCCTCTACTGCACGGACCCCGACGGCGTCCGCATCGAATTGATGGATCTGCCCGCCTGATGCTCCACTGGCGGTGGCCCCGATGACGGAGCGGTGGGCCCGGTCCGGTACCGTGAGGCGGTGACCTCCGATCCCCGCCCCGTCATGGACATCGATCCCGCCGCCGCCCGCCTGCTCGTCGAGTCGGGGGCGTTCCTCCTCGATGTGCGGGAGGACGACGAGTGGAGTGCTGGCCATGCCCCCGAGGCGGTGCATGTGGCCATGGGCACGGTCTCCGATCGGCAGGCCGAGCTACCCACCGACCGGACGGTGGTCTGCATCTGCCGGGTGGGGGGACGGTCGGGCTCGGTGGCGGCGGCGCTGGCCGGTGCCGGCTACGACGTGCGCAACGTGGACGGGGGCATGCTGGCCTGGGAGGCGGCCGGCTATCCGGTGGCCAGCGGATCCGGTGCTACCGGTCGGGTCATCTGAGCCCCGATCACCGTCCGCACGCCGATGACCGTCTACCTCGATGACTGGCGCCAGCCGGCCCGCCTGGGCCCGGTGGACGACCGGTGGTCGCACCTGGTGGCCGACACGGATGACGAGCTCCACGCCTTCGCCGTCCGCCTGGGCATGCGCCGCGAGTGGTTCCAGCACAAGGTGGGGCGCCCCCACCAGGCCCACTATGACGTTCCTGAGCGCGCCCGGGCCGAGGCCCTCCACCTCGGGGCCGTCGAGGTCACCTGGCGCCAGGTGGGCCGGATGATGCGGGAGCGACGGACCGGTGTGAGCGGTCCCCAGCGCGCCCAGCGTCCACGGACGGCGTGAGGGGCCGAGGGTGACGGTGGCTCGAGCCGCGTCGAGCTCGCTCGATCCCCGGACCCCGGTGCTGGTCGGGGTGGGGGTGGCCAGCGCCGACGCCGAGGCGGTGGAGACGATGGCCCTGGCCCTCGAGGCGGCGGGAGCCGACTCCGGTGGGGCCGGGATCCTGGGCCGGGTGGACCGGATCGCCGTTCCCCAGGGGAGTTGGACCTATCCCGATCCCGGCCGGTGGGTGGCTGACCACGTCGGCGTCGTCGATGCCCGGACCCACCTGGTCGAACTGGGCATCCCGCAACAGAGCCTGATCAACGAGACCCTGTCGGCCATCGCCTCGGGGTCTTCCGAGGTGGCCGTGGTGGTGGGAGGTGAGGCCAAGCGGTGGGTCCGCGACCTCGAGAGGGCCGGCCGACCGGCCACGGAGACCGATCAGGCCGGTGCCGTGCCCGACGTGGTCCGGCGGCGGGAGGGGCCGCTGATGGAGCCAGTGGAGGTGGCCCACCGCCTGTGGGATCCCGTGCAGCAGTACGCCATGATCGAGAACGCCCTCCGTTCCGTCGAAGGGCAGTCCCTGGTCCAGCACCGCTCCGAGGTGGCCGCGCTGTGGGCCCGCTTCAACGGGGTGGCCCGCACCAACCCCGACGCCGCGTTCCCCGCACCGCTGGATGCCGCCCAGATCGATACGGCGACCCCGTCCAATCGACCCCTGGCCTTTCCGTACAACAAGTGGCACTCCACCCAGTGGACGGTGAACCAGGCCGCCGCGCTGCTGTTCTGTTCGGTGGAGTCGGCTCGACGACTGGGGGTGCCGACCGATCGGTGGACCTTCGCTCGGGTCGGGCTGGAGTCGAGCCATGCGGTGTCCCTGCTGCGACGCACGGCACCCCACGCCTGGCCGGCCATGCAGGTGCTGGGAGCGGCGACCGCCGAGCGCCTCGGCCGTCCGGTGGCCGAAGCCGACATCATCGAGCTGTACAGCTGCTTTCCCGCCGCCGTGCGGGTACAGCAGCGGATGCTGGGCATCGACCCCGAGACGACTCCCACGGTGACCGGGGGGATGGCCTTCGCCGGGGGCCCGTTCAACAACTTCGTACTCCAGTCGCTGGTCCCGGTGATCCGGTCCCTCCGGGCCGATCCCGACTCCGTCGGTATCGTCACCACGGTGAGCGGTCTCCTGACCAAGCCGGGCATCGGGGCGTGGTCGGGAACGCCGGACGGCCTCCCGACTCTGCTCGCCGACCTGGGCGACGACGCTGCTGCCGTCACCGGGACCATCGACGTGGTGGAGACGCTCGACGGGTATGACGGAGACGCCACGGTGGTCACCTACACGGTCACCTACGACGGGATGGACCCGGTCCGAACAGTGGCGGTGTGCGACACCACCGATGGCCGGCGGTGTGTGGCCGTGGCCGAGGATCCGGACCTGGCCAGCCACGCTGTCGGGCACGAGCTCATCGGGTCCCGGGTGCGATTGGACCGGGGTCGCCTGACCTTGGCCTGAGGCGGGGCCGCACCGGAACGGCGCACCGCCACCGGCAAGCCCCGACTGATCAGTCGAACTGCGACTCGCGACGACGCAGGATGGCACAGAGACTCTCGTTGTATGGCGCCCTGAGTCCGAAACCTCGGCTGAGCTCGACGACCTGTCCGTTGATGACGTCGACCTCGGAGGGTCGTCGAGCCAGGTGGTCGAGGCGCATCGAAGGGCTGGCGTTGGGAATGGTGGCGGCCAATTCGGTGACGTAGCGGAGCGGGTCGTCGAACGAGAAGTGGACGCCCATGGCCACGCCGAGCTCGTAGGCCTCGGACGTGCATCCGAGAGCCACGTCCCAAGCCGCCGAGTCGGACATCAGCTCGCCCACGGTGACATCGAACGCCGCGCACGGAGCACTGAGCGTCACGTTGCACAGGAACTTCTCCCAGATCATGAGGCTCACGTCATCGAACGCCCGGACATTGAATCCGGCGTTGTACCAAAGCTGTTCGATCCGCCGGAGGCGCTCGGTGATACCGCCGTCCATCTCGCCGATCCGGATCATGCGCATGCCCTCGTGGTGTACGTGGCCCGGCCTGGGGATGGACGAACCGAACCCCTCGGCGATGCCGATGAGGATGTGCTCGTGGGCGATGTGACGGGCCACACGCTCACCGGCCCCCAGCCCGTTCTGGAAGGCCATGACGGTGTCATCCGGTCGCAACAGGGGTGCGACCGCCGTGGCCACCACTCCGACGTCGGCCGCCTTGGTGGCGATGATCCAGACATCCGAGGGGCCGGCGTACTGCGGTGACCGGCCCACGTGGAGGTTGTCGACGACGAAGTTGCCACTGGCACCCGAGACGGTGAGACCGGAGGTGGCGATGGCGTCGAGATGGTCCTGACGCGTGTCGATGGCCCACACCTCATGCCCGGCCTTGCCGAAGCGGGAGGCGTAGACCGAGCCCATGGCCCCGGCCCCGACGATGGCGATCTTCATTTCGCTCTCCAAGGAGGTGACACGTGGAGTTCCGCCTCTTTCCTGATCGATGGTCCCCCTGGCCACCGCCACCGTCGCCAGGGCCCGCCCGGCGCAGGTCTTCGATCTACCCGAGTGAAGGCCAAGGTGGGGAAGGTGCGTCAGAGACACTACGGAGCGGCACCGGGTTGGTGCTGAACGAAAATAGTACGGGGACGGGATCGGGGCTGTCATCCGAGACCCGCCCCCGGCCGGACGGGCTCGACGACCACGATCGTGTTCAGCCGTCCACCAACCCATGCACTCTGTCGGAACCGGCGTTCTCCCTCAGGAAGGTCGTCCAGCGGTAGCGTGGCGACGATGGAATCCGACCTCTGGGAGCAGGGCGCCAGCTGGTGGCAGCAACACTTCACCGAGGGGGCCGACCCGGAGTACGAAGAGCAGATCCTCCCCTTGATCGAGCAGTATGCCGCCGGGGCCCGGCGGATTCTGGACATCGGTTGCGGTGAGGGTCAGGTCAGTCGGCGCCTGGCGGGACCGGGTGTGGAGGTGGTGGGCCTCGATCCCACCGCGTCACAGGTCCGATCGGCCTACGAGCGAGGAGGTTCCGCCCGCTACCTCCGTGCTGGTGCCGAAGCGCTTCCTTGCGGCGACGGACAGTTCGACACCGTGGTGCTGTGCCTGGCCATCGAGCACGTGATGGCGGTCGAAACCGCCATCAGGGAAGTATCCCGGGTGCTGGCGCCCGGCGGTCGGTTTCTCCTACTCCTCGTCCATCCGCTCCTGCAGTCACCGGGCAGTGGCTGGGTCGAGGTGATCGACTCGGACGTCCACTTCTGGCGGATCGGGTCGTATCTGGAGGACGACCTGGCGGTCGACGAGGTGGCCCCGGGGGTGTCCCTGCCGTTCGTCCATCGTCCCCTGGGCCGGTATGTCCACGAGATGGGAAGGTGTGGACTACTGATCGACGACATGGTGGAGCCGGCCCCTTCCCGCCAGGTGGTGGTGGAGACCGGCGATGTTCCGAGCGGTTCGTCCATCCCCCGGTTGATGCTGCTGTGCGCCCGAAGGGCCAGGAGGTGACGTCGTAGTCGCCGCTCGTAGCCGTGGCCCACGGGCCTGTGCCCTGCCCGGGGACGGAAGGCACATACCGGGTGTAGCCGGTCGGAAATCGGACCGGAGGCAGACCATGACCGGGGTGTCGTTGGCGACCCCGGCGCGGGTACGGTGGTATGAGGGTAGGTGACGTGGGGCGATCGACGACGACACGGGTGGCAGTGGCAGTGGCCCTGATCGGTGTCGGCCTGGCCTTGGCCCTACCTGGCGGGTCTGCATCGGCCGGCACGCCGCTGCCCGGCGCGCCATCGTGCTGGCTGTTCCCGCCCGACAACGTGTGGAACACGGACATCTCAGGGCTGCCGGTGGACGGGCACAGCGCAGCGTGGCTGTCCAGCATGCACAGCACTACCACCGATCTCCATCCCGACTTCGGACCGTCAGGAGATCCGGCCAACCCCTACGGGATCCCCTACACCGTCGTAACCCCAGTCCACCCCGTGGTGACCCCGACCTTCCTCTACGGATCGGAGAGCGACCGCGGCCCCTACCCCTTCGGCGCCGACACCCCGATCGAAGGTGGAGCCCTATCCGCCGGGGACCGCCATGCCCTCATGGTCAACCCGGCCACCTGCACGCTCTTTGAGCTCGACAACGCCCACGCCAACGGCTCCACGGCCACCGCCGACTCCGGGGCCATCTGGAACCTGGAGTCGAATGCCCTGCGACCGTCGGGTTGGACGTCGGCCGACGCCGCCGGCCTCCCCATCTTGCCGGGCCTGGTCCGGTACGACGAAGTGCAGAGCGGCTCCATCACCCACGCCATCCGGATGACGGCCCAGGCCACCGACTCGTCCTTCCTCTGGCCCGCCCGACACCAGGCCGGTAGCTCCAGCAACCCCAATCTGCCGCCGATGGGCGCCCGCTTCCGACTCAAGGCCGATTTCAACATCGCCACCTTCTCCCCCCAGGTCCAGGTAGTGCTGCGGGCCATGCAGCACTACGGGATGATCGTGGCCGACAACGGATCCAATTGGTACTTCGGGGGTACCGCCGACTCAGGGTGGCCGCCGACGTTGATCGACCAGTTGAAGCAGGTACCGGCCAGCGCCTTCGAAGCGGTGGACGAATCGTCGCTGATGATCGACCCCAACTCCGGTCAGACCCACCAGGCCGGCGGGGCGGTGCCCTGTACCCCGGGGTCGGGCTACCGCTTGGTGGCCTCCGACGGTGGCGTGTTCTCCTTCTGTCTACCGTTCCTCGGCTCCACCGGAGCCCTCCACCTCAACCGGCCCATCGTGGGCATGGCCTCCACCCCCGACGGCGGGGGCTACTGGCTGGTGGCCTCCGACGGTGGCATCTTCTCGTTCGGCGACGCCCGGTTCCTCGGCTCCACCGGAGCCCTCCACCTCAACCGGCCCATCGTGGGCATGGCCTCCACCCCCGACGGCGGGGGCTACTGGCTGGTGGCCTCCGACGGTGGCATCTTCGCCTTCGGGGGCGCCCCCTTCGAGGGCTCGACGGGAGCACTCCACCTGGTAGCACCGGTAGTCGGCCTGGCCCACTGAGACGCGGTGCAGACCCACGGCAGGGTCTCCCGATACCCATCGGCGGAGGGTGGGAGCGGTAGCGTCTCCGACAGCAGGTAGCCGGGGAAGGTCGCCCGGCCGATGGTGACGGCACAGCGGCGAAGATCGGAGTGCGGGATGACAGGCAGACGATGGATGGCGGGGCTCGTGGTGGCGGCAGGATCGATGGCACTGGCGGCCTGCTCGAGCACATCGAGTTCCCCGACCACAACAAGTACGACGGCCGCCCCTTCGGGGTCGAGCACCACGTCGGCGGGGTCTTCGTCGACCACCGGGGCCGACACGGCCGCGGCCAGCAACCTTCCGGTCACCAATCAGATCCGGACGCAGCTGGTGGCGGCGGCCAGCGCCCTCCAGGGCATTCCGGTAACCCAATTCAGCGGTCTGGCCCCTGGCCTCACCTACTACGGGCTGGACAAAACCACGGGAACCAAGTGGGCCGGGGCCCGACTGGTGCCGGCGCCGGTACCGGAAGGGTCCGACCCCTCCCAGGCCCAGATCTCCTCGCAGGACGCTGGCTCGTACTACGTGTTCCAGCAGCCGCCGGGTGGGTCGTGGACCGCCTATCCCGACGGCAACACCGGACCGGGCACGACCTGCCCGGCGACCATCCCCCCTGCCGTTCTTCAGGTGTGGGGCTGGCCCGCCGGAGGCTGTCGACCCAACGGAGTCTGACCGGGTCGACCCTGTGACGGTCAGTCGGCGTCCGCCGGGCCGGAAGCCTTCGGCACGGCATCGGTCCCCGGAACGCCATCGTCCGTCACCTGGTCGGTCCACTCGCTGCCGGACCAGAAGCGCTGCTCATGGCGGACGAAGGGATCCCGGAACCAGCCGGCCGGCATGCCGCGCGAGGGGTCGCCACCCACCGTCGGGGGTTGAGGAGAGGGGCGCCCAGTCGGCCCCCGGGGATCACTGCCGGTGAACGGGCTGCGGGGACCGGCCGGTGGCCCGCCGCGACGGCGCTGGGAAGTCAGGTAGCGCACCAGGAACATGCCGCCAAAGATCACGATCGGGATCCACGAGGCATGGCCGTACCGCATGGATCAAGTGTACGACGGGTGGCCGGCGGTCGGAGGTCGACCCCGGGTGCTCACGGTCGGGTCGGCCCGCCGTCCAGTCTCCGGATAATCCGAGCCGGACTGCCCACGGCCACCACGCCCGGGGGCAGGTCGCGAGTGACCACGGCCCCGGCTCCGACCACGGTGTCGTCACCGATGGAGACATCGGCCAGCACGATGGAGCCACCCCCCAGCCAGACGTTGTCCCCCACGGTGATCGGACCAGCGGCTTCCCAGCCCTGGCGCCGACGGTCGGGGTCGAGAGGGTGGGTGGCCGTCAGGAGCTGGACGTTGGGGCCGATCTGGACATGGTCCCCGATGGTGATGGGGGCGGGATCGAGAGCCACCAGCCCGAAGTTGACGAACGTGTGGGCCCCCACGCTGATGAGGGAGCCGTAGTCGCAGGCCAGGGGAGGACGGATCACACTGTCCTCACCGAAGGAGCCCAACAACTCGGTGAGGATACGTCGTCGTTCCACGGGGTCATCGACCGGCGAGTGGTTGTAGCGGTCGACCAGTCGCACGGCCCGATGATGGGCGGCCACGATCTCGGGATCGTCGGCGCGGTAGTCGAGGCCGGCCACCATGCACTCGAACGGCGTCCGGGGCTTGCCGCGGCGAGGGGTGGGAGGCACGCCCACAGCTTGGCATCTCGGCCGATCTCGTCTCGGGCGGTGACGTCAGCCCAGGTTCCGGCGCTGCCACCGGACGTCAGCCCATGGACTTGGCGCCGTCGATGGTCTCGCGGATGATGTCGGCGTGGCCGGCGTGTTGGGCCGTCTCGGCCACGATGTGGGCGAACACCCGCCGGGCCGTCCAGCGGGCACCGGCCTCGAACCACGGTGCCTCGGGAAGTGGGTGGGATGCGTCGAGGGAGGGAAGGGCGTAGAGCACCTCCTCGGTGCGCCGGGCCACGCCCTCGTAGCGAGCCAACAGCGAGGCAAGGGTCTCCCCGTCGAGCATGCGGAAGCCGGCGGCGTGGGCCTCGTACGCCGCCGCATCGGCGGATCCGATCGCTGAAGGGCCCACTTCGATGAAACGCATCCAGCCCTCCTCCATCAGGGTCAGGTGGTTGATGATCCCGCCCAGGCACAGTTGGCTGACGGTGGGGGAGAGACGGGCCTGCCCGTCGGTCAACTCGCGCACGGTCCGCAGGAGAAGGCCTCGGTGCGTGGCCAGAGTGTCCTGGAGATCGGTGCGCTCGACGGCGGCGGCGGTCGGGGTGTCGATGGTCATGGATGGCCTTTCGTCAGTGGTTACTAGGTGGTGGATCACACGGTATGGGTCATAGCGGACAGTTACTGTCCTAAATAGGGACATACTGGAGATCATGTCCAGCCCTGGCACCAGGAGCCTCCGACTGCTGTCGTTGCTGCAGTCCCGCCGGTACTGGACCGGTGCCGAGTTGGCCGAACGCCTGGAGGTCACCGACCGGACCCTGCGGCGCGACATCGACCGCCTGCGTGCGCTCGGCTACCCCGTCGAGGCTCGGCGGGGAGTGGCCGGCGGCTATCAGCTGGCCGCCGGGGCCGTCCTGCCCCCGCTAGTCCTCGATGACGACGAGGCGGTGGCCATCGGGGTGGGTCTCCACTCGGCCATCCAGGCCGGCACGGTGGTGGGCATCGAGGAGTCGTCGGTGCGGGCGTTGAGCAAGGTGGTGCACGTGATGCCGCCGCGGCTCCGACGGCGAATCGACGCACTGGCGGCCATGACCATACCGGCGCCCTGGCCGGGCCCCACGGCCAGCGTCAACGCCGACGTGCTGGTATCGCTGGCCCAGGCCTGCCGGGACGGAGACCGCGTCGAGTTCGCCTACACGACCCACGACGGAGCCCAGACCACCCGCCAGGTCGATCCCTACCGGCTGGTGCTGCTCGGGAGGCGTTGGTACCTGGTGGCCTACGACCTGACCCGGTTCGACTGGCGGACCTTTCGGCTTGACCGTCTGACCGAGCTCCGGACCACCGGGGCCCATGCCGTCCCGCGGCATCTGCCGGCCGGCGACGCCGCCGAGTTCGTGCGGGCGGGGATCGAAAACCTGCCGTCCCGCCACCACGTGGAGGTGCGGATCCATGCGCCCGCCGCCGCGGTCCGCGAGCGCATCGGACCGTGGGGCACCCTCGAGGAGTTGGCCGGCGGGCGTTGCCTGTTGCGGATGACGTCGGACTCGCTGGACTGGCCGACCCTGATGGTGGGCAACGCTGAGGCCGAGTTCGAGGTCCTGGCCCCGCCCGCTCTGTCCGCCCATCTCCGGGCTTGGGGGGACCGGTTCGGCCGAGCCGTCGACGCACCGAGGTCGGCCGGACCGGAGTGACGCCGGGTCACCGGACAGCGGCGGGCCCGTCACTCCTCCCGTAGCCTTGGTCGATGGCTCCGTCACTTCGAAGTGGTCAGCGGTCCGACATCGACCGGTTGCTCGCACTATGGGTCACGGCTGATGCCGAGCCCACCCGCACTGACGACACCGGAAGCCTGCAGGCGCTGATCGAGCACCCCGGGTCGGCACTGCTCGTGGCCGAGGACGGCGATGTGCTGGTCGGATCGGTGATCGCCGGCTGGGACGGCTGGCGGGGATCGGTGTATCGGCTGGTGGTGGCCCCCACCCACCAGCGCCAGGGACTGGCCACCCGCCTGCTGGCCGCTGCCCAGTCCCACCTGGGCGCGGTGGGTGCGGTCCGTCTGCAGGCCGTGGTGGTGGAGACCGAGGCCGTGGCCGTCGGCTTCTGGACGGCCAGCGGGTGGGAACAGCAGGAGCACCGGCTCCGGTTCGTCACGGGCTGAGGACAACCGTGGATGTGGTGGAGGCCCTCCTGACAGCGCTGGAGGCCCAGCGGAGACTGGTCACGGGGGTGACGCCGGCGGATCTGCACCGGGCCACCCGGTGTCCGGCGTGGTCGTTGTCCGAGTTGATGAACCACTCGGTAGGGGTCACGCTCAAGTTCGCCGAGTTCGCTTCCGGGGCGACCGACCACCCCCGAACGCCGGAAGGAGACCTCATCGGGGACCGGCTGGATGTTGCCCTGCGCTCCACCGTCGACACGGCCCGTACGGCTTGGTCCTCGGCGGACCGGAGCTGGCTCTGTCACCTCCCCTTCGGCACCTTCCCCGCCGACATCGCCGCCGGTATCAACCTGGTCGACGTCCTGGCCCACGGTTGGGACGTCGGAGTGGTGGGGGTTCGGAGTACACCTGCCCTCCCGCCGTGTGGGCCCTCGGTCTCGAGATGGCCCGTCGATACCGGGGCCGTGACCCGGATCCTCGGTACTTCGCCCGTGAGGTCGAGGTCGATCCCGCCGTCCCCGCCCGACAGCGGTTCCTCGGTTCGGTGGGCCGGCAGTAGGGCTCGTCCGGCCCGGGGCCATCCCACCCGCCCGGTTAGCCTGGCCCGGTGGCGTTCGATGAAGGCGTCGCCGAGCGGATCCGGGCGTTGATCGGGGCCGATCCGGTCATGTCCGAACGGAAGATGTTCGGGGGGCTGTGCTTCATGTCCAGCGGGAACATGTGCTTCGGGATCATCGGGAGCGACCTGTTCGTCCGGGTGGGCCGGGACGCCTACGACGACTGTCTGTCCCAACCCCACGCCCGCCAGATGGACTTCACCGGTCGGGTCATGCGAGGCATCGTGGTAGTGGACCCCGCGGGCTTCGCCGAGGACGGTGCCCTGCGCATCTGGATGGACCGCGGCCTGGCCTTCGCTGACTCGTTGCCGGCCAAGTGAGCGGGATGGCTCCGGTCACCGGCGACCCGACGATTGACCCCTACCGGTCCGGGCAGTGGATCACCCGCCACCGTCTGGGGGGATGGAGGATCCAGTAGAAGTTGACGCCGAACCCGTCCCCCGCCTGCCGCGGGTAGAAGAGGAGGGCGGGATCATCAGGGTTCCAGTCGCGGCGTCCGGCCATGAACGTGCTTGCTCAGGATCGGAGGGCGGCGCAGACGCCGAGGCCGTCGACGGCCCGCAGCTGGGTGAAAACCGGGGTAGTCGGGTTGTCGTTCAGCTGCTCGTTGACGATCACGGTGACCGAGCGGGAACCGTCCGACGTGGCCGCGGCGAAGAGGGTGTAGCCGGGGAAGTTGCCGGTGTGTCCGTAGACCGTCCCGCAGGCCGTGCGGTACCGGAAGACGGCCAGGCCGGCCGAGTTGGATCCGGGACCCGGCGGGCCCGAGCTCCCGACGACGAACTGGAACTGCTGGCTTCGGGTGGCCGGGTCGGTGAGGGTGCCCCGCACGTAGGCCCGCATGAACTGGTTGAGCTCGGACGGAGTGGAGAGCATTCCCCCCGACGCCCAGGCCAGCCCCGGGTTGAGATAGGTGCTGATGTCACTGGGAGGGGCACCACCTTCGATCTCGTAGCCGTGGATGTAGGGCTCGATCAGGGTGGGGCTGTCGGGCAGTGTGGTCGCCGACAGGTGGAGCGGCGTGGTCACGTCTTCCGCCAGCGCCTGTTCGTAGGAGGCACCGGTCACCTCCTCGACCATCAATCCGACCACGATGTTGTCGGTGTCGGAGTAGCCGTACCGGGTCCCCGGCGTGAAGACGGGACGCTTTCTGCTCACGTAGCTCAGCAGCTGGCTGGGCGTCAGCACGGCGTGAGGATTGGCCTTCAAGACATCGATGAAGGCAGGGCTCTTGATGTAGTCGGGTAGCCCGCTGGTGTGGTGCAGCAGTTGGGCCAGGGTGACCCGGCCCCACGACGCCGGAAGGGTCGGGAGCCGTTTGGCGATGGTGTCGTTCAGCTTCAGTTTGTGCTGGGTCACCAGAGCGAGGGCCACGGCCCCGTTGAACGCCTTGGACACACTGGCGATGCGTACCGTGTCACCGGCCGAGATGGGAGTCCCGGTCGTCGTGTTCCCGACACCCGCCGTCATCACCTGCACCTTGCCGCCCACCTGGACCAGGGCGATGGCACCCGGGGGTCCGCCCGGCATCGTCACCAGCCGCTGGAGTCCCTTCGCCAGGGTCCGACCCCGTTCGCCACGGTCATGGGCTCCGGTCGGCGGGGCGAGGGCGACCACCGAGCAGCCGACCAGCGCCAGCGCCATGACGATCGATCTACCCCTGCCCTTGCGCCGTCGCGGTTCCATCGGAAACCCACCGTAGTGGCCGAGCACCGAGGCTGTCGACGTCGCGCCTGGCGGTTGGGCCCGGAGCCTCTACAGTCACACCATGGGCCGAACCCGCCGTACTCCGCCGCTGATGCTGGCCACCGGCTTCACCGTCAGTGGCCTCGTCCACCTGGTACGACCCCAGGTGTTCGCTCCCCTCATGCCCCGCCTGCTCCCGGAGTCGACCCACCGGAGCCTCATCTACGCCAGCGGCGTGGCCGAGCTGGTGTGTGCGTGGGGCCTGGTCCGACGTACCCGTTGGGGCTCCCCGGCCAGCATCGCCGTGCTGGCCGCGGTCTTCCCGGCCAATCTCCAGATGGCCCTCGATGCCGGGTCGGGTCGGCACCTCGGGGCGATGGACCGGGCTGATGTGGCCTGGGGACGACTGCCCCTTCAGGTCCTGATGGTCTGGGCGGCACGCCAGGGCCGCCCGGCGACGGCGGGCTGACCCGGTCCACCCGGTCCCCGGCCGCCCAGTGCACGAGACCGAAAACGACCTCGGGGGCCTGCAGGTCCTGTTGGACCAGAGCATGGCCTCGGCCGGCCCGCATCTGCTCGAGGTGGTCACGCCGGAGCGCTGGCTGGGCGCCACCGAGCTCTGCACCCGTTTGACCGGCCTGCGCCTGTTGGCACTGGCTACCGTCACCGCAGACGGTCGGCCCCTGGTCGGTCCGGTGGACGGCATCTTCTACCGAGGGTCCTCCACTTCGGCTCGTCGCCGGACGCCGTGCGGTTCCGCCATCTACGACTGCAGCCCCCGGTGAGCGCCACCCATCTCACCGACGAGTCGTTCGCCGTCACCGTCCACGGCCGGGCCACCATCCTCGATCTGTCGGACCCCGGCCATGGGGGGCTCCGGGCCACGCTTCTGGCCCACTACGTCCCGCAGTACGGACCGGAGTGGGAGGCGTTCCTCGACGCCAACGTGTACGCCCGCATCGACGCCCAGCGGATGTTCGTCTTCCATCGGCCGTAGCCGATGTGCGTGGCCTACGGTGGGCGGGGAACGGAGGCGTCCGGCCTTTCCGTCATCACGGACACGAAGGATCGGTACCGGCACATGCGTGACACCCGCTTGTTCCTCCACCAGGCCCAGCACCACGTGGGCACGGCCCAGACCGTGCTCGAGGATGTGGGGAGAGGCCTGGCCGTGGTGGAGCGGGTAGAGGTAGCCGCTGAGCGGGCCGTTCCCGTACTGCGGACCGTGCTTGTCGTGGCCCTGGGCTGTGCCGTCGGGGTCGGGATCTACCTTCTGGTGGCCCGGGTCCGTCGGAGCCGGCGAACCGCGGACCCGGTCACCGTCGACCCTCCGGCCCCCGTCAGTCAGCTGTAGTCGACGGTGCCCGCACCGGGGGTGCCGATGGCGAAGGCCAGGCCGCGCAGGGGCGCATGCTCGCTGACGGGCCAGATGCTGTGGGTGGTGTCCGGTGGCGTGTAGACCAGATCGCCGGTCTGCACCTCACGCTCCTCGTCGCCGATCTTCATGATCCCCCGGCCGGACAGGATGTAATAGAACTCGTGGGTCGGGTGGGAGTGGGCATCCACGGCGCCTCCTCCGGCCACTTCCCACTCGCTGACCAGTTCGAGGAAGCCGCCCTCGGTGGCCTGGCGGAGCTCCTGGGGTGGCACCAACCACCAGACCGGGGTGGTCCCGTTGTGCTCGATGACCGGGGCCATGTCCTCGACTGAACGAACATCCATGGTCGCCTCCTCACTTGTCGGCTGATCCCGGCCATCGTAGCGACGCTCCCGGGGCCGAGACGAAAGGCCGGAGGAGGCCGAGCGGAGGAGGCTAGGCCACCACCCGGACCGGCAGTCGGGCCAGGCTCGCGACGGTCAGGGCGCAGGCCCGGGCCGCCTCGACCCCCTTCACGGTGAAGTGCTCGGCGAAGAACGAGGCGTGCTCGTCATGACCGTGGAAGTGGTGCGGGGTCAATACGGCCGAGATGACCGGGAGGTCCTGATCCAGCTGGACCCGCATGAGGCCGTTGATCACGGCCTCGGCGACGAAGTCGTGCCGGTAGATGCCGCCGTCGATCACCAGTCCGGCCCCGACGATGGCCGCGTACTGCCCGCTGGCGGCCAGGCGTTGGGCGTGGAGGGGGATCTCGAAGGCCCCGGGGACCCGGAAGAGGTCGATGCGGTGGCGCTCGACCCCCAGGGTCTCGATTTCGGCGAGAAACGAGTCGCGACAGCGGTCGACGATCTCCTCGTGCCAGGTGGCCTGTACGAAGGCCAGCCGGTCGGCCCGACGTTCCCTGTTCCCGTCTGCGGTGCCCATGGGGCCTCCTTCCGTCCCGGTGGCCGTACCGAGCCACGCCTGAAGCCTAGGACGGGCTTCCCGGACACGCTGGCGGCAGGAGTGCCCCAGCTGAGTGAGCGGTAGCCCGGCTCCCGGGGCTGACAGGATCGACCTCAACGAACCCCCGGTACGGTGAGGCGATGGCCCTCACCCTCGACGACGCCTCCGCCTTCGCCGACCGACACACCCGGGGTGTGCTGGTCACCCTCCGGCGGGACGGTCGCCCGCAGCTGTCCAACATCGTCTACCTGCCCGGCCCCGGCCCCTCAGCGCGCATCTCGGTGACGGACCGTCGGGCCAAGACGGCCAACCTCCGTCGGGACCCCCGGGCCTCGCTGCACGTCACCAGTGACGACTTCTGGTCCTACGTGGTCCTCGACGGCACCGTGGCCCTGTCCCCGGTGGCCGCGGCGGTCGACGATCTGGTAGTCGATGAGCTGGTGTCCATGTACCGGGTGGCCCGAGGCGAGCACCCCGACTGGGACGAGTTCCGTGGGGCCATGGTGACCCAGGGGAGGGTGGTGGCCACGCTGACCGCCACCCACGCCTACGGACAGGTGCAGGGCTGACCGGAGGGACGGCCGTCCACCGGCGTCACCGGGTCGGTCGGGTCAGACGCTGCAGGCCCCGTCGCTGCAAGCGCCGCCACCCGGTGCCGGGTCGGCGGACTTGAGCAGGGTCACCGGATGGGACTCGGACCAGGCGCGCTCGAGGGCGCCGAGCAGCACGTCGGCTCCTTGGGCCCCGGCCACCCCGTAGGTCTCGTCGATGACGAAGAACGGCACCCCGGTCGCCCCCAGCGCGGTGGCCCGGGCCTCATCGGCCCGTACCTCGTCGGCGAAGTCCTCACCGGCCAGCGTCCGGTCCACCTCGGTCGGGTCCAGGCCCACCTCTGCGGCCAGCTCGGCCAGAGTGGTGTGGTCACCCACCGACCGTCCCTCGGTGAAGTACGCGGCCAGCAGGCGCTCCTTCAGCACGTCACCCTGCCCGTGGGTGGCGGCCAGATGGATCAGCCGGTGGGCGTCGAAGGTATTGCCGGCCTGCACCCGGTCAAGGTGGTACTCAAGCCCCACGCCGGCGGCCAACTCGGTCATCTGCCGGTTGGCCGCCCGGGCCTGCTCGGCGGACATGCCGTACTTGTGCTCGAGGATCCGGTCCATGCTCATCCCCACGGCCCGGGGGGAGGTCGGGTCCAGCTCGAAGCTCCGCCACGACACCGTCACCTGGTCGGCATGGCCGAAGCGTCCCAGTGCCTCCTCGAACTGTCGTTTGCCCACGTAGCACCAGGGGCACACCACGTCCGACCAGATCTCCACGTCCACGACCCGCACCTCACGATCTCTCCACAGCCTTTGGCGGTGGTCCGGCTACGGTCAGCCATCCACCGGTGCAACCGGTCGGTGGGCCCTGGTATTCCGGCCGTCCACCCCGGTAGCGTCGCCACCATGATCCTCGAGCACGCCCTCATCACCGTCCGGCCCGGGACCGCCGAGGCCTTCGAAGCGGCGTTGGCCGAGGCCCGCGCGGTCATCGGGGCCTCCCCGGGCTTCGTTTCCCTCCGGCTGCACCGGGGGATCGAGACCCCCGACCGCTACCTGCTGCTGGTGGAGTGGGAGACCCTCGACGACCATGTCGTCGGATTCCGAGAGTCCGATGCCTTCGTGGCCTGGCGGGCCCTGATCGGTCCGTACTTCGAGTCGCCGCCCAATGTCGTGCACTTCGAGCTGCCGCCGACCACCGTCCAGGCCGAGCCGGTGGAGCCGTCCTGATGGGAGTGCTCGAGGGGCAGCGGGCCCTGGTCACCGGGGCCGGGTCGGGTATCGGGCGGGCCACCTGTCTCCGGCTGCGTGCCGAGGGGGCCACCGTGGCCGCCCTCGACATCGACCCCGGGTCGGCCCGTCTGGCGGCCGAGCAGGTCGATGGACCGGCGGTGGTGGCCGATATGGCCGATGGGGAGGCAGTGGCCGCGGCGGTGGACCAGGCCGTCCGCGAGCTTGGGGGCCTCAGTATTCTGGTCAACAACGCCGGGATGGGTCTGGCTAGACCGTTCCACCGGCACAGCGACCGGGCCTACGACCGGGTGGTCGACGCCTCCATGCGCGGTACGTTTTACGGGATCCGGGCGGCGGCGCCGATCATTCTGGACGGAGGCGGCGGCGCCATCGTGAACGTCTCGTCGATCAGCGGCATGCGGCCCACCCGCGGGGAGGCAGCGTACTCCGCGGCCAAGGCCGCGGTGATCGCTTTGACCCAGTCGGCGGCCCTCGAGTACGGGCCCACCCTGCGGGTCAACTGCGTGTCACCCGGCCTCATCGACACCCCGCTCACCGCCCCGTTCCTCGCCGACCCTGTCGTGCGGTCGGGCATCGAGCGGCGGACCCCGCTGCGTCGGGTGGGAACGGCAGCCGAAGTGGCCGGGGTGATCGCCTTCCTGTGTTCGGAGTGGTCCTCCTACATCACCGGCGTCAACCTCCCTGTCGACGGGGGCAGCCTGCTGCCCAGCTCCCAGGTGGAGGAGCCCCTCGGGGACCTGGTCGACGGACCGGGGGACCGCTCGTGAGCCCGTCCGTGGTCGGCGTCGCTCCTCACCCAGCCGGGCTCCGGACTCCAGAGCACGGCCCAGCGGACCGGCGACCGGACCGACGGCCTCCTACCGGGCTACCACCGAGCCGGCTGGCGGTGGCCGGAATGGCTCAGGACGGGGCCCCGAGGACCCAGGCCCGGCCCAGGTGGTCGGCCAGCTCGGTCAACGAGGTCCGGGCGTTGAGCCCGCTGGTCGACGGCATCACATAGGCCGGCCGCCCCCCGATACCCCGGGGCTGGGGTCCAGCCACGGCCTTCGGGTCGACCACGTCCCGCCACCCGGACAGCCCAGAGAAGCATACGGCTCCCGGCCGGAGCCAGGCCACCAGTCGCTCGACCCGGGCGAACCCGGCCCGGTACTCAGCACTGGTCACCTCGGCGGCCGTGCGCGACGGCCGCTTGACGAAGTCGGTCATGCCCACCGCATGGTCCACCAGCGCGGCCACGGCATCCCGGTCGGCGTCCACAATCCCGGCGGCCATGGCCGCCGCCCAGAAGCGGTTGCCCGGTCGGGCGTAGCCCACCCCGGCGTCGGCCGAGTACCACGAAGGGTTGACCCCGCACACCAACAGCCGCATCCCCGGCCCCACGGTGTCGGCCAGGGTCCGGACCCGTACCGCCCGCAGTGTGATCTGGTCCCCCGCTACGCTGAGGGTCCCGTCCCCCAGGTCGAACCCGGCCCCGACGACCACGTCCAGCAACGCATCCGGTGTCCAGCCGACAGCGTGGCCGTCACCGACGTCGTCGTCCGGCCCTCCGTCCCCTCCGTGGGTGGTCCCGAGCGCGGTGAGCTCGAGCGGGCTGCCCACCGCCAGCGCCCGGTGCAGGTCCCAGAGGGCCAGGGGTAGTCGGGTCCGGGGCAGGGCCAGCCCGGTCGTCGAGGAGCAGGCGCTGGTGACCGATCCCCGGGAGAGGGGCAGGTGCTCCGGGTCCCCCTGCACCCACCGGGTGCCGGGCCCCCGGTCCCGACGGCTCACCAGTCGGTCCGCCGAGGCGTCGACCCGCACCACGGGCCCGCCGGCGTGGGACAGGTGTCGCTCCGCTCCCTCGCCCACGTCGAGGTGCAGGGCGGTGAGGGCGTGGACCGGTCGTCCCTGCCGTCCCGGTTCGTCGGGGCGCTCGACGGTAGGACGATCCATGGCCGGGATCCTAGGGAGCCGTCGGCCTCAGGGCTCGAAGCGGTACCCCATACCCGGCTCGGTCCGGAAGTGCCGGGGGCGGGAGTGGTCCACTTCGAGCTTGCGCCGAACCCGGCCCATGAGCACCCGGAGGTACTCGGTCTCCGTCTCGTACTCGGGGCCCCAGACGTCGTGGAGGAGCTGTTGCTGGGAGACCAGCCGGCCCGGATTGCGCACCAGGACTTCGACGATGTCCCACTCCTTCGGGGTCAGGTGTACATCCTCGCCGTCGCGGGTGACCCGCTTGTCGGCCAGATCGATGGTGAACCCCTCCGCCTCCACCCGGGGGTCACCCAGCTCGGAGCCGATCCTCCGGAGCACGGCCCGGAGCCGGGCCAGCAGCTCATCCATCCCGAAGGGCTTGGTCACGTAGTCGTCGGCCCCGGCGTCGAGGGCCTCCACCTTGCTCACGCTCTGGTGGCGGGCGGAGAGGACGATGATCGGAACCGTGCTCCAGCCTCGGATGCCGCGGACCACCTCGACACCATCGATCCCGGGGAGGCCCAGGTCGAGCAGGACCACATCGGGATGGCGGTGGGCGGCCAGGTCCAAGCCCTCTTCACCGGTCCGGGCCACCACCACCTCATAGCCCCGGGCGGAGAGGCTGATGGTCAGGGCCCGAAGCAGCGACGCGTCGTCGTCGCACACCAGGACCTTGGTGCCTCGCTCGGCCATGTCCGCCGTTGTCGGGTCGGCGGTGGTCATGGGGCCAGGGTGGTACGGGGCTCGGCCGAGTCCGCCGTCTCGTCGATCGCCGCACCGCCAGGGGCGGCGGGGGCGAACGGCGTGTCCGTCGCCGAGTCAGCCCGCGACAGGCGGACCACCATGGTGCACCCTCCGCCGGGGGTGTCCTCTACGTCCAGCTCGCCGCCCACGGCCTCCACGAAGCCACGGGCTACGGCCAGACCTAGACCGACGCCGACCCGGTTCTCCGAGTCGCCCAGACGCTGGAAGGGCCGGAAGACCACATCTCGGTCCTCGCGCCGGATGCCGGGACCCCGGTCGATGACCCGGATGTCCACCCGCCCAGCCACCGCCCCGGCCTCCACGCGTAGCCCGGTACCGTCGGCGTGGATCAGGGCGTTGTCAACCAGGTTGGCCACGGCCCGCTCCAACAGGACGGGATCGGTCCGAACCCGGGGGATGATGGCGGCGGTGTCCACGGTCACGTCCTCCCCCCGCGGTCCGAGACTGTCCACCGCCGCTCCGATGAGTTCGTAAACATCGGTGCTGCGGTCGAGGACCTCCATGGACCCGTTCTCCAGCCGGCTCATGTCCAACAGGTTCTCCACCAGGCTGTTGAGCCGGTCCGACTCGTCGTCGATGGTGTGGAGGAGGATGCCGGTCTCCTCCGGGCCGAAGTTCAGCTGGTCAGAGAGCAGGCTGGACGAGGCCGCCTTGATCGACGCCAGTGGGGTGCGCAGGTCGTGGCTGACCGCGGCCAACAGGGCGGACCGGAGTTGGTTGGCCCGGGCCAGCGACTCGGCTTCCGCCGCCCCGGCATGGAGCCGGTCGCTCTCGAGGGCCGTGGCCAGCTGGGCGGCGAAGGCGGCCAGGATGTCCCGGTCCTCGGCGGTGAGGCCCGGTCCCCGGAGGGCCAGCACCTCCCAGTCCGTGAGGGGGAGGACCAAGGTGGCCTGGTCCGGGCTCCCCGGGGGTTGGCTGCCGGCGGCAGCCACCGCCGACCACGATCCGACCCGCTCCTCCGAGCTGGTGGTCAATGTGGCCGGGAGGTGGTCGGTGTCCGCTCGCAGCACGGCCACGGCCTCGAGTCGGAACGCCACCATCAGCTCCTCGAGTAGGGCGGGCAGCGGATTGCCCTCTGGAGCCACCATCCGGCCGGCCACGCGGGCCAGCATCCGGGCGTCGGCCCGGGCCTGGATGGCCGTGGCCGTGCGCCGAGCTGACAGGTCCACCAGCACGCTGACCACGCCGGCCGTGACCAGAAACATCACCAGGGCCAGGACGTCCCGGGCGTCGGTGATGGTGAAGGTGTGGACGGGTGGGGTGAAGTAGTAGTTGGACAGGAGGAAGCCGGCTACGGCGGCGAGGGCCGCCGGCCACACCCCGCCGGTGGCCGCCACGATGACCACCAGCACCAGGTAGGCGCTGAGGGAGGTGGCCAGATCGGCGTTGCTCCGACCGGCGGTCATCGCCAGGGTGAGGAGTGGGAAGCCGATCACCCCGATGATCACCGCCGCCGCCCGACGACGGCCCGACAGTGGCGAGAGCAGTCGGCGGTTGTGGCGGGCCACGGCACGACGGCGGGCGGCGTCGTTCCCATCGGTCGGGCCGGGCTCGGTGGACTCGGGGTGGTCGGCGTCAGGGGCCACGTCGGTGGCGATGACGTGGACGTCCAGCGAGCCGCTGGCCGCCCTGATGACCGAGTTGATCACCGAGCCCCGCACGAACTCGGTGAGCCGGCTCCGGTGGGTGGCCCCCATCACCAGCTGCGTGGCGTTCTCGGCCCGGGCCACCTGGACGAGGGCCGGGGCCACGTCCGCCCCCACCACCTCGACGTACCGGCCACCCAGGTCGTCGAGCAGGGCCCGGTTCTGGCGCAGCCCCTGGGACCCGGTGCCGGTGAGGCCGTCGTCGGTGCGCACGTGGACGCCGACCAGTTCGGCCTTGATCCGCATGGACATCCGGGCGGCCCGGCGGATCAGCACGGCGCTGCCCCGGGAGCCGGTGAGGGACACCACCACCCGCTCTTTGGTCTCCCACGCCCCGGCGATGTTGTGACGCTCCCGGTAGTCGTTGAGCTCCTCGTCGACCCGGTCGGCCACCCACAACAGGGCCAGCTCCCGTAGGGCGGTGAGGTTCCCGGTGCGGAAGTAGTTTCCCAGGGCTGCGTCGATGCGCTCGGGTGGGTAGACGTTTCCGTGGGCCAGCCGTCGGCGCAGTGCCTCGGGGGCCATGTCCACCAGCTCCAGCTGGTCGGCTGACCGCACCACCCGGTCGGGGACCGTCTCGTGCTGGGCCACCCCGGTGATCCGCTCCACCACGTCGTTGAGCGACTCGAGGTGCTGGAGGTTCACGGTGGAGATGACGTTGATCCCGGCCTCGAGCAGCTCGTCCACGTCCTGCCACCGCTTGGCGTGCTTCGAGCCGGGCACGTTGGAGTGGGCCAGCTCGTCGACCAGCACCAGCTGGGGATGTCGGGCCACCAGGCCGTCGATGTCCATCTCCTCGAAGGCCTGACCCCGGTACTCGGCCTGCCGGCGGGGGAAGATCTGGAGGTCGCGGATCTGGGCGTCGGTCTGGGGCCGCCCATGCTCCTCGACCCAACCGATGATCACATCGGTGCCCCGCTCTTTGCGCCGCCACCCTTCGTTGAGCATGGCGAATGTCTTGCCCACGCCGGGCGCAGCACCGAGATACAGCCTCAGCTTGCCTCGTGCCACCGGTGCCGTCCTCCTGCGTCGATCCGCGCTGCCCCTACTTGCCCGACTTCTGGTCCAGGGCCAGGTTCAGCGTCAGGACGTTGACCCCGGGGTTGCCGAGCACTCCCAGGCTACGCCCGTTGGTGTTGGCCTCGACCAGACCCCTCACCGTGGCCAGGGACAGTCCCCGGACCCGGGCCACGGTGGGGGCCTGAAGGTTTGCGTTGGCGATGGAGATCTCGGGGTCGAGACCCGAGGCTGACGCCGTCACCGCGTCCACCGGCACGCTGGCGTGGGGGCCCAGGCCGAACTCCTCGCGGTAGACGATGGCCCGCTGGGGGATGGTGTCGGGGTCGCACTGGTAGGTGCCGTCACTGTTCCTGGCGTAGGTGTCTCCGGTGGCCGGCTCGGAGACCGGGGCCGAGTCCGAGCCCTTGGACATGGGCACGCAGTAGGGGTCGGTGGGGGCGGCGAACGGATTGCGGGCCGACGGCTTGCCGGTCAGGTCCACGGTGTTGACCCCGGGGATGAAGCCGATGAGCAGGGGGTTGGACGGCCCGTAGTTGGAGGCGGCCCCCACGGTGATGTTGTCGGTGTCCGAGGAGGTCACGGCATCCGAGGGCCGGCCCTGGAAGTACTTGGCGATGGGGTTCCCGTCCTTGTCGGTGAAGCTCTGGCCGATGAGGGATGAGCCCACGGCCTTCCCGTGGACAGACACGATGGATCCGTTGGCCTGGTGGCCGAAGGCCAGCTCGCCGATCCCGGTCATGGCCAGGGAGTAGCCCAGGCCGCAGACCATGGTGACCAGGATGATCATGGCCACCGAGGTGAGGAGTTGCCGACGCATTACTTGACTCCCATCGCTGTGATGATCAGGTCGATGGCTTTGATCCCGATGAAGGGGATGATGAAGCCACCGAGCCCGTAGATGAGCAGATTCCGACGCAGGACGGCCGCCGCACCGGCCGCTCGGAACTTCACGCCCCGCAGGGCCAGGGGGATGAGGGCCACGATGATCAGGGCGTTGAAGATGACCGCCGACAGGATGGCGGTGTGCGGCGAGTGCAGATGCATGATGTTGATCTTGTTGAGGGCCGGGAACACCCCGACGAACATGGCTGGGATGATGGCGAAGTACTTGGCCACGTCGTTGGTGATGGAGAAGGTGGTCAGCGAGCCCCGGGTGATGAGCAGCTGCTTGCCGATCTCCACGATGTCGATGAGCTTGGTGGGATTGGAGTCGAGGTCGACCATGTTGCCGGCCTCTTTGGCTGCCTGGGTCCCGCTGTTCATGGCCACGCCCACGTCGGCCTGGGCCAGGGCGGGGGCGTCGTTGGTGCCGTCCCCGGTCATGGCCACCAGGTGCCCACCCGACTGCTCCTTCTTGATGAGGGCCATCTTGTCCTCGGGAGTGGCCTCGGCCAGGAAGTCGTCCACGCCGGCTTCGGCGGCGATGGCCGCGGCGGTGAGGGGGTTGTCGCCGGTGATCATCACCGTGCGGATGCCCATCTGGCGCATCTCGGCGAACTTCTCGGCGATGCCCGGCTTGACCACATCGTTGAGGCGGACCACCCCGAGCACGCGGGTGCCGTCGGCCACCACCAGGGGGGTGCCGCCACCCGAGGCGATCTCCTCTACCACCGGGGACAGCTCCACCGGGCTGGCGCCACCCTGGGCCTCCACCCACTGGCGGACCGAGTCGGCCGCCCCTTTGCGGATGGAGCGGCCGTCGACGTCGAGGCCGCTCATCCGGGTCTGGGCGGTGAAGGGGACGAGCTCGGCCCCCTCGACCTCGTGGGCCTCCTGGCCGTACCGGGTCTCGGCCAGCTCCACGATGGACCGGCCCTCGGGGGTCTCGTCGGCCAGGCTGGACAAGAGCACGGCGGCGGCCAACTCGTCAGAGGTGACCCCGGGCATGGCGATGAATTCGGTAGCCCGACGGTTGCCGAAGGTGATGGTGCCGGTCTTGTCCAGCAGCAGGGTCGAGCAGTCCCCGGCCGCCTCCACGGCCCGTCCGGACATGGCCAACACGTTGCGCTGGACCAGGCGGTCCATGCCGGCGATGCCGATGGCCGAGAGCAGCGCCCCGATGGTGGTGGGGATGAGGCAGACCAGCAGGGCCACCAGGACCACGATGGACTGCTCACCGCCCGAGTAGATGGCGAAGGGCTGGAGCGTCACCACCGACAGCAGGAAGATGATGGTGAGGCCGGCCAGCAGGATGTCCAGGGCGATCTCGTTGGGCGTCTTCTGGCGGCTGGCCCCCTCGACCAGGGCGATCATCCGGTCAAGGAAGGTCTCGCCCGGCTTGGAGGATATGCGCACCACGATCCGGTCGGACAGCACCCGGGTGCCGCCGGTGACCGACGAGCGGTCGCCGCCCGACTCGCGGATGACCGGGGCCGACTCGCCGGTGATGGCCGATTCGTCCACGGTGGCGATGCCCTCCACGATCTCGCCGTCGCCGGGGATCAACTGGCCGGCCACCACCACGCACAGGTCGTCCAGCTGCAGCTGGTTGGACGGCACCTCGACCACGTCGTCGCCGCGCTGCACGTAGGCCACCGTCTCGGCCCGGGTCTTGCGCAAGGTGTCGGCCTGGGCCTTGCCCCGACCCTCGGCCACCGCTTCGGCGAAGTTGGCGAAGACCACGGTGATCCACAGCCAGATGGCCACCAGCCCGGTGAACAGGTTCTCCTGGCCCGAGGACGAGCCCAGGTCCCGGAAGAAGTAGATGGTGGTCAGCACACTGCCCACCTCGACGACGAACATGACCGGATTGCGGGCCATGTGCCGGGGGCTCAGCTTGAGGACCGAGTCGAGCAGGGCCCGACGGACCAGCGGGCCGTCGAAGGCAGCCGGCTTCTTGGCCGCGCCGGTGGGGGCCTCCGGCTCGGCCACGGGCGCTTCGAGGGTGGATGAGGGACTCATCACGGGCTCCTTCTAGAACTTTCCGACGAGGTGTTCGACGATGGGACCGAGGGCCAGCACCGGGAAGTAGGTGAGGCCGACGACGATGATGGCGATGCCGGCCATGAGCAGGCTGAATAGGGAGGTACCGGTGGGGAGGGTGCCCGACGACACCGGCACGGTCTGTTTGCGGCCCAGGGAGCCGGCGATGGCCAGGACCGGAACCATCAGGGCGAACCGGCCCACCAGCATGCAGATGCCGAGGGTGGTGTTGTACCAGTCGGTGTTGCCGCTGAGGCCGCCGAAGGCCGACCCGTTGTTGTTGGAGGCAGAGAGGTACGCGTAGGTCACCTCAGTCAGTCCGTGGGGTCCGGGATTCTCGATGGAGGCCAGGGAGGTGTGCATGACGAGGGAGATGGCGGCGAACGTCAACGCCACCAGCGGGGCCATCAGGATGTACAGCACCACCAGCTTCATCTCCGAGGCCTGGATCTTCTTGCCCAAGTACTCCGGTGTCCGGCCCACCATGAGACCGGCAATGAACACCGCCAGCATGGCGAAGATGAGCATGCCGTAGAGGCCGGATCCCACCCCACCCGGGCTCACCTCTCCGAGCATCATGTTGAACAGGAGCACACCGCCGCCCAACGGGGTGTAGCTGTCGTGGGCCGAGTCGACCGACCCGGTCGACGTGCTGGTGGACGAGGCGCCGAACACCGCACTCAGGATGGGCCCGTTGCGTACCTCCTTGCCCTCCATGTTGCCGCCCGGTGAGCTGGCCGAAATGGACTGGGTCACATGGGCCTGGCTGATGTGGACGTTGCCGTGGGCCTCGAGCGGGGCCACCAGGGCCACGGCCACGAACCACAGACCGGCCATGGCCCCGAGCACGGCCAGGCCCTGCCTACGGTCCTTGGCCATCTTGCCGAACGTCCAGGCCAGGGCGAAGGGGATGGACAACAGGACCCAGTTGGACAGCAGGTTGGTCAGTCCGGTTGGGTTCTCATAGGGGTGGGCGGCGTTCACGTTGAGGAAGCCACCTCCGTTGGTGCCCACCTGCTTGATGGCCTCCTGGGAGGCCACCGGGCCGCCGGGCAGGATCTGGCTCTGCCCGCTGACCGTGGTCAGGGCGTGGGCGGCGTGCAGGTTCTGCTCGGCCCCCGAGGCGATGAAGATGATGGCCAGGATGATGGCCATGGGGAGGAGGATCCGGGTGATGATGCGCACCAGGTCCACCCAGAAGTTGCCCAGGGTGTTGGAGCGCTTGCGGGTCAGGCCGCGGATGAGGGCCACGGCCACGGCGATGCCGGCCGCCGCCGAGGTGAACATCTCCACCACCAGACCGGCCATCTGGGTGAACTGGGCCATGGTGTCCTCGCCGGCGTAGTTCTGCCAGTTGGTGTTGGTGAGGAAGCTGACCGCAGTGTTGAAGGACAGGGGAGCAGGGACGTTGGCCATGTGGTCGGGGTTGAACGGCACGTGGGCCTGGAGGCGCTGCATGCCGTAGAGGACCAGGGCGGACACCATGGAGAAGGCCAGCAGGGAGATGGCGTAGACCGTCCACCGCTGCTCGCCTTCGGGATTGACGCCGGTGGCCCGGAAGGCCAGGCGCTCCAGGGGAAGGAAGAACCGGTCTCCGGGCGCCTTCTTGTTGGTGAACACCTTGGCCATGTAGTTCCCCAGCAGAGGCGTGGAGACGGCTAGCAGGACCAGCAGGATGAGGACCTCGATGATGTTCTGGGACATCAGAGCTTCTCGGGGGCCACGAGGGCGTAGATGAGGTAGCCGGTGACCAGCACCGACAGAACCAGTCCGACCAGGTTGTCGTAGCTCTTCATACCTTCAGCTCCTCGGGTGCGTTGGGGGTGTGGGCGGTGTCGGCGATGGGGGAGTTGCCTTCGATCTCCTCGTAGACCAGGTCCACGGCGTCGTCCTTGCCGATGATGTGCTCGCACCACTTCACGAACAGCACCATCAGGGCGAAAAAGGCGATGATGACGACGATGTAGAGCAGGTCAACCACGGGTACCTCGCTTGTTGTCGGGGGACGTCACTGCAGATCGGGCCCGGATGCCGCTCATGCCCGGCTCTCGGGTACCGGGTGGTCGGCGGCCAGGGCCGCCCCCACCTGGTCGGCGATGGTCACGGCCACCAGCAGCTGCTGGTGGGGGACCGGTGCCCCCGGGGTCGGGGTGAGCACGAAGTGGCCCAGCAACCAGCCGCCGCTCCGTACCGGGAGGTCGATGGTCCGGGTGGGCAGCCCCAGGTCGTCGGAGGCCCAGCTCTCCCGGCCCACGGTCACCTCGCCCCGGGGGGTGATCCGGGCGGTGAGATGGTCGGGCGGCCGGGAGGTGAAGCGGCAGTCCTGCAGGTGGAGGAGGTCCCGGAGTTTGGTGCGGGCGGTGTCGATCACGTCCTGGCCGGAGGCGGCCAGCTCGGTCACCGAGTGCAGCAGGGCCACCTGCTCTGCGCCCTGGTGGGCGTGGTGGCGGTGGCGGCGGCCGCGGGCAGCCAGCTCGCCGACGGACAGACCCACCACCAGCAGCAGGATCCCGGTGACCACATCGGCGTGTCCGGTGATGCGGAACGAACCGTAGGGCCGGGTCAGGAAGTAGTCGTAGGCCAACGTGGCCACCAGGGCGGCCACTACAGCCGCCGACCGCCGCCCCGCACTGGCCACGGCCACGATGGTCACCACCAGCACCAGCGCGCCGTCCGCCGAGACGATCCGGTCCCGCCAGGGGGTGAGGGCCAGTGCCGCGGCCACCGGAGCGGCCACGGCGGCCAGCAGGACCCACCCGGCCCGACCCACGTCGTACGGTCGGCGAGCCGAAGGGGACACGGTGTCCCCCTCCGGGCCCCCCCGACGGTCGTCCAACCTGGTCATGGTGTTCACCAGGTCACTGTCACACGCTGCGCCCCAGCTGAGAAGGGGTCTTTGCTCCGTCTTTACGCCCACCACCCGGATTTTCGCGACTCTGTTACGCCCATCGGGATTTCGGTGCTACGAAGTCGGGTGATGAGCACGTCGAAGGCGGCCCCCATCGAGGGCGAGCATCCTATCGCCATGGTCTCGGTGGTCAGCTCGGCCGGCTACCGCGGCGAGGTCCGGGCCGGCCGGCACCACCTGGTGGCCGACGAGGGACCCGAGGTCGGGGGGGACGACGAGGGGCCCAACCCCTATCAGCTAGTGCTGGCCGGACTGGTGCAGTGCACGGCGGCCACGCTGCGGATGTACGCCAACCGGAAGGGCTGGGCGCTGGGTGAGGTGAAGGTACGGGCCCGACTGCTGCGGACCGGCGACGGGGCCACCAAGGTGGAGCGCATCGAGCGCACCATCACGGTGTCCGGTGACCTGTCGACGGAGCAGAAGCACCGCCTGGCCGAGATCGCCGAGCGGACCCCGGTGTCACGCACCCTGCGCGGCTCCCTGGCCATCGACACCACGCTGTCGTGACTACCCGGTTCCGAGAGCGGCGGGACGGCGCACCGTGACCGCCTGTCCCACCCTCCTAACGGAGCGCCTGGTCCTCCGGCCTTTCGAGGAGTCGGATCTCGATGCCTACACCGAACTGCTCCGGACACCCGAGGTGCGCCACTCCCTCCGGATCGCTGGGGAGGTCTCGGCGTCCGACGCCTGGCTGGGCATGGCCCAGTGGCGGGGCCAGTGGGAGCTCCGGGGCTCTGGCCACTTCGCCGTGGAGGAGCGGGCCACCGGCCGGTTCGTGGGCCGCGCCGGCCTCCACCGACCCGAGCGGAAGGACTGGCCGGGAATCGAGGTGGGCTGGGCCCTCCATCCCGCCGTCTGGGGCCAGGGCTACGCCACCGAGGCGGGTGCGGCGTCCCTGGCCTACGCCTTCGACGTGATGGAGGTGGCCGAGGTGTTCAGCACGATCCTCCCCGACAACGTCCGCTCCCGGGCGGTGGCCGGCCAGCTGGGCCTGACCCTGGTCGAGGAGCACGTGCTCTCCCACTTCCCGGCGGAGCCCCACGGCATCTGGAGGATCGGCCGGGACGAGTGGACCGCTTCCTCCCTGAGCCGGGGCCGGGACGGGACCGGTCCGCTGCTCTGAGCGGCCGTCCGCCTGCTCTGGTCAGCGGAGGGCCAAGCCCCCGTCGACCAGCACCACCTCGCCGGTGACGTAGGTGGAGCGGGCCAGTCCCACGATGAGCTCGGCCACGTCCTCGGGGCCCGCCGTGCGTTGGAGGGGGGCCTGGGCGTTGACGAACTCGCGGACCACGTCCCACTCGGCCGTCCACGGAGTGTCCACCAGCCCGGGGGCCACGGCGTTGACCCGCACCGCCGGGGCCAGGGTGTTGGCCAGCAGCCGGGTCATGTGGCTGAGGGCGGCCTTGGAGCAGGCGTAGGGGATCGAGCTCCCGGTGGGACGCTCACCGGCCAGCGAGGAGACGTTGAGGATCTGGCCCCGGCCCGAGGCGCGGAGGTGGTCGACTGCGGCCACGGTGACCTGCCAGGTCCCGATGACGTTCACGTCGAAGATGCGCCGCCACACCTCAGGCGAGGCCGATTCGAGGTCGTGGTGGGGGATGACCTCGGTGGTTCCGGCGTTGTTGACCAGCACGTCGAGGGCGCCGTGCCGACGGACCACCTCGTCGACCAGGGTCCGGGCCTGCCCCTCATCGGAGATGTCGGCCCGGACGTAGCTGGCACCGGGGAGCGCGCCGGCCAGCGCCTCGCCGGCCGTCACCGACGAGACCGAGTTGATGACCACCGTGGCCCCGAGGGCGGCGAACCTGCGGGCCGTGGCCGCCCCGATGCCCGAGGAGGACCCGGTGATCAGCACCACCTGCCCGGCGAAGGCGGTGTCGGGAGGGGCGGGCGGGGAGGCGTCAGGCTCGACCATTCGCCGAGTGTAGGACCGGCCTGGCCTACCGTCTCTACGTGCGTCCTGGTTGCCTGCCCCACCCGATCCCCCGGTCCGGTGGCCGATGAGCCCGGCCGCCGGACCCGACGGGGGGGTGCGGGTGACCCCGTCACTGGTGGTCCCGCTCTCGGAGCTCCAGGTCCGGTTCGGGCCGAGCGGTGGTCCCGGGGGCCAGCACGCCAACAAGGTCAACACCCGGGTCGAGCTCCGCTTCGACATCAGCGGCTCTCCGTCGCTCGGACCGCGACAACGGGCCCGCCTGCTGGAGCGGCTGGGCCCCGAGCTCCGGGTGGTGGTGGACGACGAGCGGTCCCAGATCCGCAACCGCCAGTTGGCGGTGGAGCGCTTCCGCCAGCGAATGGCCGCCGCCCTGCACGTGGAGAAGGCCCGCCGACCGACGCGCCCGTCCCGTGGAGCCAAGGAGCGCCGCCTCACGGCCAAGCGCCAGTTGTCGGAGCGGAAGCGGAACCGCCGGCCCGACCTCGACGAGTAGCGTCAGCCCACCTGACGGGCGGCGTCGGCCGGTCCGTCCCAGGCGACCTCGAGGAAGGCCCCGATCTCGTCGGTGAGCCGCTCGGGGTGGACCCGCAGCTCGAGCACCGAGTTGGCCTGGACCAGCTGACCCTGCGGCAGGCGGCGAGCCAGCTGCTCGGCGTCGTGGAACGGGTGGATGCGGTCGACCTGGTGGCCGATGACCAGCGCCGGCATGTCCATGGCGGCCCGTTGGCCCACCGTGGGGGCGATGGGGCCGGCCAGGATCCCGTGCAGCACGGCCGCCGTCTCGGTGGGGTCGTTGGACAGCGTGTTCATGATGCTGTCGACAGGGCCGTTGCCCGTCCGGGGCAGCCGTTGGAACAGTGAGGCCGTCCGGCGGACCACCGGGCGGGCGAAGTGCACCGCCAGCAGCATGGGCAGGAAGGTGATGGCCGCGGCGGGCACGGCCCACTCCAGCACCGGCATCTCGATGACCAGGGCCTGCACCCGTTCGGGAGCCAGGGCTGCTACCAGCAGGCTGACGTTCCCACCCAGGGACACCCCGCCCACCACCGCCCGGTCCACGCCCAGATGGTCGAGGAGCGCCACCACGTGCTCGGCGTAGGTGTCCATGCGGTGGTACGAGGCCCGCTTGGGCTTCTCGGACAGGCCGTGGCCGGGCAGGTCGAGCAGTACGACCCGGTACCCCCGGCCGGCCAGGTCGACGGCCAGGCGCCGGTTCATGTTGGAGTCCATGAGGATCCCGTGCATGAAGACCAGCACCCGGGGGCCGTGCCCGTGGATCTCGTAGTACAGCTGTACCCCGCCGCTGTCATACACCCCTACCTCGAAGGGCGGGGCGGGGGTGCCGGGCGCCGACCCCGGGGCCGACCCTTCACCCTGCGGTGCCGACAGTGCCCCCGTGCTGGTCATCCGGCCAACGGTACGCCTCGGGACGGCGATGTGCCAGCACCGGAAGCTCGGACCGCACCCGGGCCACCTCAGACATCACCACGTCGGCCAGGACGATCCCCGGTCCGGTGTCGGTCCGTTCGGCGACCACCGTGCCCCACGGGTCCACCACCATGGTGTGACCGTGACACGGAGGCATCCCCGGCGGCAGCACCCCGACCTGGCCGCAACCGATGACGTAGGCCCCGTTCTCCACGGCCCGGGCCCGGAGCAGCAGCTCCCAGTGGGACGGTCCGGTGGCGGCGGTGAAGGCGGCCGGCACCACCAGCACCGTGGCCCCCAGCAGGGTCATGATCCGGTACGGCTCGGGGAACCGGAGGTCGTAGCAGATGGACAGTCCGAGCACGATGCCCGGAACCTCCTCGGCGGCCGGGCCCAGCGGGGCCACCACCAGCTCGGCCCCCGGGGCCATGGTGGCCGACTCGCGGAAGTCGGCTCCGGGGAGGGCCACGTCGAAGAGGTGGACCTTGCGGTAGACGGCCTCCACCGTCCCGTCGGGTCCGATCAGGCAGCTGGTGTTGTGGAGGCGGCCGTCGGTCCCGTCGTCGTCCGACCGCTCGGGAAAGCTGCCGGCCAGCAGGTGGATCCCGTGACGCCGGGCCACCGACGACCCCCAGGCCACCGTGGGCCCGTCGAGGGGCTCGGCGTGCTGGTGGAGAAAGGCCGGGCTGCCCG
Source organism: Acidimicrobiales bacterium (assembly GCA_038210245.1). GTDB lineage: Bacteria > Actinomycetota > Acidimicrobiia > Acidimicrobiales > RAAP-2 > Bog-756. Next base: position 146,510 of record JBBQWW010000001.1, read on the forward strand.
CCACCGAGAAGTACTCGGGCAGCACCACCAACCGGGCCCCGGCCCCCACCGCCTCGTCCACCTGGGCCCGGGCCGCGTCGAGGTTGGCCTGGCGGTCCGGGCCGGCCGTCGTCTGGAGGGCGGCCACGCGCATGTCACAGGGTAGGCCCCCCATCGGGCACAATGACCAGCGGTCTACGCCGGACCCCCCGTCCGGCGGCCAGGGCCCGAAACGAGATGAGCGTCGTGTCCTTCGAAGACTCCGACGTCGTCCGCAGTGCCATCCGGGTGGAGGGCTTCCGTGACGACGAGTTCAACTACCAGCTGATCCGAGCGCTGGGTGTGGCCGACTACGGCGGCTCCACGGTGGGCGAGTGCCTGTCGGTGGCGGCCGAGATCACCGATGGGAGCCCGGCCAGCTGGGCCCGGGCTTTCGAGCGGCTGGCCGGCCGCGTCGAGGACCGCGGCCGGGCGTGCCTCGAGTCGGGCCGCCGGGTCAGCGGTCGGGACCACTACCTCCGGGCCTCCACCTACTACCGGACGGCCGAGTACTACGCCGACGGGTTACGTGGGCGCTCCCACGACGCCGGGGCGCGGAGCCGGACCTGCTTCGGCGTGGCCGCCGGGTTGGTCGACCCGCCGGTGGAGCTGGTCGACGTGCCCTTCGAAGGGGGAACGCTGCCCGGGTACCTGGTGCGCCCGCCCGGGGCCGTCGTCGGTCCCCGCCCCACCCTGATCGGTGTGGGCGGCTTCGACTCCAGCGCCGAGGAGCTCTACTTCCACCTGGGCGCCCCCGGAGCCGAGCGGGGTTGGAACGTCTTCGTCTTCGACGGGCCCGGGCAGCCCGGTTGCCTGGGCCGCCATCCGACCATGACCTTCCGACCCGACTACGAGGTCCCCATCGCCGCCGTGCTGGACACCCTCTGCCACTACGACGACGTCGACGAGAGCCGCTTGGTGCTGGCCGGACAGAGCTTCGGCTCCTACTTCGCCGCCCGCAGCGCGGCGACCGACCCCCGGGTGCGGGCCCTGGTGGCCAACCCGCCGGTGGTGGACATGGGCCGCTACATGGAGGCGTGGGTGGGTACCGACACCTTCCGCATGACCCGGGACATCCGGCCCGAAGACGTGATCGGGGTGCCCGAGGACCTGATGCCCCGCCAGATGCAGTGGGGCATCGCCGCCATCTGCGAGCGCTTCGGGGTGCCCTCGTTCCACGCCTGGCGGGACGCCATCGGCCAGTACCGGCTGGGACCGTTGGCACCTCGCATCGCTTGCCCGGTGCTGGTCCTGGTGGGGGACCGTGAGGGGGCCGAGCCCCTGGCCCAGTTCGACAGCCTGGTGGCCGAGGCCGGTGGTCCGGTCACGGCCGTCCGGTTCACCGCTCAGGACGGCGCCTCCACCCACTGCCAGTCGGACAACATCCGGCTGTCGGCCCAGGTCACCTTCGACTGGCTGGACGCCCAGGTCGGACGGTAGGGGGCCACCGGTCCGGACGGTACCGGCCGGGGGTCACACCTAGAGCAGCCCGAGCCGGCGGGCGCAGGCTGGCCACTGACCCCAGCCACTCCGGGCCTGGAGCTCCACAGCGGCCTCGTCCTGCACGGCCGGAGGATTCTCACTGGGGAGGCCGCTGAAGCCCAGGCCACGCCAGGTGGTGGCCGAGAACTGATAGGCCCCGTAGTACCCGTTGCCGGTGTTGATGGCGTAGTTGCCGCCTGACTCGCACTGGCGGAGCTGGGCCCAGACCCCGCCCAGAGGGAAGACCGGCGGCCCCGGGGTCGGCGGAGGGGGTGTCGCCACCGGCGGGGGGGCTGGGGCGGGCGTGGGGGGAACGGTGGGCACGGAGGTCGGCCCAGGAAGGTCCAGGGCGGCCAGCGATACCACGGTGGCCCCGATGACCACCGAGCGGTAGCCCGGAAGGGTAAGGCCGGGGGCGTGGGAAGAAGGTGAACTCCCGGCCTCGGCCGGGGACGGACACCACGAGAGCAGGGTCCCTACGGCCAGAGCCACGAAGAGGATGGCGGCGGAGATGGAGCGGTGCGTGCGCATAGCGTGCGTTTCCTCAAAGTCGCGGAAGCCCGGAGGGCTTCGAGGTTGGCTTCGGAATGCGGGCGACCGTCGAGATGCATTCGTCTCGCGAGCCGGTGCCGGGAAGGGCAGGGGACTCTGGACGGGCAACGAGTCCGTACGAGGTGCTGACGGGGAACCCTGGTCAGGTCAGCGTCTGGCGGCTCCCGGCCGGCGGTGTGTCGTGAGGGGGGTGTCGGTCATAGGTGCTCGATGCAGGAGGCGGACGGTCCGAGCTCACCGGTGGGGTGGGCGGCGGCGACCTGCGGCCGGGTTACGGCGCAGGTGGATCACGTCGACGCGGATGCCCGTGGCACCCCGCAGCCCCTGTCTGGCCGCCCGTGATCCCGACTGCCGAGTGGCTGAACGAGTTCACGCACTCTAGTGAGGGGCCCTCCCGGGGCGCAATTCGACGGTGGACGGGTCCGCCGGTCCGCTGACCAGGGCAGACGCCTGGGAGGGCCGCCTCCAGCCGGTCAGCCGGGACGATCAGCCGCTGGACGGCAGGTGGCCAGGGCCGCGGCCAGAGCCGCCCCACCGGCCGCCGTGTCGTCCTCGCGGACCCCCCACAGGGGGGTCACGGTGGCCCAGCCCTCGGCGAGCAGGGCGGCGTCGGAGTCGGGCTCCAGCTCAGCCTGCTCGGCCAGGCGATCGGCCCCCACCCCCATGCCCCGCAGGGTCAGGGTGATGGCGCCCGAGGTGGGGTCGATGGGGCTCCCGGCCACCGGTTCGGCGGAGTGTTCGGGCCGGACGGCCCGGATCAGGCCCACCGTGCCCAGCGTCCCGTGCCGGATGCCCCGGAGCCGCTCGGGGGTCACGGCAGGCACGTTGAGGTTGAGCACGGTCGAGGGCGGTGCCCCGGCCAGCGTCGGCACCATGGCCGAGGCCAGGCCCACCGGGGTCTCCCAGGGCACCGGGTCGTCGCCCCAGGCGATGCTCACGGCCAGGCCCGGGATCCCGAACTGCGCCCCGGTGAGGGTGGCCCCGACGGTGCCGGAGTGAAGGGCCGACCGACCGGCGTTGACCCCGTGGTTGATGCCCGAGACCACCAGGTCGGGACGCGGCCCGAAACCCTCGATGCAGGCCACGATCACCGCCAGGGCCGGGGGGCCGTCGATCCCGTAGGTCGGGACGTGGGACAGCCCGGGGATGTCCACCTCCTCGTAGGGGATGGTCTCCCGTTCGTAGACCGGCCCGACGGCGGCCCCGGCTCCGCTGTGGTCGACCAGGGGTGCCACCACCACCAGGTCGTGGTCATCCCCGAAGGCGGCGTCCAGGCCCCGGGCCAGCGCGGCGATGCCCGGAGCGAAGACGCCGTCGTCGTTGGTGATCAGGATGCGCATGACAGGGTTCCCCTCGGGTGGCGACCGGGACCGTACCGGGGCCCGGGGCCGGCCCCCGGGAGCCGGATCGGCCGTCCGTCGGGCCGGGGCGGTCTCATGGCCTACCATACCGGTCGACGTCGGCCGACCCCCGGTCGCCGACCCCCCTCGACACCCACGGAACCCTCCACGCCACCATGACGCCCCGACCACCTGCCGAAGACCAACGTCCGGCGGAGACCACCATCGCCACCGGCGATCAGTGGGTCATCGGCCACGGCCACCAACGGGCGGTGATCACCGAGGTCGGGGCCACCCTCCGCTCCTTCACCGTCGAGGACCGACCGGTGATCGAGGGCTTCGGCCCGGCCGAGTGGAGCCATGGGGGCCGGGGTCAGGTGCTGGCTCCCTGGCCCAACCGGCTGGGCGACGGGACCTACGCCTTCCAGGGGGTGGAGGCCCATGCGCCGCTCAACGAGCCCGACCGGGGCAATGCCATCCACGGGCTGGTCCGGTGGATGCCCTGGCGGATGGTGGGACGGGCCCAGAACCGGGTGAGCATGGCCTGTGAACTCCGGCCCTCACCGGGCTACCCGTTCGCCCTGCGCCTGACCATCGAGTACCGGCTCGGCCGGGATGGGCTCATCGTGGTCACCGAGGCCGAGAACCTGGGGGAGGGCGACCTCCCCTTCGGACTGGGCTTCCATCCCTACCTCACCGTAGGGACCGCCACGGTGGACCAGGTGCGCCTGACCGTGCCGGCCGAGCGGCGCCTGCTGTCCGACGACCGCGGCCTCCCGACCACCAGTGCTCCGGTGGCCGGCACGGAGTTCGACTTCACCGAGGGCCGGCTCATCGGGGTGACCCGGCTCGACACCGGCTACACCGGCCTCCGACGTGACGCCGACGGTCGGGCCCGGGTCGAGCTCGACCATCCGGATGGGGCCGGAGGGGCCACGGTATGGGCCGACGAGCGCTTCGGGTACTTCATGGTCTTCACCGGGGACACCCTGGCCCCCGGGTCGCAGCGCACCGGGGTGGCCGTGGAGCCCATGACCTGCCCTCCTGACGCCTTGCGCTCGGGCACCGACCTGACCGTGCTCCGCCCCGGCTCGCGGTGGACGGGGTCGTGGGGGATCACCCCCCGCTGACCCCGGCCTATCGTTCGGACCGGGGCGGTGCCGGGTGGACCGCCCCTCGGGGTGGAGTCCGAGACGGTGGGTACCATGGCAGTTCCGGGGCCTGTCCCCGACGATCGAGGATGGCGTGATGCTGGTCAACAACGCGGTGTACGTAGACGGCCGGCGCAGTGCCGACCCCCAGAGCCTCGAAGAGACCTACGAGGTCCTGCGCGGCCGCCACGGGATGGCCTGGATCGGCCTCTACCGTCCCGACGAGGAGGAGATCCGCTCGGTAGCGCGGGAGTTCGACCTGCACGAACTGGCCGTCGAGGACGCCGTCACCGCCCACCAGCGGCCCAAGTTGGAGCGGTACGGCACCACCTTGTTCACCGTGTTGCGGCCGACGCGGTACCTGGACGCCTCCGAAGAGGTCGAGTTCGGTGAGCTCCACGTCTTCATCGGCCCAGACTTCGTGGTCACCATCCGCCACGCCGAGACCCCGGACCTGGGCCAGGTGCGCCAACGCCTCGAGCAGTCGCCGGACCTACTGCGGCGGGGCCCCGAGGCCGTGCTCTACGCCATCGTCGACCAGGTGGTGGACGAGTACGGCCCGGTGGTGGCCGGGCTGGAGAACGACATCGACGAGATCGAGGACCAGCTGTTCAAAGGGGATCCGGCGGTGTCCAGGCGGATCTACGAGCTGTCCCGAGAGGTCATCGAGTTCCAACGGGCCACCCACCCCCTCCTCGAGGTGCTGCATGCCCTCGAGACCGGGTTCGACAAGTACCACGTGGATCTCGAGCTCCAGCGCAGCCTGCGGGACGTGGCCGACCACGCCATCCGGGTGGTGGAGCGGGCCGACGCCTTCCGGGCCCTTCTCCAGAACGCGCTCACCGTGCACACCACGCTGGTCAGCCAGCAGCAGAACGACGAGATGCGCAGTCTGACCGAGGCCAGCCTGGCCCAGAACGAGGAGGTGAAGAAGATTTCGGCCTGGGCGGCCATCCTCTTCGCCCCCACCCTGGTGGGGACCATCTACGGGATGAACTTCGAGCACATGCCCGAGCTGCACTGGTTCTACGGATACCCCTCGGCGGTGGCCCTGATGTTCGTCACCTCGGCCACCCTCTACCTCATCTTCAAGCGGCGGCGCTGGCTGTAACCGGTCCGGCGGGACCGGGCCGGGGCCCGCTCAGAAGACCTCGGCGAAGAGGTCGAGCATGGACTGCCACGACCGGGTGTCCGCCACCCGGTCGTACTTGATGGCCGGCATGCTCCCGTCGGCCAGGGGATTGGTGAAGCTGTGGACGGCCCCGCCGTAGAGGTGCATCTGCCAGTCGATCCCGGCGGCCCGCATCTCGGCCTCGAAGGCGGCCCGCTGCTCGGGCGGGATGATGGGGTCGTCGGCCCCGATGCACACCAGGACCCGGCCGGTGATGGCCGAGGCGTCCTCGGGCCGGGTGGTGGCCAGGCCCGAGTGGAACCCCACCACGGCACTGAGCGCGGCGCCGCTCCGGGCCAGCTCCAGCGAGAGGGTGCCCCCGAAGCAGTACCCGATGGCCGCCACCCGCTCGGGGTCGGCGAACTGGCTGGCCAGCAGCACCTCGAGACCGGCCCGGGCCACTGAACGGACGCGGTCCGGATCGCTGGCCAGGGCCCCCAGCCGCTCACCCACCTGTTCGGGGGGCAGGGTCTGCCCGCCGCCGTGGTAGTCGAGGGCGAAGGCCACGTAGCCCAGCTCGGCCAAGCGGCGGGCCGTCCGCTTCGGGTGGTCGCTCAGTCCGGCGGCGTCGTGGGCGACCAGCACCGCCGGTCGGATCCCGGCCGTGGTCTCGTCCACGGCCAGCTGCCCGACCAGGCGGACGCCGTCGTGGACGTACTCGATGTCGGTGATCTGCACGGATCCTCCCTCGGTGGACGCCGGTCCGGCCGGTGCCGGCCCGAGGCGTCGGCGGCCAGGGTACCCGGCCCGGTCCCCCGGGAGGTGACCCGGGACCCGGTGACGGCGGCCGTCAGGCCCCGGCGGCAGCCGGCCCCCGCACCGGTCGGCCAGGATGGATCCATGGAGCACGAGGCCGACCGGGCCACCGTCACCGATGCGCTGACCCGGGCCGGCTGTGTGGCCGCCGAGGAGGAGGCCGACGAGCTCATGGCGGCGTCGGCGGCCGGCCGGGACCTGGCTGGCATGGTGGCCCGTCGGCTCACCGGGGAGCCCCTGGCCTGGATCATCGGACACACCACCTTCTGCGGGCTGGAGGTGACCGTCGACCCCGGGGTGTACGTCCCGCGCTGGCAGTCCGAGGCGCTGGCCCGCCTGGCCGCCGATCTGCTCCCGCCGGCGGGGATCGGGGTGGATCTGGCCACCGGATCGGGTGCGGTGGCCATGGTCATGCAGGCGGCCCGGCCCGGTGCCCGGGTGGTGGCCACGGAGATCGACCCGGTGGCCGTTCGGTGCGCCCGGCGCAACGGTGTGGTGGTGTACCCGGGCCACCTCGATCGACCTCTGCCCCCCAGCCTGGCCGCGCGGGTCGACGTGCTGGGCGCGGTGCTCCCCTACGTCCCGAGCGACGCCCTCCACCTCCTTCCCCGTGACGTGGTCGCCTTTGAGCCCCGGGTCGCCCTGGACGGCGGGACGGCGGGACTCGACCTGGTGGCCGCCGTGGTCCGGAGCAGTCGGGACTGGCTACGGCCCGGAGGATGGGTGGTGTTCGAGGTCGGCACCGACCAGGTCCCGGTGGTCACGGCTCTGTTGGCGGGGTCGGGTTACACCACTGTCGAAGTCCTGATGGACGCCGACGGCGACCCGCGGGGGGTCTACGGCCAGACGGTGGCCTCTCCGGCTGCCGGGCCACGGACGCTCGGAGGAGGTCAGGTCCCCGGAACGAACGAGTAGTGGGCCCCGGGCCAGTAGGTGTGGCGGGCGAAGCGGACGGGCCGCGAGTTCCCCGGCAGGTGCACGGTGAGGGTGTCGGTCACCGGCGGTGCGGTGATGGCGTCAGGGAACACCGCTGAGCCATTCCGGGCCGGGGCACTGCGGCCGCCCAGGCTGGCCGAGCTTCCGTCGGGTAGTCCGGACACCACCACATCCCGCTGGCACACGCTGGAGTAGCCGTCGTAGGCCACCGCAAAGGGGGTCTGGCGGGCCTGGACCTCCAGGTAGGGCTGGAGCGGGGGGGCGATGCCGAGGGCCAGATCATCGGCCTGATAGAACAGGCCGCCATTGACCCACACGCTGAGCTGGTTGTTCCCGTTGGTCTGAATGGCCACCCGTATCGGGCCGGGCGCCCACGGCACCCGCTTGAGGATGTGCTCGGTGGCGTGGCTGAGGTGGCCCTGCGAGTAGCCGGCGATGAGATTACGGTGACCGTCAGAGGCCACGTTCTCCGCCACCACCACGTAGTTGATGTCACCGGTGGTGACCGTGGATCCGGTCTGGACGGCCATGACCAGTTCGCCGATGGCCTGGGGGGAGGGAGCCGTCACCGCCGGGGGTGAGGCCGCCGAGAACTGGAAGGCGCACGACGCCGGAGTGGTCCCGGTGGCGGTGACGAACCAGCCGCGGAAGTCCGGCGTGGCCCGACGGACGCCCACGTGGAGCCGGCCCCCACGGGCCACGGCCACGCCGTTGGCGGCGCCGGCGCTGCCGTTGACCTCCCAGCCCACATAAGGGGGGAAGGCCAGCGACGTGCTGCCCTGGAGGGCCCGGCTGGTCCCACTGGGCTCGGCGAAGGTCACGTCCTGGTAGTCGGTGAGCTGACCGATACCAGTCGCCCCCCCCGGAGCCAGGCGGGGGGCGGCAGTGAGGAGGGTGGCCCCGCCGGTGCCGGCCACTGACCGCACCTGGTCGATGGCCCCCTGGGCCGACGCCGTGGCGTACACGATCAGGCCGAGAGCCAATACGGCGGCCATGAGGGGGAAGGCGGCCACCAGGCGCCGGCCCCACGACTGGCGGCCGTGCCAGTTCCACTGGACCTGGTGGCGCGTCTCGGTGGTCTGCTCGTCGTCGGTCGGGTCCCATGACTCGACCAGTCCGGGAGGAGCGGTGGTGGCACCGGGTCCGGTGGGGAGTCCCGCCCCTGGGGGCAGGGTGAGCTCCGCCGGCCGGGCGCCGCCAGGGGTGGGGGGCTCAGAACGAGCCATAGAAGGACTCCTCGCCGGTCGACAGGGCGCGATAGGACGCCAGTCCGGTGATCAGGGCGTAGACAGTGCTCCCGGCCAGGAGCCCCCACGCACCCAGAGTCAGGTCGCCGCCGCTCACCAGCACGGCGGTGAGGAGGGCGCTGGTGACGGCCCCGGCCACAGCTCCGAGCACCGGGGCGCGCGGCTTGCTGAGGAAGAACAGGTACTGGCTGCACAGCATGCCGATGGGCACGATGGCGAATCCGAAGGAGGCCACCTCCAGGGCGGTCAGACCACCGGGGGTCCGCACCGAAGCGGTCAGGGTGGTCGGGAGCAGCCGGAGCAGGATGCCGGGAAGGATCCACGCCACCAGGCCCGAGACGACGGCCAGCACCGAGACGGACAGCGCCCACTCCCGCCGGAGGGCGGCCCGGGCCTGCCGCCAGCTGTCGAGGGTCTGGCTCTCGAGCAGTGGGCGGAGGCGTCGCCCGAAGCGCTCGATGGAGGCGTAGACGAGCCCCAGGAGGACCACCAGTTCGAGGAGGGCCAGGTCCACCGAGCCCTCATAGGTCGACGGGTAGAGGTACTGGTCGACCCCGAGGCTGTGGCCGTAGGCGAACCCGGTGATGATCGGGCCCACCAGAATCATGACGAAGTAGGCCATGCCGTAGATGGCGTAGGGCGCCGAGTGCCACAACACCACGCGGAGCTCGGGAGGCTTGATGATGGTCACGGTGTCGCCGCTCCCGCCGGCGTCGACGTCCGAGCGCATGGCCAAGTAGCTGGCGGCGATGACCACCATGGCCCCCGAACCGACGGCCAGGCCGAGCAGCTGGGCGTGGCGGAAACTGGGGGAGCTCCCGCTGAACAGGTGGGCGGCGGCCAGGGTGACCACCAGGGCCAGGCCGGTGGCCAGGGCCAGGGTGTAGAAGCGACGGAGCATGTACAACGGAGCGGCGCTGAGCAGGAAGATGAAGATGGCGGCGGCGAACTCGAGGAAGATCTCGCCGAGGTGGAGGCCGTACTGCGGGACGATGTAGAGGGCGTAGAGGGTGGCGATGGCCAAGGCGGCGGCGGCCACGCTGTAGACGAGGAAGCGGGACACCGTCCAGCGCACCAGCGCGTAGTTCTGCTGCAGGAGGTAGAAGGTCCCTTTGCGGGCGAGCATCTGTGAGCACCCGCCGGCCAGTACGGCGGCGAGGAAGAAGGCCAGCGAGACCATGGCCGCCACCTGGGGGGTGGCGTCGAGGGACGACCACAGGGCCACCCGGCCGACGAAGAGGACCACCACCGACATGATCCAGGGGACGCCGTACCACGAGCCGGCCAGGTAGTCGACGGCGAACTGCCGCCAGGTGCCCCGCTCCTCGGCTACTGCCTCGGGCTGGGGTACGTAGTAGAGGTAGGTGAGGTCGTAGACCGCGGTGGCCAGATCGAACACGGTGTCGAAGCCCCGGGCCCTGGCCGCGCTGGTGGTGTACCCCATGGACTCGAGGGCCACGGCGACGTCGCGAAGGTTGCGGGGCTCGGGGTTCCGGTCCAGCACCCGTCGGGCCTCCACGTGCAGGTCGTCGTAGACCGTCGAGTGCAGGCGCAGCTCATCGAGACTGCCGGCCACCCGCGTCTCCGGCACGGCCGGAGCCGAGTCAGCTTCGGGGAACACGGGCCCGCACCTCGTCGTAGAGCCACCGGTAGCCGTCGAGGAACACGTCGAGGGTGTAGGACTCCATCATGGCCTGCCGGCCGAGCTGGCCTAGGCGGGCCAGGCCGGCCCGGTCGGCGGCCATGGCGCAGATCCCGTCGGCCAGGTCCACGGGTCGGCCGGGGGGGACGAGCCGACCGTAGGGGGGCACGATCACCTCGGGAACGCCCCCCACCTCGGTGGCCACCATGGGCCGGCCGGCCATCAACGCTTCGACGGCGGCGAAGGGGAACCCCTCGGAGATGCTGGACAGCACGGCGATATCGCCCTCGTTGAGGGCCCGGCCCACGTCGGCGGTGGGGCCCCGGAACCGGCACGACGGCCCCAGCTCCAACTGCTCGGCCAGCGCGTAGCAGCTCCGGGCGTAGTTGGGGTCGCTCTCGGGGCCGTGGATCTCGAGGCGTACCCCGGGGATCCGGGTCCTCACGATGGCGAACGCCCGCAGCAGGGTGTGGATGTCCTTCAGGCGCTCGAGACGGGCCACAGCCACCAGGGTGAGCGGATCGTCGCCGCTGCCCGCCGGCCGGAGCAGAGGGAAGCGCTCCGGGTCCACCCCGTTGGGCATGGGGTGGATCTTGGCCTCGTCCACCCCGAGCCGCATCTCCCAGGTGGCGTTGAACTTGGCCACCGGAGCCACCAGGTCGGCTCGGGAGTAGGCCATGGCCACCACGGCGGCGTAGAAGTTGGACAGGAAGATCCGGTAGGGGCTGTTGGAGCGGTTGCGGCCCAGGGCCAAGAGCCGCTCGCGGTAGTAGACGCCGTGCTCGGTGAGGAGGAAGGGGACGCCGAACCGCTCGCGCAGCACGACGGCGGGGAGGGCGCAGAACGCCGCCGCCGAGGCGTGGACCACCTGGGGGAGTTCGGTGGGGTAGTCCAGCGGGGCCAGGTACCGGTAGACCGACCGGGCCAGATCGATGGCCTCGTAGGTGGTCAGCCGTTGGTAGAGCGGATGGGTGGCCAACGTGTCACGGAACAGCCGCCAGGTCCGACCGTCCCGCATGGCCAGCTTCAGGCTGAAGCGGTCGGCGTAGACGGAGAGGGCGCAGAGCGCCGCCACCATGTCGTCGGGTCCACCCTCGCCCAGGGCCACCGAGATCACCAGTTGGGCGTAGGCCGGGAGGAACTCCTCGTCGAAGTGCCGGCCCGGCCGACGCAGCCGACGGGCTATCCATCCAGGGCGGGGATTGAACTCGGCATTGTCCTCGGTGCCCCACAGGGGAACCTGGACCACATGGGCCAGGTTGGGTGGGGGCTCGTAGCGGATGGCCATGCTGGTGTTGGCCACCACGGAGTACACCACGAACTGCTTCTCGGACAGACCGGTGATCAGCTGATGGGCCCAGGTACTGACGCCGCCGGTCACATAGGGATAGGTGCCCTCGGTGGTGAGGAGGACGTCGATGTCCGACACGATGGCGTCATCGGGATGCCGCTCGGTCCGGAGCGGCGGTGGGGAAGCGAGCAGGGGGACTTCCACGGCACCAGTCAGGCCGGGTGGCGGGCAGGTCGTCGGTGCCGCAGGCGCCGGAGCCAACCGGGGTCGGCCTCAGCGGTCCCGTCCGGCCGTGACCCTGCGTCCGGTTCGGACCGGGGTAGGACCGGTGCCCCGGAGGCCCCCACCACGCGGGGTGAGCTCCGTGGGACCGGACTGCGCTCGATCATCTTGGTCGGGGTGCTGGGCGCCCGGTCGGGAGCCGGTGTCGGCGCCTCGGCCTGCGCCTTCGCCATCAGGTCGTCGTCCGCCCGGATCACTGACTCGATGGCCTGGGCCCGCCGCAGCCCTTTGGAGGCCACGTTCAGGTTCTCCACACTGAGGAAGCACTTGGCCGCCATCACTGCGGCCTCGCGTATGAAGGGCAGGGGCGTCCGGTCGTCCTCGGTGACCCGCAGGTACTCCCGGCCGGCCAGCCGCATCCAGTGGTCCGAGGCATCCATGTTGCCCAGCTGCCCGGCGGCCAGGGCGGCCTGGCGGTAGGAGATGGCGGCCCGTTGGGGAGCGTCTCCGAGGTTGCGTTGGGCTTCTTCGAGAAAGAGAGACTCGGCCCGTTGGAATTCCCCGGCGTGGAAGGCGTTGATGGCCGCCTCGAACAGGGTGGTCTCACCGTCCTCGATGGCGAGGTTGAAGTCGACGGGATCGTCGGCGTCGGACAGATCCACCAGATGCCCGTGGTCGGCGTCGGGTGACGCCGCTGCCCCCAGGCGTGGCCACTCGGTGGTCGGGAGGTGGGGCTCCTCGAGGGTGGCGGTGGCTAGGTACTGGGCTCCGGTGAGACGTTCGGGCAGGGTGATCTTGATCTCGTCAAGAAGCTGCCGGGGCCGGGCAGGGACCTCGGTGGCATGGTTTTCCATAATGGAAAGGTCGACCGACTACCTCCAATTCTTGAGACATATCGGTGCAGTTCGTTGCAAATTGTCCAGGGATGGGCTGACCTGGGACGGAGCCGGTCCCAGCTCCCCGAGGCCACGCCCCTCCGACCCCGGGGGCCCGGTGGTCGGTGGGCGAGGCGAAACACCGGTTGAACGGCCCGTTTCGGTGCAGGATTGGTGGGCGGCGGAGGTGCGGGCCCTTCTCGTCGTACCCCTCGGCGACCGCTCCGTCAACCCCAGGGACCCGCCCTATCCAGCGTGGACCGACGTCGGGGTGACCAAGCTCTATCCTCCCGATGCCGTGGTCGAGATCAGCTGGGTGGCCGTGGACCCCTCACGCCGCCGGTAGGTCGCTCAGCGCACCTGGGCGGCACCCTCGAGAGCAATCCGCTCGAAGGTGGCCGGGTCCGAGTCGAACACCGAGTCAGCCACCGGCCAGTGCAGGACCACCTCGGTGATCCCGAGCGCCCGGTACCGACCGGCCCAGTCCACGAAGGCGTCCACCGAGTCGAGCGGTCGCTCCGAGGTGAGGCCCTGGAGCAGGACCCGGTCTATCGACTCGAACGGGCGTGCGGCCTCGGCGCAGGCGGCCCGGAGTCGGGCTATCTGGGATCGGACCACGTCCACCGCTGTCCCCGGAGTTCCGGCCGCCGGGCCGGCTGGGTCGCCGTAGGTGACCCAGCCCTGTCCGGATGCCGCGGCCAGCGCCAGGCCGCGCCGTCCGGTGGCGGCGATCAGGAACGGCACCCGGGGCTGCTGCACACACCTCGGGACGGTCCGGGCCTCCACGGCCGAGTAGTGACGCCCCTGCACCGAGGCAGACGAGTGGGTCAGGAGTTGGTCGAGGAGCCCCACGAACTCCCCCAGCCGGTCGGCCCGCTCGTGAGGGGTCCACGGCTCCTGGCCCAGGGCGGTGGCGTCGAACCCGGTGCCTCCGGCCCCGATGCCGGCCACCAACCGGCCCTCCGACAGGTGGTCCAACGACAGCAGCTCCTTGGCCAGGGTTACCGGGTGGCGGAAGTTCGGTGACGTCACCAGCGTCCCGATGCGGAGCCGCTCGGTCACCGTGGCTGCCGCAGCCAGCGTGGGGATGGCGCCGAACCACGGTCGTTCCCGGAAGCTCTGCCAGGTCAGGTGGTCGTAGGTGTATCCGGCGTGGAATCCGAGGGTCTCGGCCCTCCGCCACACCTCCCGACCCTCATTCCGCCCGTAGATCGGGAGGATCACCGTGCTCACTCGCATGGTGGCGAAGTTAGCGGAGCGGGTCCGGCCGACGGCGGTCGGTGCACGGACCACCGATTGTGTAGTTGGGTGGGGGCAACGACCCGGAGTGGCCGGGGACGGACGGGAGCAGATCATGCCGGAGATGTCCAGCATCCACCACGTGTCGGTCACCGTGACCGATCTCGAGCGGAGCGTGCCGTGGTACGAGGAGGTGCTCGAGCTCACCAAGGTGACCGAAGATACTCACCCCGACGGCACGGGCTACTTCGTGCTCCTGGCCAACTCGAGCTTCACGGTCCTAGTCGGCCTGCACGTCCACCCGGGCAACCAGCAGGAGAACTTCTCCGAGGCCCGTACCGGGCTCGACCACGTGGGATTCACCGTGGCCAGCCACGCTGATCTGGAGGCCTGGGAGGCACGGCTCACCGAGCTCGGAGTGGAGCACTCGCCAGTCAACGACCAACCCGCCTACTCGGTGGTGGTCTTCCGGGATCCTGACAACGTCCAGCTCGAACTGGTGGCCATGGCGTAGCCGCGGGCCACCTCGGCCCGGGCCGACCCGATGCAGCGGTGCCCTCCGGTCGTCGTCCTAATCTGACGGCATGGCCGGATCGACGAGGCGCCCGTGGCTCACCGCGCCCCGGTGGTGGGACGAGGCGCTCTACTGGGTCGAGCGGCGGCGGGAGCGAGGGGCCGACAGTCCGACCGAACGCCTGGAACTGGCGGAGAGCCGCCTGGCCCGCAGCCTCGACAAGCGGGGTCCGGGGTCGTGGCGGACCCTCAACGCCATGGAGGCGGTGGCCAAGTATCGCGAGGCCCTCGGCCGGTTCGCCGATGCCCTGGCCCTGCGACGGCAGGTGGCGGAGGTTCGGAGCCAGGAGCTGGGCCCTGAGCACGAGCTGACCCTGGCCGCCGAAGCCCGGCTGGCCGTGACCCTCATCGAGCTGAAGCGGGCCGACGAGGCCAAGCCACTCCTGGTCCACGTACTCGATGGTCTGACCCGGATGAAGGGTCACGAGGATCCGACCGTGCTCGTCGTCACCGAGCGGCTGGCCGACGCCGAGCTGGCCCTCGGGGAGTCTGGCGGCGCTGGCCGGCACCTTCGAGCGGTGATGGAACGGTACGACGAGCGAGGTGACGAGGTCCTCGGCTCCGGGGTCGCCATCACGCTGGCTAGGTCCCTCATCGGCGACGGACAGTACCCCGAGGCCTCCGAGCTCCTGCGCCGCGCCGTGGAGGTCCGGGGGAGGCGGCTCGGGCCCGATGATCCCGAGACCCTGGCTGCCCTCCGGAATCTGGCCTCCGCACTGGTCTGGTCGAAGGAGTACGCCGAAGCGATCATCGTGGCGAGGAACGTCCTGGCCGCCACGGTCAGGACCCACGGGCGGAAGGACGCCAAGACCCTGGACGCCGAGCGGCTGGTCCGAGACATCGACAACCGGCTCGGCGAATGGTGAGACCGGCCGCCCGCCGCCGGCGTCGATGCCGACCACGACCTGTCGTCACCGGGTCGTAACACAACTGACGCACGGCCGCCGCTGCGGCCAGAAACGCCGTGCTGCACGGTAGATTTCTCCCGAGATGAATGGTGCGAGTGGTAACCGATCAGCCGTTTAGCGACCAGCTCGAAGAGTGGCTCCGGTCCGACGGTCCGAAGTCCATCGGAGACCTGTCCACGGTGTTCGCCGAAAAGAGCTTCGCCGTCACCATCCTCTTCTTGATGTTCATCCCGGCGCTGCCCCTTCCCACCGGAGGGGTCACCCATGTGTTCGAGGCCATCACCGTGGTCCTCGCCGCGCAGATGGTCCTCGGCATCCACACCCTGTGGCTGCCCGCCCGGTGGAGGAATCGGGAGCTCGGGGCAAGGATGACGGACAAGGCCCTCCCCTTCATGGTGAGGCGCATCCGCTGGTTCGAGCGCTTCTCCCGTCCAAGAGGGGCCGGACTGGTGACCAACCGGTGGTTCATCCGGCTCGTCGGCATCGCCTTCATCGGGTTGGCCGTGGCCGCGGCGTTTGCCCCGCCGTTCTCCGGTCTGGACACCCTCCCGGCCATGGGTGCCGTGGCCCTGGCTCTCGGCATCATCCTGGAGGACATCCTGGTCGTCGCCATCGGTGCCGCCATCGGGGCCGGCGGAGTGGTGCTGATCGTGACGGTGGGGGCGGCAGTCTTCCGACTGGTGAAGGGACTCCTGTGACGTCGGCCCAGGGCCGGCCCTCCCGATGAACCCGCCGCTGTGGGGTTGGCTTGCCGTCGTCGGTCTCATCGCCGTCCTGTTGGCTCTCGACTTCCTGAGCAACCGGGGGGACCACGAACCGACCTTCCGACGCTCCGTGGTGGCCAGCCTGGCGTGGATAGGGGTCAGCGTGGCCTTCGGAGTCGTGCTGGGGCTCATCTACGGGTCCACCATCGCCCAGGAGTACTTCGCCGGCTACCTGATCGAGAAGTCCCTCAGCATCGACAACATCTTCGTCTTCGCCCTACTGTTCGCATCCTTTGCCGTGCCCCGGCAGCTCCAGCGCCGGGTGCTGTACTACGGCGTGGTCGGTGCTCTGGTCATGCGCGGGGCCTTCATCGCCGGAGGCGCCGCGGTACTCGAGCGGTTCAGCTGGGTGCTCTACCTGTTCGGTGGGGTCCTGATCGTCGCCGGGGTGCGCATGCTCCGCCACACCGGTCATGCCGACCCGGAACGAAATGTGGTGGTGCGAGCCGTGCGACGGGTGGTTCCGGTGACGCCGGACTACGTCGGGAACCACTTCGTCACCAAGATGGACGGTCGTTGGTTCGGCACTCCGCTGCTGGTGGCGCTGGTGGCCATCGAGATCACCGACCTGATCTTCGCCACGGACTCCATACCGGCCATCTTCGGGATCACCACCAACGTGTTCGTGATCTTCACGTCGAACGCCTTCGCCGTGCTTGGCCTGCGGGCCCTCTACTTCGTCTTTGCCGGGGCGATGGACCGCTTCCCCTATCTCAAGTACGGCCTGGCCGTGCTCCTCATGTTCATCGGCGCCAAGCTTCTGCTGGCTGAGGTCGTGCACATCTCCACCGTGGTCACTCTCAGCGTGATCGTCGTGGTGCTCGGAACCTCCATTTTGGTCGGTCGGGGTCGGGGCGCACCCGGCGATGCCCGTGACCTGGGCCGCGGGGCCCACTCCGAGCAGTAGGCCAGGGGGCGCCGGCGGTTCCGATCAGCCGGCGATGGCGTCGCTCCGGCGGGGCAGCACCCATCCCGGGCGGGGGAAGTGACAGGTGTAGCCGTTCGGATAGTGCTCGAGATAGTCCTGATGCTCGGGCTCCGCCTCCCAGAACGGTCCGGCCGGAGTGACCTCGGTCACCACCTTGCCCGGCCACAGTCCCGAGGCATCGACATCGGCGATGGTGTCCTCCGCCACCCGACGCTGCTCGTCGTCAAGGGTGAAGATGGCCGAGCGGTAGCTGGCGCCGAGGTCGCTGCCTTGGCGGTTGAGGGTGGTCGGATCGTGGACCTGAAAGAAGAACTCAAGTAGTTGGCGATAGGAGGTCTGCTCGGGATCGAAAGCGATCTCGATGGCCTCGGCGTGGTTGCCGTGATTGCGGTAGGTGGCATTGGCCACGTCACCCCCCGAGTAACCCACCCGGGTGGAGAGCACCCCGGGACGTTTCCGGATGAGGTCCTGCATACCCCAGAAGCATCCTCCGGCCAAGATGGCCGTCTCTGTCGTTTCGCTCATCGAACCACTCCTTTTCACAACCCTTCCGGTGGGGCGGACGTCCGGTCCTGGCCGAAGCCCTTCGTCGCCACGTCCATGGTACGGGGTGGGCCGGTCAGGCGGGCCGCCGGTGGATCAGAGCGAGGTCGCCTCGGCGGTGTACAGCTCCATCTGCGGCGGTGTCCCCGCCAGTGCGGTGGCCTCACTGACGAAGGCCCGTGAGGCGGGCACCCGGAAGTGGGCCCGCAGCGCCGCGGCATCGGACCACCGTTCGAGGAAGACCAGATGGAGAGGGTCCTCGACGTCCCGTTGCACCGAGTGGGCGAGGCATCCTGGCTCCTGGCGCGACCGGTGGACGTGCGCCAGGCTGAGTGCCTCGAGCTGGTGGACGGTGTCCGATCGGGCGTGGATGCTGCCGGTCACGATGATCACCGCACGACCCTAGCGATGCCGGCTGGGGCCCGCCGATCTCCGCTCCCGGCCCCGCAGGAGCGCGGTACGAAGCGGCGATCCCGCCGGCCGGGGATCGAGCACCGATCCGATGGGCACGAGCGACCGTGTTTCGTCGAGCGACGGTCGGGTAGTTGAGTAGTCATGACCGTTCCTGCCCCCAGCGAGCCCGTACCTGCCGATCCCGAGCCGCAGCCCCTGGATCCTGGCGTACCCGGTCGGCCGCCCGATCCGGTCGACTAGCGAACCGGACGTGACAGATCTGAGCCATGTCGGAACGTCGTAGGCCAGAAGAAGGCAAGCGGCGCTGCCAGAACCGCCGATCCTTCGGCACTGGTGAGGAGGTGCCCATCCGGAGCCGTGGCCCGGGCTCGAACGTCGGAGTCCGATGGGTCACCCAGTGCTGGGTGTGCGGATTCCTCTCTCCTGGGGTCAGCCCCCTTCAGACGTCGACTCGGTCAGACGCCTGGTCATAGGGACCAGGAAGTCGCACGGTGCGGGCGGCGCTCTCGGGCCGACGGGATGGGAGGGTGGAGCCCAGAAATGTGTGCTCGTAGTGGGACGAGGCGGTGAGTTCCAGCCGTCCCGAGTCCCTGCGGG
>JBBQWW010000002.1:0-142433 GCA_038210245.1 Acidimicrobiales bacterium
GGGCGGACGCAGCCCTCGATCTCCGCCATCGGATGCGTGGGCTGCACCCCTCCGGCCCGGACGATCTGGCGCCGGGGTTCGTGCTGTCGGCCGCCGTGCTCCGCCACCTGCAGGCCGATCCACTGCTGCCGGCACCCCTGCTGCCGGCGGCGTGGCCTGGGCGTGGCCTGCGCCAGGAGTACGACCGGTGGGACCGCCGCTACCGTGATGTGCTGCACCGGTGGGGGCGGACGGCCTGACCAACGGCGCGTTGTCGTGCGTCACCGCCCACGGTGACCGTAGGATCAGTCGGCCGCGCACTCGATGTCTACCGGAGCGGCGACGCCCAGGGGAGGGACCATGACCGGAGCTACCGACGGGAGGCCGTTCGCCGGGCGGGTGGTGGTGATCACCGGAGGGGCCCGCGGCCAGGGCCGCTCGCACGCCGTGGAGTTTGCCCGCCTCGGCGCCGACATCGCCGTCTGCGACCTCTGCCACGACCTCGGCAGTGTGGGCTACCCGCTGGCCACCCCGGACGACCTGGCCGAGACGGTTCGGCTGGTGGAGGAGCAGGGGAGACGGTGTCTGTCCTCGGTCACCGATGTGCGCGACCTCGATGCCACCCTGGCCTTCGTGGAGGAGGCCCACGCCGCCCTGGGCTCGACCGACATCCTGATCGCCAATGCCGGCGTCTCCTCCCTGGGCTCCATCAGCACCATGACCGCCGCCGAGTGGAGTGAGACCATCGACACCAACCTGACCGGGGTGTTCAACGCCATGCGGGCGGTGGCCCCACACATGCGGCGAGCGCGGTGGGGCCGGATCGTGGGCATCTCGTCCATGATGGGCCGTTCGTCCAACCCGGGCATCGCCGCCTACGTGGCCTCCAAATGGGGGGTGATCGGACTGGTCAAGTCGGTGGCCTTCGAGTTGGCCCACTTCGGGGTCACCGTCAACGCCATCGCCCCGGGAAACGTCTCCACCCCCATGATCCACAACGACACCCTCTACGGGCTCATGCGCCCCGATCTCGACCACCCCACCGCCGAGGACGTGGCCCCGGGCATGGCCGCCCTCCACGTGCAGCCGGTGCCGTGGATCGAGCCCGAGGAGATCACCGCGGCCGTAGTCTTCCTGGCCTCCGAGGGGGCCCGCCACATCACCGGTTCGGTCATCGATGTGGACGCCGGCGCCTCGGCCCGGTTCACCGCCTGACCTGCCCCCACTCCCAGGACCCGGCGCCGGAGTGAGGCTGGTCCCCGACCAGCCTCACTGCTGGGACATGGCCGCCCGCTCGGCCGCCTCGGTCTCCGCCACTGACGGCGCTCCCCGGGTCAGTTGGACGTCGAGCCGGCTGAGCGTCCCCTCGAAGGGGTAGGGCGCCTCGTAGCGCTCGCTCACCGGTGAGCCGTGGTCGTAGCCCACGCTCGGCCCGACACTCGAGATCATGGTCATGACGAACGGCAGCTCGAGGGTCCCGCTGGGCTCGCCATCGATGACCAAGGTGGCCTCACCACCTCGGCCGGTGCGGAGGAAGCGGACGCCCACCACCGACGGGCCGACGGCCACCGGTGCGTCGGACACCACCACGTGGTGGTCACCGAAGCAGTTGTAGTCGAACACCAGATGGTCCTCCTGCACGAACAGGCTGACCCCCGAGTTCTCGTTGCCCGAGGCGTAGAGCACCCCCCCGGCGCCCTCGGGCCTCTCGACCGTGGCCGCCATGTCCCAGCCCCGTCCGCCCAGAGCCGGCGCCACCTGGCCGGGGAGCGGTGCCATCGGTGGGTAGAAGGTGTAGTGGCGGTTGACCGGGTGGGGCGACTGGTCGCGGTAGCGGGTGAAGAACAGCTCGATGGTCCGGTCGTCGAGGGGGAGGGCACCGTACTCCTCGGCCTCGTGCCACCACAGGTCCACGAGGGCGGCGACCCGCTCCGGCTGCGTCGCGGCCAGGTTGCGGCACTCGGAACGGTCCTCGTCGAGGTGGTAGAGCTCCCAGTCGTCGTCCTCGAAGGGCGTGCCGGGCTGATGGCGGGTGACCGCCTTCCATCCGTCGGCGTAGATGGCGCGGTGGCCCATCATCTCGAAGTACTGGACGCGCTTGGGACTGGGCTCGTCGGGACGGTCGAACGAGTAGCGCAGTGAGGTGCCCGACACCGGGATCTGCTCCAGGCCTCGGTAGGTGGCGGGGGCCTCTACCCCGAGGGTCTCGTAGATGGTGGGGACGAGGTCGCTCACGTGGTGGAACTGGTGGCGGAGGCCCCCGCGTTCGTCGATGCCCTCGGGCCAGTGGGCGATGAGCGGCACGTGGACCCCGCCCTCGTGGGTGTTCTGCTTGTACCACTTGAACGGGGTGTTGCCCGCCTGGGCCCAGCCCCACGGGTAGTTGGCGTGGCTGTGGGGCCCACCGATGTCGTCGAGCCGCTCGACGGCCTCGTCGGGCGTCTCGGGCAGGAAGTTGAAGTACTTCATCTCGTGCAGCACGCCGAACGGCCCACCCTCCTGGCTGGCCCCGTTGTCCGACAGCAGCAGGATGAGGGTGTTGTCCAGCTGGCCCAGCTGGTCGAGGGCGTCCACGAACCGCCCGATCTGGTCGTCGGTGTGCTCGAGGAAGGCGGCAAAGGCCTCCTGCAGTCGGGCGGCCAGGCGCTTCTGGTTCTCGGGGAGGGAGTCCCACGCCTCCACCCCGGGGTTCCGGGGGGCCAGTTGGGTGTCGGGAGGCAGCAGCCCCAGCTCCTGTTGGCGGGCGAACCATCGCTCCCGGGCCACGTCCCAGCCCTCGTCGAACCGACCGCGGTACTTCTCGAGGTAGGCCGCCGGGGCCTGGTGGGGGGCGTGCATGGCCCCGAAGGCCAGGTAGGTGAAGAACGGACGGTCGGGGCGGATGGAGGTGGTGTCGTGGATGAACCCGATGGCGTGGTCGACCAGGTCCTCGGTCAGGTGGTACCCCTCGTCGGGTCCGGCCGGGGGGACCACGCTGTGGTTGTCATAGACCAGCTCGGGGTGGAACTGGTCGGTCTCGCCCTCGAGGAAGCCGTAGAACCGGTCGAATCCCCGTTGGCAGGGCCACTGGTCGTAGGGCCCGGCCGCCGACGCGTTGTCCATGGGGCACAGGTGCCACTTTCCGACGGCGAAGGTGGCGAAGCCCTCGTCGCGGAGCACCTCGGCCACGGTGGCGGCGTGGTTGGAGATGTGCCCCCGCAGGTGGGGGTAGCCGCTGTCGAAGTTGGAGAGTGCCCGCATCCCGACACTGTGGTGGTTCCGTCCGGTGAGCAGGGAGGCCCGGGTCGGCGAGCACAGCGGGGTGACGTGGAAGTTGGTGTAGCGGAGACCTCCGGCGGCCAACCGGTCGATAGCGGGGGTGGCCAGATCGGAGCCGTAGCAACCGAAGTGGGAGAAGCCGGTGTCGTCGAGGAGGATGACCACCACGTTGGGGGCATTCTCCCCGGGGTGGGGCGGTGTGGGCCACCAGGGGGTCGAGTCGGCCTGGGTGCGGTTGATGACCCCGTCGAATCGTTCGTAGCTCTTCATGGCCGTCCTTCGAGGGTGCTCGGGTGGGGGTCGGAGGGAGAGTCCGGCCCGAGGGGAAAGTTATGTCATTAGCTATGACGATATCGTGGAGAAGGCCCCGGTGCCGGTGGCGGACGCCGAAGCGGTCTCGACCTCGGATCGCTCCAACAGGAGAACCCACGACTGGGGGGAGGGGGCGGGCATGGCGGGCCTTATCTCTATATCTCTATAAATACTACTGAATTAGTCGACATAATGAACGAGGTCCGGGCTGGCGTCAACAGACCAGGTGGCGGCGGTCGGTACCGCCGTGCGGTCAGCGCAGCCGGTACTCCACCGGGCACGGCCGGGCCGAGCGGGCCACGCCACCGATCTGACGGCGTCGGGGCTCGGCCCGGGTGAAGTGGGGCGTCAGTTCGTACCGGTCGAGCAGTCCCCGGGTGGCCACACGGATGGCCGAGATCGAGAACCGGGCCGCCGGACAGCGGTGGACCCCGTGGCCGAATGTGCTGACCAGCTCCTTGGCCGGCAGGGCCACGGTGGGGGCCAGCCGCCGACCTTCGTAGTGGTCCGGATCGAACCGGTCGAGACCGGGGGCCACCGAGGTGTTGTGGGACGACAGCATGGTGGTGAGGAGGATGCCGGGGTGGAGCCGGTAGCTGCCGGCACCGGTATCCACGTCGATGGGGGTCAGCACCTGGCGCAAGGTGATGGAGCGCTGGGCCATCCGGATCGACTCGTGGGCGCAACGGTCGAGGAGGGCTTCGTCACCGAGGCGGACCCGGTCCAGAAGCGCCGGTCGCTGCACCAGGTTGACCACGGTCCAGGCCAGGGCGGCGTAGAGATTGGACTGTGAGCCCATGTGGATGACGATCACGTCGCGGGCCACCGCTTGGGCCCGCTCGTCGTCGGGCAGGTCGGCGTAGGAGTCGAGGATCTGGGTCAGGAAGTCGTCCACCGGGGGCTGCCGGCGCCGGGCGTCGATGATCTCGGCGAAGACCTGCTCGATGCCGGCCATGGCCGCCCGCTCCCGCCGCTTGCCGGTGGCCCAGGTCACCAGAGCCTGTCCCGGCCGGACGAACGACTCCGAGCTGTCCAATCGGTCGAACAGGGGGATCAACCGATCGAGGTAGCGCTCCGAGGCCGCCTCGCTCCCGGCCCACGAGGCGAGGCCCAGGCGGTGGCTCAGCCGGCGCATCTCGCCAAAGATCTCGAAGGTGCCCGACGGCCCGAGTCGGGACAGCTCCCGGTCCACGGCGTCCCGGAGGTGGTCGAGGTAGGTCTCGACCGCCTGACTCCCGAACAGGGACTTGGGGTGGTTCCGACGGCCCAGCAGCAGCTCGACGGGGACCTTGGCCTTGATGAGCTGGTAGGTGGCGATGCCGAAGCTGGCCTGCTCCTCGGGCTGGGCGTAGAGGGAGCGGACGCCCTCGGGGGAGAAGACGCAGAACATGCGATGGCCGAAGGCGTCGACGACGAAGGTGTCACCGTGGCGCCGCCTCTGCCGGGCGAAGAACGCCGTGGGGTCGGACAGGAGGCCCAGACCCCCCTGCACCCAGGGAAGAGGTCCACC
Source organism: Acidimicrobiales bacterium (assembly GCA_038210245.1). GTDB lineage: Bacteria > Actinomycetota > Acidimicrobiia > Acidimicrobiales > RAAP-2 > Bog-756. The sequence goes on from JBBQWW010000002.1 coordinate 5,060, forward strand.
GACGACGGGGACCGCGGGCTCGACCCGGGGGGCGGTGGTGGCCATGTCGGCGAGCCTACGACCTGGGCGGTCAAGGTCGGCCGGCCCGATGCCGATGGTCAATTGCCGCCGACGTGCGGTGGCCGACGGAGCAGGACCGAGAGGCGGCGGTGCCATGGGAATCGTGCACGAACGACCGGGTTGGTGGATGGAATCCGACCGACCGACGGTGACCGACAGGGTGTCGACGGGACCACCGGGGACGACGGACGACTCCTCCATGGTGGTGGTCTTCGCCCAGGTCCGCCCCATGGGACAGAGGTCCACGTTCACGACCCGTCCCATGACCTGCACCTGTCTCAACTGCGGTGAGTGGATCCATTCGGGCACCAGCGCCTGGTACGACCCCGACCTCGACGAGTCGGTGTGCGCCCGGTGCTGGCCGGAGACCGTCACCGCTGAACGCCATCGCTGAGTCGGCCCATCGACCGGTGTCGGGGTTGTGGTATCCCTGGGACGTGCCCCGAGCCCACCACCGGTGATCGAGACCCCCTGGGTGGTCGGCACCCGACCGGCCCGGCCGCTGGCCGCCGGCCTCGGGGCCGAGCTGCACGAGGTTCCGGGTGTGGCGTTCGACTCCCTGTGGTCGCAGGGCGCTCAGGTCGAGGAGTGGCGGGACCGTCAGCGGCGCGGACCCGAGGTGGCCGCCGCTGTGGTGGCAGTGTGGCCGGAGGTGCCGGGACCGGTCTCGGTGCTCGACCTCGATCTGGACGCCTGGACAGCGCGGTGGGAGACGGGCTTCGCCCTGTGGTTCGCGGCGCTGTCGGTGGCGTGCGAGCGGTGCCGCCAGGGCGGTCAGGTGGTGGCGGTGACCGACCGGCCCGAGGCCAAGTCCAGCGCCGGTTGCGCACTGGACTCGGCGCTGGCCGACGCGGTCGAGGTGATGGCCAAGTCGCTGGTCCAGGTCCAGCGGCCTCGAGGAGTCCGGGTCAACGTGGTGTCCACCTCGATGCGGCTGGCCGAGGCTCCCCCCACGTCGTGGGCCGAGTTGCACGGTGCCGTGGCCATGCTGCTGACCACGGAGGGCCCGGGGGTCAACGCCGCCGTCATCCGAGTGGAATCGTGAGCGTCCCTGCGACCCGACCGGTGGTGCTGGTCACCGGGGCCAGCGGTGGCGTGGGCCGGGGCATCGCCGTGGCCTGCGGCTCGGCCGGTTGGTCGGTCTGGGTAGCGGCCCGTCGGGCGGACGAGGGCGGGCAGGTGGCGAACGAGGTGACTCAGGCCGGCGGGTCCGGCCACTTCGTGCACTGTGACGTGGGGGACGGCGACTCGGTGGCCGCCGCCGTGGACACGGTGGTGGAGGAGGAGGGCCGGCTCACCGGGGTGGTCCACAACGCCACCAGCGGACGTTCGCCCCACCCGGTGGTCCCCGTCGAGGTGTCGATGAGCGACTTGCGCGACCACGTGATGGTCTCGGTCCGAGGGGCCTACTGGCTGGCCCGACACGCCCACCCCCACCTGGTGGCCAGTCGGGGGAGCCTGGTCCTCCTGACCTCCGAGGCTGGATTTCAGGGGACCATGCGCCTGGCTCCCTACGCCTCGGTCAAGGCCGCCGTGCGGGGTCTGGCCCGCTCCTGGGCCCGGGAATGGGGGCGGGACGGGGTCCGGGTCAACTGCGTGGCGCCTCTGGCCGAGTCCCCGGCGGTCGGTGTGGCCATGGCCGCCGACCCCACCATGGCCGAGCGGGTGCTCGGCGGCCACCCCCTCGGCTACCTGGGCGATCCGGTGGACGACGTCGGTCCGGTGGTCCGGTTCCTGCTCTCCGACGAGGCCCGGTACGTGACCGGCATGACGGTGATGGTCGACGGGGGCAACGCCCCCATCTCCTGATCAGGCCGCCCACCGGGGGTTCCGAGAGCATCGACCGGGGCGGTCCGACCACCGGAGCCGTGACGCGTGGAAACGGCCGCCTCCGCTCCACGCCCGCCAGGGTATGGGGGCCCAGGACCGCCCCTTGTCGCCGATACTCGGGATTCGCCGCCCGTCGTGGGCCAGTATGGAGACCTGGTCCCCAAATTGCAACTATTGATTGCAAACTGCCCCCCGCCTGCATGTTCAGGGGGACGGCGGCAGAGCATGCCAGCCGGGAACCGGGGCAGACGATGACGGAGTGATGGCGATGACGAAGGGGCCCCACGTGGGCGGGAATGGAGTGCCGCGCTGATGGCGACCGGTCGCCAGCGTAAGCAGACCCGCCAGGAGCTCCGGGCCCTCCTGCTCGACACCGGGCGCGCCATCCTCCAAGAGGAGGGGCTCGGCACCGGAGCGGAGGCCCTCACCTTCAAGCGGGTCTTCGAGCGGGTGGAGAGGGAGACCGGGGTTCGCCTGACCAATGCCTCGATCATCCGACGGGTCTGGGACAACCAGGCCGAATTCCAGGCTGACGTACTGGTCTCCATCGCCACCGACGACGGCAGCGCCGAGATCGAGTTCACCGAGTCGGCCATCGCCCGGTTCCTGGAGGAGCTCGACGTCTCGTCGCCCGAGGCCCGGTGGCGGAGCGCCACCGAGCTCTGCCGGGTGGCCGGTGCGGCCAACATCGAGGCCCTCGAACACTCACCCAACTGGACATCGTGGATCGGCGTGTGGGCGCTGGCCACGGCCGGTGACTCCCAGGAGCACCATGGGCGGATCGAAGCAGCCCTGGTGGATGGGTACAACACCTTCACCCGACGGTTCGTGGAGCTCTATGCCGGTATGGCCGCCCTGTTGGGATTCCGCCTGCGCGAGGGGCTCACCCTCCGCCAGTTCGCCATCGCCGCCGAGTCGCTGGCCGAGGGGTGTGCCCTCCGGAGCCGTGTGGATCCGTCGGACATGTTCGGTATCGTGCGCCCCACCGGGCCGGACGGCGCCCCGAGGGAGTGGACCCTCTTCTCCGTCGGGCTCGAGGCCCTGGCTCTGCAGTTCTTCGATCTCGATCCGGAGTGGGTTCCGGCCTGAACCCCGACGAGGCCACGTGAATTTACGATCTTCCTATGCGGCGTTGAGGGTGTCCTTACCCCGCTGGCCTCCAATGGAGTGATGAGATCGACCGGCACGACGCCGACGGACCTCGGAACGACGGTTGAATCGGAAGGTGCAACGAGATGAGCGAGACCTGGGATCCCACGACGGGACCGGAAGACACGACGCCGCCGACCGGGGCCGACCCCGTTACCCCCGAGACGGCACCGGCCGGGCCGGGTAGCCAGTACGGCCGGGCCATTCCCCTGCCGCCGGTGGGCGGGCCCCCGGTGGCCCCCGCCGGGCCGTATGCCGGTGCCGCTCCGGTCGGGGGGGACCCGACCGGCCCCGTGCCCCAGGTGGGCGCGGGTGCGCCCACCCCACCGGCGGGCGTCCGGACCCCGCCGGCCCAGTGGGCCTGGGGTCCCCCATCGACCGGTGGCGCTCCCTCCTACCTGGGATGGCCCCAGGCCGCGCCCGTGGCCCCGACGGCGCCGGCCAAGTCGCGCAACGGCCTGCTGATGGCTCTGGCCACCGTGGTCGTGGTGGTGGCCGTGGCGGCCGGGGTCGGCCTGGGCCACGCCGTCTGGCCCAACTCCAACACGTCGGTGTCGGCCAGCCCGGCCACCGGCTCGGGCGGCACGTCCGGCTCGTCCCCCTTCGGCTCCGGCTCCAGCGGCAGCAGTGGGTCCTACCCCTTCGGCTCGGGCTCCAGCGGCAGTGGCTCGGGTTCGTCGGGCAACACCTCCGCCGGCGCCGGCGCCCCCTCGGACATCTCCTCCATCGCCGCCAAGGTCTCGCCGGCCCTGGTGGACATCAATACCAACCTCAGCTACCAGAACGAGCAGGCGGCCGGTACCGGCATGGTGCTGACGTCCGACGGCACCGTCCTCACCAACAACCACGTGATCGACGGGGCCACGAGCATCAGCGTGACCGACGTGGGCAACGGCAAGACCTACACGGCCAGCGTGGTCGGCTACGACCGCACCGGTGACATCGCCGTGATCAAACTCTCAGCCGCCAGCGGCCTCCAGACCATCACCACCAGCGCCGGGTCCGCCGCGGTGGGCCAGGCCGTGGTGGGAGTCGGCAACGCCGGAGGCACCGGGGGCACCCCCAGCGCCGCCGGCGGCTCGATCACCGCTCTCAACCAGTCCATCACCGCCAGTGACGGCGGTGGGGGCAACGCCGAGAACCTGACCGGGCTCATCGAGGTCAACGCCGGCATCCAGCCCGGGGACTCCGGCGGTTCGCTGGTCAACACCCAGGGCCAGGTCATCGGGATGGACACCGCCGCCTCGGCCGACTCCAGCTACCAGGTGTCGGCCACCCAGGCCTACGCCATCCCCATCGAGACGGCCCTGTCGGTGGCCAAGAAGATCAACGCCGGCCAGGGGTCGTCCACCATCCACATCGGGCCCACGGGCTTCCTCGGACTGGGCATCTCGCCCTCCTCGGCCAACAGCGCCGGGTCGGCCAACGGGTTCGGTGGGAGCGGGAGTAGCAACTCCTCTTCCGGAGCCGTGGTGTCCCAGGTCCTCTCGAGCTCGGCCGCCGGTCAGGCCGGGGTGGTGTCCGGTGACACCATCGACAGCCTGAACGGCGCCGCCATCAACTCACCGGCCGACCTCACCGGCCAGCTGGTGTCCAAGCACCCCGGTGACACCGTCCAGCTGCAGTGGACCGACCAGTCCGGTCAGACCCACACGGCGTCGGTGAAGCTGGGCTCGGGACCGCCGGCCTGACGCCATCGGCCACTGGCCGACCCCCCGGAGTCAGGACGTGCGGCGTCCGACCCGGGGGGCGTCGCCGAGTCGGGCCCGGAGGGCGACCCGGTCGGGCTTGCCCAGGGCGGTGACCGGCAGGTCGTCGGAGAACTCGAGGTATTCGGGCACTTTGTAGGTGGCCAGCGCCGAGGCACAGTGGCGGACCAGCTCCTCCACCGAGACCGGTTCCGACACCACCACCATGGCCCCCACCCGTTCCCCGAGGTCGAGGTCGGGCAGGCCCACCACGCCGGCGTCGACCACGCTCGGGTGGGTGCGGAGGACCTCCTCCACCTCGACGGGTCCGAACTTCTCCCCCCCGCGGTTGATGGTGTCGGAGAGCCGGCCCACCAGATAGAGGTAGCCCTGGTCGTCCTGGCGGCCGGTGTCCCCGGTGTGGAGCCACTCGGTGGTGGTGTTCTGCACGGCTCGCACCACGAACTCGCCCACCGTGCCCGGCTCGACCTCCCGGTCGGTGCCCGGCTCGACGATCCGAAGCTCCACACCGGCCAGTGGCCGTCCGACGGAATCGAACCGGTCGCCCCGCCGGTGGTCGTCGGGGGTGAGGGCAGCGTAGGCCCCCAACGTCTCGGTCTGGCCGAAGGTGTTGGAGAAGTCCACGCCGGGGAAGGCGTCCACGGCCCGCCGCACCAGGTCCACCGGACAGGCCGCGGCACCGTAGCTGAGCGACCGCAACGAGGAGACGTCGGTACTCTCGAAACGCGGATGGTCGAGGATGCGACGGAGCATGGTGGGCACCACGAAGGTCTGGTTGACCCGGTGCCGGTCCACCAGTCCCAGCCATTCGCCGGGGTCGAACTTGGGCAGGAGGACCATCTGCTTGCCCTGGACCAGGGAGACGAACAGGCCCAGGGTCCCGGCGATGTGGAAGATGGGCGCCGACATCAAGTCGATCACCTGGGGCGCGTCGGGATCGATGGGCTTTCCGTAGAAGGCCAGCCGGTCGGCCACCACCCCATGGTTGATGGGGATGGGCTTGGGCAGGCCGGTAGTACCGCTGGTGTACAGCACGAGGGCGGTGTCGTCCCCCCGGCCCACCGCGGCCGGGCTGCTGGCTTCGTCGACCTCGGTGGCGAAGATCTCCTCCTCCACCAGTACCGGACCCGAGAGGACCGACCCGAGGCTGGCGGCGTACCGGTCCCCGGCCACCCCGACCCGGGTGTTGGTCAGCTCGGCCAGCTGGCCCAGCTCGCCGGGGGTCAGGTAGGCGTTCATCTGGGCCGAAGCCGCACCGATCCGGGCCGCACCGAAGATGGTGGCCACCGACAGCACGCTGCCCAGATTGACCAGGGCCACCCGGTCGCCGGGCTCCACCCCGGCGGCGGAGAGGGCCACCTCGACCTGGCGGATACGCCACTCGAGCTCCCGGAAGGTGACGGACCGGCCGTCGACGACCAGGGCCGTCCGGTCGGGCACGGCCAGGAGGGGGGCGTCGGTGGCGTGGCCGACGTTCACGGGGCTGGGCGGGAGGGCAGGGACGGGGCGGCGTGCGGGCTCATCGGCGGTCATGGTAGAGCACCGGTACCGGTTCGGCCCGTGGGCCGTCGGATGGACGACGACCGGGTGAGGCACGGAAGGCCACGCGCCGACCCGGGCGGGACGGGATCGTGGGCGGGGCCGTCTAGGGTCGCGGCCATGCAGGTGGCGGCGAGCATCGGTGGCTGCCTCCAGGCATCCGGGGTTCTGCTCGAGGCGCTGGAGGGGGACGGGTTCTCCGATGGTGTGGCCCGTCAGCCCTCGCTCCTACCGGGCTGGTCGGTCGGGCACCTCCTCACCCACCTGGCCCGCAACGCCGACAGTCATCTCCGGATGATCGAAGCCGGTGCCGAGGACCGGGTGGTCGATCAGTATCCGGGAGGTACAGCCCAGCGGGAGGCCGAGATCGAGGCCGGTGCCCACCGTCCGGCCCGGGAGATCCAGGACGATCTGCGCACCTCGGAGCTGGACCTGCAGGCGGCGTGGGATGGGGTGTCCTCCGAGGTGTGGCTTCGGAACAGCCGTCGCTGGGGCACACAGCCGTGGCCGCTGGCCGAGCAGCCGTTCCTGCGCTGGCGGGAGGTGGCCCTGCACTCGACCGATCTGGGCATCGCCGGACTGACGCCCGATGTCTGGGCGGACGCCTACGTCGACCAGGAACTCCGGCGCCAGCTGGTCGCGCTGGCCCCCCGGCTGCCCGGTCGGCTGGCCGTCGACGTGGAGGTCACCGACCGGGGTTGGGACGTGGTGGTGATGGGGACCGGGGTCGGCGAACCCGAGCCGCTGGCCACCGCGGCCGGTACCTCCCGGCAGCTCCTGGCCTGGTTGGTGGGCCGGGGCTCCCCCGATCCGAACTGGCCCGAGCTGACGGAGTGGTCGGCCGTTCCCTGAGGTCAGGGCGGACCGGTCCGGGGATCCTCCTAGGGCACCCGCAGTGCCGGCACCACCTCGGCCATGAACCGTCGGAGCGTCTCGTCGGCAGGGAAGTCCCGGAGCCACAGGATGAGCCCGCCGCAGCCGGCGTCGACGAAGCCCTGGGTCTTCTCTACGACCTGGTCCACCGTGCCCACCAGGTTGTCGGCCAGATACTGCTCCGTCGACGTCCCGCCCCACAGGCCACCTCCCCCGTCGGACTCGCACCACGCCCGGCACTCGGCCTCGGTGTCGAACAGTCGGCAGTCGGGGCCATGGGTCCTCCGGATGGCCTCGAACGGCCTCCCCACCTCCTCGCAGTACGAGGCCAACAGGCCCGACTTGCGTTGGAAGGCCTCCAAACTCACCTGCCAGTTGGTCAGGTCGGCCCGACGGGCGGCGATGCGAAGGTTGATCTTCTCCCCCCCGCCCCCGACCAGCACCGGCGGCAGCTGCTGGACCGGCTTGGGGTCGCAGTAGGCCCCGTCGAAGTGCAGGTGCTCCCCGTCGAAGCTCACCGTCTCGTCGGTCCACAGGCGCCGGACCACCTCGAGGGTCTCGTCCAGCACGGCCAGGCGCTCGGGGTTGGACAGGTAGGGATAGCCGTAGGAGGCGTACTCCTCGTGGAACCAGCCGGCCCCCATCCCGAGGATGAGGCGGCCCCCGGAGTACACATCGATGCAGGCCGTCTCCTTGGCCAGCAGTCCGGCATTGCGGTACGACGAGCAGGTGACCAGTTGGCCCAGCCCCACCCGTGTGGTGCGTTGGGACAGGGCGGCCAGCATGGTGAAGGCCTCGAACACGTGGCTGGGCTCCCGCCGGGGCACCGTCTCCACGTGGTCGTAGACCCAGAGGTGGTCGTAGCCCAGAGACTCGGCCAGCTCGGCCAGCTCCACCGAGCGGGCCCAGGCATCGGGTCCGCTCCATCCCGAGTACTCCAGCTTCCAGCCCTGGGGGACGAAGACGCCGATCTCGAGGCCACCGCCGGCCCCGCTCACCGGGCGAACTCCCACCACTGCACCTCGCACATCATGGGCAGAAGGTACCGGACGTAGACCGAGTGGATCTTGATCACGCCCTGGTCGTCGGTGTGCAGGTCGATGAGGTCCACCCGGTCGTCGTGGGCCCGGAAGGCCTCGGCCCGCTCTTGGACGCCCTGCAGCTCGGCCAGGGTCCCGACCGAGAAGCCGAAGTGGTCCATCCGCGGGCACTGCATGGGCTGGTCGTCGGCGATGAGGAAGAGGAACTGGTCCCAGTGCACGCACGAGAGGATCAGGCGGTGCCGGTCCTCGGTCATCACCTCCATCTCCTCGAAGCCGAAGACCTCCCCCCAGAACCGACAGATCTGGTGGCGGTGCTCATGGTCCAACTGCTCAGCGGGGACGCTCATGGCCACATGGTTGAACCGGGGCACGCCGCTCGGGTAGTACGGATGGGCCATCAGCCATCCTCCCGTCCCGGTGTCCCCGACAGCCGGGGCACCACCATCACCTTGCCGGCCAGCCGTCCCTCGGCCAGCCCGGTCAGGGCCTCGGACAGTCGGTCGAGGGGTACGTCCTCGGCTTCGATCAGCAGGTCGGTGGGGAAGCCGTCGGTGGCCAGCAGTTCGAGGGCACGGTCGAAGCCGTCATGGTCGTAGACGAACGACCCGACCACGTGGAGCTCGTTGAGGACGAAGCGGTTGGGGTCGAAGGCCGGATGTTCGAGCCCGGCCCCGACCAGTACCAAGGTCCCGCCCCGCCCGAGTTGGTGGAAGCCGGCCTCGATGGCCGCCTTCTTGCCCGAGCACTCCAGGACGGCGTGGACGGCCCGGCCGGTGATCCGCTCCGGCTCCCACGGGGGAAAGGTCTCGAGATCGGCAGGATCGAGGACCTCGGTGGCCCCGAGCTGGCGGGCCAGCTGGCGGCGTCGCTCGCCGGGCTCGACGGCGATGATCGGTCCGATGCCCCGGGCCACCAGCGCGGCAATGGACAGGGCCCCGATGGGCCCGGCCCCGATGACCATGACCCGGTCGCCGGGGACCACCCCGGAACGGGTGATCCCGTGGAGGGCCACGGCCAGGGGCTCGGCCAGCGCCGCCTGGCGCGTGGTCAGGCCCGGGGGCAGGCGGAGGAGGGAGGCCTCCCGCACGAGCACGTAGCGGGCGAAGGCCCCGTCGTGGCCGTCGACCACCGAGCCCGCCCGGTTCTCGCACTGCGAGGGCTTCCCCTCGAGGCACCGCCGGCACCGCCCGCAGCGGGGTGACGAGCCCCCGACCACCAGCTCACCGAGCTGCCACCCCTCGACGTCAGCGCCCAGGGCCACGATGGTCCCGGTGAACTCGTGGCCGGCCACCAGGCCCGTCTCGCCCCACCCGTCGAGGAGCATGTGGACGTCGGACCCGCAGATGCCGCAGTGGTCCACCTCCACCAGCACCTCGTCCGGGGCGGGGCGGGGGACCGGACGGTCCTCCACGACCACCACACCGGGACGGTGCAACACGGCCGCCGGCATCGACTCGGGCAGTTCGGTCATCACGCCACCCCCCCGGATGGGCCCGCCGCCGGCTGGTCCGGTGGCGGGTGGATCTCTGGTTCGGCGCCACTCTACGCCAGGCATCGCCGTCGGTCCCCGGTCCCGCCGGGGGCGGGTCGCATGGAGGGGCTAAAGGGTTGCCCGACGCGTGACGATGATTCCGGCATGGCACCCGACCTGCGCTTCGACACGGATGACCCTGAGTTCCAGCGCGGATTCGAGATCGGCGTGCTGTGGGAGCGCCTGGTCACCGACGGGGCCTGTCATATGGCCGTCAGCGCCTCCAACGCCGAGATGGTCATCCGGGTGGCCCAGGCCTTTGGGTGCGAGTTCTCCGGTCGCGAGATCGAGGACGACCAGATCTCCGTCGAGCTCCACCAGGTGAGTCAGTAGCCCGTCGGCCCGGGGCACTGCCACGGCGTGGACCCGGCCGGGCCGGCCGGTCATGATCACCGGGTGGGAACCCACGTACCGCCGACCGCCGGCCACCCTTCCGGCCACCACCCCCGTGCCGTCCCCCCCGGCGTGCATCAGGTGATGGGCATGGTGCGGGCCCTCGCCGTGCCCGGCTCCCTCAATCTCTACGACGAGGCCGACTCGGTGGCGTGGGGCGATCCCCCCGGCGCCGCCACCGCCCGAGGGGACGCCCTCACCGGCTACCTGACCCGACAGTGGTCCGCCCCGGTGGTGCTGGTAGGGGAGGCACCGGGCCGGAACGGGGCCCGGTGGACCGGCGTGCCCTTCACCTCTCCCCACGTGCTGACCGGTGCGGGGCCGCGGGAGCCCACCGCCACCGTGGTCCACCGGGTGCTGGCCGAGTTGGGGTGGGCCTCTCGGGTCCTGCTGTGGAACGCCTCGGCGCTCTTCCCACCGGACAACCGCGATCCCCGCCGGGACGAGCTCGAGGCCTGTGCCGACGTGCTCGAGCGGGTGTGCCGTGACCGGGCGGTGCTGGCCGTCGGCCGGTTCGCCCAGCGGGCCACCGGTGCCCCCTACGTGCGCCACCCCTCCCACGGCGGCGCCACCCGGTTCGCCGAGGACCTGCATCGGGCCCTGCCCGTGGCCGTTGGAGTACCGTCGGGGCCGAGGAGGTCCGGTGATCGAGCAGGTGGTGGAGGCGTGGAAGGCCCATCTGCGGGGCGACCACCCCGGAGGGCTAGACCAACTCCTCGATGACGAGGTGGTGTTCTACTCGCCGATCGTGTTCACGCCGCAGCGGGGCAAGGCCGTCACCGCCCTCTACCTCGAGGCTGCCTCCCAGACCTTTCCCGGCGACCACGCCGCGGAGAACCCGTCGGGTGGCGACCCTCCGGCCGGGGGCTTCCGCTACACCAAGACGGTGCTGTCGAGGGACACCGCCGTGCTGGAGTTCGAGACCACCATGGATGGTCGGTACGTCAACGGCGTGGACATCATCCGCTGCAACGACGAGGGTCGGATCATCGAGTTCCGGGTCATGATCCGACCCCTTCAAGCCGTCGAACTGGTCCACCGACGCATGGCGGCGATGCTGGAGCGGATGGGCCCGGGCGACTGACGCCGAATGGTCCGGCGGGGTCAGTACCCGCCGCTGCAGCCGTGCTGGTCCGGGGCGGCGTTGGGATTGCCCCAGTACCGGACGGCGAAGGCCACGGCCACCCGGATCTGTTGTTCGGGCGTGGCGTAGGCGGCATTGCCCGGATAGCCGAAGGTGTTGAACTGGTTCCAGTTGGCGTGGCTGAAGCCCAGGCCGCCGCTGTACAGCGGGCCGTTCACGTTCCACAGGCCGCCCTCCTCGCAGATGTTGACGCGAAACCACGCCTGACGCTGGAAGTCGGTCACCCCGTCGGCGCCTACGTTGATGGCCGCCGACGGTGGGCTGTAGACGGTGCTGCCGGACAGCGAGCCGAAGAAGCCGGCACTGCCGTAGGCGAAGATCCCGCCGTCGGAGGCCACGGTGAGGTAGCCGCCATCGGTGGAGGTGATCCCGATCATGGGCTTGTTCAGGCGCAGCCCGCCGGCCGAGCCGTAGAAGGGGGCCCCACCGAAGTCGAAGATCCCGCCGTCGGCGCCCACCAGCCGGTAGCCGGAGCCGAGGGAGCTGATGCCCACCACGGGCTGACGCGAGGACGCTCCGCCGGCATAGGCAGCGTCGCCGAAGGCGAAGACCGCCCCGTTGGCCGCCGCCTCCCAGTAACCGTTGCCGTCAGCCGAGGTGGCCAGTCCCACGATGGCGTTGTTCGGGGACAGGCCGATGGCCGAGCCGTGGAACGTGGCGTCACCGAAGGCGAACACCCCACCGTCGGCACTGACCAACCAGTAGCCCCCACCGTCCGGGGTGGATTCGAGACCCACGATGGGCTTGTTCAGGTGGAGGGTGGCGGTGGACCCGAAGTATGGGGCGTCGCCGAAGGCGAACACCCCGCCGTCGGCGCCCACCTCCCAGTACCCCAGGGCGTCTGGAGTGGACTGGATGTCCACGATGGGCTGGCTGAGATGGAGCGAGCCGGTGGAGCCGTAGAAGGTGGCCCCGCCAAAGGAGAACACCCCGCCGTCGGCGCCCACCAGCCAGTAGCCGGTGCCGTTGGGCAGGGCCGTGGCCGCCACGATGGGGGCGTTGAGGACCATGCCCGATCCGGTGGAGAGGCCGGCACCGGCCCGACCGATCTCGGCGAAGGCGCCACCCACGGCAGCCAGCACGGCCAGTGCCGCCCCGGCGAGGGCGCCGGCCCGCAGTCGACGGGACCGGCGGGTGGAGGGGGATCGATGGGTGGTTCGGGGGGGATGGGTGCGGCGGGTAAAGGGGAATGCAGCCATGGCGGGTGACCTTTCCTCGGTCGGTCAGGGTTCCGTCACTCGACGACGGCTCCCTGGCTCTCTTTTGGTTGGGTGGACCCCACGTCTGTGCATTCAGAGCCCCAGCCGAGCACCGGGAAGGGTGGTACGGCCTGGCTATAAGAGCCGGGTGTGCTAGCGGGTTGGTTTCGTCCGGGTGGTGAGTGTGGTGTGTGGTGCTCTCCTGATCGATTGGTCCGCGCCGAATGCCTGGGGCGATTCGAGGGGTACTCCCCACTGCCCGGGTGGGGGGCGGGCCAACTAGGGCGACCGCTATCCGACCCCCGGAATTTACCGGGCCGGTTCGGACTTGGGTAAATTCCGGCCCCCCACGGGTCACTGACTCCGGGACCCGGTCCGGCGCAAGATACCGCTATGACCTGGGAGTATGGGTCAACACCGGAACACCGCCCAGTGGCCGGCACCACCACGCAGAGTGGCCAGATGGGAATCTAGGCCCTCCCGAGCGGGCCGGGGTCAGGTGGCCTGGCTGACCGAGCTCATGTTGAAGTCGGGCACCCGCACGGCCGGCATGGTGGTCCGGTTGAAGTACTCGCCGTACTCCCGGCCCAGCGCCCGCACGGTGGATCCCACCTCGCTGGCCCGGGCCAGGAGGTCCACCGGGCTCTCGTTGAACCGGAAGTTGTTGGCCGCGCCCACCACCGTGCCGTCCTCCACCACGTAGACCCCGTCCCGGGTGAGCCCGGTGAGCAGCATGGTGGCCGGATCCACCTCACGGATGTACCAGAGGCAGGTGAGCAGCAGGCCGCGTTCGGTGCGGGCCACCATCTCCTCCACCGACCCGGACGCCCCGGGCACCTCGAGCGACAGGTTGCCGATGAACCCGGCCGGGTCCGTCCCCGAACGCCCCGCCCCGGCCCGGTGGTAGCGCAGCCGTTGGAGGCGCCCCCCGGTGATCCACCCGGTCGGGCCGAGGGGCAGCCCGTTGTCGAACACGGACGTGTCGGCTGAGGAGGCCGTGGCGGTGAGGAACGGTGAGCACTCCAGCCCGACCCGACCCGGGTCGCTGCGCAGATCGAAGGGGACCGGGGAGAGCTGTTCACCCACCCGGGTGCCACCCCCCGGGCGCGAGAAGACGGTCCGGCCGTCCTCGGCGTTCCGCCCACTCAGCTCGTAGGCCAGGCCCACCATCAGGTCGCTGACCGCCTCGGGAGGCAGGAGCACCTCGTAACGGCCCGCCGGTCGGTCGAGCCGCCGGGCCGACCAGGCCAGCCGCCGGGCCAGCCGGGACTCGAGCTCCTCCACGGACACGTCGGCGAAGTCGGTGGTACCGGCCCCGGCCCAAGTGGAGCTGATGCCGTCGGCACTGCGGGCCACCAGGTGCAGGGCTCCTTGGGGTTGGGCATGGGCCAACCGGACCCCGGTCGAGGTACCCAGGTACTCGGTGGTCTGCCGGTGCTCGGCGAAGCCGGCCAGGAGGTGGTCGGCCCGCTCGGCGCGGGTGAACGCCGCCGACAGGTCGGCGAGCACGCCGGACAGGACCGACAGGTCCGTCGAGGCCCGGGGTTGGTGGAAGCGCGCCGCGGAGGCAGGGGACGGGTCGGCCTCGGTCGGCGTGGGCAGCGGACAGGCGTCATCGGCCGGCGGGGAGCCGGCGGCATCCTGTTCGGCCGCCCGTACCAGCTCGGCCACGTCGACGTCGCCACCCCGCCGGGCCACGCCGGCGGCCATCCCCCCGTCCACCTGGCGCATGCTGATCACGGTCACCCGTCGGTCGCGGCGACTGCCGTTGGTCGTGGTGGTGTTGTTGGCCAACCGGACCTCGACCTCGCTGGTCTCCTCCACGATGACCACGCACTGGTCGCTCCCGGGCCCCGCGGCGGCCAGTGCCCCCTCCACCACGTCCTGGGCCGGAGGGAGCCCGGTGGATGGTCCCGGGCCGCTCACCGGCCCGACTCCTCCCGGGCGTTGAGCACCCGGACGTCTCGGACCAGCACCGCCGGACAGCCGTGGGAGACCGGGGCCACCTGGCCGGGTTGGCCCTTCCCGCAGTTGAACGCCCCGCCCAGCAGGTAGGTGGAACGACCCCCGACCGCCTCCATCGACCCCCAGAACTCGGTGGTGGTGGCCTGGTAGGCCACGTCGCGCACCTGGCCGACCAGGCGGCCGCCCTCGATCCGGAAGAACCGCTGACCGGTGAACTGGAAGTTGTACCGCTGCATGTCGATGGACCAGCTCTTGTCGCCCACGATGTAGAGGCCACGGTCCACCCCGCCGATGAGCGCCGCCGTGGTCGGGCCCTCGCCCTCGGCCGGCCGCAGCGAGACGTTGGCCATCCGCTGGATGGGAACGTGCAGGGGGGAGTCGGCGAAGGCGCAGCCGTTGGAGGGGCCCAGGCCGCTGGCGGCGGCGATGGACCGGTCCAGTTGGTAGCCGGCCAGCACCCCCTGCCGGATCAGGTCGAAGGACTGGCCCGGAACCCCCTCGTCGTCGATGGCCACGGTGGCCAGCCCGTGCGGAGTGGTCCGATCGCCGGTGACGTGCATCACCTCGGACCCGTAGCGAAGCGATCCCAGCTGGTCGAGGGTGGCGAACGACGTGCCGGCGTAGGCCGCCTCGTAGCCCATGGCCCGGTCCAGTTCGGTGGCGTGACCGATGGACTCGTGGATGGTGAGCCAGAGGTTGGTGGGGTCGACCACCAGGTCGTACTCCCCCGCCACGATGGAGGGGGCCCGGACCTTCTCGGCCAGCAGTTCGGGAATCGACTCCAGCTCGGCGTCCCAGTCCCACCCCTCGCCCAAGAGGTACTCCCACCCCCGGCCCGCCGGCGGGGCCACGGTGCGCATGGTCTCGAAGCCCCCGTCGGGATCGACGGCGAAGGCCTCCACGGTCGGGTGGACGCGGACCCGACGCTGGGTGGCCTCGGTGCCAGCCAAGTCGGCGTAGAACTTGTCCTCGGTCACGGCCAGGACATCGGCGGTGACGTGGTCGACGGCCCCGGTGGCCAGCAGCCGGCCGCTCCACTCGGACAGCAGTCCCACCTTGTCGGACAGGAGAATTCCGACCGGATCGATGCCGTACTCCGATGACCAGGTGACCGCCCCGTGTCCCGGTTCGTCGGCCAGCTCGACGGGCCGGCCCCCGGCTCCGGCGATGGTGCGGGCCACCTGTACCGCCTCGTCGACCAGTGCGGCGGCCTGGTCGGGTCCGGCGGCCACCGTGGCGGCGAATCCCAGGGCCCCGTCGACCACCACCCGCACGCCCATCCCGAGCTCGACGTCCTCGGCCGCGCCCTCGAGCCGGGCGTCCCGCAGCCGTACCTGTTGGGAGCGGAGGTGCTCCACCCGCAGCTCGGCGTGAGCGCACCCGAGGGCCTGGGCCCGCGACAGGGCGGCATCGCGGACGGCAGCGAGTTGGTCGATGTCGAGCGGACCGTGCGGGGAAGCCACCAACGGCAGGCTAGACGCGCCGGAGTGGGGACGGACCTACCATCGGAACGTGTCCGACCAGCCAACGCCACCGACCGAGGCGGACGGAATGTCCCACGTGCAGATCCAGTTCACCATTGACGATCCCGAGCGCGCCGACGCCATCGTCGAGGAGCTGTTGGTGGCCCGGTGGGTGGCGTGTGGACAGCGCACCGGGCCGGTTGTGAGCCGCTACTGGTGGCAGGGATCCCTGGCGCGGGCCGAGGAGTGGCTGGTACTGCTCAAGACCCGTGCCGACCTGGCGCCGGAGGTGATCCGGGCGGTGGTGGCCGCCCATCCCTACGAGACGCCGGAAGTGGTGGCCCTCGGGGTGCGGGACGGTGCGCCCGGCTATCTGGCCTGGATCGACCAGGTCACCGGAGCGGCCGGTACCATCGGACCGAGTGGGGAGACGGAGGAACCATGAGGGGTGACGCCACCGGCACGGACCGGGGACCGAGGATCTGTCTGATCGGTGCCGGTGGGATGTCCTTCGGTCCGGTGATGGTCCTCGACGCCATCAACACCCGCCGCACCCGCGGGGCCACCTTGGTGCTCCACGACGTCAGTGCCGAGCGCCTCGAGGTGGCCGTCCGCTTCGCCCACCGCATCAACGAGCGCAACGGCAGCCCCATCACCATCGAGGCCTCTACCGACCCGGCCGAGGCCATGGCCGGGGCCGATTTCTGCCTGACCAGTGCCGAGGTGGGCCGGTGGCCGCGCTGGATCGAGGACTACGAGATCCCCCGTCGCTACGGCGCCACCCAGATCACCGGCGAGAACGGTGGGCCCGGTGCCGTGTTCCACTCGCTCCGGTCCATCCGGACCATGCTGGGCATCTGCGCCGACATCGAGCGGTACTGCCCCGACGCCTTCCTCATCAATCTGACCAATCCGTTGAGCCGGGTGACCCTGGCCATCAACACGGCCACCTCGGTGCGCAACGTGAGCATGTGCCACGAGTTCGCCGGAGGCCTGGCCCGCATCGCCAGCCTGTTGCGGATCCCCAAGTCCAAGATCGAGGCCACGGCGTCGGGGATCAACCACTTCACGTTCTTCACCGAGATCCGCCGGTCCGATACCGGCGAGGACCTCTACCCCCGGCTCCGACGCCTGTGGCGCCGCCGGTACTTCGACTACCCGGCCCCGGTGACGACGGCCGCCCGACAGCTGGCCAAGGTCCCCCTGGTCCGGGTGGCGGTGGAGCAGATGTACGCCCCCCTGGTGTCCCACATGTTCCGTGAGTACGGACTGCTGCCCTGCTCGGTGGACAGCCACATCGGGGAGTACGTGCCGTTCGCCGAGCGGGTGGCCGGGTGGTACCCGGTCCCCGTCTACTTCCACCAGGGGATCGGGCACGCCATGGAGGGTCTGGTCACCCGGTACGGCAACGGTGAGTCCCGGGTGCCCATGCACCGTGCCGGCCGGTCGGCCGAGGAGGTCTTCCCCATCATCGGGTCCATGTGGACCGACCACCACCGCTCCCTGAACGCCGTCAACGTACCCAACCGGGGCTATGTACCCAACCTGCCGGAGGGGGCCATCGTGGAGGTCCCGGCCACCGTGGACGGTGGCGGTGTCGCCCCCGTCACCGTCGGCCCCATACTCGAGCCCCTGGCCGAGTTCATGCGCACCCAGATCGAACTGCAGGAGCTGGTGGTCCGAGCTGCGGTGACCGGCGATCCCGAGCCGGCCTATGAAGCCCTCCGCCGAGACCCGCTCTCCCCGCCGGACGAGGCCTCATGCCGGACCATCTTCAACGAGCTGATGGCCGTCCAGGCCGAGGCGCTCCCCTTCTGAGCCCTGAGCCCTGAGCCCGGTGGGTCAGGTGTCGGACCCGGTGGCCTGCTTCTCACCGGCGTGCTTCTCGAACGCCGTGGTCACCGCGGTGGTGGCCGCACCGATGAACTCCGGCCGGTTCTCCGCCGCCCAGTCCCGGCTGGCCGTCAGAGTGCGGGACGTCCCCTGGAATTCGGGGGCCACGTAGCGGGCGATGAGCTCGTAGGAGTGGCGGGTGGCCTGCGTGTCCGCCCACTCGTGCCCCATGAGCAGGAAGGTGCCGAACCCCTTGGACTGCTGGCGCAGGCGCTCCACCTGGTTGATGGCGTCCTCCACCGTGCCGATCACGGCGAAGCCCGAAGCGTTGAGGGCGTCGACCAGCGTCTCGTGGTTGGTGGTGTCGGGGGCGAGAGGCAGGGCCGCCACCCGCTGGAAGTAGTCCACCCACTGGTCGAGGCCGAAGGCCACGTCGGCGATGGCCTGCTCCTTGGTGTCGGCGATGTGCATGGGCCCCACCAGGCGCCACCTGCTGCGGTCGATGGTGGTGCCGAATTCGGCGGCCCGCTCCTCCATGACGTCCCAGTGGAGGCCCAGCACGTCGAACCCTCCGGCCGAGGTGGCGCCGATGGACAAGAGGCTGCACCCGAAGCGCCCGGCGGCCCGGGGGCCGGCCGGCGAGAGCTGGGCGGCCACGGCCACCTCGGGGAAGGGGCGCTGGAAGGGACGGAGCTGGAGCCGGGCGTCCCGCAGCGTGAACCAGTCGGTCTCCATGGTCACCGGCGCTTCGCCGGCCAGCAGGGCCAGGATGGCCTCCAGCGCCTCCTCCATCATGTCCCGCTGCCGCACGGGGTCGATGCCCATCATGTAGGCGTCCGAGGGGAGGGCACCGGGCCCCACCCCGATCATGAGCCGCCCCCGGGTCAGGTGGTCGAGCAGCACCAGGCGGTCGGCCAGCATGAAGGGGTGGTGGTAGGGCAGGGACGACACCCCGGTGCCCAAGCGGATCTGCCCGGTCCGGGCCGCCGCGGCGGCGATGAACACCTCGGGGGAGGCGATGATCTCGAACCCGGCCGAGTGGTGCTCCCCGATCCACGCCTCGTCGAAGCCCAGGGCGTCGAGGTGCTCGATGAGCTGGAGGTCGCGCTCGAGGGCCAGGGTGGGGTTCTGACCCACCGGGTGGAAGGGGGCCAGGAAGATCCCGAACTTCAGGTGGTCGGTGGCGGCCAGGGTGGTCATGCCGGTGCCTCGTCTCTGGTCGTGGTGCGGGTGGTCGCATCGGTGGGGGTCGGGGTCATGGGTGCACCATGATCTTTCCGTGCTCGCCAGGGGTGCGGAGGAGGTCGAAGGCCCCAGGGGTGCCGTCCAGGTCCACCGTGTCGGTGATCAGCTGGTTGGCTCCGGGTATCCCCTGGCCCAGGCGTTGCAGCGTCCCGGCGAACTCGTCGGGCGTGTAGGCGAAGGAGAAGACCAGCTCGACCTCTTTGGTCACGGCCATGAACGGCTCGATGCGGTCGGTGTGCATACACACCCCGACCACCACGATGCGGCTCCTGGGCGGGGCCTCCTCGATCAGGGCCTGCAGCATGCCGGGCACCCCGACCGCCTCGAAGATCACCGGGCTGGGTGCGTCGGTCCCGGTCATCGAGGCCACCGCCCGCTCCAGCAGGGTGGTGGGCACGCCGAAGGACGCCCATCGCCGATGGGGGGACTCGACGGCGGGGTCGATGACCTCGTCGGCGCCGAACGCCTCGGCCAGAGCCCGACGGGTGGGGGAGAAGTCGGCGGCCAGGACCGGCCCGTGGCCCCTTCCCTTGAGGGCGGCGATGACGGCCAGGCCCACCGGACCGCACCCCACCACCAGGCACGGCTGTCCGGGTTGGAGCCGGGACAGGCCCACGGCGTGCTCCCCGACGGCCAAGGGCTCGCACAGGGCGGCCAGGTCGGTGGTGACCGAGTCGGGCACGGGCAGGAGCAGGAGCTCCTGGAGGAGCAGGTGTTGGCCCAGGGCCCCGGGGAAGTGGTTGGAGTAGCCGATCTGCTCCCCACCGGAGGGCCCGAAGATGATCGGCACCGAACAGACCCGTGTGCCGACGGGGATCGAGCCCTCGGTGTCCGGGCCGAACGCCACCACCTCGGCGCAGAACTCGTGTCCGAACACGGTGTCCATGCCGTCGTCGATGGCCGGCGCACCGACCCGGTTCATCAGCGCCGCGAAGTGCGGGAAGTCGGCCAGGGCGTGGAGGTCGGAGCCGCAGATGCCGGCGCTCAGGGACCGGACGACCACGTGGCCGGACCCGGGCATCGGATCGGCCACCGACTCCACCGTCAGCCCTGTCGCCCGAGTGACCACCGCTCGCACCGATTCCCCCGACCCGGGCCACCTGGCGGTGCCCGTCACCTCGTCCTCACGACCCGGTGAGTCTCACACAACCGGCCCGGTCCCCACACACCCGGCCCGGCTCAGGGCCTATCGGCCACGACCTCGTCGGCCAGCAGGTCCATGAGGAGGCCGTCGTGCCAGGTGCCGTCCGGGCCCCGCTCACTGAGGCGCCGGACGCCCACGGGTCGAAAACCGACCTTGCCGTAGCAGCGGATGGCCCCCGGGTTGTCCGCGGCCGGATCGATCTCGAAACGACGGTGACCGTGGTCGGCGATCAGGTGACGGACCAGGGTCCGGACGGCGTCACTGCCGTGACCCCGACCGTGGACGGCGGGATCGAGGTAGAGGTCGATGGAGGCGCAGCGGTAGTCGGGCTCCTCTTCGGCCGACCACTGGATCCACCCGACCACCCGGCTCCCGAGTTCGATGATGTAGGCCGTGGAGCCGGGCTCGGCCAGGTCCTCCTCGATGGCCGCCCGGAGGTCGGTGCCACCGCGCCACCGGGCGTAGACCTCGGGCGCTCGACGGATGGGCAGCAGGGCGGGGATGTCGTCCGGGTTCGCCGGACGGAGCCGGACCGTCCGTCCCTCGAGTGGACCCATCCGCCCCACGGTAGGCCGGTGCTGCCCAGTTCGACGGTCACCGCCGGCCGTCGGCCCCCCCACGGGGCTCGAGGCAGTAGGGGTCTCTGCGCAACTCGAGCCGGGCCATGGCCTCGAAGAACCCGATGAACCCCTCGCCGTCGGAGGACCGGAAGAAGCTCCGGGCCGGATCGGGGAGCGGGCGGCCCCCGCCCAGGGCCTCTACCTGCCAGGCCCGCCGGCTGCGGTACTCGAGCGCCACCGCCCGCTGGTGGGCGGCCCGGATGCTCCCGGCCGTGACGAACACCCCGTGGTTGACCAGCAGCGCCATGTCCGCCGTCCCCATGGCTGCCACCGCCCGGGCCGCGCGGTCCGGTGCGTTGACCGGCCCGTCGTACTCGTCGACCACCACCACCTCGCCGCCTCCGAGGGCCGAGCTCTGGTCGTAGCAGCCCGGCACCCGCCCGAGGTCGGCCCAGACCGTGCCGTACCGGGGATGGCTGTGCACGGCCACCTCCACGTCGTGGCGCTGACGGTGCAGCTCGAGGTGAAGGGGGATCCCGGGAGGGACCGGCCAGCGGCCCTCCAACCGGTTCCCGTCGAGGTCGATCACCAGCACATCGTCGGGCCGGAGCTCTTCCCACAGGAGGAACCACGGACTGCACAGCAGCGTGCCGTCGTCCTGGCGGTAGGTGATGTGGCCGGCGAGGTGGTCGTCGTACCCCTCCCGCCACAGCGTCCGGGCCAGCAGGACCAGCTCGTCCCGGGGGGAGAGTTCGGGCAGCAGCGCGTCCGGGGCGGGGTCGAACCCCGGGCTGGTCACGGCAGCGGGTGCTCGGGCAGGGGCCAGCGGTAGAGACGGGCCGCGTTCTGATGGGTCAGCTGGCGCAGGTCGTCGACGGGCAGGTGACCCCAGCACCGCTCGATGACCGCCTGGGTGTCCGGCCAGGTGGAGTCGCCGTGCGGGTAGTCCACCTCCACCATGATGTGATCGATCCCTATGCGGTGGCGCGTGTCGATGGTGGAGGGGTCGTCGATGGTGCAGAACCAGAAGTTCCGGGCCAGCACCTCGGCCGGCAGCAGCCCCGACGGGTCGTACCCCTTCCCGTATCCCGAACGGGCGACGATGTTGTCCAGTCGGTCGAGGAGCATGGCCACCCAGCCGATGCCGCCCTCGCTCATGGCGATCCGGATCCCCGGGTAGCGCACCGGGAGCCCCGACCAC
Organism: Acidimicrobiales bacterium; assembly: GCA_038210245.1. Classification (GTDB taxonomy): domain Bacteria; phylum Actinomycetota; class Acidimicrobiia; order Acidimicrobiales; family RAAP-2; genus Bog-756. The sequence continues at coordinate 26,941 of JBBQWW010000002.1, forward strand.
AGCCACTCGGCGCAGGCCGACAGCGACATCTGGCCGAACAGCGTGGCCCCGAGGGCCACGAGGGGACTGTCCGGGGGCATGTCCGGCATCCCCGACGAGCCGACGTGCAGGGAGACCACGGTGTCGGTCTCCTGGCAGGCGGCGATGATGGGGTCCCAGTGGCCCGAGAACAGGCTGGGCAGGCCGATGCGGTGGGGTCGCTCGGGCAGGGTCACCGACCGGAAACCCCGCTCGGCGTTGCGCCGAATCTCGTCCGCTCCGAGCTCCGGGTCGGCCAGGAAGGTGATGCCGCCGGGGATGATGCGGTCGGGATAGGGCTGCCACCAGGCCTCGTACAGCCAGTCGTTCCAGGCCCGGGTGACGGCCAGGCCCAGCTCGGGGTCGGTGCACTCCGAGAACACCCGACCGGAGAACCCGGTGATCTGCGACGGGAAGTTGAGCGACGCCCACACCCCATTCAGGTCCATGTCGGCGATGCGGGCGTCGATGTCCCAGCAGCCCCGGCGCATGTCCTCGAACCGGGTGGGCTCGAGGGTGACCGCCTCGGGCCGACGACCGGCCACGGCGTTCATCCCTACCTGCGAGTAGCGCCGGCCGTCGAACTCCCACAGCTGGTGGCCGGCGGAGTTCTCGACGATCCGAGGGGCCCGCTCGGCGAACCGGGCCGGGAGCCGGCCCTCGAACATGTCGGGCGGCTCCACCAGGTGGTCGTCGACCGAGATCACGGTGTAGAAGACCGGGCGGGGCTCGGGATCGGGGAGCAGGGTGTCCCGCCGGGTGATGATGGTCATGGCGGGCTCCCCACGCTCCGAGTATGCCAGCGGGGCCGGGTCGTTGCGCCGGACACGGTCGGTCGGTCGACGGTTGCGGGCTGGTAGACACGGACCATGTCCGGTCGCCCACCGTTGGCCATTCCTCCGGCCGGAAGCCGGACCGGGCCATGAACAAGGCGCGGGTGGAGACGTTCAGCGACGGGGTATTCGCCATCGCCATCACCCTGCTGGTGCTGACCATCGCCCAGCCCGACGCCTCCCACTTCGAGGACCTCCGCCACCAGCTGGTCCAGCGGTGGCCCTCGCTGGCCGCCTACGTGGTCAGCTTCCTGATCATCGGCATCATGTGGGTCAACCACCACACTGTCTTCTCCCACCTCCAGCGGATCGACCGGGGGCTCTTCTACTGGAACCTGCTGCTCCTCATGTCCATCGTGTTCATCCCCTACCCCACCGAGGTGTTCGGACAGGCGCTGCGCCTACACCAGGGAACTCGGACCGCCGCCGTCTTCTACAGCATCACCATGACCGTGAACGCCCTGATGTGGTCCGGGCTGTGGTTGCACGCATCACGCGGTCGACGCCTGCTCACTCCGGACTTCCCCGAGTCCGAGCGCAGGGTGTCCACCTACCTGTTCACCGGCGGATCCCTGATCTACGTGGTCTCCATCGGGGTGGCCTTCATCAACGCCTGGCTGTGCCTGATCTTCCACGGGGTGCTGGCCCTCTACTACGCCTTCGATCCCATCTCCCGCCGGTTGGAGCACACCACCTCCAGGTGAGACGGTCCGGTTCCCTCCGTCAGGAGCCTCCCGGCCGGCGGCGTGCGACACTGGGGGCGTGAGCCGTGATGCCGTGCCGACGTCGTGGATGTGCGACATGGACGGGGTACTGGTCCACGAGGGCCAGCTCATCCCCGGGGCCGACGCCTTCCTCGACGCCCTGCGCCGCCGGGGGCACCCGTTCCTCATCCTGACCAACAACTCCATCTACAGCGCCCGTGACCTCTCGGCCCGTCTGGTCAACCTGGGCCTCGACGTCCCGGCCGCCTCCCTGTGGACCTCGGCCGAGGCCACCGCGGCCTTCCTCAAGTCCCAGCGGCCCGGGGGCACCGCCTTCGTGCTGGGCGAAGCCGGCCTCACCACCGCGCTCCACGAGGCGGGCTACGTCCTCTCCGACCGTCGTCCCGACTACGTGGTCCTGGGGGAGACCCGGACCTACAGCTTCGAGTCCATCACCCGGGCCATCCGGCTGGTCGAGGGCGGGGCCCGGTTCATCGCCACCAACCCCGACCCCACGGGGCCGACCCTGGAGGGCATCGTGCCCGGGACCGGCTCGGTCGCCGCCCTCATCGAGCGGGCCACCGGGGTGGCTCCCTACTTCATCGGCAAGCCCAACCCCCTGATGATGCGGGAGGCCATGAACTCGCTGGGGGCCCACTCGGAGTCGAGCGTGATGGTCGGCGACCGGATGGACACCGACATCGTGGCCGGCATCGAGGCCGGGCTCCAGACCATCCTGGTCCTCACCGGGGTGACCAGCCGCGAGCAGATCGAGCGCTTCCCCTACCGACCGGGCCGGGTGGTCGACTCGGTGGCCGATCTGGTCGAGGCCATCGACCGGGCCGACCCGGTGGCGGAGTAGGCCGCCGTGCTCTTCGTCCATGAGTTCCACCAGGTAGTGGGCACGCAGGCCGCCGCCTTCGAGGCGGCCTACCGCCGCGAGTGGATGCCCCTCCTGGCCGAGGGGGACGACGCCCGCCTGGCCTGGTACTTCGACCTGGCCCACGGCAGCGGCCTGGCCTACCGGGTGGTGACGGTCACCGCAGTGGCGAACGGGCCGGCCTACGTGCGCCTGGCCGAACGCCTGGCCGGCGGCGACCTCCGGTCGTGGGCCCGCCGCCTCGACGGGCTGCAGCACCGGTCGGAGGGCCGGGTCCTGACCCCGCTGCCCTGGTCACCGTCGCCTCTTCCGATGGCCGAGATCCCGACCGACGGGGAGATCGGTGAGTCGTCCCTGTACATGGAGGACACCATGTGGCCGTTCCCCGGCAAGCTGCGGGAGTACGTGGAGGCGGCCGGAGCGGTCTACCGACCCTCGCTGGGGGCGGAGAAGGCCCGGATGCACATGGACGTGACCCTGGGCGCCGAGACCATGCCCGGGGCCGGGCGCAGCCCCGAGGTCACCCTGCTGCAGCGGTTGTCCAGCCTCGACCCGCTCATCTCCCTCCTTACCCAGGACCTCCCGCCCGAGGTCACCGGGCCGGGGTCGTGGATGCACCAGGCTCTCGACCTCCGGGACCGGTGGCGGTCCCGACTGCTGCGCACGGCGCCGTGGTCGCCCCTCCGATGAGCGGGGGGCGACTGCCTCACGCCGACCGGTCTCGGGGCGGTAGCTGAGCGGTGCTCTTCCTGCACGAGACCCACCGGGTGGCCGGCCGGCACGCCGCCGACTTCGAGGCCCTCCTCCGCGACGAGTGGATGGGGGCACTGGCCCGCTCCGACGGCACCCGACTCCTCTGGTACCTCAACCACGCCATGGGCAGCGGCCCGGCCTACGAGGTCGTGACGGTGACCGCCCTGGCCGACGGCACCGCCTGGGAGGAACTGGGTGGCCGGATGCGGGAGGGCGACCTGGCCGGGCTGTCGGTTCGGCTCGACTCCTACCGGCACGAGGTGGAGGGCAAGCTCCTGTTGCCCGTGGTGTGGTCGGCACTGCAGGAGGTGGACCTGGCCTCGGTGCCCACCGAGGGTGCCCCGCACGACCTGTCGGTGTACATGCAGGACACCGGGTGGCCCCACGCCCCGCTGGACGAGTACCTCGAGCTGTGGGACCGGGACTACTGGCGGATCATGCGCCAGACCCCGCCGGAGAGGAAGCTCCTCGACATCCAGGCCTGCTTTCAGGTGGCCCACGGGTCGGGCCTCCGGCCTGAGGCCATCCTGATGCAGAAGGTCGTGAACTTCTCGACCCTGGGCCGGCTGCTGACCAGCGCCGAGGAGCACGACCCCGCCACCTGGCCCGGCACCTACATGGCCAAGGGCCTCGAGATCCGGGACCAGTGGGAGTCCAAGCTCCTCCGGACCAGCTCCTGGTCGCCCCTCTGGTAGGACCCCTCCCGGGCGGGCCGACCCCCGGCCGGGGCGCTGTCTATCCTGGGCCGACACCAGGGGGAGAGAGCATGACCGACAGCCGGACCCATGCGGGGACCCCTCCCCAACCACCGGTGGTGACCACCACGGTCCTCACCGCCCAGGAGGTGTGACCCCGACGTGACGGCTCTTCCCTTCACCCGAGACGACCTGGTGGCTGCCGCCACCGAGGCCACCGGCCTCGACGACTTCGGTGAGGACTCCTGGCAGGAGGGCCTCGACCGTATGCTCGAGGACCTGGACCGCTCGGCCCGCCTCAACGAGCTGGGGGTGACCATCGTCCAGACCGAGTTCACCGGCTACCTGGCCAACCGGCTCCGGATTCTCGACTGGCGGGCCACCCATCCCGCCGTGGCCCGGGGGGAGATCCGGCGCCCCCTGGTCATCTGCGGCCAGCCCCGCACCGGCACCACCATCCTCTTCGACCTCCTGGCCCAGGATCCGGCCCACCGGGCCCCGCTGACCTGGGAGGTGGACTTCCCGGTGCCCCCGCCCACCACCGCCACCTACGACACCGACCCCCGCATCGAGGAGTCGGAGGTGATGTCGGGCATGGTCGACCTGATCATCCCGGGATTCCGGGACTTCCACCCCCTCGGGGCCCGTCTGGCCCAGGAGTGCGCCCGCATCACCGCCGGCGACTTCCGCTCCATGATGTTCCAGACCCAGTACGACGTCCCCGGGTACGAGGCGTGGCTGCTGCACGAGGCCGATCCCGGCCCGCTCTACCGGTGGCACCGCATCTATCTCCAGCACCTGCAGTCCGAGCACGCCGCCGACCGGTGGCTGATCAAGTCCCCGGCCCATCTCTGGCATCTCGGGGCGCTGATGGCCGAGTACCCCGACGCCGTGGTGATCCAGACCCACCGTGATCCCCTGAAGGTCATCACCTCGATCAGCGCCCTGGTGGCCCACCTGCGCCGCATGGCCAGTGACGAGGCTTCGGTGGCCCGGGCCGCCGCCCAGTACAGCGACGACATCTTCGTGGGCCTCGAGCGCTCCCTGGCCGCCCGGACCGACGGGACCCTCCGGCCCGGGCAGGTCATCGACGTGCAGTTCGCCGAGTTCATGGCCGATCCCTTCGCCACCATCGGGGCCGTCTACGACCAGTTGGGGCTGCCCCTGACCACCGAGGCCGAGTCCCGCATGCGAGAGTTCCTGGCCTCCCACCCGGGCGACGGAGGGGGTGGGGGCACCCGGTACACGTGGGCCGACACCGGTCTCTCCGAGGACGCCCTGCGGGAGCGGGCCGAGCCCTACCAGCGGTACTTCGGGGTCCCCAGTGAGGCGTTGGCCTGAGCCACCGGGCCGGCCGGACCGGGGGGTGGGCTACTCCGGCGTCGGAGCGGTGTGGGCGGCGACCTGCTCGTCGATCTGGTGCAGGTCGAAGTAGTCCCGCCACCGGGTGACCAGCCCGTCGGGGTCGACGTCCACCACCGTGGACCCGTGGATCTCGATGGGGATGGTGCCGCCCAGGGTGCCCCGGCCGATCCACTCGAAGGCGCCGCCGTGGTCGTCTCCGTGGACCCAGAGGATCTCCTGGCGCCAGTCGGGGAACGACGCCTGGGTCATGGCCTCGATGGCGGCCAGGTCGGGGGTGGGGGCGTTGACCGGGTCGCTGAACAGGGCTCCCGGGGCGAAGAAGGAGGGAAAGTCGCCCTCGGGCCCCAGAGCCAACTCGAGCCGTTGCGCCCACGAAGACCAGTCCATGTCGATCACCGTACCGCCCCCTTGGCCGTCCCGAGTGGTCCCGCAGTAGTCTCGCCTGGCCGGGTGGGGGACCCGAGCCCGGGGAGGCAGGTCGGATGGTGCTACACGATGGTGACGGTGGGACCTCGGGGCGGCCGTACGTGGTGGTGTCGGCCGACGCCCACGCCGCTCCGGACACGCTGGACGAGTTCCTCTCCTACGTCGATCCGTCCGAGCGGGAGGCGGTGGCGTCCTTCGGGGACCTCTCCGCGGTGGCCATCCCCATGTTCGGCGGGGTCGACCCCGGCGAGATAGACGACACCGACGCCGTGCGGGCCGTGGCCACGCGTCGCCTGGCCGGGATGGGGGTGGACACCGAGGCGGCGTCGGGGTGGCTGGCCCGCTACGGCGAGGAGTGGGTCTTTCCCTCCGACGCCGACGGCCGTCGCCTGGCCTACCTCGAGGAGCAGGGTATCCACGCCGAGGTGGTCTTCCCTGGCCCGGTCCTGGCCGGCGGGCTGTCGCCGGCCATGTACCTCGGGGGCCACTCGTCGAAGAACCTCGAGGTGGTGTGGCCGGCCCTGTGGGCCTACTACCGGTGGTTGGCCGACTTCGTGGCCGCCGCCCCCGGCCGCCGCACCGGGTGTATCCCCATCGACCTCCACGACATGGACCGGGCCGTGGAGGCCATCGCCTGGGCCCGCCGGCACGACCTCCACGGGGGCATCATGCTGCCGGCCATGTCCCTGCGCACCGGGCTTCCCGGCTATGCCGACGAGTACTACGAGCCGTTGTGGAGCGCGTGCGAGGAGCACGACGTGGTGGTCAACCTGCACACCGGGGCCTCGGGCTCGGCCACCGACGCCAAGCAGCTCTACGACGCCAAGCACGGGGGGTTCCTCGGCCTATACGAGGTCTTCGTGTTCACCCGCCGACCGCTCTGGTTCATGATCTTCGGAGGCGTCTTCGACCGGCATCCCGACCTCAAGGTGGTGGTGACGGAGAACGGGGTCCAGTGGCTGCCCTCCCTCATCCGGGACATGGAGTCCTTCTTCGACACCCACGGCGGGGCGCCGGTCCGCTCGTATCTCGCCCGGCGCCCGTCGGAGTACTTCGACGCCCACGTATTCCTGGGCGGCTCGCTCATGAACCGGGGCGAGGCCGAGATGCGCGAGGAGATCGGCGTGGACCGCATCATGTGGGGAGCCGACTACCCCCATCTCGAGGGGGCCGCTCCGGTCCACCGCCTGGTCCTCCGCCAGGTGTTCGGAGGGATGCCCGAGGCGGACCTCCGCCGCATCCTGGGGGCCAACGCCTGTCGGGTGTTCGGCTTCGACGGGGGGCTCCTCCAGGAGGTGGCCGACCGGGTCGGCCCCACGGTGGCCGACCTGTCCACCACCGTCTCCCTCGACGAGATCCCCGAGACCTTCAGCTGGAGCCTGGCCCGACCCGTGCCCCTGGCGTCGGCGAGCGGTGCGTCGTCCTGAGCCTCCGGGCGCCGGGTCAAGGTGGGGGTGCTCCGTCCCGACCGGCTCGGGTGGCGCGGTGAGTGACCTGCTGACCGACCAGCTCCGGACCATGGCCGCGGCCTACCCCGACCATGTGGCCTACCGGAATCTGGGGGACGGCACCTCGATCACCTTCGCAGCGTGGGACCGGAGGTCCAACCGGCTGGCCCGTGGGCTCGGGGACCGGGGGGTGGCCCCGGGTGACCGCGTGGCCATCCTCATGTCGGCCGACCACATCCTCGACTGGATCGTGGCCTACAGCGCCACCCACAAGCTGGGCGCGGTGGCCGTACCGCTCAACAACCGCCTGACCCCGCCCGAGGTCAGCGGCATCCTCGACCACGCCGAGGTCAGCGCCGTGGTGACCAGCGGCAGCTACGGCGGGTCGGTGGGGCCGCTGATCGGCTCACTGCCCTCCCTGCACCTGGTGGCCACGGTGGGCGGACCGGGGATCGACGGGGCCCTCGACATCGAGCAGGTGCTGGCCGACGACGACGCGGCGGTCCAGGCCCCGCTGACCGGGGACGACCTGGCCGACATCATGTACACCTCGGGGACCACCGGGAAGCCCAAGGGGGTGGCGGTGCGCCACAGCCAGGTGGCCCGGGTGCCCAACCAGCTGCCCGAGTGGCAGGGCACCGGGTGGCTGACCGCCTCCCCGGTCTTCACCTTCGCCGGCCTGGGCTTCATCCACAACCCCATGAAGGCCGGCATGGTCGTGCTGCACCTGCCCACCTTCGACGCCGGTCGCTGGCTGGCCGTCGTAGAGCAGGAGCGCCCGCCGTCCGCCTTCGTGGTGCCGGCCATGGCGCAGCTGCTCATCCACCATCCCGACTTCGAGTCGGCCGACCTGTCCAGCCTCCGCCTGCTGGTGCTGGGCAGCGCCCCGCTGGCCCCCAACACCCTCCGGGTCCTGCAGGCCAAACTGCCCGGTGCCGCCGTGCTCAACAGCTACGGCATGACCGAGGGAGGGCACGCCACCTTCACCATGGACCCCGAGGCCGCCCGGACCCGTCCGGGGGCCGTGGGACGTCCGACCCCGCCGGTCGAGGTGCGCATCGTGGGTGACGACGGCGAGTCCCTTCCGGTCGGGGAGGTCGGCGAGGTCCTCACCCGCAACCCCGGAGGGCACCGCCAGTACTACCGGGACCCCGAGGCCACGGCCCGCCAGTGGGAGGGCGGATGGCTGCACACCGGTGATCTCGGCCGCCTCGACGCCGACGGCTACCTGTACATCGTGGGCCGGAAGAAGGAGATGATCGTGCGGGGCGGGATGAACGTCTACGCCGACGACGTGGAGGCCGTCCTCCAGGCCCATCCGGCCGTGGTCGAGGCCGCCGTGGTGGGCATCCCCCACGAGGTGCTCGGGGAGGACGTGGCCGCCTATGTGGTGTTCCGGCCGGGCTCGGGTACCACCACCGACGAGGTGATCGCCTTCGCCGGAGCGCAGCTGGCCGACTACAAGGTGCCCCGCCGGGTGGTGGTGGTGACCGAGCTGCCGAGGAACGCCGGGGGCAAGGTGGTCAAGGCCCGCCTGGCCACGGCCGCCGTGGCCGGCGAGGGAGCGGCCGGCCGATGACGCCGACCGGAGTGTCCGTAACGGGTAGGAGAGACAGGAGACAGGTACGTGCAGGTACATAACTTCGACTTCGTGGTCGACGGGACACCCGACGAGGTGTGGGACGTGATCTGGAAGCGGACCCGGGTCGGGATCACCACCGATACGGTGACGATCGAGATCTACCATCCCGGGGATGAGGAGGGGAACGGGCTGGTCCGGCACTGCCACTTTCCTGTCCCCCGGTACCTACTGTCCAAGGGGCGGGCCCAGTCGTGGGAGTGGATCACCGAGGCCCAGCGCCCGGTGTCGTGGCGCTACGACGCGGTGGGCAAGCCGCTGTGGTCACGGGCCTCGGGCCTGACCCGGCTGGAGGACCTGGGCGGGGGGAAGACCCGTGTCCACTTCCGCGAGACCTACGAGGTGTTCAACCCGGTGATGCGGGTGCTGTTCGAGAAGCGAGTGCACCACTTCATCTCCAAGGACAACGACAAGCTCATCGAGGCCTCCATCGTGCGGTCACTGAAGAAGCTGCACGAGAGGAAGGCCGAGCCGGCCTGAGCCCCGGGATCGTCGGCCAACTCTCCGGGGACGGGAGCCCGGTGGAGCGCCGACCCCACCGGCAGGGGACCGTGGGTCAGGCGACCGCCGGTGGGACGGCGGGATCCGACGCCTTCCGCCCGGCTCCCCACCCCGGTCCCCGGACCACATGGGAGAGGCGCTCCACCCAACCGTCCGAGTCGGCCACGTCGCGCACCATGGCCACGAACTCGTGGCTGGCGATGGTGGCCGGGTTGAACGTCTTGATGTCCTTGGTCAGGCCGTAGACGACCGGCTGGTCCTCGCGCTCGAAGGTGCCGAACAGGCGGTCCCACACGATGAGGATGCTGCCGTGGTTGCGGTCCAGGTACTGCGAGTTGGATCCGTGGTGCACCCGGTGGTGGGAGGGCGAGTTGAGCACCTCCTCCGGTGGGCCCAGCCGCCCGATGGTCTCGGTGTGGATCCAGAATTGGTACAGCAGGTTGACGCCCCGGGCCGTGGCCACCAGCTCGGGGGAGAGGCCGGCCAGGCACAGCAGCCCGTAGGGCACCGAGGTGCCGAGGGTGTCGGCCACGGGCTGGCGCAGGGCGGTGGACAGGTTGTAGCGCTCGCTGGAGTGGTGGACCACGTGGATGGCCCAGAGGTGGCGGCTCTCGTGCATGAAGCGGTGGTTCCAGTAGTAGATGAAGTCCCACCCCACGACGGCCAGGGCCACCGCCATCGGTCCCCGACCCAGATCGGGGAGCCGCCGCCGCCTCCACAACCGTTGGGGCGCGGTGCGCTCGGCCCAGGTGGCGGCCAGGGCCAGCCCGCCCAGGGCGATGGTGGCCACCCCGTCCACCGACGCCACCTGACGGGCCCGACTGGGCCGGGCCGGCGACAGGGTGAGGTCCGTCCGTATCGGACCACCGGCGGTGGGCGGGTCGACGGACGGTGACTCCGACGGCGGCCGGGCCGATCGCCGGACCACCTGGTCGGCGGCGGTGGTCACCGCGGCGGCACCGAGGGCCAGCCCGACGACCACCCGACCCGACCGGCCGTGACCCAGGCGGAAGGGACGCAACACCTGCGGGACGACGAACGGGGCGACCAGGCTCGCCGTCCCCATGGCCAGGCTGGCCACGGTGTCGCGGCGCTCGTACTGCCCGGCTGAAGGTCCCCGACGCCCGGCCCTCCGCCGCAGCCACACGTACTCGACAGCCATGCCGGCGAAGTAGAACGGCACGGCCAGCACGGTGAGGTCCCGGGCCGGAGCGCGCGCCGCTCCCATCAGGCCACCAGCACAGTGACGCAGGCGTTGGCGCCCCGGCCGATCACGTGGGCCAGTCCCACCCGGGCCCGGTCCACCTGCCGATCGCCGGCCGTGCCCCGGAGCTGGCGCACCAGCTCGACCACCTGGCCCAGGGCCGACGCCCCGAGGGGCTCGCCCTTGGACAGCAGCCCGCCCGAGGGGTTGACGGGGATCCGACCGCCGATCTCGGCCTCGCCGTCGGACAGCATGGCGGCCTGGCCCCCCGGGGGGCACAGCCCCAGCTCGGCCCAGGCCAGCAGTTCGCGGGCGGCGTCGGTGTCCTGGCACTCGACCACGTCGATGTCGGTGGGGCCCAGGCCGGCCTGGGCGTAGGCGTCCTGGGCGGCCAGCGTGGTCGGAGGGGTGATGGCGAGGTCGTCGATCCCACTCAGCGGCGAGTCCTCGCCCAGCACGCTGCCCGGGAGGTGGGAGCGGAGCGAGATCCCGGCCAGCCGGATCCCGGCGTCGGCCCGCTCGAGGATGACGGCGGCGGCTCCCTCGTTGGGCGAGCACAGCATGAACAGGGTCAGGGGTGGACAGATCATCCGCGAGGCGAGGACCTCCTCGGCGGTCACCGGTTTGGTGAACATGGCGTCGGGGTTGGCCACGCCGTTCCGGCGGTTCTTGACCACGACCTGGGCCAGATGGTCCTCGGTGAGGCCGGTGTCGGACAGCAGCCGCTGGGCCCGCAGGGCGAAGAAGGCCGGTGCCGGACTGAGCCCCGCCGCCTCCTGCCAGGGAGCGAAGAACGAGGACCGGATGATCCCTTTGGGCATCTTCTCGAGCCCGAAGACCAGCACCCGGTCGTGCTGGCCCGAGGCGATGGAGGCCGCCCCCAGCTCCAGCGCCGCACCCCCCGAGGCGCAGCCGGCCTCGATGTCGTAGATGGGGATGCCGGTCCCGGCCAGGGCGGAGAGCACCCGGTGCCCGGCGGCCACGCCCCCGTAGGCCGTGCCGCAGAACGCCGCCTCGATATCCCCGGCGCCGAGACCGGCCTCGGCCAGGGCCGCCCGGACGGCGGCGACGCCCATGGCCGTACCGGTCAGCTCGCCGAAGCGGCCGAACGGGTGGAGGCCCACTCCGGTGATCCGGACACCGCTCACGGATGGAACACCCAGGTCACCGCCGGCTCCCCGTCCGGGCCGGGCAGCACCGCTCCGTCCAGGCGCACCCGGGTGCCCGTTGCGATGTCGTCGCCCCGGAGTCGGCTCACCACCCGGAGCATCGGCTCCCCGTCGAGTTCCACGATGCCCAGACCGTAGGGGACGGGCCCGGTGTAGCCCGGGGGGGCGATGGACACGGTGGTGTGAAGCCACACGGTCCCCGTCCGGGGGAGGTCGACCGGCTCGATGTCGTCGGCGCCGGTGAAGGGGCACACCGGACTGGGCGGGAAGTGCCGCAGGCCACTGGTGGCCGACCACCCGCCGAGCAGGGTGACCCCGTCCTCGTCCACGCGCAGGACGGCCGGGTCGATGGGTCGGGGCGACACGACTGGACTATTCCACAACTGACCGTCCGACGCCCTCTTCAACCCCAGTCGGGGCGCGGCTCCCCTCCGGAGGGATCGGGCCGGAACACCGGCATGGCGCCGAGGGCCACCACCTTGGCGGCGTCGCTTCCGAGTGCACGCTGCCAGGACGTCCCCTCGGTCATGAGCACCCCGACGGCCACCGGATCGCCTCCGGCCCGGCGCACCAGGGTGAGGGCGGCGGAGGTGGACGCCCCGGTGGAGATGACGTCGTCCACCACCACCACCCTCCGGCCCCGCACGGCACCGACCCGGGCGGGATCCAGTCGCAGGGTCTGCTGGCCGTCCGTGGTGATCGACCGCACCGGCTCGGCGAACGAGTCGCCCAGGTGGATCTTGGGGGTCTTGTGCAGGATCACGTAGTCGTCGAGGCCAAGGGCGCGACTGACCTCGATGGCCAGGGGGATGCCCATGGTGGCTACCGACACCACCACCTCGGGCCCAAGGGGAGCCAGCCGCTCCGCGAGCTCGCCGCCGGCCGTCCCGGCGAAGGCCACGCCGAGGTCGACGCAGATGAGCAGGGCGATGAGGCAGTCGTCGGACACCGGGACCAGGGGGAGGGTCACCGGCTGCGTTCCGACCTGGGTGCGGTAGGTCCGGTCGGCACTCATGGACCCGACTCTCGTCGGGCCGGCCCGTCGGCGCAACCGCACCGGGGCCCGAGGTATGCAATTGTGAGTTGCAACCGCCTCGGCCGCGGGTGGCTCGGCTGTAATTCCCGACCCGGCCGCGGGCTGGCTAAGGTCGCCCCGTCCGTCGGCACCACGCCGTCGGTGCCGGGGGCGGACCCGAATCGCGGCGGTGACTTGAGAACGGAGCATGGCCGAACATCGTCAGCCGAAGCTGAGCCGGGACGAACTGCGGTCCCTCCTGCTCGAGACGGGGCGGACCCTGTTGATCGAGGAGGGGCTGGGTACCGGATTCGACACCCTCACCTTCAAACGGGTCTTCGCACGGGTCGAGGCCGACACCGGCCGTCGGATCTCCAACGCCTCGGTCATCCGTCGGGTGTGGGAGAACCAGGCCGACTACCAGGCCGATGTGCTGGTGACCATCGCCGAGCAGGAGGGTCTGGGGGAGTTCAACGACACCTTCGCGGCGCTCGAGCCGGTCTTCGCCTCGATGGACCTGACCACCGTCGGGGCGCGTGAGCAGTCCCTTCGGGAGGCGTGCCGGGTGGGCGGCGCCGCCAACATCTTCTCCCTCCTGGAGTCCCCCCACTGGTCGCTGTGGATCGCGGTGTGGGCGCTGGCCACGGCCGAGACCCTCCATCCCGACGAGCAACGGGTCGCACATCAACAGCGGATCCAGAGGGCTCTGTTGAACGGTTACGAAGGCATCACCCGGCTGTGGGAGGACGCCTACGCCGCCCTGGTGCAGGCGCTCGGCATGCGGCCCCGGGCGCCCCTGACCGTCCGCCAGTTCACCGTGGCCATCGGCGCGCTGTCCGAGGGATGCTCCCTGCGGCAGCGACTCGACCCCACCATGGACGGCATCCTCCGTCCCACCGGCCCGGACGGCGAGGACCAGGAGTGGACGCTCTTCGGCATCGGACTGGAGGCCCTCCAGCATCACTTCTTCGAGCCCGATCCCGAGTGGTCGCCACCGACCGACGCCCCCCCGGTCACCCCGCCGCCGCCGATCTGACCGCGCCGGCCGTCGTCCCGCCGAGACCCCGCCCTACCCTGGGTGGGTGGCCGCGCCCGTGTTCACCCACCGAGGTGCCTACGGCTTCTCTCTGCGCCCCGAGGAGCTCTGGAACCGGATCGAGGAGGTGGACCAGTTCGAGGGATGGTGGCCCTGGCTGTCCGAGTTCCGACTCGAGGGGGACGGACTGAGAGAAGGCTCCGTCCTCCGGGGCGTCGTCACCCCGCCACTGCCCTACCGGATGCGGCTGGACGTCGAGCTCGGGCCCTGCCGCCGCCCGCACGCCATCGACGCCGCCATCGGCGGGGACCTCACCGGGGACGCCCGCCTGCGCATCCGTCCCGATGGCGAAGGGTCCCGGGTCGAGATGGCCTGGACCATCGAGGTGCGCCAGCCGGTGATGCGCATGGCGGCCCGGATGGGCCGACCCGTGCTGCAGTGGGGCCACGACCGGGTGGTCGAGACCACCGTGGCCGGATTCCGTCGGCGGATCGAGGGGCGCCGGTGAGGGATCCCCGTCAGCCCAGCCGGGCCAGGGCCAACGCCGTCGCGGTCAGCACCACCCCCCACGACATGGCCCGCAGGGCCCGCTCGAGGGGCGCCAGCAGGAAGGCCCGGCTGACCGTCACCGTCGTGCCGTCGGTCCGGGCGATGGTCCCGGTCACCTGGTCGGTCCGACGACGCAGCATCCGGGCCGGGGTGCTGAGGGCCCGCTGGGCCGCCGAGAGGGCGAACGCCCCCAGTGCGGCCAGCACCGGGGCCAGGGCCAGCCTCCCGGTCTGGGCCACGTAGGCGGTGAGGACGGGGAAGGCACCCCAGCTGACGGCGAAGCCGACATCGTTGTGGATGACCCCTCCGAACAGCTCGAAGTTGTAGCCGACGACGAGCATCGGGCCGACGATCAAGAACGGCACCAGCGCCCAACCCACCTGCACGGCGCCGGCGATCCCCAGTCCCACGGCTCCGGCCAGACCGACGCCGGCCACGGTGGCCAACGCCGGTCCGGGGATCCGGGTGCGCAGCGGCCGGCCGTGCAGCTCGTCGAGGGCGTGGGCGGCCAGCCCGACGGCGCAGAAGAAAGCCAGCAGCGTGGCGATCAGCCGGGTGGTGTTGACCACCGGGGCCAGGCAGGCGCCGATCACCACGTAGGCGAGATGCCACGCCGTATAGGGGGGATGGAGGAGCGTCCACCAGTCCCGCCACCCGCCGGGTCGTGCCGCGTAGTAGGCGGCCCGGGCCTCGGACGAGTCACCCACCGGCTCGCCGCCCCCACATGACCAGGCCGCCGCCCAGGCTCATCCGCCGTACGCCCACGTCCACGAAGCCGGCCCGACGCCAGGCCTCCACCGTCCAGTCCAGCGAATAGCGCCGGTAGTGCGACGAGATGTTGGGCCCGAGGAACCGGCCCACCTCGAACCACGCCCGGCCGCCGGTCAGTCCACCGCCCACCGGGAGGAGCAGGCGGGTGTAGCCCCACCACCAGAACCGCCAGAACCGGCTCTGCGGAAGGAGGAACTCCATGTTGGCCACCGCCCCCCCGGGCTTGACCACCCGGGCCAGTTCGTCCAGGGTGGCCTGGGGGTCGTCGACGTAGCGCAGGAGGTAGGTGAAGGTCAGGGCGTCGAAGGTGGCGTCGGCGAAGGGCATCCGCTCGGCCCGGCCGTTAACCAGCTGGACCCGCTCGGCCAGGGAGCGTTCGGCCACGTTGCGTTGGCCCTGGCGGAGCATGTCGAGGGTCAGGTCGATGCCCACCACCCGCTCGGCCCCACGGTCGACCAGCTGCAGCGCCACCCCGGCTGGACCCGAGGCCACGTCCAGCACCAGGTCCGGGCGCTCAGGGGCGATGTGGTCCACCATGGCCCGCCGCCACCGCCCGTTCTGGCCCATGGACAGGAGCTCGGCCAGCCGGTCGTAGCGTTCGGGCAGCGGGGAGAAGAGGGTCCGGGCGAACCGGTTGGGGTCACTCGGCTCCGCGGTATCCATGCGACCTCCTCGGGTGCGAAGATCTCACCGTAGGCGGTGGAGACGAGGGGAGTCGTGTGGACCCGAGGCGCTACGACGTACTCGTGGTGGGAGCCGGCCCGGCCGGCAGCATCGCCGCCCTCGTCCTGGCCCGCGCCGGTGCCCGGGTGGCACTGCTGGACAAGGCCCAGTTCCCGAGGGACAAGGCCTGCGGGGACTTCATCGGTCCCCGCGGCCTGCAGGTCCTGGCCGATCTCGGAGTGGCCGAGCCCCCCGGCCTCGACGTGGGCGACATGGTGGTGGTCGGCCCGACGGGCCGCCGGGTCGTCCTTCCATGCTTCGACGGCACGACCTATCCCGGGCGGGCCCGGGCGGTGCCCCGCACCGTGCTGGACGGGACGCTTCGGGCCGCCGCCCTCGACGCCGGGGCCGAGGGCGTGGAGGGCCGGGCCGGGGACCCGATCGGTGCGGGACCCGACCTGGAGGGCTTTTCGGTGGCCGACGGGGGCAGCATCCGGGCCGACTTCGTCATCGGGGCCGACGGCGCCACCAGCCACGTGGCCCGGTCCGCCGGACTGGTGGAGGACGCCAGGGTGCTGTGGGGGTTCGCCGTGCGCTCCTACCTCGACCAGGTGGTCGAGCTGCCGGCCATCACCCTGTGGGAGCCGACCCCGTGGCGGGCCTTCCCCGGCTACGGCTGGATCTTCCCGGGTCCTGACGGCATGGCCAATGTGGGGGTGGGGGTGGGCACCCTGGCCGACCGCCAGGCCGGCTCGGCTGCTGTCCGGGAACTGCCGGCCTACCTGAGGCACCTGGCCGGGCTGGGTCTCCTCGACCAGGTGCCGGACGGCCCGCTGCCCCGGCGCCTCGGGGGCTGGCTGAAGATGGGCATGGTCGGGACCGTGCCGTCGGCGGGACGGGTCCTGCTGGTCGGGGACGCCGCCGGCCTGGTCAACCCGCTCCAGGGTGAAGGCATCGCCCAGGCCATGACCAGCGGCCGGGCCGCTGCCGAGGCCGTGCTGGGCGCGGCGGGACGTGCTGCTGACGAGTACCGGGACCGACTGGCCCGGACCCACCTGCCCTATCAGCGGATCACCGCCGCCGGTCACGCCGCCCTGGTGGGGCGCCCCCGGGCCGTGGCCGCGGTGGGCCGGCTGCTGACCTCACCCGTCGTCGGCCGCACCGTGGCCGGCGGGTGGGGCATCTTCTGGAACGAACTACTGGAGGGGGCGGCCCCGGGCCCAGCCAGGACGGTGGCCGAGGCCTCCACCCGGCTCGGGGGTGCGGTCACCGCCCGCACCCGGGTGTCCCGCTGGTTCGACCGTGCCTACGGGGACGGTGCCTGAGCCGAGGTCAGGTGGTGAGGTCTTGGCTGACGAGGGCGATGCCGTGGCCCCAGGAGGCCAGCTGATCGGCGGGCAGGTAGGCGGTGCCCTTGGCGTCGTGGTCGACCATGGGCGAGGCCAGATACCGCTCGTGGCCCTGGGGGTCGATGAAGTAGAGGGCATCGGTGTGCTGGACGTCGGCGGTCGGGTCGGGGGCGTCGACTTGGATGCTGTAGGCACTCCAGACGGCCCGGAGGTCGGTGACCGAGCCGGTGAGGAAGTGCCAGTTGGGCACCGTCCCCAGCTGCTCCTTGTTCGTGTAGGTGGCCATGGCGGCCACGTCGGTCACGTAGGGGTTGACGTTCACCGAGAGGAAGATGACGTTCGAGGCGGCCGTCCCGAGGTCGTGGTAGGCGTCGACGGTCTCCTGGCTGACGATGGGGCACACGTCGGTGCAGTGCGGGTCGGAGAAGCCGAGGACCACCACGTGACCCTGGAGACTGGACAGTGAGAAGGACCGCCCGTTCTGGTCGGTGAGGTGGAAGTCGGGAGCGGGACGGTGGGGGACGGGCGAGAGGGCCATGAGGTTGGCCTCCGCCGTGGAGACGGTGGACGGGATGCCGGTGGGGCGGATCAGGTCGACGGCGTCACTGTTGCTCCGGGTCCGGACGGCCAGGCCGCCGAAGACGGCTCCGGTGAGGACCACCACGGCCAACAGGGCCAGGAGCACCCGGTCCCGCGGACTGAGGTGCCGGACCTTGCCCGTCGTCGGTCCGGCCTTCTCCTCGCCCATTTGTTAGGTATACCTAAGTGGAAGGGTGCCGTCAACAACAGCCGTCGGTCGACGGGGACCCGGCCGGGGTGTCGGGTAGATGGCGCCGGGACCCTACGGTCGGGGACGGGACATGATGGTAAGGAGGCGGATCGATGAAGTACAGGGTGCTGGGTGGGACCGGGATCTCGGTCAGTGAGTTGGCGCTCGGGACCATGATGCTCGGGGTCATGGGCAATGCCGACCATGACGACTCAGTCCGCATTGTCCACCGGGCCCTGGAAGCCGGCATCAACTTCGTCGACACGGCGGTCGTCTATTCCCTGGGTGAGTCCGAGGAGATCGTGGGCCGGGCGCTCCGGGGCCGCCGGGACGATGTGGTGCTGGCCACCAAGTTCGGCCTCCCCGTGGGTGGTGACCCCAACCGCGCCGGAGGCTCACCCCGCTGGATCGCCCGGGCGGTGGAGGACAGTCTGCGCCGGCTGGACACGGACCACATCGATCTCTACCAACTGCACCGGCCCGATCGCAGCACCGATCTCGACGAGACCCTGTCGGCCCTGTCCGATCTGGTGCGGGCGGGCAAGGTGCGGGCCATCGGCTGCTCCTCCTTTCCGGCCGAGTTGATCGTCGAGTCCCACTGGGTGGCTGAGCGGGGTGGACACCACCGCTTCCGCACCGAGCAGCCCCGCTACTCGGTGCTGTCACGGGTTGTCGAGGGTGCCGTCCTGCCCACCGCTCAGCGGTTCGGCATGGGCGTGCTGACCTACGGGCCGCTGAGCAGCGGCTGGCTGTCCGGTCGGGCCGATCCCACCACGGGCCACCGGGCCCAGGGCCGTGGGGCCCGGGGATTCGACATGACCGTGCCGGAGAACCGGACCCGGTTGGAGGCGGTCGAACAGCTCACCAAGCTGGCCGCCGACGCCGGACTGCCTCTGACCCACCTGGCCACGGCCTTCGTGCGCAGTCATCCGGCGGTCACCTCGGTGATCATCGGGCCCCGGACCTACGACCAGCTGGAGGACCTGTTGGCCGGCGTCGAGGTGGTGCTGAGCGGGGACGTCCTCGACCGGATCGACGAGATCGTGCCCCCGGGTACCGAGATCAACCCGGCGGACAACTACTTCGCCAGCCACCCGGCCCTGGAGGACCCGCGGCTACGGCGGCGCTGAGCCCGATCGAACGGCGGTCGGGACCGTGGCTGCGTTCAAGTACCTGGGCCGACCTACCGATAGATAGAGGAGGTACGTCGGCGGGCGGGTCGGACCGGTACGCCATCGGGCCATCGATGGGTGGCGGCGTTGCCGGTGGCCGGGCGGTGGTCGATCCCACCTCGAGGAGGGGTATGTCGGGAAATTGCGTGGGATGTTCGTGCGACTCGGTAGCGGCCAGTGGCGCGGGCACACAGGTGCTGTTCGCCACCCGGGTGGATCACACTGTCGGAACGTTGCGGTCCCTCGCCGCCCGCCACGAGGCGACGGTCCGGGGCCTGGCCCCCGGGTCTGCTGATGATGGAGACGGATCAGGGCCCGCTCAACGGATGGTCGAGCACTCGACGGCCCCGTTGATCTGATCAACGCCGGCCACAGGCGGCCGACCACCGGTCCCACCCGCCCATGGAGGCACTCATGCGAAAGACTAGGAATCACGGAGGCCAGTCAACGCCGGGGCACTAGGAAGTAGTTGGATCATGTCAGCGTCCGGTGGCTGACGGAACTCCGGACAGGGCTAGTGGCCGAGGTACCAGATTTGAAGAGGCTCGGAGACATCGCACTTCACGATGGAAAGCTCCGCATTCAATGCCGCCGCCGATGCAGAAAGACACTTCTTGCCTGATACCGATTCAACGAGGCCGGAGGTGTCGTCGTAGTAGAAGTGCTCGGCCCCTTTGAAGGAGCAGGGGACGACCGATACAAGTGCGGGAGCCTTGGCGGCGAAGTCCAGGCACTGACCTCGTCCACTGATGATGACGATGTAGCCCTGGGCGGTTGCGGCCAAGGTCCAGTGCTGGTCGTCATTCGGAGCGCATTGGGCCATGCTTGCCTCTGAGGCAGGCACCGACGGCACGGGCTGGGCCGACATACAGAAGTTCCTGTCAACGTTGGTGCGGATGGTGAAGTTGACGCCGGCGGGTTGAACGCCGGGTGGGGTGGGCGTGATGGCGGGAGCCGCGGCTTGAGCTGTGGTCAGCCAGGCTGTCGCACCACCGGCCAAGGCAAGGGTCAGACCAACACCCAGTACGGCCAAGCGACGGATCGGCGTCATGGTGCCCTCTTTTCGTCAACGAGGGCGCTTTGCCCGCCTCCACGGTGCCTGGTGGGGCTTACCCAGTCAAGCGATCCGACCACGCCTATGCGTTGGGATGTCCACGGTCAGGGGTGTGACGCCCGGTAACGGTGGAAGCGGGAACTGGACCGACGCCATCTCGATGATCTTGTTCCAGTCCCAGTACGGGACCACCTCGGAGGCACATCCGACCATGACGCGGACATGTCGCGGACAAGCCGTGCGGCCGAGGAGTGAGGCGAGTCGATAATTAGCCTCCGACCAGGAGAGCGGGCGACGGGAATCGAACCCGCGTTCTCAGCTTGGGAAGCTGATGTTCTGCCTCTGAACTACGCCCGCGTAGCGCCGACACCCTACCGCCTGCGTGTGCGGACCTCACCCCGACCCGGTCGACGCGGCCCTCAATGCCTCAGGCGCTGATGAGCTCCCCGCCGATGAGTGCAGCAGCCAGGATGGTGGCGGCCAGGACCAGGTCGTACGCCCCGAGGAGATGGGCGGACCACGGGTGGTTAGACCCCAACTCCACGGCGGTCACACCCACCAAGCCGACGACGCCGGCCACCACCGCCCTCTGGGCTCGACGTCGTCTCTCCCCCCGGAGGGCCCGGGTGAGGAACAGGCAGCAGGGCACCATCAGCACGGTGAACACCAGTGCCGAAGGGTGAAGGCGGCTGGGTGGGATCACGTTCAGCCACCGGTAGCCCTCCAGCACCGCCGCCGCCGTCAGCAGGACTAGGCCCGCGGTGACCAGACTCGGCGTCCGCGCGCGCTCCACCTCCATGGGCTCCACCGGGGGAGCGAAATCGAGGGAGGCGGGATGGCGACGGACGAAGTCCGGCCGAGCTCCGCCCTCTCCGCCTCGGAACAGGGTTCCCGCCCCCGCTCCACCCGAACCGGCCTCACCGACCTGGGACATTCCGCCTCCGAGCTCACGTCCCGGTACCCGAGCGCCCGCTGCGCCCGGTCCGGTACCGTGGTCCTGCATGTGATCCGCCGCCCGTTGTCCATCAGTATCGTCAAGCGCCGGCAGAATTGCAACTCCGGATTGCACGGCGGTTCAGGATGCCCACGTAGACTGGCTAGAGTCAGCGGGCCTCATCCACTTGGACCGCCGAACTGATTCTGATGCCAGAGCGACGCACCCGACGAACCAAAGAGGACCTGCGTACTCTCCTCCTCGATGCTGCCCAGACCATCCTGCGCGAGGAGGGCCTCGGCGTGGGGACCGACGGGCTGACCTTCAAGCGAGTCTTCGACCGGGTGGAGCAGGACACCGGGCTCCGCCTGACCAACGCCTCGGTCATCCGCCGGGTGTGGGAGAACCAGGCCGAGTACCACACCGACGTCCTCATCGACATCCTGAGCACCGACGACAACACCGACGAGTTCAACGACACCTTCGGTGAGGTCGTCCCCTTGCTGGCCGAGCTCGACCTGTCCACGCCGGCCCGGCGCTGGGACGCCCTCCGTGAGGTCTGCCGGGTCGGTGGGGCGGCCAATATCCACGCCCTCCGCTCCTCCAATACCTGGTCCCTGTGGATCGGCATCTGGGCCCTGGCCACCGCCGGCGAGATCGACGAGCACAAGCGGAGGATCCAGAGCGCTCTGATCGAGGGGTACGAGTCCGTGGCCCAGACCTACCTGCAGACCTACGCCGCCTTGGCCGAGTTCCTGGGCGTCCGACTCCGCGACGGCCTGACCATGCGGCAGCTGACCGTGTCGGTCGGAGCGCTGGCCGAGGGCTGTGCCCTGCGCAATCGGGTCGATTCGGACATGGACGGGATCCTCCTGCCCACCGGACCGACGGGCGAGATGCAGGAGTGGACCCTGTTCGGGCTGGGGCTCGAGTCCCTCGCTCTCCGCTACCTCGAGATCGACCCCGACTGGGAGGCCTCACCGGCCTGAGGTCGCCAGGTCGCCGCCGTTCCCCGCCGGTAACTACGCCCGGGTGCGCAAGCCCCACTATCGTCTGTCCGGCATGGTTCTCTCTGACCGCTCCATACGCGAGGCGCTCGCCGCCGGCCACATCAAGATCGACCCCTTCGACGAGAGCTGTATCCAGCCATCGTCGGTCGACCTCCACGTGGACCAGTACTTCCGGCTGTTCCGGAACCACACCAGTCGGGTGATCGACGTCCGCGAGGATCAAGAGGACCTCACCGAGCTGGTCGACGTGGGCGAAGACCCCCTGATTCTGCACCCCGGTGAGTTCGTCCTCGGCTCGACTACCGAGAAGGTCACCCTGCCCGACGACCTGGTGGCCCGTCTGGAGGGCAAGTCCTCCCTCGGCCGCCTGGGCCTCCTCATCCACTCGACAGCGGGCTTCGTCGATGCCGGCTGGGACGGCCACCTCACGCTGGAGCTCTCCAATGTGGCCAATCTCCCCATCACCGTCTACCCCGGTATGAAGATCGGCCAGATCAGCTTCCTGCAGATGACGACGGCGGCGGACAACCCGTACGGCTCCGATGGCCTGAAGTCGAAGTACCAGGGCCAGTGGGGTCCCACCCCCAGCCGGTACGCCGACAACTTCCGCCCGTGACCGCCGACCGGTCGGTCGCAGCGCCCCCACCCGCCTTTGTTACTCTTGAGTAACCAACCAGGAGGAATGCAGTGCCCCTCAGACTCGCCCTAGGGCTCGGGATCACCGTGGTGATGTTCGCCATCGCCGGTCGCCGGTTCTTCTGGCTGTACCAGCTGATCTCGGCGGGACAGCCGGCGGTGCCGTCCCGGTTCAAGGACGTTCCCAAGCGGATCAAGGCTGAGTTGGTCGAGGTCGGGGGCCAGAAGAAGCTGCTCCAGTGGACCGTTCCCGGTCTGGCCCACGCCTTCACCTTCTGGGGCTTCACCATCCTCTTCCTCACCATCATCGAGGCGTACGGCGCCCTGTTCCAACGCGACTTCCACATCCCCCTCATCGGCCAGACCGCGGTGATCGGCTTCCTCGAGGACTTCTTCGCCGTGGCCGTGATCGTCTCCTTGCTGGTGTTCGTGGGCATCCGGGTCAAGCACTCGCCCAAGCGGGAGAATCGCCGATCCCGCTTCTTCGGATCCCACACCGGGGCGGCCTGGCTGGTGCTGCTGATGATCTTCGGGGTCATCGCCACCCTGCTCGTCTACCGGGCCGCCCAGGTCAACACGGGCAACTTCCCCTACGGCTGGTGGGCCTTCGCCTCCCGCGGCCTGGCCGACGCCCTGAAGCCCCTGGGTGAGGGCGTCAACAGCGTGATCGAGACGGTGGCCCTGCTGGCCAACATCGCCATCATCACCGGGTTCCTGGTCTTCGTGTCGTATTCGAAGCACCTCCACATCTTCATGGCCCCCATCAACGTGGCCACCTCCCGCCGCCCCCGGGCCCTCGGCGCCCTGGCCTCCACACCGGACATGTCCATGGAGGACGTGGGCGACGAGGACGAGGTGGTGTTCGGGGCCGGCCGCATCGAGGACTTCTCGTGGAAGCAGCTCCTCGACATGGCCACCTGCACCGAGTGCGGACGGTGCCAGTCCCAGTGCCCGGCGTGGAACACGGGCAAGCCGCTCTCTCCCAAGCTGCTCATCATGGATCTCCGTGACAATCTCTTCGCTTCGGCCGACCGGGTCATGGCGAAGAACCGGGCCGCCGGCGTCGAGGTGGAGAACCTGGTCCCGTCGGTCATCGACCCCGACGTGTTGTGGGCCTGCACCACCTGCGGAGCCTGCGTCGAGCAGTGCCCGGTGGACATCGAGCACATCGACACCATCATCGACATGCGCCGCTACCAGGTACTGATGGAGTCGGAGTTCCCTTCTGAGGCCGGGCTCATGCTCCGCAACGTGGAGAACCAGGGTGACCCGTGGGGTCTCGGCTCCTCCAAGCGGACCGAGTGGATCAACGGCCTCGACTTCGAGGTCCCGGTCATCACCGGCACCATCCCCGATGACGTCGAGTACCTCTACTGGGTGGGTTGCGCCGGAGCTCTCGACGAGCGGGCCCGCAAGGGAGCCCAGGCCACCGCCCGCATGCTGCACCGGGCCGGGGTCACCTTCGGCATCCTCGGGCCCAAGGAGTCCTGCACGGGCGATCCGGTCCGACGGCTGGGCAACGAGTACCTCTACCAAGAGCAGGCCCGGATGAACATTGAGACCATGGAGAATGCCGGGGTCAAAAAGGTCATCGCCACCTGCCCCCACTGCTTCAACTCCCTGGCCAACGAGTACCCGTCCCTGGGCGGCAACTTCGAGGTCATCCACCACAGCCAGCTCCTCGACCACCTCGTCCAGGCGGGCCGGCTCACCCCGGGCGGTGGGTACAAGGGGACGGTGACCTACCACGACCCCTGCTATCTGGGCCGCCACAACCGGGTGTTCGACGAGCCGCGCTCGGTCATCGACTCCATCCCCGGGGCCAATCAGGTGGAGATGAAGCGCTGCCGCGAGAAGGGCTTCTGCTGTGGCGCCGGCGGGGCTCGCATGTGGCTGGAGGAGAACCTGGGCACCCGGGTCAACATGGACCGGACGGCGGAGGCCATCGACACCGGCGCCGATGTGGTCTCGACCGCCTGTCCCTACTGCATGATCATGCTGGACGACGCCGTGCGGGCTAACGCCAAGGAGGACGACGTCCGGGTCCTCGACCTCTCCCAGCTGCTGGAGGAGTCGATGGGGGAGCCGGTGACGGTGGGCGCCGGACTTTCAGAGTCCTCCGCTGACGTGACCAGCGAGGAACCTCCCTCCGACGAGTAGGAGTCCGGAGCCTCCGGGGCCGGTGCGGCCGCTGGTGGGTCGGATCAGCCGTAGGCCAGGGCGTCGGCTTCGCGCAGCCGGTTGGCCAACGCCGCCAGCATCTTGCGGGCGATGGTGGGCACCGAGTCCAGCAGTCCGTTGAACTGTCGCTGGGACAGCACCAGCACGTCCAGCTCCGACTCCGACTCCACCGAGGCCGACCGGGGCTTCCGGTCGAGCAGGGCCAGCTCGCCGAAGTGGGCGTTGGCGCCGAGAGTGGCCACCTTCTTCCCGTTGCGGGTCACCGCCGCCGTCCCGCTGACGATGATGAAGAACTCCGTGCCGATCCGGCCCTCTTCGACCAGCAGCTTTCCCGCCGGCACGGTGAGTTCGTCGAGCGAGCCCCGGATCTTCTTGAGCTCGGATCCGGTGCAGTTGGAGAACAGCCAGATGGACTTGAGGTCCAGCGCCTTGGAGCTTGGGGACATGCTGAGGAGGCTAGCCCTCGGCGGCCGGCGACGCCGGTCTACCGGCATTTCCGTGGCGCCCACCCGCTGGTACGCTCTCGCCCCGTCCGAGGAATCCACGGCTCCCCGGGCCGCCGAGACCAGGGGGACCCATGACCATGATCGCTCCCGAATCGGATCATTCCGACAACCCGTCCGGACGGCCTGTGCCCAACCAGCGTGACGACGGCCCCGTCACCGCCCACCGGGGAGGGACCGTCAGCGTGGACCCCCGTCGGGCCAAGCAGGTGGTGCTGGGCATCGTGCTGACCACGGTGGCCGTCATCGGGGTCGTGTTGCTGGTGGCCGGCATCCAGAACAACAGTCAGATCAACAGCCTCCGCAACAACGGGGTCCCGGTCACGGTGACCGTCGGCACCTGCCTGGGCCTGATGGGGGGCACCGGCCAGAACTCCGCCGGCTACTCCTGCTCTGGGACGTACACCCTCGGCGGCACCCTGTACCGGCAGGCCATTCCCGGCATCGCCTTCCACGCCCCGGGAAGTACCGTCCCGGGTATCGCCGTCCCGGACGACCCGAAGCTGCTGACCACGCCCGACCAACTGGTCCGCCAACACGCCTCCTGGTCGGCCTTCATCATCCCGGGCCTGCTGCTGGCCCTCGTGGGGGCGACACTGGCCTTCCTGCTTGTGGGCCGCCGGAGCCGGCCGGCGGGTGCGGTTCCTGATGGGAACGTGGATACCGAGCCGCGGTAGCCTGCGCCATGCCCCGTAGCGACCCGGACGACGTCGGTGACGACCTTCCCGACGCCAGCCCTTGGCGCCGGTTCACCGGAGCGATCAGCAACTTCGCCCTGAAGCCGGCGGTCGCCGCCGAGAACGCCACCGGGAACGAGAAGTCGACGAAGGGCGAGCCCACGTCGATCCCCGAGCTCGAGGCCGCCATCAAGCGGGCCAACGACAAGGAGCGGGTGATTGGGTTGCTGATCGCCCCGGTGGCCGCGGCCCTGGTGTTCCTGGTCACCTCGGTCCTCGTGCACAACGACCCGAGCGCACTGCTCAGCAACGGGCTGCCCAACCCCCGCCACGTCAACCCCACCGACTACACCTGGCTCGGGCTGATCACCCTGGCCCTGGCCCTGACCATGCTGGTGGGCGCGTGGTTCCGCAAGCGGCTGGTCATCGGCATCGCCTGCGCCCTGTACGGGATCTCCTTCGTCAACCTCCACTACTGGGGCTTCGGCCTGCCCTTCATCCTGATCGGCTCGTGGTACCTGGTCCGGGCCTACCGGCTGTCGCAGAAGCTGAAGCTGGCCAAGTCGACGGACACCCCCCGGCTGGGTGCGACCGGTGTGACGCCAGCACCCAGCAAGCGGTACACCCCTCCGGGCCCGCCGGCACGCCGACTCCCCAAGTCCAAGCCGGCCAAGGGTACCGAAGCGAGCTGAACCGGCTCTCCGACCTCTCGGAGAGCGACATGGGGCCGGCCTCAGGCCGACCGACCGACCCCTCCGACGCAGCGCCTGGCGGCACGGTCGCGTACAACCACTCTGATGGTGATGCAACGCGCCCCGAGACGGGCGCGTGCGGGCCTGAGCTGGCCCGATGGACAGTTCACACGCTGGTAACACCGCAGTGACAGTGCCGAAATCCCCAGCAAGCATTGTTTGCGACGACAGAACGAAACGGCCCGTTCTGTCCCCGGCGCCTCGTGTCAGTTGGCACCAGAGCGTTGGGAAGCAGTCACCGAAGAGAGGAGCACCTAAACCGTGCTAGCCGCAGCAATATCGTATGTCCCCTATCCCAGTTGGCTGAATCCAGGAGACAACACATGGCAGCTCACCGCGGCCACGTTCGTCGGACTGATGAGCCTCCCGGGCTTGGCGGTTCTCTATGCGTCGCTGGTCCCGAAGAAGTGGGCCGTGAACGTGCTGGGAATGATGTTCGCCGGGTTCTCGATCGTCATGCTCTGCTGGTTCGTCTACGAGTACAAGCTCGGCTTCGGTCCCAACTCATGGGGAGGCGGCGTCAAGGACATCAACGGGGTGGTGACACAGACCCAGCTCGGGAGAGGTGGATGGACGCAGTTCATCGACAACTTCTGGGGCAAGCCCGGGCCGATCCTCAGTCCACTGGGTGAACAGGGCCAGGCAGCCTCGGCGGCGAACACCTCGGTGCCGTTCCACTTCCCGACCT
Source organism: Acidimicrobiales bacterium (assembly GCA_038210245.1). GTDB lineage: Bacteria > Actinomycetota > Acidimicrobiia > Acidimicrobiales > RAAP-2 > Bog-756. Next base: position 54,335 of record JBBQWW010000002.1, read on the forward strand.
CCACGCTGGCCTACTTCCAGCTGGTGTTCGCGGCCATCACCCCGCTCCTCTTCCTCGGGAGCGTCCTCGGCCGGATCAAGTTCAGCGCCTGGTGCCTGCTGGTGCCGCTGTGGTCGACCTTCGTCTACTCGATCGATGCCTTCCTGCTCTGGGGCGGTGGCTACTTCGCCCAAGAGGGTGCCCTCGACTACTCGGGTGGGTACGTCATCCACATGTCAGCCGGTGTGTCCGGCTTCGTGGCCGCATGGGTCCTCGGGCCCAGGCTCCTACGGGACCGGCAGCACTTCCTCCCCAACAACCTGGTCATGGCGGCAGTCGGTGCCGGCATCCTGTGGTTGGGCTGGAACGGGTTCAACGGTGGTGACCCGTACTACGCCGGGTCCGACGCGGCCACGGCGGTGGTCAACACCAACCTGGCCACTGCAGCTGGACTGCTGACCTGGGTGGCTCTGGACGCCTGGCTGTCCAAGGAGAAGAAGCCGACCTTCCTCGGTGCGGTGAACGGGTTGATCTGCGGCCTGGTTGGGATCACTCCCGGCGCGGGCTGGGTCAACGGCCAAGGTGCCATCTTCATCGGCATCATCTGCTGCGTGATCGTGTGGGTGGCCTGGAACTTCCTCTCCAAGGTGCGTCCGTTCTCCAAGGTGGACGACGCCCTGGGTGTCGTCTACACCCACGGCATCGCCGGATTCTTCGGAGGTCTCCTACTCGGGGTCTTCGGGGACCCGGGCAACCTGTCCCTCGGTTGTGGGCACCTCGACGCTTCGGGCCAGGTGATCGCCACCACGACGACCCAGTACGCCACGGCGGGGGGCAGCTGCACCCCGTTCGGTGTGGCCGGCCTCGTCTACACCGGCTCCGCCCACCAGCTGTGGGAACAGTTCCGGGCGGCCATCTGGGTCATCCTCTGGTCGGCGCTGGTCACCTTCTTGATCATGCACCTGCTGAAGGTGGTGCTCCGAGGTGTCCGGTACAAGGATGAGATCCTCGAGGTCGGCGACTTGGCCATCCACGGCGAGGAGGCCTTCCCCGAGGAGGCCTTCGCCTCCCGAGTCGGCATCAGCGTCGGTGGTGGTAGCCGCGAGGTGTTCGAGAACGAACCCCCGCAACCGGACGACCCGGTACCATCCGGCGGGTCTGGCAGCTAGAACGACCACTACGAACTCAAGGAGGAATACAGATGAAACTCGTCGTAGCGGTTGTGAAGCCGTTCAAACTCGATGATGTCAAGGAGGCCCTCAAAGCACTGGGCGTCCACGGCATGACGGTCTCGGAGGTCCAGGGCTTCGGTCGCCAACGTGGTCACACGGAGGTGTACCGGGGTGCGGAGTACGAGGTCGAGTTCGTCCCCAAGGTGCGACTGGAGATCCTGGTCGATGACACCCAGGCCGAACCGGTCACCACCGCCATCGTCGATGCCGCCGGAACCGGCAAGATCGGCGACGGCAAGGTGTGGATCGTCGGCGTGGAGGAAGTCGTACGGGTGCGCACGGGAGAGCGGGGTTCCGAAGCGCTCTGAGTGCACGGCAGACACGCGGTGTCGTTTGTGGGGACAGACGCACCGCAGAAAGCGAAGGGTCGGCTCTCCGGAGCCGGCCCTTCGCCGTGTCCGGGCTCCGTCCGGACGGCGACCGGGGCACCGCTGACGTTGGAGGCGGAGCCGACCGGACGGACAGTGCGGGCCGGAACTCCGTGGGCCGGTTCGGTGGGGTTCAGCCGGCCTGTCGACTGACGGCGTCGGCCGCCGCCCTGGCCGCCTCGGGATCGCCGAGGTAGCCGCTCGTCACCACCGACAGGTCGTCGGCCAGGTGGTAGAGGAAGGGGATGCCGGTCGGAACGTCGAGGTCCACGATCTCCTGGTCGCCGATGCCGTCGATGTGCTTGCGCAGCGCTCGGAGGCTGTTGCCGTGGGCCACCACCAGCACGGCCCCGCCCCGGGCTCCCTCGGCCAGCAGATCGGGCACGATGGCGTCGTACCAGTAGGGAAGCACCCGATCCACCACATCGGCCAGGCACTCGCTACGGGGCAGCAGCTCCACGGGGATGTCCCGGTACCGGGGATCGCCGGCCGGGTGGTGCTCGCTGCCCGGCTCCACCGGAGGCGGCGGGGTGCCGTAGCTGCGGCGCCACTCCTTGACCTGGGCCTCCCCGTGGCGGGCGGTGGTCTCCTTCTTGTTGAGGCCCTGGAGGGCTCCGTAGTGGCGCTCGTTGAGGCGCCAGTGGCGGCGGACCGGGAGCCAGGTCCGGCCGGCCACCTCGAGGGCCAGGTCGGCGGTGCGGATGGCCCGGGTCAGCAGCGAGGTGTGGAGGACCCGCAGATCCAGCTCGGCCTCGTCGGCCAGGAGCCGGCCGGACTGCTGGGCCTCGGTCACACCCTGCTCGGTGAGGTCGACGTCGTACCACCCGGTGAACAGGTTGTCCGCGTTCCACTTCGACTGGCCGTGACGGAGGAGCACCAGCTGGGGCATGCGATCGAGCGTATCCCGGCTACCCCAACAGCCGCCTGACCATAAATTGATAGAAAACTTAACAAATAGACACTCAACTTTGGTATAGTGTCAATTGCAGGAAAAAGAGGCATCAGACCGATCGAGTCAAACAGATCCGGGCCGAAGGGTCCGGATCCCCACAGTGAGCGCCCGGTGAGGGCAGGAAGCAGGAGGCAGCAACGATGGCCAAGGCCGTAGGAATCGACCTCGGGACCACCAACTCGGTGGTCGCCGTACTGGAGGCCGGCGAGCCGGTCGTCATCCCCAACGCCGAAGGCGGACGGACCACCCCCTCGGTGGTGGGCTTCGCCAAGTCTGGTGAGGTGCTGGTCGGAGAGGTGGCCAAGCGCCAGGCCATCACCAACCCCGACCGGACCATCCGCTCGGTCAAGCGTCACATGGGCACGGGTTGGACCGTCGACATCGACGGAAAGGACTTCACCCCTCAGGAGATCTCCGCCCGCATCCTGGGCAAGCTGAAGCGAGACGCCGAGGCCTTCCTGGGCGACACGGTGACCCAGGCCGTCATCACGGTGCCGGCCTACTTCGACGATGCCCAGCGCACGGCCACCAAGGAGGCGGGCACCATCGCCGGCCTTGAGGTGCTCCGGATCATCAACGAGCCCACAGCCGCGGCGCTGGCCTACGGCCTCGACAAGGAGGGTGCCGACCAGACCGTGCTGGTCTTCGACCTCGGTGGTGGGACGTTCGACGTCTCCGTCCTGGAGATCGGTGACGGCGTGTTCGAGGTCAAGTCCACGGCCGGTAACTCCAAGCTCGGTGGTGACGACTGGGATCAGCGGATCATCGATTGGCTGGTCAAGACGTTCAAGGACACCGAGGGTGTCGACCTGGCCAACGACAAGATGGCCACCCAGCGCCTGCAGGAAGCCGCCGAGAAGGCCAAGATCGAGCTCTCCTCGCTGCAGGAGACCCAGATCAACCTGCCCTTCATCACCGCCACGTCCGAGGGGCCCAAGCACCTCGACGTCAAGCTGACCCGGGCCAACTTCAATGAGCTGACCGCCGATCTGGTGGAGTCCTGCAAGGGACCGTTCGACCAGGCCATCGCCGACTCCGGTCTGTCCAAGTCCGACATCGACCATGTGGTGCTGGTGGGTGGGTCCACCCGGATCCCGGCCGTGCAGGAGCTGGTCCAGCAGATGACCGGCAAGGAGGCCCACAAGGGTGTCAACCCCGATGAGGTGGTGGGGCTGGGCGCCGCCGTCCAGGCCGGTGTGCTGAAGGGCGAGGTGAAGGACGTCCTGCTGCTCGACGTGACTCCGCTGTCCCTGGGCATCGAGACCAAGGGCAGCGTCATGCACCGTCTCATCGAGCGGAACACCACCATTCCCACCAAGCGAAGTGAGGTGTTCACCACGGCCGATGACAACCAGCCGTCGGTGGAGGTCCACGTGCTCCAGGGTGAGCGCGAGATGGCCATGTACAACAAGACCCTGGGCAAGTTCCAGCTGGTCGACCTGCCCCCGGCCCCTCGTGGCGTGCCGCAGATCGAGGTCACCTTCGACATCGACGCCAACGGCATCGTCCACGTCTCGGCCAAGGACCGGGCCACCGGCAAGGAGCAGTCCATGACCATCACCGGACAGTCGTCCATGGCCAAGGACGACATCGAGCGGATGGTGAAGGACGCCGAGGCCCACGCCGAGGACGACAGGAAGCGCAAGGAGGAGGCGGAGGTGCGGAACAACGCCGACACGCTCGTCTACCAGACCGAGAAGCTCCTGAAGGACCAGGGCGAGAAGTTCGAGGGCGACGAGAAGGAGAAGGTGGAGACGGCCCTGGCCTCGGTGAAGGAGTCCCTGGCCGGATCGGACCTCGAGGCCATCAAGACCTCGACGGAGTCGCTCCTCACCGCCAGCCAGTCGTTCAGCCAGCGTCTGTACGAGGAGGCCTCCAAGGCCGAATCCGGTGCCGGTGCGGCCGGAGCCGCCACGGCGGAGGACAACGCCTCCGATGACGAGGTCGTGGACGCCGAGATCGTCGACGACAAGGGCTGATCGCCGATGAGCAGTATCGACAGTCCACGTGACGACGGGGATCCGGAGGCCGGCCACGGCCCCGGGTCCCGGCCCGTCGACGGATCCGAGGGCCCCGAGGGCACCGAAGAGAACGACCTGGGTCCCGACTACGAGGCCCACGGGGGTGCCCCCGAGGGCAGCGAGAGCGACGAGGTCATCGACGCCGAGATCCTCGACGCCGCCGACGTGAGCGCGGCGGTGGACGAGGTGTTCGCCGACGACGACCCTCTGGCCCTGGCCCTCAACCAGCGCGACGAGTACCTCGACTCCCTGAGGCGGCTGCAGGCTGAGTTCGAGAACTACAAGAAGCGGGTGATGAAGCAGCAGGCCGACCAGGTGGCCCGCGCCGCCGTGTCCCTGGTGGAGAAGGTCCTACCCGTGCTGGACACCCTGGACCTGGCCACCCAGCACCTGGGGGATGCCGAGTCGACGGACGGGCGCGCCCTGGTGGCGGTGACCAGCCAGCTGCACGACGTGTTGGCCAAGGAGGGCCTCGAGCGGATCGACCCCCTCGGCGAGGAGTTCGATCCCAACGCCCACGAGGCGGTTGGCCACCTGCCGGTCGAGGACAGCGGGGACCCGGTGGACGGGGACGACGAGGCCACTCGGCCAGGGAGTGGCTCCGGCGAGCCGGTGGTGGGACAGGTCATGCGGGCCGGCTACCGGTGGCGCGGCACCGTGGTGCGGCCGGCCATGGTGATGGTGCGGGGCTAGTAACAGGACGAAGTCGAGAAGGGACCGGGAAGAGACCGAGTGGCGCCGCAACGCGAATGGTTCGAGAAGGACTACTACAAGACGCTGGGCGTCTCCTCCACGGCCACGGCCAAGGAGATCACCAGCGCCTACCGGAAGCTGGCCAAGAAGCACCATCCCGACACCAACCCGGGCGGGGAGGAGACCTTCAAGGAGATCTCCGCGGCCTATGACGTCCTGGGCGAGCCTGACCGGCGCAAGGAGTACGACGAGGTCCGCACCATGGGGCCGACCGCTGGGACCGGGGGGTTCCCCGGCGGGTTCGGGGGCCCGGGTGCGGGCGGGACCTACCGGGTCGAGGACATGGGCGACCTCGGGGACCTGTTCGGCGGCCTGTTCAACCGCGGTGGTCGGCGGGGCGGGGGTGCCACCGGTCCCCAGCGCGGCTCCGATGTCGAGACCGAGCTCCATCTGTCCTTCGAGGACGCTGTGGCCGGGGTCACCACCTCGGTCCACCTGACCACCGATGCCCGGTGCCACACCTGCGCCGGGTCGGGATCGGCCCCCGGCACCCAGCCGGCCACCTGCCCCCGGTGCGGGGGGACCGGATCGCTGCAGGACAACCAGGGGCTGTTCTCCCTCAGTCAGATCTGCCCGCAGTGTGGTGGACGCGGCACCGTGGTCACCACGCCCTGCCCCACCTGCTCGGGCACCGGGGTGGAGCACCGCAACCGGTCGGTCAAGGTGCGGATCCCCGCCGGTGTGGAGGACGGGCAACGCATCCGGGTCAAGGGCCGGGGGGCGGCGGGCCGGGGCAACGCGCCCAGCGGCGACCTCTACGTGGTGGTGCGGGTGGACCGGCACGGCCTGTTCGGCCGTCGCGGCCGCAACCTGACCCTGTCGGTGCCGGTCTCCTATCCCGAGGCCACCCTGGGCACCACGCTGACCGTGCCCACCCTGACCGAACCGGTGACCCTGCGGGTGCCGGCGGGGACACCCTCGGGGCGTACCTTCCGGGTCAAGGGCCGGGGCGTCCCGGCGGGCAAGAAGACTGGCACCGGGGACCTACTGGTCACCGTGGAGGTGGTCATCCCCGAGGACCTGACTGACGAGCAGCGCGCCGCGGTGGAGGCCCTGGCCGCCGTGGTGGAGCCACCCGCACGCGACACGTTGGGAGTGTGAGATGACCGACGACCGCCACACCCGAGCCGTCTACGTGATCTCGGTGGCCGCCGAGCTGACCGGGGTGCACCCCCAGACGCTGCGGGTCTACGAGCGCAAGGGCCTGCTCGACCCGAGCCGGACCCAGGGTGGCAGCCGACGCTTCAGCGAGCAGGACCTGGACCGTCTCCGCCACATCCAGAGCCTGACCAACGCCGGCCTCAACCTCGAAGGAGTGAAGCGGGTCATGGAGCTGGAGGCCGAGGTGACCCGGCTGCGCCGGGAGGTCGAGGCCACCCGGGCCGAGGCCCGCGAGGCGGTGGCCGTGACCCACCGCCAGTACCGGCGGGACCTGGTGCCCCTCAGCCAGAAGCTCGTGCCCACCCGGCCGAGCCGCCATTCGAGTCACTTAGCCGGAGGTTCCCGATGACCATCAGTCCCGACCGCTGGACCCTCAAGACCCAGGAGGCCTTCTCCGCCGCGGTGGAACGGGCCCGGGCCGCCGACAACCCCGAGGTCACCCCCGACCATCTGCTCGCCGCTGTGCTGGACCAAGCCGACGGCATCGCCGGACCCGTCCTGACCCGGGTAGGTGTGGAGCCGGCGGTCCTGGCCGAGCGGATCGCCGGCACCCTCGCCCGCCTCCCCCACAGCGTGGGCGGAGCCGAGCCGGGTATCGACCGCCAGCTCCGCGAGGTGCTGACGTCGGCCGACACGCTGCGCACCGACATGGGGGACGAGTACCTCTCCGTCGAGCATCTGGTGTTGGCCATGGCCGACCGGATCGGAGTGGAGCGGGACCAGCTGCTCTCGGCCCTCCGCGATGTGCGGGGCAGCCACCGGGTCACCTCGCAGAACCCCGAGGAGACCTTCCAGGCCCTCGAGCGCTACGGCCGTGACCTCACCGCCCTGGCCCGCCAGGGGAAGATGGACCCGGTCATCGGCCGGGACGAGGAGGTGCGCCGGGTCATCCAGGTACTGTCCCGCCGCACGAAGAACAACCCGGTCCTCATCGGCGAGCCCGGCGTGGGCAAGACAGCCATCGTGGAGGGCCTGGCCCAGCGCATCGTGGAGGGCGACGTCCCCGAGGGCCTGAAGGGCAAGCGGGTCATCGGCCTGGACATGGGTTCGATGGTGGCCGGGGCCAAGTACCGGGGTGAGTTCGAGGAGCGTCTGAAGGCGGTGCTGAAGGAGATCACCGACGCCGAGGGCCAGGTCATCACCTTCATCGACGAGCTCCACACCATCGTGGGAGCCGGTGGCGGCGCCGAGGGGGCCATGGACGCCGGAAACATGATCAAGCCCATGCTGGCCCGCGGCGAGCTTCGCCTCATCGGTGCCACCACCCTGGACGAGTACCGGAAGTACATCGAGAAGGATGCCGCGCTGGAGCGTCGGTTCCAGCAGGTCTTCGTGCCGCCACCGTCGGTGGAGGACACCATCGCCATCCTGCGGGGCCTGAAGGAGCGATACGAGGTCCACCACGGAGTCCGCATCCAGGACGCGGCCCTGGTGGCGGCGGCAGTACTCTCCGACCGCTACGTGACCGGACGGTTCCTGCCCGACAAGGCCATCGACCTGATGGACGAGTCGGCCAGTCGGCTACGCATCGAGATCGACTCCATGCCCACCGAGTTGGACGTGGTGACCCGGCGGATGCGCCAGCTGGAGATCGAGCGCATGGCCCTGGCCAAGGAGACCGACAGCGCCTCGGCCGAGCGGTTGGCCCGACTCGACGAGGAGCTGGCCAACCTGTCCGAGGAGTCGGTGGCCATGACGGCTCACTGGCAGTCGGAGAAGGAGGCCATCACCACCATCCAGCACCTGAAGGGCGAGCTCGAACAGCTCCGCGGGGACGCCGAGCGACTGAGCCGCGAAGGTCACCTGGCCGAGGCGTCGGAGATCACCTACGGGCGCATCCCCACCCTCGAGCACGAGGTGGAGGTGGCCACCCACGCCCTCGACGAACTCCAGAAGGGCCAGCGGTTCCTGAAGGAGGAGGTGGACGCCGAGGACGTGGCCGAGGTGGTCAGCCGGGCCACCGGGGTGCCGGTTAGCCGACTGCTCGAGGGCGAGGTGGAGAAGCTCATCCGGATGGAGGACGCCCTCCATGCCCGGGTGGTGGGCCAGGTGGAGGCGGTCTCCGCCGTGTCCAACGCCATCCGCCGCAGTCGGGCCGGGCTGTCGGACCCCAACCGGCCCATCGGCTCGTTCCTCTTCATGGGGCCGACCGGCGTGGGCAAGACCGAGCTGGCCCGGGCCCTGGCCGAGTTCCTGTTCGACGACGCCAAGGCCATGGTGCGCATCGACATGGGCGAGTACGGCGAGCGGCACTCGGTGGCCCGCCTGGTCGGAGCGCCTCCCGGGTACGTGGGCTACGAGGAGGGGGGCCAGCTGACCGAGGCCATCCGCCGCCGCCCCTACGCCGTGGTGCTGCTGGACGAGTTGGAGAAGGCCCATCCCGATGTGTTCAACATCCTCCTCCAGGTGTTGGAGGACGGTCGCCTGACCGACGGCCAGGGCCGGACGGTGGACTTCACCAACACCGTGCTGATCATGACGTCCAACATCGCCGGCGAGCCCATCGAGTACTTCAAGCCGGAGTTCGTCAACCGGATCGACGAGATCGTGCGCTTCCAGTCGCTGACCCAGGCCGACCTGACCCGCATCGTCTCCATCCAGCTGAACGGGCTCCGGGGCCGACTGGCCGAGCGCCGGCTGACCCTGGCCGTGACCCCGGCGGCCGAGGCCCTGCTGGCCGAAGAGGGGTTCGACCCGGACTTCGGGGCCCGACCTCTCCGCCGGGTCATCCAGCGTCAGGTGGAGGATCCCCTGGCCCTGGCCCTGCTGGAGGGGCGGTACGCCGAAGGGGCGACCGTCACGGTGGACGAGCGGGACGGGGCGGTCATCCTGGCCTGAGGCCATCTCCCCCGCCGCCGCCGGCGGAGGCCGACGGGGTGGACGCCGGCCGGCCGGCAGGTGATCATGGGTCCGGTACGCGGGCGAACGGTCCGCCCGTCGGCGAAAGGGACAGCGGTGCGATGCTCGGGATCCCACCGGTGAGCTCTTCGGTGGCGGCGCTGGCCACGGTGACCGTCCGCATCACCTTCCAGAACTTCCTCTCCTTCGCCCTTGCCGTGGTCTTCGTGGTGGTGCTGGGTCTGGTCAGTGGGCGCCTGGTGGGCATCACGGTGGGCCGGTGGCGCTCCTTGGCCACCGCGCTGGCGGGCACCCTCATCGGAGCGGTGGGGGCCGAGGCGGTGATGAAGGGAAGCCATGACACCACCGTGGCCTACGCCCTCACCGCCCTGTTCGGGGTGTTGGCCACCATGGTCCTCCTGATCATCCCCGAGGCCGTCGGGCGCAGCCGGGTCGCTGACCACCGCCGACGGTCCAAGCGCCTGTGGCTCCACCCCTGGCGCTGGGTCCGCCTCACCCTGGCTCCCATGGGCCGGTCCTGGGAGGTGCTGTCGGTGGCCCGTCGGAACGGCTTGGCCCGGCCCCAGTTCCTGACGGCCTCGGGTATCACCACCGCCGAGTTCGGCCACCGCCTGCGTCTGACCTTGGAGGAGGTGGGCGGGATGTTCGTGAAGTTCGGCCAGATCGCCTCCACCCGGAGCGACCTGTTGGCCGAGCCAGTGATCGACGAGCTCTCCCACCTGCGCTCGTCGGTTCGTCCCATTCCGGCCGAGCAGGTCCGCCCGCTGGTCGAGCACGAACTGGGTCGACCGGTGGAGGAGGTGTTCGCCTCGTTCGAGTTCGAACCCCTGGCCGCCGCCTCTATCGGCCAGGCCCACCGGGCCACCCTGGCCACCGGGGAGGCGGTGGTGGTCAAGATCCAGCGGCCGGGGCTCGACGACCTCCTCCGGCGGGACGCCACCGTGCTGCGTCGGGCCGCCCGCATGGCCGAGCGCCGGATCGCCGGGGCGGGCCAGATCGGTATCCGCGACCTGGCCGACGAGCTGATCACCAGCATGGACCACGAACTGGACTACCTCCGTGAGGCCACCATGTGCGATCGGCTGCGGTCGGTCGTGGCCCACGACGATCCGGCCGACGACGTGATCCGGGTGCCGCTGGTCTTCCACGCCCTCTGCACCGACCGGCTGCTGGTGATGGAGGAAGCCCCCGGCCAGCCCATCGACGCCCCCGGCGCCATTGCCGCCAGTGGGGCGCCACCCCACCTCCTGGCCGCCGCCCTGCTGTCCAGCTTCTTGACCCAAGTCCTCCAGGGCATGGTGTTCCACGCCGACCCCCATCCGGGAAACCTGATGGTCGACCAGTGGGGCCGTCTCTGGCTGCTCGACTACGGCGCCGTCGGACTGCTCGACCCGGTCACCCGACGGGCGCTCCAGGACATCGCCGTGGGCATGAGCGCCAACGAGCCGCTGGTCGTGGCGCGGGCCGTTCGCCACCTGGCCGGAGCTGACGCCACCGCCGATCTGTCCAGCCTCGAGTCCGACATCGGCAGGCTGATGGTGGAGAGTTCGGGCGGTTTCGACCCGGCCGTCATCCCCGAGGTCCTGGGCGTGATGACCCGCCACGGCCTACGGGTCCCGGCCTCCATGACCTCGCTGTCCAAGGCCTTGCTGACCCTGGATGGGACGCTGCGGGTGATCGACCCGACCTTCGAGCTGGCCACCGAGGCCACGGCGGTGGCCGACGCCCTCTCCACCGGGGACCAGGACCTGACCGGGGACCTGCTCCAACAGGAGCTGAAGCGGTCGATGCCCGTCCTCCGCAACCTGCCCGAGCACATCGACGAACTGGCCACCCAGCTCCGGTCGGGGCGGGTGAGCGTCCGGACGGAGCGCTTCGCCGGTCGTGACGAGCAGGTGGTCAGCGGATGGATCGACCGGATCCTGGTCGCCGTATTCGGCTCCCTGGGCCTGTTGGTCTCGGGGGTGATCCTGGTGGCGGCGGAGCTGGCCCACTCCCATGACGTTCGGCTCTCGCTGCAGGCCATCGGCTTCATCGGTCTGGTCTTCTCGTCGGTGCTCTTCATGCGGTCGGTGGCCCAGACCCTGCGGAGGGAACGGACGTCGAGCGACTGAGCCGGTCGGTGGGAGCGGTCCGTCGACCGTCAGCCGGTCTCACCACTCCCCATGTCGATGAGCGCGCTCAGGGTGGCCCGGGTCTGGACCACGGACGCCAGTCCCATCCGGGCCGTGAGCTCGGCGTCGACGTCCTCGACGGCCTGGCGGGTCACCCCGGCCGCCAGGCGACCGCGGTCGGTGAGGGTCAGCGTCATCCGGCGCCGGTCATCCGGATCCGGTGACCGTTCGAGGTAGCCCCGGATCACCAGGGTGTCGACCAGCTGGCCTCCAGCCTGCTTCGACACCCCCAGGTGCGAGATGATCCCACCCAGCGGCGACCCGCCCCGGGCGATGGCCCCGACCACGAAGGCGCCGTTGCGCGGCAGGTCCTCGCAACCCCCCTCTGCCTGTGCGGCCCGGATGGCCGACCCGTAGGTGCGGCGGGCTCCCCGCAGGAGGGACGGGACTCCCACGGTCAGATACCAGGGCTGCTCGTCAGTCATGGGTGCACCATATGGACAAGGTATGGGATAGTCAAACCGCAGTACGAATTGTTCCAGCTGTCCCTCCTGGTCCAGCCCGGATCCCGACCATCCGACCATCCGAGCACCGGAGCCCAACCGTGTCGCAGCCCCACCCCCAGTCCCCCGCACCGCCTCCCGCCGGCCCGTCGGCGGTGGGTCCGTCCCTCACCGGCCAGGCCGTAGCCGTCACCCGGGCCACGTTCCTGCGGCCCACCACCCCCGAGGGCGACGGCGACGCCCAGTCCCGTCTGTGCGCCGGGATGGCGGAGGACCCCATCGGGTCGGCGCCCATGCGGGCCCACCTCGAGGCTCGAACCCGGTTCATGGACGGCCAGGTCCTCTCGGCCATCGCCAGGGGGACCGCCCAGATCGTGACGCTCGGAGCCGGCTACGACGACCGGGCCCTGCGCTTCCGGTCTCCCGGTGTCCGGCACTTCGAGGTGGACCATCCCGCCACCCAGGCCGACAAGTGTGACCGTCTGGAGGGCCTGGGAACCGACCTCACCGGGATGACCCTGGTGCCGGCCGACTTCCGGGTGGACGATGTGGGCGAGATGCTCGAGCGGAGTGGCCACCGCGCCGACCGTCCGTCCCTGGTGCTGGCCGAGGGCCTGCTCGTCTACCTCGACCACGAGGCCGTGGTGGGGCTGCTCCGCGGGGCCCGGACCCGGGCGGTGGCCGGGAGCGCTCTCGCCGCCAGCTTGGCCGTCCATCCCGCCGGGGTCGACTCGGCATGGGTGGTGGAGCGGTCCAACGCCGCCCGCCCTCGGGCCGCGGCCGAGCCGTGGCGCACCATCCTGCCGGTCTCGGACCACCTCCATCTGGTGGTCCGTTCGGGCTGGACGGTGGTGGAGTGGGTGGACGACGCCTCCCTCGGGACCGGGGCCGTCCCCGACCGCTCCCTGCTCGTGCTGGCCCACCCGGGGGCGGGATGACCCCGGGGCCCGGGAGCGTCGACGGGGTGCTGCGGTGGGCCGGCCGACCCTCCCGGGGCTCCGGCCCTGCGGGCTACACTGGTGCGTAATCCGCTTTCGCAACGGAGGAGAGACGCGTGCCGGCAACCGTCGTCGTCGGGACCCAGTGGGGTGATGAGGGCAAGGGCAAGTTGACCGATCTCCTGGCCAAGGAGATGGAACTGGTCGTTCGCTATCAAGGAGGGCACAACGCCGGTCACACCATCGTGGTGGACGGCGAGACCTTCGCCCTGCAGCTGGTGCCGAGCGGGATCCTCTACGACCACATCACCCCGATCATCGGCAACGGCGTGGTGGTCGACCCCACCGTCCTGCTGGCCGAGGTGGACACCCTGGCCGGCAAGGGCATCGACACCAGTCGGCTGCTGGTCAGCGGCAACGCCCACCTGATCATGCCGTACCACCACGAGCTGGATCAGCTGGCCGAGCGGTACCTGGGCAAGAACAAGCTGGGCACGACCAAGCGGGGCATCGGACCGGCCTACGCCGACAAGTCGTCCCGGGTGGGCCTGCGGGTCCAGGACCTGCTCGACCCCAAGATCTTTCGCCAGAAGCTCGACGTGGTCCTGAAGGAGAAGAACCAGATCCTGGCCAAGGTGTACAACCGGCTGCCCCTGTCGGCCGACGAGATCTGCGCCCACTACCTCGACGAGCTGGCCCCCCGGGTCACCCCCATGGTGGCCGACACCGTCGGCCTGCTCCATGACGCCCTGGAGCGGGGTGCCCATGTGCTGCTCGAGGGAGCCCAGGCCACCTTCCTCGACCTCGACCACGGCACCTACCCCTTCGTTACCTCCTCCAACCCGGTGGCCGGCGGGGCCTGCACCGGGGCCGGCATCGGCCCCCGCTACATCGACGAGGTCATCGGCATCGCCAAGGCCTACGTCACCCGGGTGGGCAGTGGCCCGTTCCCCACTGAGCTCACCGACGAGATCGGTGACACCCTGGTGGATCGGGGCCATGAGTACGGGGTCAACACGAAGCGTCGCCGCCGACCGGGTTGGTTCGACGCCGTCATGATGCGCCAGGCCGTCCGGCTCAACTCCCTCTCCGAGGTGGCCCTGACCAAGCTGGACGTGCTCGACACCTTCGACACCGTGAAGGTGTGCGTGGCCTACGAGTCCAACGGCCAACGCTTCACCCACCCGCCCTACCACCAGTCGGTCTTCCATCAGGTCATCCCGGTGTACGAGGAGCTCCCCGGGTGGAAGACCGACATCACCGGAGCCACCGAGATCGACGACCTGCCCCAGGCGGCCCGTGACTACGTGCACTTCCTGGCCGAGCAGATCGGCACCCCGGTCCGCCTGGTGGGCGTGGGGCCGGGCCGCGACCAGTTCGTGCGCTTCGCCGCATGACCGGCACCGACACCGAGTCGCCGGGGGGCACGATCGACGCCGTCCGCACCGTGTGCGTGGTGGGATCCGGGGGTCGGGAGCACGCCCTGGCCGTGGTGCTCGGGCGCACCGCCGACGTCGTGGTGACTCCCGGCAACCCGGGCATCGGGGGGGTGACCCCCGAGGGCCACACCATCACCAGCGTGGCCACCCCGGCGGAGGAGATCGAGGCCGACCTGTACGTGATCGGCCCGGAGGCTCCCCTGGTCGACGGGCTGGCCGACCGGCTCCGGGCCGCCGGCCGACTGGTGTTCGGGCCCGGGGCCGACGGGGCGCGCCTGGAGGGCTCCAAGGCCTTCATGAAGGAGATGCTGGCCGAGGCGGGTGTGCCCACGGCTCGGTTCGGGGTGTTCACGGAGGCCGGTCCGGCCAAGGAGTTCCTCCGCTCCCTGCCCGCTCCCTGGGTGGTCAAGACGGACGGGTTGGCCGCCGGCAAAGGGGTGCTGGTCACCGAGTCGCTGGCCGCCGCCGAGGCCGACATCGACGCCAAGTTGTCCGGGGACGCCTTCGGGGACGCTGGACGACAGGTGGTGGTGGAGGAGGGCCTGGTCGGTCCGGAGTGCTCGCTGCTGGTCCTGTGCGACGGACACCGGCTGGCCGCCCTGGCCCCGGCCCAGGACTTCAAGCGGCGGGATGACCTCGACGGCGGCCCCAATACCGGGGGCATGGGGGCGTACTCGCCGGTGCCCGGGGTCGACGACCGGATGGTCGACCACCTGGTGGCGACGGCGGTGGCCCCCCTGGTGGAGACGCTGGTCCGACGCGGGATCGACTACCGGGGCGTCCTCTATGCCGGCCTCATGCTGACACCCGACGGGCCCAAGGTGCTGGAGTTCAACGTGCGGTTCGGTGACCCCGAGACCCAGGTGGTGCTGCCCCGCCTGGACGGTGACCTGGCCGGCCTGTTGGCCGAGGCCGCCGCCGGTGTCCTCGTCACCCGACCCCGCTTCACCGGGGAGGCCGCCGTCTGTGTGGTCATGGCCTCAGCGGGCTATCCCGAGTCCCCCCGGACCGGGGACCCCATCGTCGGCCTCGACGCCGCCGGCGCGGTGGAAGGGGTCACGGTCTTCCACGCCGGCACCTCCTGGGCCGACCCGCCATCGTCGTCGCCCGTCGGTGCGGCGACGGACGGCGCCGTGGTCACCTCGGGCGGCCGGGTGCTGGGGGTCACCGGCCTCGGCCCCTCGCTCGACGAGGCCCGGACCCGGGCCTACCGCGGGGTGGCGGCCATCCGCTGGCCCGGAAGTCACGTCCGGTCCGACATCGCCGGTGAGGCGGCGGCATCCCCGGCCGGCCGCCACGACCTGGTGGCCTCGGCCGCCCACCGAGGAGCCCCATGATCCCCCGGTACGCCCCCGAGGCGATGACCGCCCTCTTCTCCGACGAGGCCCGCTTCGCCATGTGGCTGCGGGTCGAGCTGCTGGCCACCGAGGGGTGGGTAGAGGTCGGGGACGTCCCGGCCGCCGCCGCCGAGGTGTGTCGGGCCAAGGCGCCCACCGTCGACGCCGCCTTCGTGGGGGCAGTGGGTGAGCGGGAGCGCGTCACCGACCACGACGTGGCCGCCTTCGTCGACGTGGTCCAGGACGCCATCGGCCAGCCCGAAGGTTCATGGATCCACTACGGACTCACCTCCTCGGACGTGGTGGACACCGCCCTGTGCGCCACCTTGACCCGCTCCTCCGACCTGCTCATCGAGGCCGCCGCCGAGCTGGTCCGGGCCCTGAAGGCCCGGGCCCTCGAGTGCATCGACGTGCCGGTGACCGGCCGGACCCACGGGATGCACGCCGAGCCCACCACCTTCGGGGCCAAGTTCTCGCTGTGGGCCCTGCAGGCCGATCGGGATGTGCAGCGCCTGCGGGCGGCTCGGGACCGGGTGGCCGTGGGCAAGCTGTCCGGGGCGGTCGGGACCTACTCCAACATCGACCCCCGAGTCGAGGAGCACGTCTGTCGGTCCCTGGGGCTCACCCCGACCCCGGCCACCCAGGTGGTGGCCCGCGACCGGCACGCCGAGTACCTCTGGGCCTGCGCCGCCGTGGGGGCGACCATCGAGCTCATCGCCACCGAGGTCCGGCATATGGCCCGGAGCGAACTGGGCGAGGCCGAGGAGCCCTTCAAGCCGGGCCAGAAGGGCAGCTCGGCCATGCCTCACAAGCGCAACCCCATCCTGTCCGAGCGCCTGTGCGGCCTGGCCCGCGTCCTGCGGGGCTACCTCTCGGCCGGCCTCGAGGACGTGGCCCTCTGGCACGAGCGGGACATCTCCCACAGCTCGGTGGAGCGGGTGGTGCTCCCCGACGCCTCCATGCTCACGCTGTACATGCTGCAGAAGGCCAAGGGCCTGGTGGAGGGCCTGGTCATCCACCCCGAGCGGGCGCTGGCCACCCTGACCGAGGGCAGCTACGGTCTGGTGTTCAGTCAGTCGGTCCTGCTGGCCCTGGTCACGGGGGGACTCAGCCGCGACGCCGCCTACCGGATCGTGCAGCGGGACGCCCGGGCCGCCTGGTCCGAGGGACGCTCGTTCCGCCAGGTCCTCGACGACGACCCCGAGGTCACCCTGTCGCCCGCCGCCCTCGACGACGCCTTCGACCTGTCCCGCAGCCTGCGCCACGTCCACCGTTTCACCGATGCCCTGGAGGGGCTCGAGCCATGACCGCCTCATCGGCCGGCGGCCCCCTGGCCCTGATCGAGTCGGGCAAGGTGCGGGAGCTCTACGACGCCGGCGACGGCCGGCTCCTCATGGTGGCCTCCGACCGCATCTCGGCCTTCGACGTGATCATGAACGAGCCCATCCCCGATAAGGGCCGGGTGCTCACCGCCATGACCGCCTACTGGCTGGGGGAGCTCTCCGATCTGGCCCCCAACCATCTGATCAGCGCCGACGTGGCTGACTTCCCCGACGAGGCCGCCACCCTGCCCGGAGGGTTGGACCACCTGGCCGGGCGGTCGATGCTGGTGCACCGGGCCGAGATGCTCGACATGGAGTGCATCGTGCGCGGCTACCTGGCCGGCTCGGCGTTCAAGGAGTACCAGAAGGAGGGCACCGTCCACGGGATGGCCATGCCCACCGGCCTCCGACACGCCGACCGCCTCCCCGAGCCCGTCTTCACCCCCTCCACCAAGGCCATCGAGGGGCACGACCTCAACATCGGGATGGCCGAGGCCATCGACCTCGTGGGCCGGGAGGCCGCCGAGGCGGCCTCGGCCCTGTGCCTGGCCGCCTACACCCGGGCCGCGGCCCGGGCCGAGGCCCAGGGCATCGTGATCTGCGACACCAAGTTCGAGGTGGGGTACATCGACGGCACCCTGTCCCTGTGCGACGAGGTGCTGACCCCGGACTCGTCCCGCTTCTGGCCGGCCGATGACTGCGCCCCGGGGACCATCCCGCCGTCCTTCGACAAGCAGCGCCTCCGCGACTGGCTGGAGGCCCAGCCCTGGGACAAGCAGGCGCCGCCCCCCCCGCTGCCCGGCGAGATCGTCTCGGCCACCTCGGCCCTCTACACCGAGTCCTACGAGCGGGTCTGCGGGCGGCGGTTGACCGACTGGTACGGTGCCTGAGCATGGCCCCTTCGCCCCGCTCGGCACCCTCAGCAGGCCCGGCAGCCGCCAGGCACTTCTCGGTGCTGGTCGAGGTCGGACTGCGCCCGGGTATCGCCGACCCGCAGGGCGCCACCATCGAACGGGCCCTCCCCGCTCTGGGCCTGAGCGGGGTCACCGGGGTGCGGGCCGGGAAGTCGTTCCGCTTCGATATCGCCGCTGACGATGAGGCCTTGGCCCTGGCCCAGGCCACGGTGGTGGCCGACCGCCTGCTGGCCAACCCGGTCATCGAGGAGTCGTCGGTGACGGTCAGCCCGGCGGTGCCGACCGGGTCGAGCGGGCCGGGGGCCTGATGGCCGCCCGGGTTGGCGTGGTGATGTTTCCCGGGACCAATTGCGAGCACGACGCCGTCCTGGCCGTGCAGCGCCTGGGGGCCTCGGCCGACCTGGTGTGGCACGGCGACACCTCGGTGGCGGGCTTCGACGCACTGATTCTACCGGGCGGATTCGCCCACGGGGACTATCTCCGGCCCGGGGCCATCGCCCGGTTCTCGCCGGTCATGGAGGCGGTGGGCCGGTTTGCCGCCGACGGGGGCCCGGTGGTGGGGATCTGCAACGGCTTTCAGGTGCTGACCGAAGCCGGGCTGCTACCCGGGGCCCTCCAGAAGAACCGCGGCCTTCGCTTCCTGTGCACCACCGTGACCGTGCGGGTGGCGTCGTCGGCCTCGGTGCTGACCAGCGGCGTGCCGGTGGGTACCGAGCTGGCCATCCCCATCAACCACTTCGAGGGCAACTACACCTGCGACCGGGAGACCCTGGCCCGGCTCCAGGACGAGGACCGCGTGGTGCTCCGCTACGTGGACAACCCCAACGGGTCGGTCGACAGCATCGCCGGGGTGTGCAACGAGGAGCGGAACGTGGTCGGCCTCATGCCCCATCCGGAGCGGGCGTCGGATCCGCTGCTGGGCTCCGTGGACGGTGCCGTCCTGCTGACCGCCCTAGTGGGGTCGGCGGAGCCCGTGGTTCACGCCACGGTGGCCTGATCCCAATCGGCCTCAGCCAACCCCGGACGCCTGGGCCCGGGGTGGGGCCGGACCGGGCCGAGACTCAGCTCCGGGTGCGGGGGATCTTGGCCTGCTGGAGGACCGAGGCGCTCACACCGACGGTCCGCCACGCCGAGTACGAGATGCCCTTGCGCTCCCCGTAGACCCGAGCCACCTTGACGAAGCTCTTCTCCAGGGCGACCAGGTCGACGGTCTCCCCGGTGTGGGAGAGCTCGGCCTCGAGACGCTGCCGCTCCTCGATCAGGTGCAGCCGCGACAGGGGGTCGGCGGCCGCCAACGAGTTGTCGATGGCGAACAGACGCTTACGGATCGACTCGGGAGTCCGCTTGCGGCCCCGTCGGGGCTTGTTGGACTCCAGCGCCTCGAGATAGCGGCGCACGATGCGACCTTCTTCGCGTCCCTTGGCCAACGCCGCCTTGTGGTCCTCCGACATCGGAGTTTTTTTGCGCGATTTCGTGGGGGTAGGAGCTGCCATGTTCAGAGCCTCGCAGAGAACTCCATAGTGCGCAACCCACCGGGCATGTAGGCGGGTTCATAGGCACAAACAGGCCCAATGATTGCCGGGACAATGACCTTCCGACCCCGGGGACGGGCGCAAAGGCCGTGAAGGACTTTGCCACTGATCGGAGCCAACAGGCGTGGTCATTGACCACTGGATGACCAGGGTAACCGGGCCCTATTGAGGGCGATCCCCCCGCCAGAGAGGGTCACTCTGCCCTACCGGAAGGGATGACGAGTCATGGAGCGACGATCCTGTCCCGGACCGGGGAGTTCTATCGTCGCCGAGGGTTTGCCGTTGGTCGCGGTCCCATGGCTGGGTGAAATCCCTCCAATCGGGACGCCGGCACGGACCCGTGATCCCGCCTCATCCGGCTGATCCCAGCGGGCAGGCGGAATCGCCCATCCTCGTCGCCTCCCGGTCCCAATTCGGCGTGTGGGCACCGCAGCAGTGGGCCCTATGGTCCTCTATCGGAAGCCCGTCGGACGCGGCGGGTCCGGAAATGGATGCCGCCGTGGCCGGTCGGCGCCCGGGGACGCCGGATGACGGTCCACCGGGCGGCCAGATGGCTACGTGGCGCCGGGTACGCTCGGAGGCGTGGAGCCGCCCGGGTGGCGGTGCTGCGCCTCCGGCACCGGCCCGATCGCCGACCACGATGTCGGGTGGGGCGCAACGCCAGACACTGTCGGCCCCATCCACCCAGCCACCAGATGAGGAGCGGAGAGAGCACGTGACGGTCGAGACGGGTTCCGCATCCAGTGAGCCGCTGCACCGGGCCCTCGGACTCACCGACGGGGAGCGGGACGAGGTGGAGGCCACGCTCGGCCGTCCCCCCAACCATCTCGAGCTGGCCCTGTTCGCCGTCATGTGGAGCGAGCACTGCTCCTACAAGTCGTCGCGGGTGCACCTGAAGCGGCTGCCGACCGAGGCCCCCCATGTGCTGGTGGGCCCGGGGGAGAACGCCGGGGTCATCGACGCCGGCGACGGGATCGCCGTGGCCATCCGCATCGAGAGCCATAACCACCCCTCGGCCATCGAGCCCTACCAGGGGGCGGCTACCGGCGTCGGCGGCATCCTGCGGGACATCTTCACCATGGGGGCCCGGCCCATCGCCGTGATGGACCCCCTGTTCTTCGGCGACCCGGCCGAGGCCAGACAGCAGTGGCTGATCGAGGGCGTCGTGGCCGGCATCTCGGGCTACGGCAACTCGGTGGGGGTCCCCACCATCGGCGGCGAGCTGACCTTCCACGACTGTTACGCCCAGAACCCGTTGGTCAACGTGCTGTGCATGGGAGTCCTGCCCACCGACCGGCTGGTGCTCGGGGCCGCCACCGGAGTGGGCAACCTGGCCGTGCTCCTGGGCTCGTCCACCGGTCGCGACGGCATCGGTGGTGTCAGTGTGCTGGCCTCGGCGGGCTTCGGGGGCGCGGACGCCGAGGCTGAGGCGGCCAAGCGGCCCAGTGTCCAGGTCGGCGACCCCTACGAGGAGAAACGGTTGATCGAGGCGTGCCTCGAGCTCCTCGACGCCAAGTTGGTGGT
The DNA here is from genome assembly GCA_038210245.1 of Acidimicrobiales bacterium. Lineage (GTDB taxonomy): Bacteria > Actinomycetota > Acidimicrobiia > Acidimicrobiales > RAAP-2 > Bog-756. The sequence goes on from JBBQWW010000002.1 coordinate 75,283, forward strand.
GGGCATCCAGGACCTGGGTGGGGCCGGACTGGTCTGCGCCACCAGCGAGACGGCGGCCCGGGGCGGTGTGGGCATGGACGTCGACGTCACCGCGGTTCCCCGACGCGAGCCGGCCATGGCCCCCTTCGAGGTCATGACCTCCGAGAGCCAGGAGCGGATGCTGGCCATCGTCACCCCCGAGGACCTCCCCCGGGTGGAGGAGGTGTGCCGGAAGTGGGAGGTGCGTTCGGCCGTTGTCGGGCGGGTCACCGATCCTCCCGAGGGGCAGCCGGGACGCCTGCGCATCCTCGACGGCTTCGACGGCGAGGTCCTGGGTGATGTGCCGGCCAGTGCCCTCAGCGACGACGCCCCCCTCTACCACCGCCCCCTGAGCCGTCCCGGCGACCACGAGGCCCGCGCCGCCCACGATCCCGGCGCGCTGTCGGCCCCGGTGGACTGCGGGCCCGACGTCCTGTCCCTGCTGGCCGACCCCTCGTGGGTCTACCGGCAGTACGACCACCAGCTCTTCCTCAACACCGTGGACGGGCCGGGCGGGGATGCCGCCGTGCTCCGGCTGGCCGCCCCGGGTCTGCCGCCATCGGCCAAGGGTCTGGCTCTCACCACCGACTCCAACCCCACCTGGTGCGCCATCGACCCCCGGGCCGGCACCGCCGCCACCGTGGCCGAGGGGGCCCTCAACGTGGCCTGCGCCGGGGCCCGGCCCATGGCCGTGGTCAACTGCCTCAACTTCGGCAACCCCGAGCACCCCGAGGTCATGTGGCAGCTGTCGGAGGCCATCGACGGCATGAGCGAGGCCTGCCTCGGCCTCGGCCTGCCCGTCATCGGGGGCAACGTGAGCCTCTACAACGAGAGCTACGGCGTGGACATCAACCCCACTCCGGTCATCGGCGTGCTGGGCCTGATCGACCGCCTGGCCGCCCGCCCTCCCGGGGTGACCCTGGTGGACGGAGCCTCGCTGGTCCTGCTGGACGCCGGCACCCTGAGTCCGCCGCCCGGTCCCCCGTCCCTGGCCGGCTCCCGCTGGGCCGTGGAGGTCAGGCGCCACCGTGACGGGACGCTGCCCACCCTCGACTTGGCCGGCCACCGTCGGTTGGTGGAGTTGGTGACCGCCCTGGTGGCCGAGGTCGTGGCCGGCGCCGGGCCGGCCGACGCCGTATCGGGCCCGGCGCTGGTGTCGGGGATCCACGACGTGTCCGGCGGCGGCCTGGGGGTGGCGCTGACCGAGATGGCCGTCCGCTCCGGGGTCGGCCTCGGCGTGGCGGGGGTGTCCGACCACCACGAGCTGTTCACCGAGGCGCCGTCGCGGGTGGTGGTCTGCACCACCCATCCCGCCGAGCTGGTGGCCCGGGCCGCCGAGGCCGGGGTGGGGTTCCGGGTGCTCGGCACCACCGGGGGCGACCGGGTGGTGGTGGAGGGCCTGGTCGACCTCGACCTGGCCGAGGCCACGGCGGCCTGGCGGGACCGTCTGCCCGACCTGCTCGACGAGCTGGCCCCGGTCACCAACTGACGGGGCGACGGGCCTCCAGCAGACCGAGCACCTTGTCGGGCACCTTCAGGTCGCCCTGCCCGGTGCCCACCGACAGGTCGGGCTTGATGGTTCCGTGATGGTCGGATCCGCCCGTGGCCACCAGCCCGAACCGGCGGGCCAGATTGCCCAGCTCGGTGCGTTGGCGGGGCGAGTACCGCCCGTAGATGGCCTCGATCCCCCCGAAGCCGGCGTCAGCCAGCTCGCCTACCACCCGGGCCAGATCGGGACCTTCGAGGCCCAGGCTGAAGGGGTGGGCCAGGACGGCCACCCCGCCCGAGGCCCGGGCCAGCGCGGCCACGTCGGCTCCGGTCAGCCTCGCCTTGCCCACGTAGGCCTGGCGGTCGTTGCCCAGGTAGCGGTCGAAGGCGTCGTCGACGGACGCCGCCGCACCGGCCTCGACCAGGGCCGTGGCGAAGTGGGGTCGACCCATGCCGTCCTCCCCACCGGCGATGGCCACCACCCGGTCGTAGGTGACCGGAAGGCCCAGGTCGACCAGCCGTCGGGCCAGGGCCAGGTTCCGGCGCCGACGATCCTGGCGGAGCCGCCCCAGCTCCTCGTGGAGGGCCCCGCCGTCCTCCTCGACGAAGTACACCAGCACGTGCATCCCGCCGGGCCCCACCGGACGACAGGAGACCTCGCATCCGGGCACGAAGGTGATCCCGAGCTCGGTGGCCCGCTGCCGGGCGGCGGCGACACCGGCCAGCGAGTCGTGGTCGGTGAGGGCCACGGCGCTGCAGCCGGCCTCCACGGCCAGCTCCACGATGCGCTCGGGGGTGTCGCTCCCGTCCGAGACGGTGGAGTGGGTGTGGAGGTCGATCACACGGGTGGACGCTACCGGGGACCCATCGGGGCGGCCCGGATTCGGGGAGCGGCACACGGTGGGTGGGCCCCACTAGTCTGGAGTGGCACGGTGAGGTGATTGTGTGGCCTAATCGTGCCGAGCAGGTGGAAGAGCGAGCCCGACGACCCCCGGTGTGTGCGGTGATCAACCGATGATGGAGGCCAAGGAAGCGTGCGGAGTCTTCGGGGTCTACGCCCCGGGGCGCTCCGTGGCCCACCTGACCTTCGACGGCCTCTACGCCCTGCAGCACCGTGGCCAGGAGTCGGCCGGCATGGCCGTCAGCGACGGCGACGTCATCACCGTGATGAAGGACATGGGTCTGGTCACCACGGTGTTCGACGAGCGGAAGCTCTCGGGCCTCCGCGGCCACATGGCCATCGGCCACACCCGCTACTCCACCGCCGGGTCCAGCGACTGGATCCACGCCCAGCCCGTGTACCGGGCGGTGGGCCGGGCCGGGTTCGCCCTCGGCCACAACGGCAACCTGACCAACACCGCCGAGTTGGGTGAGGCGGCCGGCATGCTGCCGGGTCTGGTGTCCTCGGACAGCGACCTGGTCGCCGAGCTGCTGGGCCAGGCCTTCCCACCCGAGCTGCCCGAGCGCACCCGCGCCGAGATCGGGGACGACCTCGAGCACGCGCTGGTCAAGGTGCTGCCGTCGGTGGAGGGGGCGTTCTCGTTCGTGCTCCTCGATTCCGACCGGCTCATCGGGGTCCGCGATCCCAACGGCTTCCGTCCCCTGTGCCTCGGCCGCCTGGACGCCACCGACGAGTTCGAACAGGGCTGGGTGCTGGCCTCGGAGTCGCCCGCCCTCGATGTGATCGGGGCCACCTTCATCCGTGAGCTGGAGCCCGGCGAGATGGTGGTGATCGACGGCAAGGAGGTCCGCTCGGAGCGTCCCTTCCCGGCCGAGCGGCTCGACCCGAAGCTCTGCATCTTCGAGTTCGTCTACTTCGCCCGGCCCGACACCCGTCTGTACGGCAACGAGGTGCACGGCGCCCGCCGCCGGATGGGCCAGCTGCTGGCCACCCAGGCCCCGGTCCCGGCCGACCTGGTGATGGGCGTGCCCGACTCGGGCGTGCCCGCCGCCGAGGGCTACGCCGTCGAGTCGGGCATCCCCTACGGCCAGGGGCTGGTCAAGAACCGGTACATCGGCCGCACCTTCATCGCCCCCACCCAGGCCGAGCGGGCCAACGGGGTGCGCCGCAAGCTCAACCCCCTGCGCGAGAACATCGTCGGCAAGCGGGTCATCGTGGTGGACGACTCCATCGTCCGGGGGACCACCACCCGGGCCATGGTCAAGATGCTGCGAGAGTCGGGCGCCGTACAGGTCCATCTGCGGATCTCGTCGCCGCCCTTCCGCTGGCCCTGCTTCTACGGCATCGACACACCCGACCGCACCGAGCTGCTGGCCTCCATCAAGACCCTTGACGAGATCGTGGAGTTCCTCGATGTGGACTCGCTCGAGTACCTCTCCCTCGACCACCTGGTGCAGGCTATCGACGCACCGGGTGCGGGATTCTGCGATGCCTGCCTGACCGGCCACTACCCGATCCCGGTCCCGGTGCAGCTCTCGGAGCGTGCCGCCCTTCCCGACGAGGCCGGCTCCTCCCTCTCCGGCGTGGCCGGCACCCCGGCGTGACCGGGTCCGTCCCGGATCCGACCCAGCACCTGACCCACCTCACGCCGGCCACCTACGCCGCCGCCGGGGTGGACATCGAGGCCGGCGAGCGGGCCGTCGATCTGATCAAGCCCCTGGTGGCGGCCACCCTCCGTCCCGAGGTCCTCGGTGGACTGGGCGACTTCGGTGGCCTGTTCGAGCTCGATCCGCACCATCGGTTCGACCAGCCGGTACTGGTGGCCGGCACCGACGGGGTCGGGACCAAAGCCCTGGTGGCCCAGGCCCTGGGCCGGTACGACACCATCGGGATCGACCTGGTGGCCATGTGCGTGGACGACCTGGTGTGCCAGGGGGCCGAGCCCCTCTTCGTGCTGGACTACATCTCTTCGGGTGCCGTCGACCCGACCCAGATGGCCGAGCTGGTGTCGGGGGTGGCCGACGGGTGCCGACAGGTGGGGGCGGCGCTGCTCGGAGGCGAGATGGCCGAGCACCCCGGGGTCATGAAGCCCGGTGAGTTCGACCTGGTGGGCTTCGCCGTGGGCGTGGTCGACCGGAAGGACATCCTGGGTCCGGCCAAGGTGCGCCCCCGGGACGTGCTGATCGGGCTGGCCTCACCCGGACTCCGCTGCAACGGCTACACCCTGGCCCGCCACGTCCTGTTGGAGCGGGCCGGCCGGACCTACGACGGCCCGGCCTGGCCCGGGGCCGCGGTGACGCTGGCCGATGAGCTGATGCGACCGTCCGTGCTCTACGCTCCGGCGGTGCTGGCGGCCATCGGGGCGGCCGACGTCCACGCTGTGGCCCACATCACCGGCGGTGGGTTCGAGGGGAATGTGCCCCGGGCCCTGCCCCATGAGGGCCTGGGCGCCGTGATCGACCGGGGGACCTGGACGGTGCCGCCCATCTTCAGCGAGATCCGGCGCCAAGGGAGTGTGACCGACGAGGAGATGGCCCGGGTGTTCAACCTGGGCCTCGGTATGGTCGTGGTGGTCGGCCCGGCCAGTGCCGATGACGCGTTGGCCGCCTTACGGGGCGCCGGAGTCGAAGCCACCGTGGTGGGCCGGGTGGAAGAGGGTCACTACGGGGTGGAGTTCACCGGCCCCCGCTTCTGGGCCGAAGCGTCGGATGGACCCGGCGGACCGGCGGTGTCGGCATGAGCGGGTCCCTGCCGACGACCGAGTTCGAGGCCCTCCGGGCCCACCTGTTGGAGCACTCGGTCAAGCGGGGTGACTTCACCCTCAAGTCCGGTCGCACGAGCTCCTGGTTCATCGACTCCAAGCAGACGGTGTGCCGCCCCGAGGCCATGGTGTGGGTGGCCGACGGCGTGCTGTCGGTCCTTCCCGACGAGGCCGACGCCATCGGGGGGCTGACCATGGGGGCCGACCCGGTGGCCTTCGTGACCGCCGGCGTGGCCGCCCTCCGGGGGCGGAAGCTGAAGGCCTTCAGCGTGCGCAAGGAGGCCAAGGACCACGGAGGCGGTGGCCGGATCGCCGGTGCCCTCGATCCGGGGGACCGGGTGGTGATCACCGAGGACACGGTGACCCGGGGGACGTCCCTGCTGGAAGCGGCCCACGCCGTCATGGAGGCCGGGGCCCTACCGATCCTGCTGGTGGCGGTGGTGGACCGAGGGGGAACGGTGGCCGCCATGGCCGCAGCCGAGGGTCTGCCCTTCCGGGCCCTGCTCACCGCGCCCGATCTCGGATTCGAGTACGAAGGGGCCTGAGCCGGCCGGTCAGGCCAGGCGGGTCAGGACGATGGCCTGCTCGGGGCAGGCCACCACGCAGAGGCCGCAGGCGCGGCAGTCGTCGGCATGGGGGGCGTAGGCCGTCATCATGCCGTGGGCCCGCACCTTCAGCCGGGTGAGCCGTCCCAGCCCCTGGTAGTCGGTGTCGTCGATGCGGCGCACCTCGAAGACGTCGTTGGGACAGACGTCGATGCAGTCCCGTGTTCCCTCGCACCGGCCATGGTCGATGACCGGCACCAAGGTCCCGGACGGGGCCGAGCACCGCTCGCCCGGACGATCCGGGTGGGCGGCGGCCCGGCGCTGCTTGGCCAGTCGGTCGGGGTCCGAGGTCATGAGCCGGAGACCGGCCCGGAGGTCTCGGTCGGGGCCGTGGCGGGCTCGGGCGATTCGCCCCTCTGCTCGGTGGCCGCGTCACCGTCGGCCAGCACCAGGTAGATGCGTCGCCGGGTGTCGGCCAGTATCTCGCCCACCGTCTTCACCTGGTTCTCGCTGCCGGAGCGACCCACCTGCATGGTGGCCGCGGCGACCTCGACCATGAGGCCCCGGAGGTCGACCAGTGAACGGTCGGCGCCCCGGGCCGCCCGTTCCCAAGGTTTTGGTCCGTCGGCGACCTCCTCAGCTGCGGTCCGACCCTCGGCGGTCAGGCTGAAGACCCGTCGGCCCTCGGCCTTGTCCGCCGTGACCAGGCCCTGGTCCTCCATGGCCTGGAGGTTCGGGTAGACCGAGCCGGGGCTGGGGCGCCAGACCCCGCCGCTGCGCTCGGTCAGTTCGTTGATGATCTGGTAGCCGTGCATCGGTTCCTCGGCCAGCAGGGCGAGGATGGCCACCCGGACGTCCCCCCGTCCCCGCTTCGGGCCCCGGCCGAACATCGGAGGGCCGAAGCCCGGGCCCATGCCCCCGTGCCGTCCGCCCGCGAAGCCGAAGGCATCGTCCCGGCCTCGTCCCCGGCCGCCGCCCCGTCCCCGGGGGGAGCCGCCGAGGCGGTCAGATCGGCCCCCGTGGCCGGCGAAGCCCGGTCCTCGTCGGGTTCCGGTGGTGGTCTCGTCGAATCGTTTGTGTCCATGCATCAGGTAGTGCTCCTTCAATCTCTGGTCCGGGCCCGGCGGTCGGCCCCGGAGGCTGGTGGAGCCGGTCTATCGACCGCTCACGTTGTATAACGATATATCGCGATGTAGCAATTGTCAAGGTCCCAGATCTATTCCGGCGAACAAGCACTGGACATGGCCGCGCCAGGCCGTGCGACGGAAGGTGGTCGTTGGGTGGCGGAGATCCGGGAGGGCGACAGCCCGGGGAGGTCCGCACATCGGGAGCGGGTACCGACATTCGGCTCAGCCGGCGCAGTGCAGCCGGCGCAGTTCAATCGGCGCCGTTCAGCCGGCGCCGTTCAGCCGGCGCAGTTCAGCCGGCGCGGTAGGCGGACACGATGGGCTCGAGCTCCCTCGGCGTGGCCCCGTGCATGATCACCCCGTCGCACCCCATGGCCAGCTGGCCGCGGACGGCCTCGGCGCACCGCTCCGGGGTCCCGGTGGCGCTGGGAGCCAGCCACTCGTCGGGGAGGAGGGTGGCTATATGTTCGAGCTGGGCGGTGGTGGCATTGGAGTCGATGCCGCCCAGGAATCCGGCCACCATCTCGTCGGCCCGGAACCGTTCGAGGACGGCCGGGTCCCAACCGTTGGTGCGGACCATCAGGTCCCCGTAGCCCTGCAGGTAGGTGGCCAGGCGACCGACCGACTTCATCAGCCGGCGGTCCTCGTCGATGTGATCCCCGATGGTGGCCAGGCAGGACCACACCTGCACGGCATCGGGGTCCCGGCCGGCCTGCTCGGCCGACTCCTTGACGGTGGCCACGCACCGTCGGGTGGTCTCCTCGGTGAAGAAGGTGTGCAGGATGACCCGGTCGAAGGTGCGCCCGCCCAACGCCAGCGAGTGGGGTCCGAAGGCCACCAGGCCCAGGGGCAGCGCCTCGTCCATGGCCGCCAGGTACAGCACCGGGTACGAGCCGGCCGGGCCGTCGTGGCCGATGATGGCCTCGCCCCGGAACAGCCGGCGCATCAGGCCGGCGAAGTCCTCGAGCTGGGCGGTGGTGACCCGCCCGATGCCGTAGGTGTCCTGGATCACCGGGATCCCCCGCCCGAGACCGAGCACGAACCGGCCTCCGGTGAGGCTCTGCATGGTGCGGGCCATCCCGGCGGTGATCATGGGGTGGCGGGTGTTGTGGTTGGTGGCGGCGGTGACGATGGACAGGCGCTCGCTCACCGCACCGGCCGCGCCCGAGAGGACGCCGGCTTCCTTCTTGTCGAAGCGTTCGGAGATGAAGGCCGAGCCCAGGCCCAGCCGTTCGGCCAGGCGCACCTCGTCGACCAGATCGCGTGACGACTCGGCTTGGCCGGCCAGGGTGTAGAACCCGAGTTCGTCGAGCGGCTCCACCATCGGTCGGTCAGGCTGGGTGCTCACGTGGCCTCGCTCTCGTTCCGGGCTACCGGTCGGGAAGGGTACCAAGACCGCGCCGGGGGACCGGGCCCCGGCCCCGACCACTCAGACCGGTTCGACATCCTCCACGTAGGGCACCGGATGGTTCCCGCCCAGCTCCACGAAGCGCTCGTTGAGGGCGTGGGCCAGCACGTCGTGGTCGTGCCTGCTCGGAGTGAGGGCACCGTAGAGGAACGCTTCCATCTGGAAGGCCGAGCTCATCCCGCCCAGCTCGAAGTAGCGCAGCCACAGCTCTCCACGGGTCAGGCCGGCGTCCCGTCGGAACCGGTCGAACTGGTCGGGAATCTCGTCAGCCACGGTGGTCCCCCTCCCCCGTGCTCGACCCGTCGACGACTCCGGCCGTCCCCCACCCCGATGCCGACGGACGGGTGGAGCCGGTGACCTCTTCGGCCCGGGCCCGGAGGGTCTGGCCGCTCTGTTGGGAGCGGACCCGGAGTTCGGTGAAGGCCGCGTCCTCGGTGAGGCCGTCACGCTCCATCAGCACGCCTTGGGCCTGGGCGATGAGCTCGCGGGAGCGCAAAGACGCCTGAAACCGCTCGGACCGCAGATCGTCGGTGGCGGTGACGCCGGCATCGGTGAGGATGGCCGACGCCTCGGTGGCGAACTTCATGGCCAGACGCTGATCGTCGGGGGCGAAGGCCGCCGGTTGGTGCGAATAGATGTTGAGGGACCCGACCGGGAGTCCCCACGCCACCAGGGGGGAGGAGAGGATGGCCCGGATGCCCAGCGCCTCGGCCCGCGGTGTGAACTCGGGCCATCGATGCTCGACATCGAGGGAGGGGGCGTGGAACCGTCGCCCCTGGGTGGAGGCGTCGATGCACGGCCCTTCTCCGGTGGCGTACTGCTGGGCGTCCATGTCCAGCACGGTCTGATCGCTGGCTGCCACCGTGGTCAAGCGGCCGTGGCGGAGCAGGGACGCGCTCACACCGTCGGCGCCGCCCACCGTGGCCCGGGCCAGCTCGACCACCAGCCGCAGCGCGGCGTCGATCACGTCGTCGTCAGTGGGCAGGGCACTGGCCCCGGCCGGGGGGAGGGGGGGCAAGATGGTCTGGGAGGTGTCGGAGAGCCCGACCGGGCGGAGAGGGTCGCCCACGGCCTTTCCGGTCATCGACTCGAACTCCTCGTCACGGATGAAGCCGCCAAGCCCGTCGGCCTCCAGCTGCCGTTGGACCGGGGTGGAGGGGGACCGGATGCTCAGCTGGCGGCCCCCATCGGCCAAGCGCCGGGCGGCATCGGCGATGAGGGATGTCCCCGGATCGGCCAGGGAGTGGAGGGAGGCCAGATCCAGGACCATCGACGAATAGCCGTTGGCGACGACCTGGTCGAGGAGGGATCCGAGGTCGGCGACCGCCGACCTGTCGATCTGGCCCCGGAGCGTGATGACCGCGGTGGGCCCGACCACCTCCAGGGAGATGTCGGGGGAGTCGTCTCGGGAGATCACCGGAGCGCCACTCCGAGATCGCACGTTCGAGAACGGGGCCAGCGAAGGTCTGAAGACACGGGTTTCGGCTTTCGGGTCGGCCGACCCTCGCTGCCGAAGGTAGGGCCATCGTACCAGGCGCCTCCCGAGCGTCTCCGGGCGTGGGGCAGGCTGCTGGTTGATTGAGTATTGGCGTCCCAAGTGGGAGGCTGGTTCCACCGACGACGAACGAGGACCTGATGAGCGACGACGCATCCCCACCCTCTGGGGTCGACCCATCGCTGGAGTTGGTGGCCACCGTGGCCCAGACCGTGAGCCTGTTCTCGGCCGGAAGTGTCCAAGAGACGTTGGACCAGGTGGTGGGCCTGGCCGTGACCACCATCGAGGGGTGCGACTTCGCCGGCATCTTTCTCGCCCAGGGCGAGGCCGTGACCACCCCGGTGTGCACCGACCCGCTGGTCATCGAGGTCGACGGCCTCCAACACACCGCCGGCGAGGGGCCGTGTCTCGACGCCCTGTCGGGCTCCAGCCTCGTCTACGCCGAGGACCTGAGCGACGACGTCCGTTGGCCCGTCTTCGGGCCTGGGGCGGTGGCCCGGGGGATGCGGAGTCTGTTGGCCCTGCCGTTGGTCCTCAACGGGGCCCCCGGGGCCCTCAATCTGTACGCCCGCTACCCCAACGCCTTCGGCGCCATCGACCGGGGTCGGGGGGTGCTCCTGGCCGCCCTGGCCGGTTTGGCCTTCACCTCGGCGCACTCCCACGAGGAGGAGGAGCGTAAGGCCATCCAGCTCCAGGCGGCCCTGGCCACCCGCGAGATGATCGGGCAGGCCCAGGGCATCCTGATGGAACGGGAGCGGATCTCTCCGGATCAGGCCTTCGACATCCTGAGGCAGGCGTCGCAGCACCTGAACCTGAAGCTCCGGTCGGTGGCCCAGACCCTGGTGGACACCGGGGAGCGACCCGATACCGGGCGCACGGTCAGCGACTGAGCCCTCCCGCAGGCCGTGCTACAAACGGGCATGGACCTGGTGGTGCTGGATCCTGCATCGAGCGTCCCACCCTTCGAACAGGTCCGGGCCCAGATCGCGGTGGCCATCGAGTCCCGGGACCTGCCGCCGGCCGTCCGTCTCCCCACGGTCCGGTCGTTGGCATCGGCGCTCGGCCTGGCCGTCAACACCGTGGCCCGCGCCTACCGGCAGCTGGAGCGGGAAGGACTGGTAAGAACCGACGGTCGTCACGGCAGCTTTGTGGCCGGAGAGCCGTCGGGGGCCCGTCAGCAGGCCGCCCTCGAGGCCGGCGAGTTCGTGGCGCGGATGCGCGAACTGGGCATCGGGGAGGCTGAGATGCTCGCCATCCTCCGCCGGGAGGTCGCCCGGCTCCCCGAGCCGGGCAGCGCTCCGACTGACGGCGGGGGCCCCGCGACCGCTCAGCGGTAGTAGTGGTCCTGCCCGAGGTCATCGATGAGGCCGGGCCCGGTCGGCTCCCAGGCCAACAGCTCCCGGGTGACGGTGGCCGAGGCCGGGTTGTCCACCCCGACGAAGTGACCCAGGTGGGCGAAGTGATCGAGAGCCTCAGCAGGGGACACGGATACCGCCGGTAGGTCGAGGTGTCGGCCCATGACCTCGGCGATCTGGCGAAAGGGGACGCCTTCGTCGGCCACCGCGTGCAGCACCGAGCCGGCCGGGGCGGCCTCGACGGCCAGGCGGGCCAGGCGGGCGGCGTCGGCTCGGTGGACCGCCGGCCAGCGGTTGGTGCCGTCACCCACGTAGGCGACCACCCCCCGCTGGCGGGCGATGGTGACGAAGGTGGCCATGAATCCGTTGTCACCGTCGCCGTGGACCGTCGGGGGTAGGCGCAGCACGGACGAGCGGACGCCGATGCCTCTCAGGGACAACGTGAGCAGGGCGGTGGCCGCACGACGCCCGGCCGGATTGGCCCGGAGCTCGGCGCTGGGCACGAGCCCGTCGCTCTCGGTCGCCACCCGACCGAGACTCATCCCGAGCAGACCCGAAGCGAGCACGAAGGGCCGGTCGGAGTCGGCCAGGGCCGCCCCCATGGCTCGGAGCGGGCCAGACCGACCACCTCGTGGCCGGCTTCGAGTAGCTCGGGCACGACGGCCGAGCCGATCCAGCCCGATGCGCCGGTGACGAAGACTCTCATGGTGGTACCTCCGGGGAGCAAGTGATGTCAGTAACTGCTATCAACCTATCCATGATGTCAGTAACTGTCAACGCCTAGGATGGTGGCCATGGGCCGATGGCAGCCGGACAGTCGTGGGCGGCTACAGGAGGCGGCACTGGCTCTCTATTCGGAGCACGGGTTCGACCAGACCACCGCCGCCCAGATCGCCGCCCGGGCGGGACTGACCGAGCGCACCTTCTTCCGGCACTTCGCCGACAAGCGGGAGGTGCTGTTCGGCGGATCGGCGCTGCTGCAGGAGCGGATCGTGGCCGGCGTGGCCGGGGCGCCCCCGACCGACGGGCCGCTCGACGCGGTGGGCGGTGGACTCGCCGCCGCCTCCGACATGCTCGGTGAGTTCCGCCGGGACCTGTCCCGCCAGCGTCACGCGGTGATCGTCGCCAACCCCGAGCTGCGGGAGCGGGAGTTGGCCAAACTGGCCGACTATGCCGAGTCGGTGGCCACGGTCCTCCGCGACCGAGGCGTCGGCGAACCCCAGGCCAGCCTGGCCGCCGACGCCGGCATGACGGTGTTCCGGGTGGCCGTGGAACGATGGGCGAGCGGGACTGACGACCGGGCCCTCGATGCCGTCATGCGGGATGCCATGGCCGAGCTGCGCGCCGTGGCGGGTGGCTGTTGAGGGAAACGCTCGTCAGGCATCCACCCGGGCGATCGACGGGGCACGGATGGGTGGCGAGGTACCGATGGGACCGCCCTCCTCTCCGACCCTCCCACCGCGTCGTTGCCCACGGTCTGGTCGATGTTGAAGCTGGGCACCCTGGAGGCCCTCCCGCCGAGGCCGTGGGGTTGGTGCCCGAACCACCCGGACATCTCGGTACCGGCACCTCGACATCGAGGGCCCACGAGACAAGGAGAGACCATGAGCAAGGCGAAGGCAGCACGAGGTGCGGGCAAGGAGCGCGGGATCGCTTTCGGGGGTGGTGGCGAGTGGTTCACCGTGTGGACCCTGGCGTACCTGTCCGCCCTCAAGGACCAGGGGCTCGATGTGTCCAACGCCGACCTCACCGTGGGTACCTCGGCGGGGAGTCTGGCCGGCGCATTCCTGGCGGCGGGAACCTTCGTTGAGGCCAACATGGCCTTCGAGCAGTTGGCTGCGCAACCGGCCGTGCTGGCGAAGATGGTCGTCACCGACGAGGGCCACCCGTCCCAGGAGCGGGCCATGGCGAAACTCGCCGACGCCACCTCGACGGCACCGGCGGTGATCCGTGAGATCGGCCGGACGGCCATGGCCGCCCAGAACGCTCCGGTGGATGGGTACATCAGGAGCCTCGAGGCCCTACTCGGCGGCATCGACTGGCCCGAGGTTCACCACGTCACTGTGGTGGACAGTTTCACTGGTGAGTTGGTGGTCCTCTCCAAGGCTGACGGCATCGACCTCGCCGTGGCCTGTGCCGCCAGCTCGTCCCTGCCCGGCGTCAATGGACCGACCTGGATCCATGATCGCTACTGCATGGACGGCGGTGTGAGCGTCTCGAGCACCCATGCTGACGTCCTTTCCGGAGTCAAGCGGGCCCTCATCTTCTCGATGCTGTGCCTTGAGCCCGGCGGCCCGGAGCGCACATCGCCCTTCGGGTTTGCCGAGCGGATCCACCCCGGCACGTCCCGTGGCGAGGCCGAGGCCCTCAAGCGGGCGGGCGCTCAGGTGAGCCTGATCTGTGCCAATCCGCCCGACGGCATCGACTTCATGGACCCGAAGGAGCTGGCTCGGGCCATCGACCTCGGTGCAGCTCGCGGCGCCCAGGATGCCTCGACGGTCGGCGAGGTGTGGACGGGATGATTGGCGGGCGCCGCCCGAGGTGGTGGGCGATCATGATGTGGGCCCCCGAGGGTGGTCGAAATCGCTCAGCAGCACCGGTACTGGGCCGAGGTGGCCAGGTGGCGGTGGGGTGTCGGGTCGAGCTTCCCGACCTCCCTGGCGAACGCGGCGTGGTCGATCCTGTGGCCGGCCCGCCACGTGCCCCGAACCTTGACGGCGGAGGTCAGCTGGTGCGGGTCTACCGCGGTGGGATCAGCCGAGAGCTCGACCAGGTCGGCGAGCTTCCCGACCTCGAGAGTGCCCAGGTCGTGGTCTCGTCCCAGCTGCCGGGCGCCGTTGATGGTCTGCGCCCGGAGGGCCTGGTCGATGGTCAGGGCCTGATGCACGCCGTGGGCATGACCACTCGGGGTCGTCCGGGTGACGGCGGCCTGGATGTTCAGGAGGGGGATGGGTGGGCTGACGGCACCGTCGTTGTGGAACGAGGGTTGCACGCCGGCCTGCCAGGCATCGGCGAACCGCTGCCACTGCGAGCCGATCTCCGGGGCGAACAGCTCGCCGTCGAGGAGGTCCCCCCAGTAGATGAACTGGAAGGGCCCGAGGGAGATGGTCACGCCCAGCTGGGCGGCCCGCTCGAACTGGTCACCGCGCCCGGCGCCGCAGTGCTCGACCCGCCAGCGATGATCAGTGCCGATCAGCCCGTGGCGCTCGAGACCGGCCTCGTAGCAGTCGAGGACCACGTCGAGGCCGACGTCGCCGTTGCAGTGGAACGCCAGCTGCCAACCCTGGTCGGCATACTGATCGAGGGTGGCGTCGAGCTCGGACCGGGTGTAGTTCATGTTCTTCTCACCCATGGGCCCGACCGGGATCTCCGCCGCCTTCACCGTCTCGCTCTCCACGTAGGGGAAGCTGATGGCGGCGTTGCCGATCCAGGGGGAACCGTCGGCCCAGAGCTTGACCCCTTGCTTCCAGAGCATGGCCGGGACGGGGGAGTCGACGGTCTGGCCCGGATTGTCGCCCGTGGACATGTGGTAGAGCCCGACGCGGATCGGGCAGTCCGGCTGGCTGGCCAGCGCCTCGTATCCGGCCAGGTGCATCGTGTCGTAGGTGTGCTCCGAGGTCATGGTCACGCCGTGCCCGGCCATGAGGGCGTACCACTTGGCCGCCGAATGCAGCGGGTGGGAGACCACCTCGGCCAGCACGGCACCGGCGGCCCCCAGCACGGCCGGGAGTTCGAAAGCCAAACCGGTGAGGCGGCCGTGCTGGTCCCGCCCGTAGGACCCGCCCACCGGATCGTCCGGAGGCGCCGCCTCCCAACCGTTCTTCGTGATCACTGCGGTGTTGAAGTAGGCCAGGTGCCCGGAGTTGTCCAGGACGACCGCCGGGCGGGAGGGGAAGTACTCGTCCAGGACCTGGGCGGTGGGGACTGGGGCGCCTTGCAGCATCCGGTCGAGGCCGTTGAAGAGCACGGGGTCGTGGCCGGGGGTCTCCTGGTCGGTCTTCTTGAAGTAGGCAGTGACGTCGGCCCAGGTCGGGAAGCCCACGTAGGGAGCGATCCAGTGGGCCGGCTCCTGGGTCACCACCCCGGAGAGGAAGGGGTGGCTGTGGGCGTCGACGAATCCCGGCGCCAGGACGTGGGAGCCGAGGTCGATGACCGTGGCGCCGGGCGCAGCGGCCTGGCACTCCTCCAGCGACCCCACGGCCAGGATCCTGCCTGAGCCGTCATCGATGGCGATGGCCGTCGCCCGGGTGTCCGCCTCGTCGAGCGTCAACACCATCGAAGCGGTGAGGATGGTCTTCTGATCGTCCGCCATGGGCGTTCTCTCCCCTCGCCAGGTGCCACACCCGGACGCACCCAGGGGTTGGGTCTCGTCTAGTGCTACCCCCTCATGATCGGTCGGCTCGAAGGAACCCTTGAGGTCCGCTCGCCTGGGTTGGCATGGAGTCCGCCCGGCACTGAACCCGCCGCCTTCGCCAATGGCGCCCAACGCCGAGCATCGGTCTGCGCAACGGACAATACTGACGGTTCGCCGGTGAAGGAACGAGGGGCGGAAGATCCGGACCATGAGCGGCGACGCGGAGCCACAGAGGTGGCAGGGTTCACGCTGATCCTCAGTGTCCTGGTCGGGCTTGGCCCGTGGATGGCTGCGGCCGGAGCCGCGCCCACATCGAAGGGCGAGACGATTTCGGGAATCGCCACCATTACCGGTGCACCCCCCCCGGATGGTCACCTTCCAACTACTACGTGCAGATGTATCCGGCCCAGGGCCAGTTCACTCTGGATTGCCAGGGACAGAGGAGTCCCAACACCAACCAGTCAACCGGTAGGTTCAGCGCCCGCGTCCCCGCCAGGACGTGGGACGTTGGCGTCTACTACTACACCCTCAACGGTCAGATGATTCTCGGCAGGGGGGTCACCATTCCAGCCCAGCCCGGGAAGGCCGTGATCCAGAACGTGACCGTTGCGTATGAGGTTCCGGCCGTGCAGGGCAACGTGAGGTTGAGGGGCGCACCGACGAACTTTGGATCGCTTGCCTACATGGGCGTCCAAGCCTGTCCGAGCGAGGTGAGCTTCCAGGTCGGCTGTCGGGACGGCCAAGAGGCCAACGAAGGAATCGGACCTGGGTCCTCGTACCTGATCGACCTGGCTCCCGGGACATGGAGGGTGGCTGCGTACTACAACAACGACAGCAACACGAAGGTGTTCACCGGCAAGCCGGTGGTCTTTGCCGCCACGGCCGGAATGACGCGAACGGTCAACGTCGAGATCAGCTACCAAGGGGTGTAGGTCGGACGTGTGTACGTCGGCTGTCGCCCAACCGGCAGCGGACAGGTTGCCCAGAGGGAGCGCCGGTGGACGGGAGCACCGAGATTCCACTGCGCAGAACCTCGCCCCCTGTGGTTCCGGAGACGCAGAGGGCACGGGATCCGGCCACCCAGGAAGTCGCACCGGAGATTGGTGCACCGCAGGCTGCACCTTCCTGGTGGTCGGGACCGGCGTCGATCCGGTGACCTCACGCTTTTCAGGCGCGCGCTCTACCAACTGAGCTACCCGACCTCGCCTCGGCGAACCGAGGTGGCGGACCTGACGGGATTTGAACCCGCGACCTCCGCCTTGACAGGGCGGCGTGCACTCCAAACTGCACCACAGGTCCCCAACCAGCACTGGCGCTGGGGAATAACGCACCCCCAACGGGATTCGAACCCGTGTTACCGCCTTGAAAGGGCGGCGTCCTAGGCCGCTAGACGATGGGGGCTCTACACCCGATCAGGGCTTTTGGAGATTAGCAGAGGGATCAGGGTGTTCCTCCGGGACCCGTCCGCTCAGCCGTACGCTGCCGGGGGAGCCGCCGCCGCCCTGCCGGCGGCTCACAAGGCCCCGGCCGGACGTCCCTCATCCGGGAGTCCAGCGGCCAGGACGTCGATCATCAAGTACTGGAGCTGGCCCAGCAGCTCGTAGAGGGCGTACTCGGGGGCGGTGGGCTCTTCGGGATCGGGGGCCTCCATGTCCTCGCTCACGTCGAGGCGCGTCCCGAGGACGAGGCGCAGCGACCCGACGGCCGACAGCCAGGCGTTCAGTTCGGGTTCGGTCAGGATGTCGGCCTGGGCCGTGGCGGCCATCACCGCGAAGGCCTCCCGGTGGTGGTTGATCAGGGCGTTGTCGACCAGCGTCCGGTAGTCGGCCTCCTTGCCCTGCTCGTTCTCACCGGCGTAGGCCGGCGGGAACAGCCGTCGGGTCATCGGCTCGTCGGGGCTGATGATCGGGGAGAGCTGCTCGGCCATGGTCACCAGCACCGCCCGCACACTGGCGTCCAGCTTCACCGCGTACCGCCCATCCCGCCGGCGGCGGATAGGTGCGCTCACGTAGAGGGCTCCATGGTGGCCCACAGCCCGTGCTCGTGGAGCCGGTAGACATCCAGCTCGGCGCGCTCACGGGTTCCCGATGACACCACGGCCCGGCCTTTGTGGTGGACATCCAACATCAACGAGGTGGCCTTCTCCTTCGAGTACCCGAACAGCTTCTGGAAGACGAACGTCACGAACGACATGAGGTTGATCGGGTCGTTCCACACGATCACCAGCCACGGCTTGTCGGTGTCGAGCAACTCGTCGAAGTCGGTGATCTCCTCGACGGTCGGCTCCACCTCCACCGGCGCGGACTTCATCCGCGGGGTCGGGACTCCGACATCAGCCGGGACCCCGGATCCGGACCGGGCCGCCAGGAGCGCCGTAGTCGCCGCGGCCGGGCTCACACCGGCTCCCGGAAGACATCGCGACCGGACACCGGGGATGCCGGGGACGGGGTCAGGTCCGGTGCCGGGATGCCCGGCGCCTCCGCCACCGATCCGTGCGACATCGGGTCGGGCCCCACCCCGAGCTCAGGCTGGTGGTCGGACAGCCCATGGTGGAACCACAGAGCGATGGCCCACACCATCGAGGCCCCGAACACGTGGACGCCCACCAGCACCGGGGGCAGATGGGTGAAGAACTGGGTGTAGCCGATCATCCCCTGGACGACCATGACGGCCAGCAGCACCCGGCCGGCGTCCTGCACGTGGGCGGGGGCATCGGTCTTCCAGAGGACCCACAGCAGGGCCAACAGGACCAGCACGGCGCCGATGACGATCTCGGCGTGGATGCGGGTCATGTCCTCGAGCCCGAGGGGGATCCGTTTGGCCCCCTTGCCCCCAGCGTGGGGGCCGGTCCCGGTGGTGGCCGCTCCGGCGGCCAGCACCACCACGATGAGGCCCACCAGGGCCCGGGCCAGCCCCAGCGAGCCCCGGCTCACGGTCAGGGTCCCCCGTCCGGCCCGGTGGCCGGCCCGCAACGTCAAGACGACGGCCACGGCCAGCAGGGCCATCCCGACCATGAAGTGGGTCAGGACCACATAGGCGTTGAGCTTGGAGTACACCACGAACGCTCCCAGCACGGCCTCGCCGATGACGCCGAGGACCAGACCACCCGACAGCCACCGGAGGTCCCGCCGGCCTGGGCGGCGCAGGAACGAGGCGATGGCGGTGGCGAAACAGGCCACCACCAGCACGAACACCACCACCCGATTACCGAACTCCACCACCGGGTGGAGACGCAGGACCGGGGTCAGATGATGCTGAGAACAGGTCGGCCAGTCGGGGCAGCCGAGCCCCGAGTCGGACAGGCGGACGGCGGCGCCGGTGACGATGTTGAGGACCACCGTGGCCAGGGTGATCCGGCAGAGGAGTAGGAACGGGCGAGGGCCGATACGCAGGGAGGACACCGTTTGCGTATGGTACCGGCCCGATCGGGATCGGCGTGGGCCCCACTCGACGGGCGGCCTCCGGCCCGGGCTCCGGCTCGTCAGTGCCTCCTGACGGCGTTGGCACTACAGTTTGGCCAATGGCACTCCCTGCGGTGGCCCTGCCCCGCCGAATCTCGCTCGGATCCCGACTCGGGGCCTACGTGGCGCTGACCAAGCCGCGCATCATCGAACTGCTGCTGATCACCACGCTGCCCACCATGATCGTGGCCCAGCGGGGTCTCCCGCCGGTGTGGTTGATGGCCGCCACCCTGCTGGGTGGGGCGCTGGCCGCCGGCGGGGCCAACGCCATCAACATGTACATCGACCGCGACATCGACAAGCTGATGCACCGCACCAGCAAGCGGCCGTTGGTGACCGGGGCGGTCACCCCCCGCAACGCCCTGGTCTTCGCCATCGCCCTCGAGGTCCTGGCCTTCGTCGAGCTGTGGGCCTGGGTCAACCTGCTCTCGGCCGTCCTGGCCGTGTCGGCCACCCTGTTCTACGTATTCGTGTACACGCTGTGGCTGAAGCGCACGAGCAGCCAGAACATCGTCATCGGTGGAGCGGCCGGAGCGGTGCCGGTGCTGGTGGGCTGGGCGGCGGTCACCGACAGCCTGTCGTGGACCCCGGTGGTCATGTTCGCCATCATCTTCGTGTGGACGCCCCCCCACTTCTGGGCGCTGGCCGTCAAGTACAAGGAGGACTACCAGGCCGCCGACGTGCCCATGCTTCCGGCCGTGGCCACGTTCAAGCGGACGGCCCGTGAGATCCTGCTCTACAGCGTGATCCTGGTCGCGGTGTCCCTGCTGCTGGCGGCCGTCGGCCACCTCGGCGTGATCTACATCGTCTCCGCCTCGGTGCTGGGCGTGGTGTTCGTAGCCATGGCGACCCGCCTGTGGGTCCGGGCCACCCCCAAGGCGGCCATGCAGCTGTTCAGCTACTCGATCACCTACCTGACCCTCCTGTTCGTGCTCATGGCGGTCGACGTCTTCACCAAGCACTGACCGTGACCGTGTCCGGGACCGACACTACGGCGATCCCTGCTCCA
The DNA here is from genome assembly GCA_038210245.1 of Acidimicrobiales bacterium. Lineage (GTDB taxonomy): Bacteria > Actinomycetota > Acidimicrobiia > Acidimicrobiales > RAAP-2 > Bog-756. The sequence continues at coordinate 95,205 of JBBQWW010000002.1, forward strand.
CCGGCTGATGGGAACGGTCCGCCCGCCGATCCGGACCGTCCGGAGGCCACCTCGTCCCCGAACCCAGGGGGCCGCCGCCCGCACAAGCTCCGGGCCTTGATCATCGGGTGTGTGATCGCCGCCGCACTGGCCGTCTTCCTCTTCGTGGGCCTCGGGTCGTCGTCCTCGTCGGGGCCCTCCGGCCCGGTGGTGGGCATCGGCAGCGAGGCCCCCGGGTTCTCGCTGCCCTCGCTCACCGGCGGCACCGCCGTCGACCTCCACGCCTTGGGCAAGAGCACCCACCATCCGGTGGTCCTCAACTTCTTCGCCTCGTGGTGCGGCCCGTGTCAGGAGGAGACCCCGTTGTTGGCCCGGACGGCGGCGGCCCAGCAGGCCCAGGGTTCACCGGTGCGCTTCGTCGGCGTGGACGTCAACGATCCGTCACCCGACGCCCTGGCCTTCGTGCAGAAGTCGGGGATCGCCTACCCCGTGGGCGTCGACCGGACCTTCAACGTGACCAGTGGAAAGTACGCCCTCTACGGCCTGCCCCAGACGTTCTTCATCGACGCCCAGGGCCGGGTGGTCGGCCGTGTCCAGGGCGCGGTCACGAAGGCCGAGCTCGATCAGTGGCTGCACAAGCTGGGTGGTTCCTCAGCCTGAATCACCCGTCGGCCACCCGCACCCGACGCCGGCTCACTCCCAGCGGAAGGTGAGCCCGGCCACCAAGGGGGCGGCCACCGCCCACACCACCAGCACCAACCAGTCGCGGCCCGACACCGCGGTCCCGTGGCCCAGCGCTCCGTGGAGGGCATCGGACAGGGCGGAGGCCGGCAGAACCTTGGCGATGTCGGCCAGGCCGGTGGGCAGCTTGCCCAGGGGGATGAGCATGCCGCCGAGGAGCAGCAGCACCACGAAGAGCCCGTTGACCACGGCCAGGTTGACCAGCGGCTTGAGGGTCCCGGCCAGAATGAGCCCGATCCCCCCGAAGGCCACGGTCCCGAGCACCATGGCACCCACGGCCGCCCCGACCAGGGCCTCGGCCCCGCCCGGGCCCCCGGGGTTCCACCCGAGGGCGTAGCCCACCGCCACCAGCACGGCGGCCTGGAGCAGTTCGACAGCGATGATGGCGATGATCTTGGCCGCCAGCAGCCGGGGACGGCCGAGGGGAGTGGAGCCCAACCGTTTGAGCACGCCGTAGCCCCGCTCGAACCCGGTGCCGATCCCAAGGGCGGTCATGGCCGTGGACATGACGGCCAGGGCCAGGATCCCCGGGACCAGGAAGTCCACCGGATGCCGGGTCCCGGTGGGGAGGACGTGGACCGCCGAGAAGAACAGCAGGAACACCACCGGGATACCCAGCGTGAGGAACAGGGTCTCCCCGTTGGTGAACAGCATGGTGATCTCGGCCCGCAGCTGGGCGTTGAGTGCCCTCACCGGTGCGCTCCCGGCGAGCGCCGCCCCGACCGACCCCGCGACCGACGCCGACCCGACAGAGCCGCGCCGGGGGCCGGGGCGTCGCTGCGGGCACCGGTGATGGACAGGTAGGCCTCCTCGAGGGACTGTCCGGTGCGGAGGTCGCCGAGGGACAGGTCCCGCTCGGCCAGCCAGCTGGCCAGGGCGGCCACTACCGCGGGGCTGGACACCCCGGCCGGGGCCAGGAGGCGGTAGGCGCCGGGCCGCTCCTCGGTGACGGTGGCGCCGGCGGATCCTCCGTCCACGCGCTCGACGAGGTCGGCGGCCAGGCCGACGGTGTCGATGCCGGGCCGGGTGGAGAACCGGATGGACCCGTCGGCCGTTCCCGAGGCCAACTCGGCCGGGGAGCCCTCGGCCAGTATCCGGCCGTGGTCGATGATGACCACGTGGTCGGCCAGGCGCTCCGCCTCGGCCAGCTCGTGGGTGGTCAGGATCACGCAGATGCCCTTCTCCCGTTGGGCGGCGATGATGTCGCGCACCACCAGGCGTCCCTCGGGATCGACGCCGGCCGTGGGCTCGTCGAGGAAGACCACCTGGGGCTTCCCCACCAGGGCCAGGGCCAGGGCCAGGCGCTGCTGCTCGCCCCCGGACAGCCGTCGCCACGGGGTGCGCCGGACCGCCGACAGGCCTACCAGGTCGAGCAGGCGGTCCGGGTCCTCGGCGTCGTCGTAGTACCGGGCGAACAGGTGCAGGACCTGGGCCGGCCCGAGCATGGGATAGACCCCACCCTTCTGCAGCATCACGCCGATGCGGGCCACCAGGGCCCCGTGGTCGGCCACGGGATCGAGGCCGAGCACACGGGCCGACCCGGACTCGATGGGCCGGTACCCCTCCAGGGCCTCCACCGTGCTCGTCTTGCCCGCACCGTTCGGGCCCAGCAGGGCCACCACCTGGCCGGCGCGGGCCACGAAGGAGAGGCGGTCGACGGCCAGGGTCTTGCCGTACCGGATGACCACCTCGTTACAGGCCACCGCGGGGGTGCCGACCGCAGCCGTCGGCTCGCCGGTCTGATCGTTGGCGTGGTCCACGGGTGGTCACGCTACCGTTGTGCCCGACATGATCGATATCCGCCTGGTGAGAGACGACCTGACGTCGGTGAAGGCCGCCCTTGCCCGTCGGGGGGTGGATCCCTCCGAGCTCGACCGGTTGGTCGACCTCGACCAGCAGGCCCGGGCGGCCATCGGCCACCGCGACGACTATCGGGCCGAGGTAAAAGTGCTCTCCAAGCAGGTAGGCCAGGCCCGCAAATCAGGCGACACGGCGCTGGCCGAGCAGCTCACCGACCGCAGTCGGCAGCTGGGGGAGGAGGAGCGGGCCCTCCACGCCGTGGCCGAGGCCGCCCAGCACGAGGTCCGAGAGGCCCTGCTGTACCTGCCCAACCTGCCCTCCCCCGACGCCCCTGACGGCGTCGGGCCCGACGACAACGTGGAGGTCCGGTCGTGGCCGGAGACCACACCGACCTACGGCGAGGCCCAGCGGGTGCCCCACTGGGAGATCGGCGCCGAGCTGGGCCTCTTGGACATGGAGCGGGGAGCCAAGCTGTCCGGCTCGATGTTCCCCCTCTACCGTGGCTTCGGCGCCCGACTGATCCGGGCGCTGTCGGCCTTCGCCCTCGACAGCCACGCCGACGCCTTCGAGGAGGTCCGGCCGCCGACCATGGTGCTGACCGAGACCATGGTCTCCACCGGCCACCTGCCCAAGTTCGAGGAGGAGGCGTACCACCTCGAACGAGACGACCTGTGGGCCATTCCGACGGCGGAGGTGCCGCTCACCTCAATGTGGCGCGGCGACATCCTGGAGGAGTCGACCCTCCCGCTCCGGCTCACCGCCGCCACCGCCTGCTTCCGCCGCGAGGCCGGGGCGGCCGGCCGCGACACCCGCGGCCTCCTCCGGGTCCACGAGTTCGACAAGGTGGAGCTCTTCGCCTACACGACCCCCGAACAGGCCCCGGCCCAGTTGGACGACATGGTGACCCGGGCCGGGCGGTTGCTGCAGGATCTGGGTCTCCAGTACCGGGTGCTCGACCTGTGCGCGGGGGACATGGGCAACTCGGCCGCCCGGACCTTCGATCTGGAGGTCTACTCCCCGGGAGTGGACATGTGGCTGGAGGTCTCCTCGGTCAGCTGGTGCAGCGACTACCAGTCCCGGCGGGCCACCATCCGCTACCGGCCCTCGGGCGGAGGCGGACCGGTGCTGGTGCACACGCTCAACGGGTCGGCCCTGGCCTGGGCCCGCATCTGGGCTGCCCTGGTGGAGACGGGCCGACAGGCCGACGGATCGGTGGTCCTGCCCGACGTGCTGGCCCCCTACCTCCGGGGCCAGACGGTCATCCCCGCCGCGGGCTAGGCCCGGCACGGAACGGGCCGGCTCAGATGCGAGGTGCGTCGAACCGGTAGCCGACGCCCCGGATGGTGGTGATCAGCTTGGGGGAGGAGGGATCCTCTTCGATGTGGGTGCGCAGGCGCTTGATGTGGACGTCGAGCGTCTTGGTGTCGCCGAAGTAGTCGGAGCCCCACACCCGGTCGATCAGCACGTCCCGGGTCAGCAGCCGGCCGGCGTTCTCCATCAGCAGGGAGAGGAGCTCGAACTCCTTGCGCCGGAGGTGGACATCCTCGCCGCGGATGAACACGAGGTGGCGGTCGGGGTCGATCTGGATTCCCCCGGCCTCGAGCACCGCGCTGCCGGTCCGACGGTCGGTGGAGCGCCGGGCGGAGCCGCCCGGGGATCCGTCCGGCGCGTCCCCTCCGAGCGACCCTTCGCCGCCCGGGGTCCGCCGCAGCACGGCCCGCATACGGGCCACCAACTCGCGCAGCCGGTAGGGCTTGGCCACGTAGTCGTCCGCTCCGACCTCGAGGCCCACCACCGTGTCGATCTCGGTGCCCTTGGCCGTGACCATGATGATCGGCACCGACGACTGGGCCCGGATAGACCGGCAGACGTCGATCCCCGACAGTCGGGGCAGCATCAGGTCCAACAGGACGAGGTCGGGCTCCTCCTCGGCGAACAGGCGGAGGGCCTCGTTGCCGTCCCGGGCCACGGTCAGCTCGAAGCCCTCGCGGGCCAGGCCGATGACCAGCGCTTCGACGAAGGACTCGTCGTCCTCGGCCAGCAGCACCTTGATCAGGTTCTGGTCGGTGGCTGAGCCGTCGGTGGCCTTGTCGGCCCTGGCCGGTGTCGACGACCCGACTCCCGCATTGTCGGCCTTGTCGGGCTTGTCGGTCCTGGCACTCACGAGGCGTACTCCGGGGGACTGGGAAGGATGAGGGTGAACGTCGAGCCCTCTCCCTCCCGCGAGTCGACCTCGACCCGACCCTGGTGGTTGCTGGCCACGTGGCGGACGATGGAGAGCCCCAGGCCGGTGCCGCCCGAGTCGCGGCTGCGCCCGTGGTCGACCCGGTAGAAGCGCTCGAAGATGCGGTCGAGATCACGGGCCGGGATCCCGACCCCGGAGTCGGTCACCGACAGCCGAACCTCGCCGTTGAGCCGCTCGCCCGAGACCTTCACGAAGGCGTCCGCGTAGGAGAAGGTCACGGCGTTCTCGAGGAGGCTGTGCATGGCCGAGACGAGTTGGCGGCGGTCGCCGAGCACGTGAACCGGGGGACTGGGCTCATTGAGCTCAATGGTAATGCGCCGCTGCTCGGCCGCCGACCGGACGCGCTCGACGGCTTCGGCCATGACCAGGTTCACGTAGATGGGTTCGCGAGGAGGAGCCTCCTCCGATTCGATCCGGCTGAGGTCGAGCAGATCGTCGATGATGCGGCTGACCCGGAAGGCCTCGGTGTGGATGCGCGAGGCCAGGCGTTGGGCCACCTCGGGATCGGGCTCGACGGTGAGGGTCTCGGCCAGCAGCCCGAGGGCACCGATCGGGGTCTTGAGCTCGTGGCTGACATTGGCCACGAAGTCGCGGCGTACCTCTTCCAGGCGACGGCGGTCGGACACGTCCTCGATGATGGCGATCACCCCGAGGGGCCGTCGGCCGTCGTCGATCAGGCGGGTCCGCACGGTGAGGGTCTGTCGGGGCGGGCCGTAGAGGTCGAGAGTGCGCTCGGCCGACCCGTCGGTCCAGGCGTTCTCGAGGAGCTCGGTGACCGCCTGGGCAGCCAGGGCGTCCCCGTGGCGGTTGTTCATCAGGCCGGTGGCCCGGGCGTTCTGGAAGGCGATGTCGCCGTTCTCGTCGCACACGATGACCCCCTGGGGAAGGGTGTCGAGCGCCCGACGCAGTCGGATGGCGTCCGAGCTGGACTCGGTCACCGCCTCGGCGGCCTCCCCGGTGACCTTCTCGAGGTGGCCGAGGATCGGCTCGATCCCGCCCTCGTCAGGGGGCTCCACGCCGAGCCGGTTGGACAGGGCCACCAGCCGCTGCTGGAGGGCACGGCGACCGGCCCGCCGACCCAGACGGGCGGCGATGATCACGGCCAGGACGGCTACAACGCCAACGACGATGTACCCGATGACGTACGGCTTCACTGCCTAAGCATGGCAGGCCGTCGCCCAATTCGTGGGCATGCGTAGAACGCTGTAGGAAAACTTATGAAATAACATAAAAAGTATTGAAAAGTGTCAAAAGGATCCGTACGCTGAGCGCATGCCCGCCGACCTCCTCCCCGCACTGCTCCCCGCCCTCCGAACCTTCCCGGCGGCCCACGTTCCCGAGGGCGTGGGTGCCGTGGCCATGACAGCCCATCGGGCTCTCACCGGCCTGCTGGCCGACATCCCGACCATGACACCCGAGTCCAGTCAGCTCCCGGGGGGTGACCTCCTCCAGAAGCTGATGGACGGCCTGCAGTTCTGGGCCCTGGCCCTGGCCCTCGTCGGCCTGGTCATCGGCGCGGCGGCCTGGGCCCTCGGCTCGCACGGTCAGAACTACCAGCAGACGTTCGTGGGGCGGCGAGCCGTCCTCATCTCGGGATTTGCCGCCCTGCTCATCGGGGCGGGCCCCGGAATCGTCTCCTTCTTCTACAACGCCGGATCCGGCGTCCACTGACGGTGAGTGCCCTCGCCACCATCCCCGGGCTCCCCGGCGCGGGCTGTCCGGCCGCCGCCGCCGCCCTGACCGCTACGGGGCTGGGTCCGGTGTGCCAGGTGGTCTCGACCGTGTCCGGCGCCGCTGGTGCGGCGGCCTCCCAGGTGGCCGGGGCGGGAGTCAGCAGTGTGCTCGGCGACCTCGGCTCCTGGGTGGCCGAAGGCGCCTCCTGGCTGCTGGCCCAGATCGGGTCGGTGATCGGCGACACCACCGGCATCGACCTGGGCGCCTCATGGTTCGGTGCTCACTACGGAACCATGGCCGGGCTGGCCGCGGTGGTCATCGTGCCCCTCCTGCTGCTCGGGATCATGCAGTCCGTCTTCCGGCAGAGCCTCTCCTCGCTGCTGCGCTCCGTGCTGGTGAACGTCCCCCTGGCCATCCTGCTGACCGCGGTGGCCGTCAAACTGGTCCAACTGGGGATCTCGGTGACCGACGCCATGAGCACGGCGGTGGCCCACGGTGCCGGGCTCGACACGGGCCACTTCATGACGTCGGTGATCACCGGTCTCTCGCCGGTCTCTGCGGCCGGACAGCCGTCGACCCCGGGCTTCGTGCTCTTCCTCGGGTCCCTGGCTGTGGTGGTCGGGGCGGTGCTGGTGTGGATCGAGCTCCTCATCCGGGCCGCCGCCGTCTACGTCGCCGTGCTCTTCCTCCCCCTGGCCCTGGCCAGCCTGGCCTGGCCGGCCATCGCCCACTGGAGTCGGCGCCTCGTCGACACCCTGGTGGCCCTGATCTTGGGGAAGTTCGTGATCGTCTCGGTCCTGAGCTTGGCGGCCGGTGCCCTGGCCGGTGGCGCGGGATCGACACCCAGCGGGGCGTCGCCCGGCTCCGGTGGGGAAGGCGGCTTCTCCGCGGTGCTCGGTGGTGCAGCCCTACTCCTGTTGTCGGCGCTCTCCCCGTGGGCCCTCTTCCGACTGCTCCCGTTCGTGGAGGCCGGGGCGGTGGGCCATCTCGAGGGCCTCGGCCACCGCGCCCGTCAGTCGGCCACCATCCCCGTGCGCGGCCTGGCCCAGACGGCCATGCGGATGACCGCCGCCGGGGCCTTCGCCTCCCAGGGTGCGGCCATGGCCGGCGGCGCCTTGGGTGGGTCGATGGGCAGCGGCGGTGGGGGCGGCGGAGGCGGAAGTCGTCGCGGAGTGAGCGGCGGCGGAGTCCCGGGTGGCGGCGGTGGTGGTGGCCGTGGGTCGTCGGGAGGCGGACCGGACCTCGGGCCGTCGTCGGTGGAGACCACCGGAGTCGGCACCATGGATCCTCCCGGTCACGGGATCCCCCTGCACGACGTCCATCCCGGGGCCACCGCCGTGGCCAACGGCCTCGTTCGCCGGGATCGGGAAGGGGACGGCGGTGGCCCGGGAGCGACCGCTCCCCCGGACCCCACGGAGCTGAAGCCGTTGCCGAGGCAGTCCGGGGCCCTCTGGGACGACTACCTGGGTCGGGACCGGCTCGGCATCAAGCTGGTGACCAAGCCGATGGCCCGACGGGACCTACCGGGCGGCCAGGGCCCCACCGGTGGCTGAGGGCGGGGTCGGCCCTGACCGGGTCCGGTACCGCTTCTCGCCCCTGGAGCGGCGCGGTGTGATCGCCGGCTGGAGGGGAGGCCAGATCGCCACCGTGGCCGCCAGCCTGGTGGTGGGCGTCGTGGCCCTGCGGTCGACTCCCTCCGTGGTCGGGGTACTGGTCGCCCTGGTCGCCGTGGGGGTCGGGGTGGCCTTTTCGTTCTGGCCCGTCCTCGGCCGAACCGGCGAACAGTGGTTGCCGCTGGCCGTGCGCTGGCTCGGGTCGCGGGTGTCGGGCGGGGGCCGACAGTTCGCACCCGTTCCTCGTCGGGGCCACCGAGTCCGGCTCCACCCGACCCGATCCGATCCCGACGGCTACTCGGTAGGTCCGGCTCCCACTCCTCTGCTCGCCGGGACGAGGGGGTCGGTCTTCGCCGGCCTGCGTCTCGAGGGCCTCCCCTTCGGGCCCCCGACCTCACCCACCGAAGTCGGTGTGGTGATGGACGGACCGTCCCGCACCGCCACCGCGGTGCTGGCCGTGCGGGGCCACAGCTTCGCCCTGTTGGGCCCGACCGACCAGGACGCGCGGATCGCCGCCTGGGCCCGGGTGCTGTCGGCCATGGCCCGCGAGGGCTCGGACGTCCACCGGATCCAGTGGATCGAGTCCTGCCTGCCCGACGACGGCAGCTCGGTACGGAACCACTGGGCGACCCACGCCGTCCTTGGGCCTGACTCCCCGGCCGGCCGGTCCTACTGCGCCCTGGTCGACGAGTCCTCCCCGGTCACCCGTCGGCACCAGGTGCTGTTGGCCCTCTCCATCCACACGTCGCGCTCGGCGCGTTCGATCCGGTCTGCCGGCCGCGGTCCGGCCGGCGTCGGGGCCGTGCTCACCCGCGAGGTACTCGCCCTCCACCGGGCTCTGGACGGGGCCGACATCTCGGTGGAGGGCGTCCTCGGCCCCGGCGCCCTGGCCCGGGTCATCGGTGAGGCCTATGCGCCGACCGTCGGTCCCGACCGGCACCAGCCGAACGATCCCGACGAAGGAGAGGACCGACACCACCGTGGCCGGGGAAGGTCCGGAACCCCCTGGCCCTGGCCGATGGCCGTCGAGCCGCACTGGGACGCGGTGCACACCGACGCCACCTGGCACGCCACCTACTGGATCGCCGAGTGGCCCCGGGTCGACGTCACCCCCGACTTTCTGGGTCCGGTCCTCTTCTCCACCCTCCGCCGTTCGGTGGCCATGGTCATGGAGCCGGTCAGTCCCAGTCGCGCCGCCAGGCAGGTGGCCCAGGCCCGCACGGCCGACATCGCCGATGGCGAGCTCCGACGACGAGGTGGGTTCCTGGTCACCGCCCGCCAGACTCGCGAGAAAGAGGGCGTCGAGGACCGGGACACCGAGTTGGCCGACGGTCACGCCCAGTACCGCTTCTCGGGCTACGTGACCCTCACGGCCGACTCCCGTCCGGAGCTCGATGACGCACGGTCCGCGCTGGAGCAGGCCGCCGGCCAGGCGCGGATCGAGCTCCGACTGCTCTTCGGTGAGCAGGATGCCGCCTTCACCTGCGGCCTTCCCCTGGGGCGGGGGCTGTCGTGAGCCGCCCGGCCCCCCGGGTCCCGGCCCACGTGGCCACCACCCGGCACCTGTGCGCCGCCTATCCCCTGGTCAGTGAGGCCGGGCTCGGGCACGAAGGGGTCCTCATCGGCCGGGACGTACTGGGCGGGTCGTTCGTCTACGACCCTTTCGTCCTCTACCGCCAGGGAGTGGTCACCAATCCCAACGCCGTGGTCATCGGCCAGATCGGTCGGGGCAAGAGCTCGTTCGTGAAGTCCTACCTGTGGCGCCAGGCCGTGTTCGGCCGACACGCCTGGGTGGTGGACCCCAAGGGCGAGTACGGACCACTGGCCCGGGCCTGGGGCGTACAGCCGGTGGCTCTGCGGCCCGGAGGATCGGTCCGGCTCAATCCGCTCGACACCGACGAGGAGGTGGGCGGATCGGGTCCCCTCTCCGGGGAAGGGTCGCGTCGTCGACGGGTGGTCCTGACCTCCTCGTTGGCCGTGGCCTGCCTGGGGCGTGACCTCCTCCCCCGCGAACGGGCGGCCGTCGATGCCGCCCTGGGCGAGGCCACCCACCGGGCCCAACAGGCCCGGATGCCGGCCCCCACCCTTCCCCACGTGGTCGAGGCCCTCCTCGATCCGGGCTTCGACGCCTCGCTGGCCATCCGGACCTCCCGCGCCGAGCTGTTGGAGGACGGCCGGGACGTGGCCCTCGAGCTCCGGCGGCTGGTCCACGGCGACCTGTGCGGGATGTTCGACGGGCCCACCACGCCGGGCTTGCGTCTGGACGGTCCGCTGGTGGTCCTGGACCTCTCGGCGGTGTACCACTCACCGGCCCTCGGAGTGCTCATGGCCTGCGCGGCGGCGTGGCTCCAGAGCGCGGTGAGGGCCCGGCACCGCAACCGGATCATCGTGGTGGTGGACGAGGCGTGGGCCATCTTGTCCAACCTCGGGGTGGCCCGGTGGCTCCAGACGTCCTGGAAGCTGTCGAGGGCCAACGGTGTGGCCAACATGGCCGTCCTCCACCGACTGTCCGATCTCCGGTCGGTGGGCACCGAGGGTTCGGAGCAGGTCAGTCTGGCGGAGGGACTACTGGCCGACTCGGAGACCCGGGTGGTCTACGCCCAGTCCCCCGGGGAGGTGGCCCGCACCGGCGAGCTCCTGGGTCTGACCGACACCGAGGCTGAGCTGGTCACCCAGCTGCGCCGGGGCATGGCCCTGTGGAAGGTGGGCCGACGATCGTTCCTGGTCGAGCACCGGCTGGCCTCGGGGGAGGAGTGGCTGACCGACACCGACCAGGCCATGGCCGAGTATGGCACCGGCGGACCGGGGGCTCTGGACGAGCCGGACGAGCCGGACGACCCGGACGAGGTGTCGGACTCCGTCGGACCGATGCATTCGTCCCGGGCCACCGTCCGTTGGCCGCCCGATGACCTCGAACCGTCCCGGTGAGTCCGGCCGATATCGTCACCTCGGTGATCGGGGTGACGGCCTTCGTAGGGGCCGGCGTGCTCGGCTCCGATCACTTCCCTTGGGGTCGCCTCACCTCCGGTGGCTCCCGCTTCGGCACCCGACGCTCGTTCCTGCCCCCTCCCGGGCGTCGGGTGCCACCCTGCCCGGGGCCCACGTCCGGTGCCCGGCCACGCTCGGGTCCGTGGGGCGAACGGGGCTGGGCGGGACCGGGCTCCGGAAGGCCCGGCCCGGGCCCAGGGTCGACCAGGCGGTCGATTAGGCCGTTGTCGAGCGCGGCACGGTGGGCCAGCGCGGCGGATCTCCGCCCGCTGATTCTGCGGACCGGCGACACCGGGGTGACCCCCGGGCGCCTGGTGCTGGGACGGGCCGGCCGGCACCTGGTGGCGGCGGAGCGGGCCCAGTCGGTCATCGTATTCGGGCCCACGCAGTCCTACAAGACGTCGGGCTTCGCCGTGCCGGCCCTGCTCGAGTGGCACGGGCCGGTGGTGGCGGCCAGCGTGAAGACCGACCTGATCGACCACACCATCGAACACCGGCGCTCCTGTGGTGAGGTCCAGTGCTTCGACCCGTCGGGGTCCACCGGCATGGAGTCGGCGGAGTGGTCACCGCTGGCCTCGTCGCGGACGTGGCCGGCGGCCCGCCGGTCGGCAGCGGCCCTCACCGAGGTGGCCAAATCCTCGGTCGGCACCATGAGCGACGGTGACTTCTGGTTCGCCACGGCGGCCAAGATGCTCGCCCCTCTGCTGTTCGCGGCGGCGTTCGGCGGCCGGGACATGGGCGACGTCATCCGGTGGGTGGACACCCACGAGGAGTCCGAGGTACTCGACCTGCTCGGAGCGGCCGGTGTCCCCGAGGCCCTCCACGCCGCCTGGTCGACCTTCGGCAAAGAGGAGCGCCAGCGGAGCTCCGTCTACACCACGGTCGAGACCATCCTGGAGCCGTTCGCCGACCTCCACCCGACAACGTCGTGGGGTGGAACGCCGTCGGCCATCGATCCGGCCCGCCTGGTGGCCGGGAGCAATACCCTCTATCTCTGCTCCCCGGCCCACGACCAGAGGAGGCTCACCCCACTGTTCGTCTCGGTGGTCCGCCAGGTGCTCGAGTACGCCTACGACCGGGTGTCGCTCACCCATCGGCCCCTCGACCCACCGTTGCTGCTCGTCCTCGACGAGGCGGCCAACATCGCCCCCTTGGCCGACCTGGACGCGCTGGCGGCCACGGCTGCCGGCCACGGTGTCCAGCTGGTGACCGTCTGGCACGACCTGGCCCAGATCACGGCGCGCTACGGCCCGAGGGCCACCACCGTGGTGAACAACCATCGGGCCAAGCTGTTCCTGTCGGGCATCTCCGACCCGTCCACCTTGGACTACGCCAGCCACCTCATCGGCGAGGAAGAGGTGCTCCTGCCCGCCACCACCCGGGGTGGACGGAGCAGCCCGAGCACCACCCACTCACCGTCCATCCGGCGGCTGGCGCCACCCGACTCCCTCCGGCGCATCGCCCCGGGCGAGGGGGTGCTCGTCTACGGAGACCTGCCTCCCGCTCGCCTTCGCCTCCGACCCTGGTTCGCCGACCCGGGCCTCGTGCGCCCGGTCGGCGGGGTGACCGGACATGGCGACGATGGGTCCCACCTGCTCGCCCCGGCCAGGACGGGTGAGCAGGGGCGGTCCGGTCAGCGGTTCAGACCACCCAGGTACTGGTCTCGCCCAAGACGGCCGATCCGTCGAGATCGCTGACCTTGGCGGCCACGAAGGCCTCGGCCCACGGCCCGGTCTGCACCCGCAGGGCGGGCCGCTCGGACTGGAGCACACCCAGGATGACCTCGGCCACCTTTTCGGCCGTCTGGGCGGCGTCGGAACCGAACTCGGCCATCACGCGGTTCAGGTAGGCCTGCAGGGCGGGCAGGTAGGGTCCGGCCGCCTCGAACAGGGCCCCGATGTCCACGCCCACGTTATTGACGAACTCGGTGGTGACCGGGCCCGGCTCCACGATCGACACCCCGACGCCCACCGTCCCGGCCACCGGGGCCAGGCTCTCGAGGAACCCCTCCACGGCGAACTTGGCCGCGCAGTAGGCCTCGTTGAACGGCTGACCCACTGCGCCGCCCACGCTGGACACGGTGATGACCCGCCCACCCGATGCCCGCAGGTGGGGCATGGCCGCCTTGGTCATGGCCACCACCCCGAAGTAGTTGACCTCCATCACCTTGCGCATGTCCTCCATGGACACGTGCTCGATGGTGCCCACGTAGCCGGCCCCGGCGTTGTTGACCAGGGCGTCGAGACCGCCGTGGTCGGCTACCACCCCGTTGATGCCGGCCCCGATGGAGGCGGCGTCGGTGACGTCGAGGGTCCGGATGTCGAGCTCCACCCCGGCCGCGTCCGCCGCCGACCGTAGGGCGTCACCGCCGGCCGGACTCCGCAGGGTGGCCACGGTCCGGTAGCCGGCACCGGCGGCGGCCACGGCGGTGGCCAGGCCGATGCCGGACGAGGTACCGGTGACGAGGAGGACGGGTGGAGCCATGGGACGACCTTTCGGAGGGAACCGCCCCACAGTAGGGAGGATGTCCGGCCGTCACAATGCCGACCGACGCCGCTCGGGGTCTGGCGACGATGGGCCGGGCGGACCCCGCTCACGGTTGAGGTCGGCCCGGAACCGGCCCGCCGGGTCATCCCAGTACCATCGGGGGCGGTGACCTCTTCGACCACGGACCCCAGTGCCGGCTCGACCACCGCATCCGGCGCCACCCCCGGGCACCACGGCTCCCGGGGCCATACAGACGCCGTCCCGCCGCTGACGTCGCCGGTCGCCCCCGGCCACCTGGTCTTCGACCCCTTCGATCCGACGTGGTCGAGCGACCCGTTCCCCCTCTACGCCGACCTGCGGGAACGGGCGCCCATCCACCGGAACGAGATGGGTTTCTGGGTGGTGGCCCGCCACGCCGACTGCCTGGCCGTCCTCCGGGACCGCCGGGCCAGCTCCGACAGCCTGAACGTGGCCGTGGAGCGCATGCCCGAGGGCTTCCGGACCCCCTTGGCCGAGGACGACCCGGTGGCCCAGGCCATGCTGGACATGCGGCCGTTCCTGTTCCGGGACCCGCCGGACCACACCCGGCTGCGGGGCCTGGTGTCCAAGGCCTTCACCCCCAAGGTGGTGGAGTCCCTGCGGGCGGGGACCCAACGGGTGGTGGACGAGCTGCTCGACGCCGCCTGGGAGCAGGATGAGGTCGACCTGCTCGAGGCCTTCGCCTACCCGCTGCCCGTGCGGGTCATCTGCGACCTGTTGGGGGTGCCGCTCGAGGACCAGGACCGGTTCAAGGGGTGGTCCAACGCCCTGGCCCGGGGCCTCGACCCCGACTTCCTCCTCACCGAGGAGGTCATCGCCGCCCGAGGGGAGGCCGTGCTCCAGTTCGCCCAGTACTTCTTCGAGCTGTTGGCCGAGCGCAAGCGGGACCCGGGCGAGGACCTGCTCAGCCGACTGGTGGCCGCCGAGGACGGCGGCACCGTGCTCAGCGAGACCGAGATGCTGTCCACGTGCATCCTGCTGCTGGTGGCCGGCCACGAGACGACGGTCAACCTCATCGCCGGCGGCACCCTGGCCCTCCTGCACCACCCCGACCAGCTGGAGCGGTTCCGCACCGACCCCGGGGTGACCCGCAGCGGGGTGGAGGAGATGCTGCGCTACGTGTCCCCGGTGCAGCTCACCGGAAGGGCCCTCACCGAACCGTGTGCGTTCGGCGGTGTGGAGTTCGCCGCCGGCGACTTCGCCATGCTCCTCCTCGCCTCCGGCAACCACGACCCCGAGCAGTTCGACGACCCGGAGAGCTTCGACGTCACCCGCCAACCCAACAACCACCTGGGATTCGGCTTCGGGATCCACCACTGCCTCGGAGCGCCCCTGGCCCGCATGGAGACCCAGGTGGCATTGACCTCACTGGTGCGGCGGGCCCCGGACCTGGCCCTCACCGTGGACGACGTGGCCTACAAGTCCAACGTGGTCCTACGCGGGATGGAGTCGTTGCCCGTGGCCATGCGGGGCTGACGGCCGGACCGGTCGCCGGACCGGTGGCGGTTCAGCCCCGGCTCACGACGCCGCGGCCCGGTCGAACACCGGCTGCAGGGCGTCGAGGGCCTTTTTCACGTCGTCCTCGCTGAAGGGGAGGAGGAGGGCGGCCACCGCGTCCACCCCGGCCTCGGCGTATCGGCCGGCGATATCGGCGTCGAGGGGCTGGAAGTAGGGACAGACAGTGATGGTCACGTCTGAGCGGGAACGTCCCTCGTCGGCCAACAGTCCGTCCAGGGTGGCCAGGGGCTCGGCCAGCTGGTCGGGGGTGCGGTTGAAGGTGTGCCATCCCTGGCCGGCCCGGGCCACCCGACGCAGGGCGGCGTCGGACTCCCCGCCGATGTGGATGGGCGGATGGGGCTGCTGGACGGGCTTGGGGAACATCTGGCACGGGTTGAGGGAGTAGAACTCGCCCTCGTAGGCCGACGTCTCGTCGCACCACAGCGTGCGCAGCACCTCGAGGTACTCATCGGTCCGCTTGCCCCGCTGCGGCCACGGCACATTGACGGCGTTGAACTCCTCCTCGAGCCAGCCGACGCCGACACCGAAGTCGACCTGCCCGTTGGACAGCCAGTCGAGGGTGGACACCTCCTTGGCCGTGTACACCGGGTTGCGCTGGGGGAGGAGGAGCATGGCCGTGCCCAGTCGGGTGGTGGTGGTGTGGGCGGCGAGATAGGACAGGGTGGTCAAGGGCTCGAGCAGCCCGGTCCCCGAGGGAGCGGGGATGCGACCGTCCTCGGCGTAAGGGTAGGAGGAGGCGTACTCCTCGAACAGCACCACGTGCTCACCGACCCAGATGGTGCCCACCCCGCGCTCCTCGGCCTCGCGGCCGATGACGGCCAACAGCTCGGGCGTGGAGATGGGGCTGGCGGTGGGTACCCACAGGTCGACGCGCACGGTGGACTCCTTCGGAACGGTGGGACGGACGAGACGGGACGGACGAGACGGGACGGACGGTAGCCCCGGGTCTGACATGGGGTCCAGCGAGGCAGGCTCAGGCCGGGGCGGTGGGGGCCACCAGGGGCCATGGCTGCTCCCGCTCGGCCCGTCGGGCCAGGTCCAACAGCAGCTGCTCCTCGTGGTGGCGGCCGATGATCTGCAGTCCCACGGGGAGCCCGTCCACCTGGCCGGCCGGGATGGACACGGCGGGGTTGCCGGTCAGGTTGGCCGGGATGGTCAGGGCGCCGTTGTTGCCGAGCGCCCGGTCGAAGCCGTACTCCTTGATCAGGTCGATCCCACCCACCGTGGTGGGCATGGGGCCGGTGGCGGCGAAGGCGGTGTCCGGGTTGGTGGCACAGAACACGAAGTCGGTCTGCTCGAACAGGGTGGCCATCTGCTCGTTGATGTCGATGCGGAACATCTCGGTCCGGCCCGCCGTCTGCACGTCGAGGTGGTGGGTGGCCAGGTTGAGGCCGAGCTGGATCTCGGGGGTGAGGTCGTCGTTGCACCCGGGGTAACGGTCGCCCAACTCCCCGGCCAGCCCGACCACGTTGGACATGACCCACTCCAGGCCGCCCTGGGGGAGCTCGACCACCATGTCGACCCGGGTGAGTCCGGCCGAGGTGATGAGCGCCTCGGCCAGGGAGGTGATCAGGGCCGCGCCCCGGGGCTCGACGATGGCCGCACCCAGATCGATGGCGATGACGGCCCGCTTGCCCGAGAGATCGAAGGAGTCGAGGCCGGCCTCCCATCCCTCGACCCGGGGGAGGCTCAGGGTGTCATTGGGGTGGAAACCGTTGCAGACGTCGAACCAGCGGGCGGTGTCCCGCACCGAGCGGGACAGGCAGCCCACCACCACGGTGAGGGGCGGCTGGAGGGTGCCCGGTCCCCGCGGGATGCGGCCGTAGGTGGCCTTCAGGCCAAACAGGCCGGTGAAGCCGGCCGGGATGCGGATGGACCCGCCCCCGTCACCGCCGCTGGCGATGGGAAGGAGGCCGCCGGCCACCGAGGCCGCCGTGCCACCGGAGGAGCCCCCGGGGGTGCGCTCGGGGTTCCACGGGTTGCGGGTGGTCCCGTGCAGCTTGGTGTGGGTGCAGTTGATGCCACCGAACTCCGAGGCGGTGGTCTGGGCGGCCAGCACGGCCCCGGCGGCCCGCAGGCGGGTGACCTGGGTGGAGTCGTGGTCAGAGACGCGGTCGGCGAAGACCAGGGATGCTTCGGTGTAGGGCCAGTAGGCCACCGACTCCAGCTCTTTGATGCCCATGGGCACCCCCCCGAAGGGCAGCGAGACGTCGGCCGCCGCCGCCTGCTCCCGCGCCGACTCCACGGCGACATGGCTGCAGGCGTTGAGCCCCGAGGCCTCGATGGCGGCCAGGGAGGCCTCGAGGGCTTCGGTCGGAGACAGGGTCCCGGCCCGGAAGGCGTCCACCAGGGAGCAGGCATCGTCGAGCCAGGGCTGATCGGTCATGGACACCGACGCTACCGGTCCGGGGAGGGCCGTGGAGGGGGACGGCGGGTGTCTGCTCTAGGCGTCCGACCGGCGCGTCCGACCGGCCCGTCCGACCGGCCCGTCCGACCGGCCCCCGGCCCCGGCGTCCGCCCTGCCCCACCACCACCGGGTGCTGTGGTGCGGTGGGTGGCGGGCCGCAGTGTCTAGCGTGTGGGCATGAGCCCCGACCCCACTCCGGACGAAGCCGACAACAGCGCCATCGGAGACACCCAGCCCGAGCCAGCCAAGGCCGAGCCCACCCACCCCTTCACCCTGGCCGTGGACATCGGCGGCACCGGTTTGAAGGCCTCGGTGCTGGATGCCTCGGGAGCCATGGTGGCCGACCGGGTGCGGGTGCCGACCACCTACCCCCTCCCGCCCGACAAGCTGGTCACCATGCTGACCCGGTTGGTGGCCCCGCTGCCCACGGCGGAGCGGGCGTCGGTGGGGTTCCCGGGGATGGTGCGGGACGGCCTGGTGCTGTCGGCCCCCCACTTCTCCACCAAGCACGGCCCGGGGAGCCCGGTCGACCACGACCTGGCCAAGCAGTGGTCGGAGTTCGACCTGTCCTCCGAACTGACCCGGTCGTTCGGCCTGCCCACCAAGGTGGCCAACGACGCCGACATCCAGGCGGCCGCCGTGGTGAAGGGTAAGGGATTGGAGTTGGCCATCACCCTCGGCACCGGGTTCGGCACCGGGGTCTTCTACCAGGGCCAGCTCATGCCCCACCTCGAGATCGCCCACCAGCCGTTCCGCAAGGGCGAGACCTACAACGAGCAGTTGGGTGAGGCCACCCGCAAGGAGATCGGCGAGGAGCGGTGGAACAAGCGGGTCCACAAGGCCATCGCCAACCTCCGGGCCCTGATGTTCTTCGACCACCTCTACATCGGCGGCGGGAACTCCCGCCGGGTGTCCCGCCACAACCTGGCCGACGACATCACCATCGTGGACAACACGGCCGGGATCCTGGGGGGGATCAAACTGTGGGAGGTGGACCACGTGGCCGTCAACGACGCGGTCTCCTGACCAGGTGACAATAGGGCGGGCGTCCCGGCCCGGGCCCTCCCGTCTCAGCCCTGCCAGGCCCGCCAGCGCCGCTCGATGACCTTCAGTTCCTTCTTCCAACCCTTGCGGGCCCGGGCGGCGGCGTCCCGCTGCATCTCCACCAACGCGTCCACCGGCCCGCGGAGGTCGCGGTGCTCCTCGGCCAGCGCCTCGAACCACTCGATGGAGTGGACGGCGTCGTGGAGGTCGCCCAGCTTGCTCTGGAGGGCTTCGGCCGAACGGGCCGTCTTCTTGGCCGGACCCCCGGCCACCAGGGCCACCGTCTCGCACCCGTAGCGCAGGTCCTTGAGCCGGATCCGGAGCTTGTGGAGGTTGGCGTCGGTCGAGTCCTTGCGGGCCGACCGGGCCGCACCCCGCAGGTCGTGCCAGGCCCGGTGGAGCATCACCGGGAGGAGCTCACCGGCCGGCCGCTGGGCCTTGGCCTTGAACTCCGGGCCGTCCCACAGCACCATCATCTGCTCGTTGAGCTGGAACCGGCGAGCCCCGCCGCGCTCGGTGGCCACGGCGGCCAGGGCGGCGGCCATCCGCAGGCCCACCACCGAGTCCAGGCGGTCCACCGCGTCGGGATCGAGGACCTCGGGGCCCTGGACGGTGATCAGGTCCGAGAGGATGTGGAGGTCCCGCACCAGGCCCAGGCGACCGCCGTACCAGGCCAGCTCGGCCCGCAGCGACGTGCCCCACGACGGGTCCACGAGCAGGCGGAAGGTGCGCAGGTTGGAGCGGATGCGGCGCAGGGCCACCCGGCTCTGATGGACCCGCTCCACCTCACCGGTCCGGCGCTGGGCCCCGTTGAGGGACGTCGAGGCCGACTGGGCCCACAGCGGTCGATCGGCCAGGCGGACGCTCAGGGGGCTGGCGATGGCCTCGGGGGTCGGGGCGCCGAGGGACGGGGCGTCGAGCAGCTCTTCGTCCATGTCGTTGAGCAGGAAGGTGCGGGCGGCCTGGGCCAGCACCCGGTGGAGCACCATCCCCGCCGAGGGATCGGCCAGGGCATCGTCCTCCCGGACCACGTCCATCCGGTCGATGGGCGTCGAAGGGTCACCCGACGTCCGGCGTTTCTTCGACTTCGGTGCGGTGGCCATGCCCTCGTCCTCCTGTGCACAGAGTAGGAGGTCGGCCCCGGGGTACCGGCGCTGGTCGTCCGACCCCGGATGGATCGGCCCGGCCGTGGTCCCCCGGCGGGCCCCGCACCGCCCCCGTCTACTGTGGCCCCATGTTCGCCGTCACCATCGTCGAAGGTTCGCTGGTCTGGCAGGAGCATCCCGACCCGGTGCCCGGCCCCGGTGACCTGCTGGTGGCGGTGCGGGCCGCCGGCATCAACGCCGCCGACCTGATGCAGCGTCGTGGCCTCTACCCGGCCCCACCCGGGGCGCCGGCCGACATCCCGGGCCTGGAGCTGGCCGGCGAGGTGGTGGCCGTCGGGGCCGGCACCCACCGCTTCGGGGTGGGCGACCGGGTGATGGCCATCACCGGGGGCGGGGGCCAGGGCCAGTTGGCGGTGGTGCCCGAGTCCGTGGCCCTGCCCGTCCCCGACGCCGTGGGGTGGGACCGGGCCGGGGGGTTCCCCGAGGCCTTCTCCACCGCCTTTGACGCCCTCTTCTCCCAGGCCGGCCTCAGCGCCGGCGACCGGGTGCTCGTCTCGGGAGCGGCCGGCGGCGTGGGCACCGCCGCCGTGCAGTTGGCCCATGCCGCCGGGACCCACGTGGTGGCCTCGGTCCGGAACCCGGACCGCCGGCCGCAGGTGGCCCTGCTCGGGGCCGATGAGGTCATCGATCCGGCCGAAGTGGCCGACTACGGCCCCTACGACGTCTCGCTCGAGCTGGTGGGCGGGCCCAACCTGGCCACCACCCTCCCGTTGATGGCGGTGGGTGGCCGCACCGTGGTCATCGGGGTGGGCGCCGGGGCCAAGGTCGAGCTCAACCTGTTGGCCCTGATGGCCAGCCGCTCCACCATCGGGGGGTCCATGCTGCGGGCCCGCACGGTGGAGGAGAAGGCCGAGGTGGCTCGGGTGGTGGAGGGGTTCGCCGTGGGCCTGCTGGCCGAAGGGGTGGTGGAGGTCCCGGTGGCCGAGCGGTTCCCCATGGACCAGGCCGAGGCGGCCTACGAGCGGTTCGCGGCGGGTGGGAAGTTCGGGAAGATCGTCCTGCTCAACGAGTGAGGCACCGCACCCGGCGCCAGCCGACAGACCGGTCCCGGGGCCGTGCCGGCCCGGCCTCAGCGGGAGGCGATCACCGACGAGCCGTGCCCGAACAGTCCCTGGTTGGCCGTGATGCCGACCCGGGCCCCCTGCACCTGGCGGGCCCCGGCCTGGCCCCGCAGCTGCCAGACCAGCTCGCACACCTGGGCGATGGCCTGGGCGGGGATGGCCTCCCCGAAGCACGACAGTCCTCCACTGGCGTTGACCGGCACCCGGCCCCCGATGGTGGTGTCGCCGTCCCGGAGGAGGCGCTCGGCCTCACCCTCCTTGCACAGCAGGATGTCCTCGTACCAGTCGAGTTCGAGGGCGGAGGAGAGGTCGTAGACCTCGGCCAGGCTGACGTCCTCGGGCCCGATGCCGGCCTCCTCGTAGGCGGCCATGGCCACCGACTGCTTGAAGCCCGGGCCCACGGTGTCGGTGGTGACGGCGGAGTCGGTGGTGATGCCGGGCATGTCCAGCACGGTCTGGGGGAAGATCGGGGTCACCGTGGACACGGCGTCGATGGTGACCAGGTCGTCGACGCCGGTGTGCCGTCGGGCGAACTCCATGCTGCACAGCACCAGGGCGGCCCCGCCGTCCGAGGTGGCACAGATCTCGAGCAGGCGGAGCGGGTCGGCCACCATGGGGGAGGCCAGCACGTCCTCCACCGTCACCGTCTTGCGGTAGCGGGCGTTGGGGTTCTCCAGCCCGGCCGACGCGTTCTTGACCTTGACGGCGGCGAAGTCGGCCTCGGTGGCCCCGAACAGCTCCATCCGGCGGCGGGCGTAGAGGGCGAAGTAGGTGGGGTTGGTGGCCCCGATGAGGTGGAAGCGCAGCCAGTCCGGATCGTCCTTGCGCTCGCCTCCCACCGGCTTGAAGAAGCCCTTGGGCGTGGTGTCGGCCCCGACCACCAGGGCCACGTCGCACAGTCCGGCCAGGATCTGGGCCCGGGCGTTGTTGATGGCCTGGGCCCCCGAGGCGCAGGCGGCGTAGGCCGAGGAGACGCGGGCCCCGGTCCACCCCAGGGCCTGGGCAAAGGTGGCCCCGGCGATGAAGCCGGGGTAGCCGTTGCGGATGGTGTCGGCCCCGGCCACGTACTGGATGTCCGTCCAGGGCAGGCCGGCCTCGGCCAGGGCGTCGCCGGCGGCGGCCAGGCCGTACTCCACGAAGTTTCGGCCCCACTTGCCCCAGGGGTGCATGCCCGCCCCCAGCACGGCCACCCGCTTGTCGTCAGGCATCGGTGTGCCCCTTTCCGTCGGTGGCTCCGGTGCCGGCCGCGGCCAGCGGCCGCCACTTCCACACCACGTACTCGTGCTCGTCGTCCTCGTAGAGGGTATCGAGGACCAGCTCGACCTCGTCCCCCACCGACAGGTCGTCCACGTCCACCCCGGGGACCACCTGGCCCATGACCACCATCTGCTCGGCGGCCAACTCCACGGCGGCGATGGCGAAGGGGACGTAGGGGTCGGCGGCCACGTAGGGCTCGGGGGGCTGGTAGCCGGCGTTGGTGTAGGACCACACCCGGCCGGTCCGGCTCAGCGGTGCCTCGGCGAACTCCCGGCCCTGGCAGTGCGGGTTGCGACAGAAGTAGGTCTCCTTGGGGAAGGCGAAGTTCCCACAGGAGGTGCATCTGCTCCCGAGGAGGGTGGGAGCCTTCTCGTCGAGGGTGAACCACCCCTCGATGGCGGGGAGACGGGTCTTGGCCGGTGACATGGACGGATTCTAACGGAGCGTCAGATCGCCGCCCCTCGGCGCCCGCCTACGACGCCGGACCGCCCAGCCCACCCCGGGCCCGGGACTCGGCGATGCGCGCCGGGTCCCACCCGAGCAGGTCGGCCAGCACCTCGTCGGTGTGCTGACCCACGGTCGGGGCGTGGAAGGGGGCGGGCAGCTCCTCACCCACGAACTTGAGCGGGGTGCCCAACTGCTCGGCGCCCAATTGCTCGACCGGGTACCAGGAGAAGCGGTCCTGGAACTGGGGGTCCTCGGCGATGGTCTTGGGGGAGTTGACCGGGGCCACCGGGAAGTTGGCCGTGGTACCCGCCTCCAGCCACGCCTCGGCGGTGCGGGTGCGGAAGATGTCCCGCAGCTCGGCCCGAAGCTCCTGGTTGCCGCGGGCGTGATCGGCGTAGGTGGAGCCGGGCCACCGCTCGAACAGCTCCGGTCGGCCCACGAACTCGCAGAAATTCTTCCAGAAGGCCTGCTCGGAGGCCATGAACAGGACGTAGCGGCCGTCCTTGGCCTCGTAGACCTGGTAGCGCACGCCCTCGATCATGCCCGCCGTTCCCGGCTCCCGGCGCTCGTAGTCGTCGGCCCTGTTGCCGGTGACCTCGGACTGGGGCCGCTCGTAGGCCTTCCAGGTCTCGGACCGGTACCAGTCCATGGCGGCGGCGGCGTCGGACTGGGCGATCTCGAGGAAGGAGCCCTCGCCGGTGGTCTTGGCCCGCAGGACGGCGGCCAGGATGCCGAGGGCCCCGAAGAGGGGCCCGGCGTGGATGCCCATGGAGGCGTGCTCGGGAAGGTAGGCGAAGCCGTCTTCGTCGACCTGGGGGGTGACGATGCCGGCCCAGGTGTCGAAGGCCACGCCGTGGGCCGGGAGGTTCTGGTAGGGCCCGGTCATGCCGTAGCCGGAGATGGTGCAGAAGACCAGTTCGGGGTGGATGGCCGACAGGTCGTCGTAGCCCACGCCGCGGCGGGCCAGGCCACCGGGGCGCATGGCCTCCACCACCACGTCGGCCGTCTGGGCCAGCTCCTTGAAGGTGGCCACGTCCTCCTCGTTGCGGAGGTCCATGACGATGCTGCGCTTGCCCCGGTTGATGTGGAGGTGCATGAGGGAGACGCCCTCCACGATGGGCCAGGTCATTTCGCGGATGTAGTCGCCGGCCGGGGGCTCCACCTTGATGACCTCGGCACCCAGGTCAACCAGGGGCATGGTGATGGCCGCCGGCCCGAGGGCCGAACACTCGAGGATCCGGATCCCGTGGAGGGGTGCGTGTGGGGGAGTGTCGGTCGGCATGGGAACGGAGTGTATCTGACGGTCTGTCAGATGGACTGTGGCCCGGTCCGATCGGTCACCCGGGCCCGGTGCCCCGCAGGGAGGTCACGTCGAAGGCCCGCACCGGGTCGTCGAGGGGAAGGACCATCCTGGCTCCCACATGGCGGTGCTCGCCGGCCAGCAGGCGGACCACGGTGCCGTAGGCGGTGAAGGCCACGGCGTGGTGGGCGAAGGGCATGGGGCCCTCGGTCACCTTGACCTCGACCACCCCGGTGCCCTCGAGCTCCAGGGCCGCCGACTGCATCCGCTCCATGGCGGCCTCCCGGGCCGCGTACATGGCCTCGGTGAAGTTGGTCAGCTCCACGTTGAGGCCCTTCTGCTTCATGGCCGTGCCCATCGAGCGACGGGGGGCGTAGACGAAGCTGGCCCCGGCGGCCAGGCCGAGAGGGGTCCAGCCGGCCCGGTGGAGCAGGGCGAAGTCCCGACCCGAGAGGTCCGACACGAAGATCGGGTCGGCCGACAGGCCGTTCCACGTCACCGGGCGAACGGCCGTGCCCACCAGGGTCACGTCGATGTGGTGCCGGTTGATCTCCCAGTCCACGTGGACGCCGACCACGCCCTGGGCCCCGGCCTTGGTGCACTCGGCGTGGATCCGCTCGGTGGCGCGGGCGAACGAGCGGGCGTAGGCCTGTGAGGCCCACTTGATCTCCCCCTGGCCCCAGCTCCATACGCCGTAGGGGACCGAGTGGACCGAGGTCCCGGTGACCAGCGCCACCGGTTCCCAGCCGATGGAGTGGAGGACCAGCTCCTCGTCGATGGACAGGTCCGAGGTCATGCGGGCGGCCTTGGCCGGGGTGGCCTGGCCCAGGGCCCGGGTGGCCCGGAGCATCTCGGCCTTCAGGTCGACCGGCTCGGGGGTGGGCAGGCCGTCGTTGGACGGGAGGAAGGTGGTCACAGCAGGCGGACCGTGGGGACGGGCGGGGGCATGGGGTCAAACTCCTTGAAGCGCCGGACCCGGTTGCCCCGCAGGACGCACTGGAGCTCGGCGTCGCCCTGGCCCAGCTCCCGGGCCGTGGTGGTCATGGCCGCACCGTGGAGCGAGTCGTGCTCCAACTGGTCCCGCACCCGCCGGCGGGCCAGCCGGCGCACGGCGGTGTGGGCCTTGACCGTCTGCTCGATCTCCGACCCGGGTGTGGCCATCGAGTACATGGACGTGGACCCCTCGGTCAGGTTCTCGGTCACGCAGTTGGCCCACACCCGCACCGAGGCCGCCGAGGCGGCGATGGACACCGGGGCGTACCCGGCTTCCACCAGCTTGGCCAGGCGCTGGCCGGCCAGGTAGGTGGTCCATGGCCGGCCGTCGGGCGGCGGGTCGCCGTCGGTCACCCGCACCGCGGTGCCCTGGACCTTGAACTCGAGCACGCCCATGTCGGCGAGGGGATAGCTGGTGTCCACCACGCCGACCACGCCATGGGCCCCGGCCTCGGCCGCCTCTTCCGCCATGCGGGAGTACGAGGAGGTGAATCCCTCCGTCCAGGCGTCCTCCACCCAGGTCTGCTCGTAGTTCTGACCCCAGTAGCGGTGCTCGGCCGAGACCATGCCGTGGGGGCACTGGTAGTTCTCGGAGTAGCCACCGGTGTCGGCGTACGGGGAGCCGTAGCCGGCCATGCCCATGCCGGCGCCCATCCGGTAGAACTGCCACTGCATCACGCAGAAGCCCTGGACGAAGCCGACCGGCTCGAGCCCTAGCTGCAGGCAGGCGGCGAAGTCGGGGACGGTCAGTCCCGAGGTGAACGCCCCGTCGGCCATCCGGCGGACGGCGGCTTCGGGCAGGTCGGCGGGGACCGGGCTCATGGCCGGTCGGCCGCCATCAGTTGTCCAGCGAGATGATGGTGGTGGGGGTGGGCAGGGTGACCTCACCGGAGGTCTTGACCACCGCCGTGCCGAGGGACAAGAACTCGATGGTGTGGCTGCCCCACTGGTGGGACTTCTCCTCCAGCCTCACTCCGACGATGCCCGAGGCGCCCAGCTCGTTGGCCTCGTCCTGCATGCGGGTCATGGCCAGCTCGCGCGCCTCGTAGAGAGCCTGGGTGAAGTTGGGGAGCTCGATGTTCTTGCCCGCCGAGCCCATGGTGGCCCCGAGGCCGCGGTGGGCGATGTGGTAGACGCAGGTGCCCATGACCAGGCCCTGGGGGATGTGGCCGGTCTGCATCAGCGTCCAGAAGTCCTGTCCGGAGAGGTCGGAGGTGAAGGGCTTGCCCAGCTTGTTCTTGTGGTCCACCCCGTTCTCGGCCTTCACTGCCGTGCCCACGGCGATGAACTCGGCGGCGTCCTTGCCCCACTCGTAGTAGTTGACGTCGAGCCGCACCCCGACCACGCCGTCGGCCCCGAGCTCGGCGGCCTCCTCCTCCATCCGGGTCATGGCCAGCTCGCGGGCGTTGTACATGGCCTCGGTGAGCTTGGTCAGCTCCTGGCTCTCGCCCCACTTCCGGGTCTGGATGCCGGTGTGGTAGATCGACGAGCCCATCACGAAGCCGAGGGGGTGGAAGCCCACCTCCTTGATGAGGAGGAACTCGTTGACCGACAGGTCGGAGGTGAAGAGCCCGTTCTCCAGCTCGGCCAGGCGGCGGCTGGCTCCTTCGGGCAGGTCGGCGGGGAGTTGGGCGGATTCGCCGGGATCGCTGGTGTCGCTCATGTGTTGCCTCCGATGACCATGTTCTCGAGGGCCAGGCGCACGGCCTGGCTGTTGGCGGCTTCAGCCTTCAGTACGGTCAGCAGCCGGTTGAGCCAGGCGTCCACGTCGACCTTCTCGCTGCGGATCCGGATGCCCCCCGAGGCGTGTCCGATGGTGCAGCGGAGGGAGTTTCCGTCGACCACGGCGTCGAACTGGTCGTCGCCCATGGCGATGGAGAGGGACTTGATCTCCTCGGACTTCCGGAACCGCCCGGCCCGCTGGACGGTCAGCCGGGAGCCGAGGGCGTCGGACAGCTGGTCGACCAGCACCTTCACCAGGATGTGGACATCGGACGCATCGGCCCGAAGGGAGGCGGCGGCCAGTTCGAGATCGAAGGATTCGTCCATGCCACTCACCCTTGGAACCCTATCTCCGTCACCTGGTCCGGCGTTCGGCGCCCCAGGGTGTTTTGGCAGGTCGGAGCCGGGAGCATCGCCCCCGATCGGCGACGGGATGGTCCCGATCCGTGTCGGTTAGAGTAAAAGGCCGCTGCAGTGCCGGGCTGGCTTCTCGGTCGTCCCGAGTGGCCCGGCTTCGGCGAAGTGGTGGTGACCAGCGCTCGTAGCTCAACGGATTAGAGCATCTGACTACGGATCAGAAGGTTGGGGGTTCGAATCCCTCCGAGCGCACCAAGAAAGCCCAGGTCAGAGTACCCAGATGGTCGGGGTGGCTGGTACGTGAAGGTCAATCTGGGCCGTGATCCGGGGACCGCCCGCAGGGGGCAGATCACCAAGCGGGGATTTTCCTCTGCTGCTGAGGCGGGAAGAGCCCGGCGAGAGCTTCTGGGCAAGGTCGACCGCAAGCAGTTGAGGCCGATCGCCAGCGGAATGGTCCTCGATGAGCTCCTCGACCTCTACCTCGATGGACTCGACGCCGACGGCAGGCTGTCTGAAAAGACCCGTTTCGACTACAAGCGATCTGCTCGGGATTACGTCCGGCCCCACTTCGGACGATGAAGGTCCGGGACGTGTCCCCCGAGGTGGTCTTGGCCTGGCAACGGAAGTTGATGAAAGAGGGCGGTACGAAGCGGAAGCTGGGAGATGACGGCAAGATGCTTCCGGGCCGGGGTCTCTCCCCCAATACGGTCCGACTGGCGCGGGCGCCACTGGCGGGTGCCTTCAAGCTGGCGATGAGCAGCGGCATGATCGCCAGCAATCCGACGACCCAGGTACCTCGACCGGTCCCCGCCGATCCATTCCCAAGCACTGGAGCCCTGAAGAGGCCCGCGAGTTCCTCTCGCTCATGGATGGCGATCGGACATGGCCGATCTGGGCGTTCCTGCTCGGAACCGGCGCTCGGATCGGTGAACTCGTATGGCTTCGCTGGTCGAACGTCGACCTCGAGCAGCAGCGGGTTCGCGTCATGGAGTTCGCGTCCACGCTCGGCTACGACCTGGTTTCGTCAAACGGCAAGAGTCGGGACGCCGTGCGCACCGTCGACCTCGACTCGGGGATGGTCAAGGTACTCCGCCGTCAACGCAAGATTCAGGCCGAAGAGGAGCTCGTCGCGTCCGACTACGAGAAGACCGACTTCGTATTCACCATGGCCGACGGTGGCTCGTATCACCCTCAGCGCCTCTCTCACCTCCTGGGCGCCTACTCCGAGGAGATGGGGCTGCCCCGACTCACCGCGCACGGTCTCAGACACACCTGCGCCACATTGATGCTGGCCAGTGGTGTGCCGCCCAAGGTCGCCGCCGAGCGGCTCAGGCACGCAGACGCCACACTATTCACCAACCTCTACTCCCACGTGACGCCAACTATGCAACGAGAGGCAGCGGACCTCATCGGCGCGCAGCTGTTCGGAAAATAGATTTGTCTGCGCGTCCGAGTTCTTAGTGATCAGTTTTCCCCGGCTTGTCTGAATTCGGCGCCTGCGATAGAAGGGCCAGGGCCTTTTCCGTGAGCTGTCCGCTGCGTCCTGGGCTGAGCAGTTCTCGGGCCCGCGCTTGTTGAACTAAATCCCGGACTTGCTCCCGGCGCATGCCATCGCGCCGTGCCAGCTCCGCTATGGGTGCACGTCCTGCCTTCCCGGCATAGCGAGCGGCCCAAAGTGAGTAGAAGTCATCTCTTCGTCCGCCTCGGCCAGGGTGCCGGGTCAGCATCTCTCTCTCAGCTCTGCCCAAAGGTCCCTCGCCATATTTCTCGACCCACTCGATCGCAATCGATCGCAGAAGTCTGAGAGGTACTTCCCTACGATCGCCAACCAGCAAGATGCCAGCAGTTGAGCCAGTCATTGCGGCTCCGCGTGTGTGGGTTGTCCACCGCCGTAGTACGTCCGGTGCGTTCGTTGAGAGATGCCGCACACGATCTCGTAGTTGATCGTTCCGATGCGGCGTGCGAGGCTTTCGGCAGACTGGGTTGGCCCGATTATCACCGCCTCATCACCTGTCTGGACCTGGGGGCTAGGGCCAACCTCGACCGCAAGGTTGTCCATGCTGACTGAACCACGGACGGGGTAATGTCGCCCGCCGATGACAACTTCGAGGTTGTTTGAAAAGGCCCAGCGCACGCCGTCTCCATAGCCGATAGGCAGCGTGGCGATCCACGTCGATCGAGGCGCCACCCAGGACCTGGCGTAACCGACCCCCTCGCCCGCCTCGACCGGGCGAAGCGAGGCGACCCACGACCCGAGCTGCAACGCTGGAACGAGGCCATGGTGTGCCGGGTTCAGCCCGAATGGATCGAGCCCATACAGCGCCAAACCGCAACGGACTAGATCGAGATGTGTCGCCGGAGAGGTCAGTGTGGCAGCGGAGTTCGCGCAATGAGCGATGGCGCTTGGAGCCTTACGCTTCACTTGGGTGACCCACTCTTCGAATTGATTCATCTGGACACGGAGGAAATCTTGGTCATCGCTCGCAGTTGCGAAGTGCGTCATGACCCCGGCAAGTGTAAGGTCGCGTCGCGACATCACTTCCTCGACGATGCGGAGTGCCTCGGACGAGTCCGATGCACCGAGTCGTCTCATGCCGGTGTCCAGCTTTACGTGCACGTGGGTTCCCGGTGGCAGGCACGCCGCCCACTTCTCCCGCCACACCACAACATGAGCCTGAACCTGCGCGGCGGATTTCAGCTCATTCGAAGTGAGCGCCCCGAGCACGATGATCGGGGCGCAAACCCCTCCCTCGCGCAGTTCGATCGCCTCGTCGGCTGTGGCGACGAACAAACTGGATGCACCAGCTTCGATTGCTGCCTTAGCCGTCGGCACAGTTCCATGGCCGTATGCGTTCGCCTTGACTACTGCCCCGAGGCGCGTTCCCTGGTTAAGTCGTCCGATTATGGCCTCACAGTTGTGCCTGATCGCGGCGAGATCGATTCTCGCCCAGGCCCTATGCTGCGAGCCCGTAGGCTCTCTCATACGAGCATCCCCCGAGAACGCGTCGGGCGATCATCCTGCACGCTCGAGCCGACATGCGTCACGTCTTCACCCTTGGCTTCTAATCATGGGGCGACCCGGGGAAACATCGGCCTCAGGGTGCCACTGGACTTCCGCCACAGGCGCGGGTCCAGTGAACTCGACCGCTTCGGGTAGATCGTCGAGGCTGGACCAGCCTGTTGCCGTGAAGTAATTGGCCACACGGTCAAGACCCTGATGGTGGTGTGAGGTAACCCTAAGGCGCTCGGTCCCGGCGAGGGACGAAGCCAGCGAACCAGGTTGTAGTCGCACTTCACGCACGGAGGCTTCGAACGCGCCCGGCGTGTGGCAGCGCCACTTGTGGCCGAGTGTGCCTGGGACATGTTGGTTGAGTGTGCCACCACCGGCGAAATTCATCACTTGCATCCCGCGACAGATGCCAAAAAGCTGTCGTCCGGTCTCCAGGATGCGAGCAGCGGCTAGCTCGAACGCATCACGCTCGGCGTGCCCCACTATGATTGCCGGGTCCGTCGGGCTCCGAAGCAAGATGGATCAAGGTCACTGCCGCTTACGAGAACCGTACTGTCTACGCGTCGATTGGCTCGGTGGGGAGGCATGACAATAGCGCAGGCGCCAGCGCACTCCACGGCGTCGACGTAGGTGCGCGTCAATAGGAGCGCCTCTCTGTCGATTGACCACCCTCCCCACGATACGGTCTCGATGGATGCACAGATGCCGATCACGGTGCAACGCCCACTTCGATATGGATAGGACCGTCTCTCCCAATTGTCAAACTCTCCAACCAACCTGGGAGCCGGAAGAGCTGGCTGGAAGAAAGCCTGGCGCGCCCAGGACGAGGCCGTTCCAGCCTATAGGCGTTCGTCTGGCTCTTGTGCTTTGGGAGTATGCTGCAAGCCTATGTCTTCGAGGATCGATCCGATCGATTTCGCATCTGCCTACCAGGTGGTGACCGAGCGGATCCGGCATGCCATCCACATCGGCACCTATCTACCCGGCGACAAGCTCCCGGCAGAACGGCTGCTAGCTAAGCAGTTGGGGGTATCCCGTACCACTATCCGCGAGGCGATCCGGGTGCTCGAGGCGGAGGGCTATCTCGTCACCAAGCGCGGAGCAACCGGTGGCATCACCGTCCTCGACCAAAGCACCGACGAGGTACGCTTACGGCCACTCTTGGCGCAGCGTATGCCAGAGTTGGAGCAGGCCTTCGAGTTCCGGATCGCAGTTGAAGGCGAAGCCACCCGGCTGGCAGCGCTCAGACGATCGAAGAGCGATCTGGCGAAGTTGAAGGTCGCCTACGAGGAAATGTCGGGCGGTCGTGAAGCGTCTCGGTTTCGAACTGCAGATACCAACTTCCATCTCGCCGTCGCTGATGCCGCGCGCAACTCGTTCATGAGAGAGGCAATTGAGAACGTCAGGGCCTTCACTTGGGTGCCCATCGATCGACTCATCGTGGGCGTCTTCCGGTCGGCCAACGATCACCATCTCCAGATCCTGGAGGCGATTGAGAACAAGGATCCCGACGGCGCCAAGCAAGCGGCAGTCGCGCACATCGAGGCCGCACGTCAGGACCTGCGCCGGATTATCAAGTAATTCTTGGACCGTTCCGCCCTGGATTCGGATACTGGCCCAGCAGGTCGGCCGCCTGGCGAGACTTACAGATTCTGTTGCTGTCCAGTGGTTAATGGTCTAGATTGCAGTCCAAAGACGACACCGCCTCAAAGAGGCTCTGTCGAATGGGGGATAGGGCCAATGGGTAGATCGCGTGGGCGCGTCGATCTTGGACGCGCGACGGTGTCCCGCTTGCTGGGAGCCGCTTTCGAAGGGCACCTGAAGCGGTTGCTGAAACTGAAGTGATGTCGGGCACACCCCACATAGGCCTGCTTGCTGGTCGGCGCGCGGTCGTGACGGGCGGCACGCGCGGCATTGGTCGAGGCATCGCTGAGGTGCTTTGTGAAGCCGGTGCGCGAGTCGTCATCACTGGTCGAGACGCAGACTGTGGAGAGTCTGTGGCCTCCGAGCTAACGACCCGCGGTGGCGATTGCCAGTACCTGCTAGCAGACGTTCGGAGCGCAGCCGACTTTGCCAGGCTTGCCACCTACGTTGGGTCAGCCCTTGGCGGTCTCGACCTACTCGTCCACAATGCGGGAATCTACCCCACATCGACCATTGAGGAGATGTCGGAGGAGGACTGGGACTTGGTGCACGACACCAACCTCAAGAGCACCTTTCTTGCTGTGAAGGCATTGCTTCCCGAACTCAAAAAGAGCAGCGCCGGCAGGGTGGTACTCATCTCCAGTATCACTGGGCCGATTACGGGATTCAGCGGTCTGTCGCACTACGCGGCCTCAAAAGCTGGCATGAACGGCTTCATGCGCACCGCCGCGCTGGAGCTTGCTCCCCACCGAATCACCGTCAACGCCGTCGAACCCGGCAGCATCGCCACGGAGAGCTTGAACGAGCTGGGCGAGGAGGCAATCGCCAAGATGGTCAACCTCATCCCCGTCCATCGGCTCGGTGAGCCACGAGATATCGGGAACGCAGTGGTCTTCCTCGGATCGGACCTAGCATCTTTCGTCACGGGCCGGAGCATCGTCGTCGACGGTGGCCAGACGATTCCGGAGATCCCAGAGTGATGGATGGGACAACAGTCTTCTCGGGGCGTGTCGCGTTCGTGACGGGTGCGGGTGGAGGGATGGGAGCAGCCATCGCCGCCCAGCTTGCGCGGGCCGGCGCAGAGGTCGTCGCGGTCGACGTCAAGAAGATACAAGAGATCCCTTCGAACGTGGGCTTCAATGAGCGGATCCACTACCAGCGACTCGATATCACAGATGAACCGGCTGTGGAAAGGCTTCTCGGCGACCTTGTGGCTGACTTTGGCGACCTCAACTATGTCGTAAACGCAGCAGGTATCTGCTGGTTCGGCCGGGACGGATCGATCGTGACGAGCGAGCGCGAGGTCTGGAATCAGGTCTTGGCGATCAACCTCACTGGAGCGATGGTTGTGTGCCGCTCCGCCATCCCTCACCTGCTCGTCGCTGGTGGAGGGGCGTTAGTCCACCTTGCGAGCGTCGCCGGACTGCGGACCTCCGACGGACCAATGGACGCCTACCAGGTCTCGAAGGCCGGACTCATCTCGCTCTCGCGTGGGATCGCCCTCAGCTATGGACCGAGTGGTATCCGCTCGAACACCATTTGTCCCGGAGCCATCCTGACCCCGATGATCCAACCTCTCTACGACGATGAGCCGGCGCGAGCTGTCCGCATGGCGGAGCGAACTCCGCTCCGTCGGCTTGGGACAGTTGACGACGTCGCAGCAGCAACTTGCTTCCTGCTTTCTGACGAGGCTTCGTTTATCACCGGGACCGATCTCTTGGTTGACGGAGGGTGGACCCTTGCTCTTGCGTAGGTGGTTTACCTGGGAGAGGGGCGCGGAACCGTGAGCGGATCGGAAATGGGGCAGCCTGGACAGCTGATCTCCGAGGCACTCAAAAAGCAGACGCGGACTGTGCAATTCGAGTTCCCTGACCTCGATGGTGGTCTTCGAGCCAAGCTGGTATCCGCCGAGAAGGCATTCTCTACAAGCGGCTCTGCGATGTGCTCGATCCTCTTTGGGCTGACTGTCGCCGACGATGTCTTTGAAAGCCCCGTTTCGTCAGCAGACAACGGCTATCCGGATGTAGTCGCCATGCCCGACCTGAGTACGATGCGGTCGTTGCCGTGGAGTCGGTCTACGGCAGCCGTTATTTGTGATTTCCTTGACCACGAAGGCAACCTCTTCGAGGTCGCCCCCCGTTCGGTCTTAAGACGGGTGATCGAGCGCTATGAGGCCATGGGTTACGTTCCCCGCGTGGCTGCGGAGTGGGAACTCTGCGTTGTTCATCGTGACGATGAGGTAATGGCTGACGGGCGCCACGGAGAGCTGAGGGCCGTCGGGCGCACCTCGAACGCCTACAGCTCTCTGCGCTTGACTGAGTTGCGACCGCTGGTCGAGGACTTCTTGGTCCGCATGGATGGCTTGGGGATCAACGTCGAATCTGTTCATACAGAACTAGGCAACGGCATGCTCGAGGTGGCGATCTCGTACGCTCCGGTGCTTGAGGCCGTTGATGCTGCGGTGCGGGTCAAGACATATCTCAAGGAACTCTGCGGTGAACGTGATCTCGTCGCCACGTTCATGTCGAGATGGCGCCCCGGCGCACCGACTACCGGTTGCCACTTCCACCAGAGCCTCTGGCGAGAAAGTGCAAATGCCTTTGCAGGCGAGAAAGGCCTCTCTGAACTCGGCCAGTGGTACCTTGCCGGTCAGCTCGAGACCATGCGAGAGCTCTCCCTGCTCTTCAACCCCACGGTGAACTCTTATAGGCGGCTGCAGCCGGGTAACTTCACTCCGGCGACGGCTTCGTGGGGCGTCGACAACCGTACGGCGGCGATCCGATTGATCCTCGGTGCACCGAATGCGGTTCGCCTTGAGCATCGGCGCCCGGGAGCAGACGTCAATCCCTATTTGGCGGTGGCGGCGATGCTTGCCGGGGGACTGTACGGAATCGAGCATGAGCTCGAGCTGCTGGCGCCTGCCACAGGGGACGCTTTCTCGGACTCGCGGTTCACGAAGCTGCCGACCTCGTTGGCTGATGCTCTGGATGCCTTTGAGAGCTCGACCCTGGCGCGCCAACTGCTGGGTGAGGCCTTCGTCGAGCACTACAGCCTCTCGCGTCGTGTCGAGCTCAAGCTATGGGAGCGGTGGCAGGCGGATCAGGTCACAGAGTGGGAACACCGGCGCTACTTTGAGCGCAGTTGAACCTGCTTCTGGACTGAAGTTTACGGCTTGAATCGAGGCCAAGCACAAGGAGAAGGACTTGAGCGTGAAGCATGCGTCAAGGGTGATTGCAGTCTTTGAGCACAGCAGCACCGACATAGCCGGCGAGATTGGCCGCCATGCAGTCGATCGAGGTTTCAATCTTGCATCCTTCCGAGTCGATCGGCACGAGACCGAGCTGCCTGAGCTCGGGAGCTTCGCCATGCTGCTCGTCATGGGCTCATACGAGTCTGTAAATAGCCGCTCAGCCACGTGGATCGAGCGTGAGCGCGACTTCCTGACGGCAGCAGTAGAAGTTGGCACCCCGGTCTTGGGTGTCTGTTTCGGCGCCCAACTCCTTGCCCAGTCGCTCGGTGGATCAGTGAGCCGGCTCGACGAGCCCGAGGTCGGCTGGAAGCAGATCGAGGTCAGCGACGAAGGGCTTGTCGTCCCTGGTCCCTGGATGGTCTGGCATGAGGACTACGTGACTGTTCCGCAGGGAGCGGAGGTGCTGGCGAGGAGCGACGTATGCGTGCAGGCCTTCAGCGCCGGCCTGCACCTCGGTGTGCAGTTTCACCCAGAGGTCTCTCCGCAGCTCCTCGCCAAATGGACCTCGCACCAGCGTACGTCTGAGACTGCGGATCCGGCAGCGGTCGAACGGCTCCACTCGGGTATCGATGAACACGCGCAAACCTCAAGCAACAATGCGGCTCGACTGCTCCAAGGCTTCCTTGAACGATCGGGTTTGAGCAGCTACTAGCGGTATTTCATGGCGATACGCCTACCGAGCTTCGCTGCGATCCGGTACTGCGTGCAGTTATAGGGCCACTGGGTCACGATGCGGCCGTCTTCGGCGCGGAAGTAGCTGTCGACCTCCGCCCAGACCGTCTTGAGCAGTGTCTTCTGGAGCCGATCGTTGTAGCGGCGGTTTATGGTCTTGGAGACTTCGGCGTGTCGGAGCCCTTTTGAGTCCATGCGCGCGATGACCTTGGCAATGAAGTCGGCCTGGATCTCGTAGAAGGAAGGGAGTGGGACGCTGACCGTATTGGGTCCGAACATCATGAAGAAATTAGGGAATCCCGGTACAGCAATGCCGAGGAAGGCTTCCGGCTCTCCACCCCACTGCTGATGGATCTCGACGCCCTGCGGTCCAGTGACGGTGAAGTTCTCAAGGAAGTTGGCCGCTTGGAAGCCCGTCGCCATGACGATGACGTCGAAGTCGTATTCGTTGCCATCGGCATCCACCGCGCCGTTGCGAGAGAGCTTGGTCATGGCATGGGGTACAAGGTGGACGTTGGGTTCCAGAAGTGAAGCGTAGTAGTCATCGCTCAGCACGGTACGCCGACCTTCGTAGGGGAAGGAGGGGGTGGCGAGGGCAAGCAACTCGGGATCACTGGCGAGCGAGTTCTTCAAGAACTCCTCGGAGAGCTTGCGTCGCTGCTTATTGGACCAGCCATCTCGGCGTGCGTGCGCTGCGTTGAAGGACCGGAAGTCGTAGGAGACGTAGAGGCGCAGCCGTTGGAGCCAATAGAAGAACGGGTTTCGGAAGCGTTGACGTTCGGCGAGAGTGAAGTCCCGGGTGTTCTTCGGGATGATCCAGTTCGGCTCGATCTGGAAGACGGTCACGTCGGACGCCGATTTGGCCGCCTCGACGACGATCTGGACAGCTGAGGAGCCGGTGCCGAGCACTGCGACGCGCTTGTTCGTCCAGTTCAAATCCGCGATCCAGCGCGAGGTG
Organism: Acidimicrobiales bacterium; assembly: GCA_038210245.1. Lineage (GTDB taxonomy): Bacteria > Actinomycetota > Acidimicrobiia > Acidimicrobiales > RAAP-2 > Bog-756. The sequence goes on from JBBQWW010000002.1 coordinate 131,577, forward strand.
TGGCAAAGTGTTCCTTCGAACTCCGTCTCGCTTCTCGCGAACGGTGGTATGGCTGGGATGTTGAGTACTCCTACAGCGCTTATGACGGCAGTGAAAGGCTCCCAGTCTGTTCCGGGAGCGGTTTGGACATTGTAGGCCTGCTCTACTTCGACCCAGGTGACGGACTCAACCTTCTCGTCGAAGACGATGTGCCGCCGCAGATCATGGTCGTCGACGACGCCCTCAAGGTAGCGCTGGACCTCGTCCCACTTGGCGTAGACGCCGGTCCAATTAGATCGCGCGTAAGAAAAGGAGTAGATGTGCGACTCAAGGTCAACCATAGCGCCGGGGTATCGGTTATCCCACCAGGTCCCACCGATACCGGCATTCATCTCGAAGATGGTGAGATCCTCGACACCCTGGCGCTTGAGTGCGACGCCGGCGGCGATGCCGCTGAAGCCAGTGCCGATGACTGCGACGCGCTGCCGCTCCTTCCGTTCACTCATCGTCGATCTCCTGGATGCTCATCCCCACGCCCTCCTGTGCTTCTGTTCGACCAGAGGACCCATCGGCCCCGCCGATAGGTCCAAAAAGTAGACCAAAGGTTCGAGCGAGTCAAGTAGTGGAAGCCATCGCACGCGTTGACGTTCCTAATAGATACTAAGGTCTAATGTGTGGGCCAAAAGCTAGGCTCGCAGTGTCTGTACTTCCAAACCCGTGAGCTGAGTCAGGAGGGAGAGATGAACGGACAAGTCATCGTCACGGGGGGTGCGGGTTGCATCGGCGTCGCAATCTGCAGACGCCTACAAGAAGCGGGCCAGCACCCCGTGGCTCTAGACGTAAGGGAGGCAATAAGGGCCGTTAGCTGGGAAGCGCCGGAGAATTTCGGCATTACACCACTCGTCGGCGATGTGACCGATCGAGACAGCATCGAGACAGCGGCTGCGTCAATAAGCGACGACCCGCTTGTCGGGATCGTGAACTGCGCCGGCATCTTGCGCGACACCTTTCTTGGAAATGTGTTGGATGAGAATATGGAGCTGATGTTTCAAGTGAACATCGCAGGTATGGCTCGGGTGACGGACGTCTTCGCCCCGCTGATGGCCGACGGAGGGGCCATTGTCAACATCGGCTCACTGACGGGCAGCATCGGTCGATTCGTGGGTGCCTCCGTTTACGGAGCGACGAAGGCAGGGGTTGCCGCCTACACGACCTACCTTGCCGTTGAGTTGGCGCCGAGGACGATCCGGGTGAACGCAGTCGCACCTGGCGTTATCCGGGCGCCGATGAGCCCCTCGATGAGGGCCGTGTCCGGAGGCGAAGAGTCCTCAGCGGCAAACACCGTTCTGGGTCGCATCGGCGAGCCTGAGGAGGTCGCAGAGGTTGTTGAGTTCCTCCTCTCCGAACGGTCGTCGTACATAACAGCCCAGACACTGCTGGTCGACGGCGGCTTCGTGGCGAGATGAGTGTCGCTCCGTCGCAGTGTCGGGCCGCCAATGATGAGGCGTTGGCGAGACTCTGTGCCGCTGATCCAATCGTTGTCGACGTGGCCTCCGCCATCGACGTTATGCCCGGCTACAAGAAGAACCTCATCCTCACCTCGGGGGCCCCCTTGCCTTGGCCCGAGTATGAGGGTGGTCAGCGCGAGGCGATCATAGGCGGTGCGCTCTTCGAGGGACTCGCTCCGGATCGTGAGGCGGCTATCGCTGCCCTTGACAGAGGAGAGATCGAGGTTGGGGGCTGCCACGATCACGGCGCAGTAGGTTCGCTAGCGGGTATCTACACTGCTTCGATGCCAGTCTTCGTCGTCGAGGATCCCGTCTACGACAACAGGGCCTTCTGCAATTTCTACGAGGGAAAGGACCCTCGACGTCTCAACTACGGCTGCTACGACGAGGGCGTCCATAAGCGGCTTGAGCACGTCAACAAGGTCTATGCACCTGTGATCGGAGAGGCCATCCGACGTACTGGCGGGATCCCGCTCAAACCCCTGATGGCAAAGGGGCTGCGAATGGGCGACGAATGCCACAGCCGAAACAGCGCGTCGTCATTGCTCTTCAGCCGAGCGATCTTCGAGCCGGCCCTCGAAATGACCAAAACGGATGGTGGACGGGTTGCCGAGACCTTCCTGCATGTAGCGGAGAACGATTACTTCTTCCTCCGGCTCTCGATGGCGGCAGCCAAAGCGATAGCCGACTCCATCGTCGGGCTCGAGGGCTCGAGCATCGTCTCCGCTATGGCCTTCAGCTGCAAGGGTTTTTCAATTCGGGTGAGCGGCCTCGGTGACGAGTGGTTTAGAGGCCCTAATCCCACTCACGAGGGCAAGCTCTTCCCCGGGCACGACGAATCCGAGATCACCTGGATGGGTGGCGAGAGCCCGATCACCGAGACCGTCGGCCTCGGTGGGTTTGCCCAGGCGTGCGCGCTCTCCCTGCAGGAATACCAGGGCGGCTCGCCTCAGACGATGATCGAGCGAAACGAGGAGATGTACCGGATTACATGGGGTGAAAACAGCATCTTCAAGATTCCCCTCTTCGGCTTTCGGGGTACGCCGACTGGTATCGACTTATTCAAGGTACTCGAGGAGAGCGTCATGCCGGTCATGGACGTAGGACTAGCGGGTCGCGACGGTGGGCAGATCGGCGCAGGCGTCATCAGGGCACCGCGTGCCTGCTTCGAGGACGCTGCCGCCCGTTGGTCGGTGCGCTATAGCGGCACCTAAGCACGAGCACGTGACCACGCGGTCTCACTACGGTGACCGCAAGCAACGAGTGAGACAAGTATCAGTACTGGTCATTGTCAAGAAGGAGGGGACTCATGACGTCTCTGCAGCTGGGACCGGGTGGTCGACTGAGCTTCGAAGATTACCTACAGCTGACGGCTAACGATGAAGTAGACACCGTCATCTGCGCGGTGCCTGATCCATACGGGCGACTGATGGGCAAGCGACTCAACCCGCGATCATTCCAGCGGCTCTGTATTGATAGTGATGGGGTGCGTGGTTCGTCTTACCTTTTTGCTACCGACATCGACATGAACCCGATGGAACTAACCGTGGCCAGTGCGACGAATGGCTACCGGGACTTCCGTATGGTGCCTGATCTCGGCACCTTGCGCCGTGTACCTTGGGAGCCGCACGCGGTAATCGTTCTCTGTGATGCGTACGAGGAGGGTGCAGATGATCTGTTGGCGGTCGCACCACGATCGATCCTGCGTTCTCAACTCGACCAAGCGGCTTCACGCGACTTGACCTTTCGCTTCGCCTCCGAGCTTGAGTTCTACTTGGCGAATACGACGCACGCAGGTGCTGACGGCCAGAGCGTAGAGGATATCGATCGAACCTCCCTGCACAGAATGGACTACAACCTGCTCCAGACGGCCGAAGACGACTGGTTCATCCGAGTCCTGCGCAATGGCCTCGATCGTTTCGGCATTCCCGTGGAGTCCTCGAAGACCGAGTGGGGACTTGGTCAGCAGGAGATCACCATCGATCACGCTCCGGCACTTGAGATGGCCGACCACCACATTCTCTTCAAGCACTCGATCAAGCAGTTGGCCCATGCTGCCGGACTGACAGCCTCGTTTATGGCGAAGCCTGGTATCAATGAAATCGGCTCGTCGTGCCACATCCACGCCAGCCTCTGGTCCGCTTCGACGGGGAGGGCGCTTGACTTCGACCCCAGCCGACCCGATCACTTCTCAGACGTCTTCGGTAGCTTTGTCGCGGGCCAAGTCGAGCACGCTCTTGAACTCGGCCTCCTATGGGCGCCCACGGTAAATTCTTACAAGCGCTACCTGCCCAACCAGTTCGCGGGCACCGCCCTCGTCGTCGGCTGGGATAACCGATCCTGCGCCTTCCGAATTGTAGGCGAGAACGACGGGTTCCGCGTCGAGAACCGGATTCCGGGAGCTGACGTCAACCCCTACCACGCCTATGCCGCGACCGTAGCGGCCGGGCTTGACGGCATCGACCGGGGATTGGCAAGTCCCGCGATCTATCGTGGGGACGCCTACTCAGACGGTGGCCTCAACTGCATGACCACTACGATGCATCATTCGATAGACCAGTTCCGAAATAGCAAGTTTGCTCAGCGCGCCTTCGGCGAAGGGGTACACGAGCACCTGACGAGCTTTGCTGCAGCTGAACTCGGGTACTTCGAACATGGCGCCGTAACCGACTGGGAGGTCGGCCGCTATTTCGACAGGATCTGACGGATACTCAGTGTTGAGCGCTGAGTGAGATCAGTCAACTTCTAGTCTCGCTGAGCTCGAATCAATCGCATCTATCGTGATCGAGCCAGACTCAAGCTCGATGATGACCAGTGAGTCGTTCTCCAGAGTGCACCAGCTCTCTTCAGCGATCCCCATCGAAGAGATCAGAAAGCATCCGTCCCGCTCTACGTAGCGAAGATGGTAATAACCAGCGTCGTGGCCGGGTGGAAGCTCCTCGCGGCTTCCGCTAGCCACCTGGAGGCGCTGAACGGGCACGGGTGTATTGTCCTGCATCTGGATCACCACGACCAGGCCGTGCCCAAGGAGGATGGCGTTGAGGCTGCCTAGTCCACAAGTCGCTCGGATGTCCCTGAGGGCGCAGTGGATACCAGCTTTGACGTCACCAAGTTCAGCAATCCGCTGGAGAACCAGCAGGAAATATCGCTTCGAGTCAGTGTCGGCCCGGAGCAACTCCCGAGTCCCTTCAAATAGCAGGTCGTCTAGTCGCTCCGAGCCTGGAATGGCCCCGTTGTGAGCGAAGCACCAATTTCGGGCGATAAATGGGTGGTTATTCTCGACTCTGACCGGAAAGCCTGGGGTAGCCCAGCGGAGATGGACCAGTCCGGCTAGACCAAGCCGGGCCGAAGCGAGTTCGAAATAGCGAGAATCCTCTTTCGCCCGATGCACGGAGCACTCGTGTCCAGGAGTCCCTGTCGTGGCTGATGAGTTGATCCAAGCCATCCCCCAACCGTCCGAGTGGAGCGAGGACAGATTAGAGAAGCTCTGGAACTCATCGGCACTCAGCAGCTCAGTGAGCGCTCGATTGTCATCGCTCGTGTATGCAAGGAAGCGACACACGGTTCGTGGACTCCTTCGGCTGCTTGGTCTACGGCCTAGTGGTCCGTCGCGGATTTAGTTGCGGTGGCGACAACGCTCTCACCGGCGCGAATGGTGTCAGCACCACCCCAGCCATTTGAGCGACGCACCACTAGCGGAGAGCCGCAGCAATCGCGTCTCCCACTTCGTCGAGGCCGGCGACAGCCTCGCTGAGCTTGCCGCCAAACAGGAGGAAGCCGTGCGGCATTTGGTCGTGCTCGCTGAGGACAACGGGCACCCCAGCAGCGCTGAGCCTCTCCGCGTAGGCGAGACCTTCGTCGTGGAGCGGGTCGAAGGCCGCCACCATGACAAAGGCGGGAGGCAGGCCTCTAAGCGCTGTTGCCGCAACTGGGCCAGCATAGGGGGTGTCGCGGAGGGGCCCTGGAGCATACTGGGCCCAGTACCATGCGAGCTCCTCAGCTGAGAGAAAGGGATCGTCTGCGTTGGTCCGATAGGACTCACTGTCCATACCAGGATCGAGTGCTGGGTAGAGGAGGAACTGATGGCAAAGCGGCGGGCCCCCTTCGTCGCGTAGCCGAAGTGCCGTCGCAGCGGCTAGGTTCCCACCAGAGCTGTCGCCTGCGACGCCAAGGCGGCGCGGGTCGATGCCCCACTTCGCTCCGTCGTTGGCCGCCCAACGGACGATGTCGCAGGCATCGTCAAGGGCCGCCGGGTAGGGGTGCTCGGGCGCTCGGCGGTAGTGAACCGAGGCCATCGCGACGCCGCTCCGCCTTGCTATGGCTCGGCACATCCCGTCGTGGGAGTCGAGATCGCCGAAGACCCAGCCACCGCCATGGAAGAACACCACCAAGGGTCGAGGGTCTTCGGAGGGCCCGGGGAGGTAGAGGCGGATGGGGATCGCATGGTTGCCGACCACCACCTCAAGGTCCTCGATTTGGTCAAGGGTTCCGACGGCGGTCACAGAGGCGATCAAGTCGGAAAAGTTGGCACGAGCTTGAGAAAGGGGGAGGGTACGGCTGGAGGGACGACCGGCGGCGATCAACTCGTCGAGCAGAGCCTGGAGTTCCTGGCCAGCATTAGTCACTGGCGGGTTCGCAAGTCGGCATGGTATGGATAATGGACCATTGGTTGTTCAGAGGTCAAGGGCAATTAGGAAGATGACAGATGACGGGAGGTGACGAGATGCCGATCCAGGTGGGATCCACGTTCGCGCTCTTGTCTGCTGCGATCGAAGGTGGCGACAGCCTTGAGTGTGCGGACCGAGCCGCACAGCTGCTGGAAGAGTCCGAGGAGGGCCGGACGCTCTTTCCTACGTTCGTCGACCGGGCAAGGATCTTTTTGCAGTCCAAGCTAGATAGCCAACTGCTTGTGGAGGAAGAGGGCCGTCTGGCAGCCCTTCTCGTAATGCCAGACGGAAGCCCTCCTTCGATGGAAGGCGCCTGGTCGGCCTTCGCTAAGGGTCTCGATGAGGTGCGCGCGGCCGCGGAGGAAGGACATGTCGAGCTGGCGGCGCGGCTTCTCGATGAGACGCGAATCGCGTGGCAGATGACCCATGATCGCTATGCGGACCTTATCTATGGCTTTCTCGACGTGGCAGCTCGGCATCTGGGTGAGTCGATCGTCGGCCCAATGTGGGACGCCATGATGGCCGACTTCTATGAGACGCGAAGTGCCTTCGCCCTTAGCCGACGTCCGTGGTCTGAGTCTTTTGCGCTCCTGGTCGAAGACTGCTCGGTGGCACTCCGTGGTCACCTGAGCGGCCCCAGTCGTCTCGGCGAAGTAGAGATGGTCGAGGAGGCCGATCGCGTCATTTTCCGTTTTGATCCATGCGGCAGCGGCGGTCGGACGATGCGGGCCGATGTGACCGAGGATGGCGTCGCCCGCATGGACTCTCCATACGGCTTTGCTGTGACAACCGAGCCGCATGACTGGGCATGGGGGACAGAGGGGATCTGCTTCTACTGCGTTCACTGCTGCCAACTCCAAGAACGCGTCCCGATCGAACGTCTCGGCTTCCCGATCCGAGTGGTTGAACCACCGGTCTGGCGTGGTGGCGATGACCGTCCATCCTGCAGCTGGAGCATCTACCGGGACCCTTCCCTGATTCCGCCAGAGGCCTACGAGCGGGTTGGGTTCCGGCCTCCAAAGGGGCCACGCGACGGGAACCCTTGACTGCAAGTGTTTATAGGTCTATAACTTGGACCAATCCATACTCCAGGGTAATTAGTGAATTGGGGGATTCATGAAAACAGTTCAGGGTGACGAGTCGAGTTCAGTTCGGGGTGACGGGTCGACGCCCACACCTCTGGGGGTCGATATGTTCGAGGTAAGCCACATAAAGGACGTGCATCTCCTCGAACCCAAGGCGTTGGGACTTGCCGGAATCCTGCTGCTCGCCGTAGCAAGCGCTGCCCCGCTCGTCGGCGCCCTCGGCAATATCCCACTGGGTATCGGCCTCGGCAACGGAACCGGGGCGCCAGGCGGTTTCATCGTAGTCACGATCGTTTTGCTGATCTTCTGTGTGGGCTACATCGCCATGGCAAAGAAGCTGACCGCAGCTGGTGGCTTCTACTCATTCATCAGCCAGGGCCTATCCCGTCCGCTGGGACTTGCGGCGGGCTGGTCGGCCCTCGGCGGGTACATGCTGGTCGAGGTCGCTCTGATCGGCGCCGTCGGCTACTTCGCTGCCAATTCATTCTCGACGCTATTCCACCTCCATCTCTCGTGGGTGGTCTATTCCTTCATCGCCATTGCCGGCGTGGGTGCCCTCAGCTACTTCGACGTTCGGCTCTCGGCCAAGATACTAGGCGTGGCACTCGTCATCGAGACGGTGGCCATCTTCACCATGGACATCTTTGTGCTGGTGAAGAGCGGCACCCATCACCACCTCACGGCGGCCCCGTTGTCACCAGTGAAGGGCTTCAGCGGCGTGGCGCCGGGTGTCGGCCTCTTCTTCGCTTTCTGGTCCTTCCTCGGCTTTGAGGTCGTGCCAAACTACGCAGAAGAATCAAAGAATCCAAAGCGCTATGCCGCCTGGGGTCTCTATGGCGCCGTCGGGTTGATCGGGCTCACCTACGTCCTGACCTCGTGGGCGGGCATCGTCGGCCATGGCGCCAACCATGCGGTGAAGGCAGCCACCACGGACCCCGTCAACTTCTACTATTCGCTATCCACGGCGTTTGTAGGCACGTGGCTGACTGACCTGATGAAGATCTTCGTTGTAACAAGTGCGCTCGCCTGTGCGTTGGCGTTCCACCAGACAACGTCAAGGTACTTCTACGCCCTTGGCCGAGAGAACGTGCTACCTCCAGCGTTCGGTCGCACGCACCCTCGCTACAAGAGCCCTCACTTCGCTGCGATGTTCCAGATGGTCGTGGTGGCGGTCGTCACCGGCGCATTCATCATCTTCTGGTACTCCTCCAAGTCGGCCCAGAGCTTCTCCGGTAACTTCCAAAACGCGCCCTACTACGAGCTCTTCGGTTGGCTCGCCATCGCCACTACTTTCTGGGTGATCATCAATGAGGTCCTGAGCTCAGTGGCAACGATCGTCTTCTTTCAGAAGCCCGCCAATAAAGCGGATTCCAACTGGTGGTCGACGATAGTCGCCCCGCTAGTCGGCGCTGCAGCCATGTCCTATGTCCTGTTCCTGCTTTGGAGTAACCTTGACACGGTCGGAGGCAACGTAATCTGGGTGAAGCTCATCCCCTGGGTCTGCATAGCGTGGTTCTTCGCGGGACTCGCTTGGGCCATTTGGTTCAAGATTAAGCGTCCGGAGCGGTACCTCGGGATCGGCCGCTTGGTGAACAACGCGCTGACCGTGGGTGACTCAGTCTGAGATCTGACTCAGAGTCCAACTTGAGCTGCGGTGCGAGCTTCGATCTGAAGGTGCTCCGCGTTCCTGCGTGCATCAAAGAGCTACGACTATCTGGAAGTTGAGCCCCAAGATGATGTTGATATCTCGCCAACTGCCATGAGTTCGAGTTGCGCGTCGGTCCGCCATGACGTGATTGAGCCCGCGACCGAAGGAATCTTGGCGTCGGTCCTTGAGACCAGTTCCGAGGAGGTCGACTGGGTTATCCAACGGTGCCGGAAGGCGCAGCGGGGTTGGGCGGCTGCACCCCCTGCGGAACGGGCCTCGGTCATCCATGCAGTTGCCGACGCCATCGATCAGCAGGTAGAGCAATTGGCGGTCATTGAGGCCCGGAATGTCGGCATGCCCATCCGGGATGCCCGAGGGTCGATGGCCAGCGTGGCAGCCACCTTCCGCTACTACGCCGCAGGCCCCGAGCGGCTACTCGGTAACACGATCCCTGTTGCCGGTGGGGTCGACATGACCTTTCGAGAGCCGATCGGAGTAGTGGGTCTGATCACGCCCTGGAACTTCCCGTTAGCGATCGCTTCGTGGAAGGTGGCTCCTGGGCTGGCAGCGGGCAACGGGGTTGTCCTGAAGCCATCGGAGCTCACGCCGCTGACGGCGATAGAGCTCGTTAGGATCGCCGAAGAGGCGGGTTTGCCGGAAGGACTTTTCGGGCTGGTTCTTGGAGCGGGAAGTACGGTGGGCCGTCAGCTCGTTGATCATCCGCTGGTGGGTAAGTTGGCCTTCACGGGTTCGACCGCAGTGGGCCGAGAGGTCGGAGCGAGGGCGGCGGGGATGATCAAGCGGGTCACGCTTGAGCTCGGGGGTAAGTCAGCATCTATCATTTTCGCCGACGCCGATCTTGACAGGGCGGCAAGCGGACTCGCAGGTGGTGCCTTCGGAAATACTGGACAGGACTGCTGTGCTCGTTCTCGAGTCTTCGTCGAGCGTTCAGCGCTCGGAGGCTTTCTCGATCGGATGGCCGTTATCGTCGATGGGCTGAAGGTCGGTTCTCCACTATCTGAGGCGACTGAGATGGGTCCACTTATCTCTGCCAAGCAGCGAGAGCGCGTGGAGCGCTATGTCGAAGGTTCGACGATTGTTCACCAGGGCTCAGCACCCACGGGAGCCGGATTCTGGTATCCCGCGACGATCCTCTACCCGGTTGATGAGGAGGAGCCTGCGGCCCGTGAGGAGATTTTTGGCCCAGTCGTATCTGTCTTCGCCTTCGATGACGAGGACGAAGTCATCAGGCGGGTGAACGACACACCCTACGGGCTTTCTGGATCGGTGTGGAGTCGGGACGGCGGTCGAGCACTACGGATGGCGCGCGCCATCGAGTCAGGTGCACTGGCAATCAACTCGTACAACTCGGTGCGCCTGAGCACTCCTTTCGGTGGCTTCAAGCAGTCGGGGATGGGCCGAGAACTCGGTCCTGACGCGCTTGAGGCTTACACGGAAGTCAAGAATGTCTTCTACTCAACGGAGGTCTGACATGCCCCAGTTGGACGACAAAGTCTGCGTGATCACCGGTGCCGCGGGTGCCATTGGTCGAGCTTCGGTCGAGGCTTTCGCAAGGGAGGGAGCCGTCGTTGTTGCTGTGGATATCCAAGGCGACGTTGAAGCTCCAATGTTTGTTCGGACGGAATTGACCGATGAAGCACAAGTCCAAGATCTCTACCAGTCCGTGTTCGACCGCTTCGGTCGCATCGACGTGCTCTTTAACAACGCGGGAATCGCGGATCCGGAGGACGCCTCGGTGCTCGAAGTCTCGTCGGCAACCTGGCAACACGTTATCGACGTGAATCTTTCAAGCGTCTTCTACTGCTGCAAGTACGGGATCCCATACCTGCTCCAGAGCGGTGGGGGGGCAGTCATCAACACCTCATCGGTGGTTGCAGTGATGGGCTCAGCGGCATCGCAGATCGCTTACACGGCCACGAAGGGGGGTGTGTTGGCGATGTCGCGAGAAA
>JBBQWW010000003.1:0-117883 GCA_038210245.1 Acidimicrobiales bacterium
ACCAGTCGCTGGTGGTCCAGGGCCGGCAGGCTGGCGCGCTGCACCGGATTCGTGGCCAGCCACCCCTGCTTGACGGCCAGCCCCAGCGCAGCGGACAGGACGGCGATGTAGCGGCGGATGCTGGCCGGCGTCAGGTGGGAGTATCGCCGGATCAGCTCGTCCACGTGGCGGCCTTCCAGGTCGGCGATCGGAATGGAGCCCAGCACCGGCACGATCACGCGGTCGGTCGTCCGGCGGGCGTCGGCGATGGTCAGCGGGGCCCTGCGCTTCGTTTCCAGGTAGCGAATGTACTCCGCCATCACCGTCGCCACCGTGGCCCTGGAGTCGGCCGGCTTCTGCGTCGCCTGTTCGGCCACGTACTCCGCTAGCAGCTTCTGCGCCGCGGTCGGATTCTTCGCCTGCACGATTTTGGTTGCCGACCGCCGGCGGCCGGTCACCGGGTCGGTGCCGACATCGACGCGCAGCCGGTAGCGGCCTGGTCCCTGCACGGTGATCGACCCACCACCGCGTGGTCGCCGCGCCTTCGCTTCTGTCCGCTTCTCTGCCATGCCCCTGGCCTCCTGTATCCTGCCCACCGTGCTGGTGAGACTTTCTCAACTTAGTGTCACCATAGTACCAGGAGAGGTGCGAGAGCGGCCGAATCGGATTCACTGCTAATGAATTGACCTGGGTAACTGGGTCCGAGGGTTCAAATCCCTCCCTCTCCGCCAATGGGCTGTGCCGCCGAGCGTTGGTCGGCACAGCCCGTCACCACCTCGTCCGGCGCCCCTCTCCGATCCATCGGACCTGCTCAGGGTACGTAGGCGCCCAAGAACGCCAATAGGGCGTAGCCGAACATGGTCACGGCACACAGCACCAGGACGGTGATCTCCACCCTCCGGGAGCGCAACAGGGTGGCCCCGCCCAACACCAGGGGGAAGGCACTGAGGGCGTACCGCTCGAAGGAGTCGAGGTTGGAGCCCGAGGCCGCCACCACCACGATGGCGGCCGAGTACAGGCCGTAGGAGACGGGCAGCTTGCGGAACACCACCACGACCATCACGACGCTCACCGCCACCCAGGGCAGGTGGAGGGCGGTCCCGACGTGATGGCCGGCCAGGAGGTTGACGGCATCGTGGTACAGGGTGACCACCGGATCGGTGATTCCGCCGTGCCGGGTGGGGTCGGTCTGCAGGGTCAGGGGCTTGGTGAAGCTGCCGAACTCGGCGCTGGTCCAGCCGAGGTAGGCCAGCAGTCCGGCCACCGGGGCCAGGACGGCCACCAGCCGTGACCACCGCTGGCTCCACCCGGTGTCCCGCATCCCCCGCAGCGCCTCACAGGCGGCCGGGACCACCAGAAGGCAGCCCAGGGGGCGGGCGGTGCCGGCCAGGAAGCCCACGGCAGCGGCGTACAGCCACCTCTGATGGCGCAGGAGATAGAAGGAGGAGACGGCCAGCAGGATGAGGAGAGGGTCCGAGTACCCCATCACCATGACGAAGGCTGCCGGCACCAGGTTGATCAGCCAGGCGGCCGAGCGGGCCACCCCGGCGTCGCCGAGCTCCGCCTTGGCCAGCAGGTAGAGGACCACAGTGGCGGCCAGGGCACTGGCGTTGGCCAGCAGCGCCGTGGCCGCGTCGACGGGCAGGAAGGTGACGTGGTGGATGGCACTGGCCGCGGCGGGCAGGAGGGGGAAGAACCGCAGTCCCTGGGATCCCACGGCGTGGTAGCCGTGGGCAGCCAGGTCCGAGTACCAGCCCGCATCCCAACTCCACAGGCCGGCATGGGCATCTGCCACCGCCTTGGCATTGTGGATGTCGAGGTGGGAGACCTCGAACTTGGCCAGGGCCAGCGCGGCCAGGACCACGGCCCGGCCGGTCAGCCAGGGCAGCCACGAGGCCGACACCGCCTCGCGCAGCCCGCTCCAGTCGCGCCGGGCGGTGCGAGCTGTGGCCGGGTCGGTGTCCAAGGTGGGTTGCGGCCTGATCGATCCGACCGGGGAGGCACGGGCTACCCCTCCCCCCGGATGTGGGCTGGGCCACATTACCAAGCACGGGACAGGCCACCCCGGCTCCGGAGGATCGGACGGAGGCACCGATCGAGGTGCCTGTGCAGGCCGGGGGCGCCGGCACCCGGTGCCCCGGTAGATTGTCCGGGTGGCCGAGCGGTACTGGATCGAGACGTTGGGCTGCCCCAAGAACCAGGTCGACTCCGACAAGCTGGTCGGGATCCTGGTGGCGGACGGCTACGAGGCGGCCGGAACCCCCGAGCAGGCCGACCTGGTGGTGGTCAACACCTGCGCCTTCATCGAGGCGGCCCGCCAGGAGTCGGTGGACACCGTGCTGGCCCTCGCCGAGACCCGCCGGGACGGAGCCCGGCTGGTGGTCACCGGCTGCATGGCCGAGCGCTACGGCGACGAGCTGGCCGAGGCCCTGCCCGAAGTGGACCTGGTGGCTCCGTTCGGGGTGTCCCTGACCGGTCCGTCGCCCTCCGCCACCACCGCATCAACCTCCGGGCCGGCGCCCACCCCGGTACTGCTCGGGTTGAAGCCGGCCCCCCCGGCCTCCCCGGTGATCCCGTCCTTCGACCTGTTGAACCTGCCCCGTCCTCGTTCGGCGACGCCGTGGTCGTACATCAAGGTGGCCGAGGGGTGCGACCGTAACTGCGGCTTCTGTGCCATCCCGTCGTTCCGGGGCAAGCAGCGCTCCCGCTCCACCCAGTCCGTCCTGGACGAGGTGGATCAGCTCGGTGGCCCGGACGGCCTGCTGCGTGAGGTGGTGCTGGTGGCCCAGGACCTCTCGTCGTTCGCCCTCGACCGGTCCAGCGGCCGCACCGTGCCGCGCCTGGATGGCCCGGCGGTGGGCGGTCGCCGCCCCATCGTCGAGCTGGTGGAGGCCGTGGCCCGGCGGGTCGGGTGGGTCCGCCTCCTCTACCTCTACCCGTCCACGCTGGACGACTCGTTGGTCGATGCCATCCTGGCCACCGGGGTCCCGTACTTCGACCTCTCCCTGCAGCACGTGTCGCGTCCGCTGCTGAAGCGGATGCGCCGCTGGGGTGAGGGGGAGCGCTTCCTCGACCGAATCGCCTCCATCCGCGCCGCCGAGCCCACCGCCGCCTTCCGCTCCTCGTTCATCATCGGCTATCCCGGCGAGACCGAGGCCGACCATGATCTGCTCCTCCAGTGGATCGAGGCCGCCCAGTTGGACTGGGTCGGCTTTTTCCCGTACAGCCGGGAGACGGGCACCTTCGCCGCCGACCTTCCGGATCAGATCCCCGACGACCTGGTGGCCGAACGCCTGCGTGAGTGCACGGAGCTGCAGGACGCCATCACCGCCCGACGACGTGACGAGCTGCTGGGCACCACCGTCGAGGTGCTGGTGGACGCTCCGGGCGAGGGCCGGACCTACCGTGAGGCCCCCGAGATCGACGGGATCGTCTCGCTCCCCACCGACCTGCCCGTGGGATCGTTCGCCGAGGTGGTGGTGACCGGGGCCGACGGTCCCGACCTGATGGCCGAGCCGGCCCCGGGGGCCGACACCCCCGGTCCGTATCCCACGATGCGACCCCTCGTGACCCCGGTGGGCACGGTCCGATGAGCGACGGGGCCATGCATCCGCCGGGGTCGGTGCCGGCACCCACCACCTTCGGGCCCTCCGCCCTGCTCACCCCGGCCAACGGGATCACGGTGGTGCGGCTGCTGGCCACCCCGGTGCTCATCGTGCTCATCATGCTGTGGGGGGCCAGCTGGTTCACCTTCGTGTTCGGCGGCCTGCTGGCCTTCTCCGACGGGATCGACGGGTGGCTGGCCCGCAAGCAGGGGACCACCCGATCGGGAGCCTTTCTCGATCCCCTGGCCGACAAGGTGGCCGTGCTGGGCGCCCTCTTCGCCCTGGTAGCCAAGGGCATCGTGTGGTGGCTGCCGGTGGCCATCATCGCCGTGCGCGAGATCGCCATGTCCGTCTACCGCTCCGTGGTGGGCCGGCACGGCGTCTCCATCCCCGCCCGCAACTCGGCCAAGTTCAAGACCCTGTTGCAGGACATCGCCATCGGCATGTGCCTGGCCCCGCCGCTGGCCGGGCACTCCTCGATCCTGGCCGCTGGCATCTGGGTGGCCACGGCCCTCACCGTGTTCACCGGGGCCCAGTACCTCGTAGACGGGCGACGGGCGGCCCGGGCCCGGGCCGGAGCCGTCGGGTCCACACCCGCCACCGGCGCGGTGGACGGCACGAGCTCGGCGGCCTGATCAGCCGTGCGCATCGAGATCGTGGCGGTGGGGACCGAGCTGCTCCTCGGGCAGATCGCCGACACCAACTCCAAGTGGATGGGGGAGCACCTGGCCGCCATCGGGGTGGCCTCCCACTTTCATCAGGCGGTGGGCGACAACCACGAGCGCATCGTCCTGGCCTTCCGCACCGCCCTGGCCCGCAGCGACGGGGTCATCGTCTGCGGCGGTCTGGGCCCCACCCACGACGACATCACCCGTGAGGCCATCGCCGAGGTGATGAACGTCACCCTGCACCGTGACGAGAGCGCGGTGGAGTTCATGCGCACCATGTTCACCAGTCGGGGGCGGGAGATGCCCGAGTCGAACCTGCGCCAGGCCGACGTGCCCGACGGGGCCACCATCATCCCCCAGACCAAGGGGACCGCACCGGGGCTCATCTGCCCGGTGGGCCACAAGGTGGTCTACGCCGTCCCCGGTGTGCCCTACGAGATGTCCGACATGTTCGAGCGGGCTATCGCCCCCGACCTGGTCCGACGGATGGCCGATCGGGGGGAGACCACCGGGGTCATCGCGAGCCGGGTCATCCGCACCTGGGGCATGAGCGAGTCGGGGCTGGCCGAAACCCTGGCCGAGTACATCGACGCGCTCGATGCCGCACCGGCCGACGCCGGCGACGAGGGGGTGGCCCCGGCCCCGGCCACCATCGCCTTCCTGGCCAGCGGGATCGAGGGGATCAAGGTGCGGGTCACCGTCCGGGCCGATGACGAGGCCACGGCGGCGACGCGCCTCGACACCGAGGAGCAGGAGATCCGCCGCATCCTGCACGCCGCCGCCGGCAATGTGGTCTTCGGCATCGACGACGAGGCCATCGAGGACGCCGTGGCTCGGGCCCTGGCCATCGACGGGCTGACCCTGGGGCTGGCCGAGTCGCTCACCGGCGGCCTGGCCGCCTCCAGGCTGGTCAACGTACCGGGGGCCAGTCGTTGGTTCCGCGGCTCGGTGGTGTCCTACGCCTCCGAAGTCAAGTTCGCCGTCCTCGGCGTGCCCGAGGGCCCCGTGGTGTCCGAGGCCGCCGCCCGGGCCATGGCCGATGGCGCCCGCACCGTCCTCGGGGCCGACGTCGGGCTGTCCATGACCGGGGTGGCCGGACCCGACCCCCAGGACGATCAGCCGCCGGGGACCGTCTTCGTGGGTCTGGCCCGTCCGGGACATGCCACCGAGGCGTTCTCCTTCACCGTGCCCGGTGATCGGGACCGGGTCCGCCAGTACGCCACCATCGCCGCTCTCGACCTGCTGCGACGCACCCTCGAGACCTAGGCGAGCGGCGGCGCCGTCCGGCCGGAGGCGCTGGCTACCTGGTCGTGGTCGGGGTGGTGGAGCCGCTCGGTGCCGGTGCCGCGGCGGTCGGCGTGACCGGGATGCCCACCGGGGCCAACTCCACCCAGCTGTTGCCGGGTTGCAGGGTGATCGGGGTACCGGTGGCCGTGGTCAAGGTGGCCGGCTGGGTGAGGGCCGGGCGAGTCCATGTTCCGGTGATGGCCACGCCGTTGCGCATGACCACCACCGGTCCGGAGCCGGTGGCGGTGACGTCGACCTCGTGGCCGCCCTCGCTGTTCTCGACCCAGGGCCCGGTGGCGGTGGGCACGGTCATGATGACCACATCGGTGGCCGCGGTCTGCGCTCCGTTGAGGAGCTTGTCCGGTTGGCCGGAGTAGAAGCGCAGGTAGGTGCCGGTGGTGGCGTTCCACTGCCAGGTCACGTCGGAGGACGACGAGAAGGGGATGTGGACGGTGGCTCCGGACCCGCTCACCGCTCCCTTGGGCAGCGTGGCGGCGTACTGGAAGATCGGGGCCGGCGGCGTGGTGTCGGTCGGGTCGAGGGCCCACAGGGTGGTGGTGTTCACGAACGTGGAGTAGGGGGCCACCCGGCCCGACTGTTGGATGATGGCCGACCCGTTGCCACCGGAGTAGAGGTTCTTGTCGATCAACGGTGACGCCTGCATCAGGGCGATGACCGGATCGATGCCCCCGGCGTGTACGAAGAGTGGATTGGAGAACTGGGAGAGAATGCCGGCGTCGGGTTGCCGGGCCGAGCGGATGTCGCCGACGAGGGGTGCGCTCTGGCATTGGAACACGGCCACCAGCCGGGTGATGGCACCCTCGACGGGCTCCTCGAAGACGACGTCGGCCTGGTTGAGGCCGGACGACGGACGGTCGTCGGGATAGTTACCGATCTTGATCCCGAGGGCAGGACGGGCCGGGACCGTGCCCCCCGGGGCCGGGGCCCCGGTCAGGGGGCAGGCCGGCGCCGGCGCGGTGGTCGTGGTGGTGACCACCACCTTGGCCGCGTCCTCCTTCTTCCCCCCGGTGGCCACCACGGCGACGATCACGCCGATGACCACCACGGCCAGTCCGCCGAGCACGTACCACCAGGTGCGGGAGCCGCCGCCGCCCCGGGACTGCTGGCGCAACTCCTGCCTCGAGAGGACGGGAGGTCCGGTGCCGGACACCCCGTCGGGGGTGCCACCGGGGCCGGATCCGGTGGGAGGCTGATCGTCAGGCATTGACGGAGAAGGCTACCGCCCACCGGTTGGCCGGAGGTCGATGGAGGCCGCCTCGACCGGCCTCCGGCCCTGGCCCGACGATCGTGCCACCGGCCTCCGGCCCTGGCCCGACGATCGTGCCGGACCCCCCGATCGGCCCTCTGGATGGGGGTAGCCCCGAGGGTCCATCATCGAACATGCGTTCGGGTCTAGAGTGACCTCGTCGTGCAGTTGCAGCCCGTAGTGACCGGCCCCGGACCTCGTTTCCGGACCCACCAGAGGACGTGTCACACCCTCTCCGTAGGGTCAGCACCGTCAAATGAGCACCGCATCGAGGAGAGAAGAAGACATGGAACGTGACAAGGCACTGGACATGGCCCTGGGCCAGATCGAGAAGCAGTTCGGTAAGGGGTCGATCATGCGCATGGGAGAGAACCTGCACATGAACATCGAGGCCATTCCCACCGGGGCCCTGGCCCTCGACCTGGCCCTTGGCATCGGAGGCCTCCCTCGGGGCCGGATCGTCGAGATCTTCGGTCCGGAGTCCTCGGGAAAGTCCACCCTGGCCATGCACGTGGTGGCCGAGGCCCAGCGCAACGGGGGCATCTGCGCCTACGTGGACGCTGAGCACGCCATGGACCCGGTCTACGCCAAGGCCATCGGCGTCAACATCGACGACCTGCTGATCTCCCAGCCCGACACGGGTGAGCAGGCCCTCGAGATCGCCGACATGCTGATCCGGTCGGGAGCGCTCGACGTACTGGTCATCGACTCGGTGGCGGCACTCACCCCCCGGGCGGAGATCGAGGGGGAGATGGGCGACACCCACGTCGGCCTGCAGGCCCGGCTGATGTCCCAGGCCCTCCGCAAGCTGACCGGCACCCTGTCGAAGTCACGGACCATCGCCATCTTCATCAACCAGCTGCGGGAGAAGATCGGGGTCATGTACGGATCCCCCGAGGTCACCCCCGGCGGCCGGGCCCTCAAGTTCTACTCGTCGGTCCGCCTGGACATCCGACGCATCGAGACCATCAAGGACGGTGCCGACCAGGTGGGCAACCGGACCCGGGTCAAGGTGGTCAAGAACAAGTGCTCGCCCCCGTTCAAGCAGGCGGAGTTCGACATCACCTTCGGCCGGGGCATCAGTCGGGAGGGCTCGCTGCTCGACGTCGGCGTGGAGCTCGGCTTTATCAAGAAGTCGGGAGCCTGGTTCACCTATGAAGGGGAACAGCTGGGCCAGGGTCGGGAGAACGTCAAGACCTTCCTGATCGAGAACCCCCAGCTCATGGCCGAGGTCGACGAGCGGATCCGGGAGCACCTGGCCAACCTCAATGCCGTCGAGGCCGAAGAGGCGTCAGCAGCCCTGCCCGACGACGCCCACGACCTGTCCCTCGACGATCAGCCCATCACCCTCAGCGAGTAGCGGGGGGTCGGGGCCCCACTCCCGATCGTCCTACAGCCCCAGGGGTTTCGTGACGAGAAGGAGTGGGTACCTCCTTTCCACTTCGCCGGCCCGGGACGCAACCTTGCGTCCCGGGCTGCTGCGTGCCCGGCCCGGTATCCACGGTGGTGACTCGGTGGGTAGCCGGTTTCAGGCCCCGGTGGATCAGGCGGCATCCACGGTGTCGGGCGCCGCACTGGACGGAGACCCGGGGGCGTACGCCGTCGCCCACGTACCCTGCGACGGACGGGTGACGCTGGCCGGGCCGGCTCCGATCACCGAGTACAGGTTCTCCATCATCCGGAGCAGTGGAACGGTGACTCCCGGTGTGGCCGCCGGGACCACGTTGGGCGGGACCAGGGTGCTGTTGGAGAGGGCGCTGACCCAGTTGGAGTTGCCGGTGGCGAAGACCCCACCGCCCCCGGCCGGGACCGTGTACCAGGTGATGTCGGAGTAGTTGTTGCCCCGGTTGGGGACGACGGAGTGGGCGATGACATCGAGGTTGGCCGGCCCGCTGGCGTGGGGGACGTAGCGGTCGAACTCGCCCAGGACCACCCCGGGCAGGCGGTTGCCGGCTGGAAGCCCGACCCCGTCGAGGACCCAGGACGTGGGATCGGTCACCACCAGGTCGGCCCGGGCGTCGATGTCCTGGTACGTGCTGCCGATCAGCTCGGCCTCGGGTCGGGACACCGGAGCCTGGGGCCAGTTGACGGTGACCAGCGCGTCGTTCTGGCCCGTCAGCGGGTCCTCGGTGGCCGCCTTGTAGCAGACCTGATGTCGGTCGGGCCCGAGGGGAGACGGCTCGAATCGCACCTGCCGGTAGCAGGCGTTGGCCCCGAGGAAGGCCAGATTGACACCGGAGGCCAGTGCGGTCGCCGCCCCGTCCCGCATCCCGGCCGACCAGTACTCGTCGTGGCCCAAGCTGATCAGGGCTCGGTGGGACTCGAGGAGCTGGGGCCGGGCATGGAGGTCGACATCGGTCCAGTAGGTCACGTCCAGGCCCAGCTGCTCGGCGTGATAGAGCACGGGGAACTCGTTGCCGATGAAGTCGGCGGCCCCGCTGGCCCAGTCGTGGTCGTAGGGCCGGTCGAACGAGACGACGCGGGCCCGGTCCGCATAGTTTCCCCCCGACGGATCGTGGGTGAAGGAGAGGGCCTGGTCTCGGTTGCCGTAGTAGAGGCTGTACCCACCCCATCGGTTGTACGCCTGCCACGTGGTGACGCTGTGCTGGATGACGAAGGCGGCCCGGGACGTGTCGTCCCGCACGCACAGCGGGACGAACTGCTGCTCGCCGGTGGCCCCGACCAGCTTCAACAGGTAGGCCCCGGGGACCCAGGTCTGGTCGATGGCCATGGTGAGGGACGGGGTCCACTGGCACTCGATGGTGTTGACGAAGACGGTGAGCGACGGCGAAGGCTGCCTCACCCCCGCCACCTCGGCCGACTGCCACACCAGGCGGCCCCCGATGCCGCCGTAGTACCCCATGCGGTAGGCCTCCACGTGGAACGAGGAGGCGCGGGTGCTGACGTGGAGGGACACGGTGTCGCCCAGGGTGGCACTGACCTGACTGGCGTACCCCTCGATGTCTCCGGCGCTCTGGGCCGTCGTCACCCACCAGAGATGGCCGGGCTTGGCGTTCTCGGCCTGGATGGCCTCCGAGGTGGGGAGCAGCACGCCGTTGGCGGACCGGCTCGTCTCGGCCCCATGGACCGGCACGATGGTCTCGGGGGGCACCGGGGTGGGTGCGGAGGTCTGGCCTGTGGTGCGGCCGCCGGGCCGGTGGGTGGCACCGGCGGCGGGCGCGCCGGAAGAGGACGACTCGTCCACGGCCAGGGCCGCCGCCGCGCTGACCGCTCCCCCGGCCGCCGCCAGTCCGACAAAGGTCCGCCGGGACAGTCGGGGCGACGATCCGCCGGCCGGCGTGGCCGAGTGGGCGTAGGTTTTTTTGCGGGGCTCGCCCGGTTCCACCGCCGGCTCCGACGGCTGTCCGTCACTGGGGCTCGTCATGGGGTTCAGGAGGGAGCCGGTCGGCGGTGGAGGGACGGAGCGGCGAGTGGAGCCCGGCCCTGGCCGTGGATGTTCACCCACTCACCATAGTGATCCACCGCTCCGAATCGGGGTTGCCGGTGGGCTCTGGCGTCGGGGCGGGGCCACGCTTACGCTCGGGCGGGCCGATGGGTGGGCACCCGAGTCCCGTCGGGTGACGCCTGCGGCCGACAAGCGAAAGTGAGCAGGTCATGCAGTTCGGAATCATCCCCCCGGTCCGCTTGGGCGTCACGGCCGACCCCGCCTGGATGACCTCGTTCGCCCGGCACGCCGAGGCGTGCGGCTTCGAGTCGGTGGTGCTGGTGGAGCACGCCGTGGTCATCTCGGACTACGAGAGCACCTACCCGTACGCGTCGTCCGGCAAGATGCCGCTGCCCGACGACTGCCGGATCCCCGACCCGCTGGACCTCATGGCCTACCTGGCCGCCGTCACCGAGCGCATCACCCTGGCCACCGGGGTGTTGGTGGTGCCCAATCACTCGGCGGTGGTGCTGGCCAAGCGGATCGCCACCGTCGACGTGCTGTCGGCCGGGCGGGTCCGGATGTGCATGGGGGTGGGGTGGATGGACGAGGAGCTGCGGGCCACCGGGGCCGATCCCCGTAGCCGGGGCCGGCGCACCGACGAGACCCTGGCCGCCCTGCGTGTCCTGTGGGCCGACTCCGGTCCGGCCGGTGCCGACTTCGACGGCGAGTTCGTCTCGTTCCGTCATGCCCACTCCTTCCCCAAGCCGGTGCGCCCCGGCGGGGTGCCCCTCCACATCGGGGGGCACAGCGAGGCGGCGGCCCGTCGGGCCGGTCGCCTGGGGGACGGCTTCCAGCCCCTCGGCCTGGCCCCGGAGGTGCTCACCACCCGGCTGGCCCAGATGCGGGAGGCGGCCGAGGCAGCCGGTCGGGACGCCGCGGCCATCGAGCTCTCGCTCTCGGGCTACCTGCCCACCCTGACCGAGGACGAGGTTTCGGTGGCCGAGGAGGCCGGCGCCACCCGCCTGGTGGCCTCCACCTCGATGAGCGGTGACCTGTCCGAGATCCACGACGAGCTGTCCGCCTTCGCCCAGCGGTTCGGGCTCGGGGAGCCCTGATGGAGACCGAGAGCGAGGCCGCCGGGGTCAGGACGGCCGACCAGCACGCCCTGTGGGCCCTCTCGGTGGCCTACGCCGCCGCCGCCGATGCCCGGAACGGGGAGGAATTCGCCGCCCTGTTCACTGAGGACGGTGCGCTGGTGGTTCCCCGGCCCCCCGCCGAGCTCCGACCGGTGATCATCCGGTCCGGTCATGCCGCCCTGGTCGAGGCGACCGAGTTCCTCGGTCGTTACTACCGGACCTTCCACCTGGTCTCATCCCCTCGATTCGAGGTGGATGGGGACGAGGCCACCGGCGACGTCCCCTGCGTGGCCCACCACGTCTCGGCCCCGGCCGACGCCGGGCCCGACAGTGCGGCCGGAACCGACACCGTGTGGTTCATCCGCTACCACGACCGCTACCGGCGCACCGGACCGGAGTGGAGGATCGTCCGGCGGGAGCTCCACCTCCAATGGGTCGAGGAGCACCCGGTGGCTCTGCTCGGCCCACCCCCCGATCGACCGGTATGACCGACGGCGGCCCGACACCTCGGTGACTCACGGGACGGGAACGGGCTGGGGCGGGGGCGGTCCCACGTAGCGGGCCGCCGGCCGGATGAGGCGGTTGTCGGCGGCCTGCTCCATGACGTGGGTAGCCCATCCGATGGTGCGGCTGCAGGCGAAGGTGGGGGTGAACATGTCCCGGGGGATGCCGCAGGTGTGCATGACCACGCCGGCGAAGAACTCCACGTTGGTGTAGAGCTCCCGGCCCGGCTTCAGCTCGGCCAGGACCTCGACCGTGGTCCGCTCCACCTGCTCGGCGAAGTCCACCAGGCCGCCACCGAGTGACCGGGCCACCCCCCGGAGGAAGACCGACCGGGGATCGTCGGTCTTGTAGACACGGTGGCCGAAGCCCATGATGCGGTCGCCCCGGAGGACGGCCTGGCGGATCCAGGCGTCGGCGCGGTCGGGGGTGCCGATCTCGTCCAGCATGTCGAGGGCCCGGCTCGGGGCCCCTCCGTGGAGTGGGCCCGAAAGGGCGCCCACCGCGCCGACCACGGCGGCGGCCAGGTCCGCCCCCGTCGAGGCGATGACCCGGGCCGTGAAGGTGGAGGCGTTGAACCCGTGGTCGATGGTGAGGATGAGGTACTGCTCGACGGCCCGGACATGGGCCGGGGGCGCCTCCTGCCCCGACAGCATCCACAGGTAGTTGGCCGCATAGGACAGGTCCGGTCGGGGTGGGACCGGGTCGAACCCGTGGCGCAGGCGGTGGACGGCGGTGAGGATGGTGGGCACCACGGCGCCGAGCCGGAGGGCCTGGGCCCGACGCTGGTCGAGGTCGATGTCGAGCCCGGGCGGCCACCCCAGCTCGGAGCCGAGGAGGGAGACGGCGGTGCGGAGGACGTCGAGGGGTGACCCGCTCGAGGCCAGGGCCGGCAGCAGCTCGGCCAGGCCCGGGGGGAGGTCACCCAGTGCCGCCACCTGGGCGGCGAAGGCCACCGACCGCTCCTGGTCGGGGAGGAACCCGTCGAAGAGCAGGTGCCAGACGTCCTCGAACGACCGCGAGGCGGCCAACTCCGTGGCCGAGTACTGGCGGTAGTGGTAGAAGCCCTGCTGACCGCGGACGTCGCCCACCGAGGTCTCGGCCACCACCACTCCCTCGAGGCCACGGGGGACGTCGATCCCGGCCTCGTCGGCCGGCCGGATCTGGGCCACGGTGAGCAGGTCCCGCATCGAGACCACGCCGACCAGGTCACCCCGGTCGACCACCGGGAGGTGTCGGTAGTGGTGGTGGGTGAGGCCGGACCAGGCCGCATCCACCTGGTCGTTGGCCCCGACCACGTCGGGGTCGACGGTCATCCAACGCCGGACCGACTCGATGCGGGGGTCGCTCTGGCTGGCCGCCGCCCGGAGCAGGTCCCGCTCGGTCAGGATCCCGACCACGGCGTCCCGCTCGGTGACCACCACCGACCCGATCTGGCGGCGGTCCATCAGGGTGGTGGCATCGGACAGCGAGGTGTCGGCCGGGCAGGTGACCGGGGGTGAGGACATCAGTTCCGCTACGGCGGTGGGCATGGGTTCGCTCCTTGTCGGGTGCGGTGGTCGGCGCGACCGGGCGCCGCGCCCGTGGGTGGGTGCATGGATCTCTCTGAGTCCAGTGTGCTCCTCATGGAACGCAGTTGTAAATATTGATCAAGTCAATGTATATACCCTCCACCGACCCGACCGGGCCCGGGTCGTCCACGGCCATTGGTTACGTTGGGGCCGGCTCCGCCGAGTGTCCGGCCGGCCGGCGGACCCCGAGGGAGAGGAAGTGCACCATGGCCATCGGACTCCGCCGTCCCTGGGACGCGGTCGACTTCGACGAGTTGGCCCGCCTGTTCCCACCCCCACCCGACTACTTCGAGCAGGCCTGGTTCGCTCCCCCCGAGGAGATCGACCGGGTCAAGCTCGTCCGAGCCCGCCACCGCGCCGATCGGGCCCGGACGATCCCGTTTCTGCGGCGCCTCTGGGACCGGCACGGCTTCGAGCCCGGAGACCTCCGTACCGTTGGCGACCTGGACCGCATCCCCACCTACACCGTCGACGACATCCGCCGCAGTGTGGAGGAGCACCCGCCCTACGGGGACTATCAGGGGGTGTCGGTCGACGACGCCCTCCGTGAGCCCCTGCGGATCCACATGTCGGGCGGGACCACCGGCGAGCCGCGGCCGACCCTGTACACGCAGTGGGACCGGGGGGTGTCGGGGGTCCTGAACGCGCGGGCCATCTACCTCCAGGGTGTGCGACCGGGTGACGTGGTCATCAACAGCTGGGCCTACGGGCTGCACAACGGGGCCTTCAGCTTCGACGAGACGTTGCAGCGCTGGCTCAACTGCCTGGTCATCACGGCCGGCACGGCCGCCGTCACCAGCACGGCCAAGCAGGTGGAGCTGGCCCGGCGGTTCCGGGCCACGGCCATCCTGACCACCGGTGACTACCTGCTGCGCATCGCCGAGGAGGCCCAGGCCATGGGCCTCGATGTCCGGCGTGACCTGTCCATCCGGGCCCTGGCCACCAACGTGGGCCAGGAGGAGCGCCTGGAGGAGCTGTTCGGGCTCACCGCCCTCGCCACCTACGGCTTCCACGAGGTGGGGACGGTGGCCGTGGAGTGCCCGGTGCAGAACGGCCTGCACATCTTCGAGGACGCCTTCCACGTGCAGGTGGTGGATGTGGAGACCGGCGAGGCCCTCCCCGACGGCGAGACCGGGGCACTGGTGGTCACCGAGGTCTTCAAGACCGGCAGCGCCCAGTTCGGGTACAACATCATGGACCTCTCCTACCTCCATCCCCGGGAGCAGTGCGAGTGCGGTAGCTGGCTCCGGCGGATGGGCCGGTTCGCCGGCCGGGGTGACACCATGGTCAAGCTGCGGGGCGTCAATGTCTGGCCCGAGGGGATCGGCGCCATCGCCACCTCCGTGGACGGCACGGTCCCCGACTACGTGGTGCGGGCCGTCACCGTCGACGGCCGGGACGAGCTCATCGTGGTCGTGGCCAGTGACGCCCCCGCCGATGGGCACGCCGCCATCGCCGAAGCCGTGGCCGACGCGCTGCGCGACCGGCTGGGGGTGCGCATCGGAGTAGAGATCGCCGAGCCGGGATCGCTGGACGGGATCACCGGTCAGGACCGGGCCAAGGCCAAGCGGTTCGTGGACGAGCGCACCCGGTGACGGCCCCCACCGGTTCCCTGCAGTTCTCCTGCTCGCTGCCCATCCTGCGGGACCGGACCGACCCCGACCCCTACCGGGCCATGACCGACCTGGCCCGGGTGGCCGAAGCGTCCGGCTTCACCACGGTGACCGTCGGCCACCACCACTTCATGGCCGAGAACCTCAGCGATCCGCTGACCGTGCTGGCGGCGGTGGCGGCCCGCACCGATCGGGTGCGGGTGGGGACGGGCATCTTCCAGCTGCCCGTGCACGAGCCCCTTCGGGTGGCCGAACAGGTGGCCACCCTGGACGAGCTGTCCGGCGGACGGGTCTCCCTCGGGGTGGGCCTCGGCTGGTGGCCCACCGAGTACGAGGCCCACGGCTCGGTCTTCGCCGAGCGCGGCGCCCGCATGGACGAGGCCCTCCAAGTCCTCCGCCTGGTGTGGTCGGGCCAACCCGCCTCGTTCGCCGGCCGCTTCTACACGTTCCCCGAGGTGACGGTCCAGCCCCGTCCCATCCAGCGTCCCCATCCACCGCTGTGGGTGGCCGGGGTGGCCGATGCCGCCGTGCGCCGCGCCGCCCGGTGGGGCGACGCCTGGATCGCCGGCCCGGTCCAGTCCCTGGCCGCCGTGCAGTCGTGCCTCGGGATCTACCGCGCCGAGTGCGCGGTGCAGGGCCGGCCACCCGAGTGGATCCTGCGCCGGTACGCCTGGGTGGGGACCGACGGGGAGCAGGTGCGCCGCCGGATCCTGCCCCGGTACGTGGAAGGGCTGATGGCCCACTGGCGGGAGTCGGTGGAGGAGCCGGCCGAGCGGGCCCTGTTCGACCGCATCGACGCCGGCGAGCCGGTGGGGCCCGAGGAGATCGCCGCCGACCGGCTGCTGTGGGGATCGCCGGACCAGGTCGTCGCCCAGGTCGAGCGGTACCGACGGGAGACGGGCTGCACCCACCTCCACGCCGCCTTCGGGGCCGGGCTCCCGGCCGACGCCGGCACTCCGTCCGGCCTGGGCGACGCCGAGGAGATCGCCGCCATGATGCGGCTGTTCGGACGCGAGGTCATCCCGGCCTTCCGGTGAACGGTGGCCCCGGTCGTCCGGCCGACCGTCGGGCGGGAGACCAACCCGCGGCGGGGGCCCGCCGTAGTCTGACCGGGTGGACCGGATGCTGGAGAGCGACGAGGCGGCCCGGCGGCTCGGGGTCAAGGTGACCACGCTCTACGCCTATGTGAGCCGGGGGCTGCTGGTCTCCCACCCCTCACCGACCGGGCGCAAGCGCCTGTTCGCCCTGGACGACGTCGAGCACCTGGCCCGCCGTTCCCGCCAGGGCAAGACGGTGGAGACCCGGATGGCGACCGTCACCACCGCCGTCACCCAGCTCTCCGACGAAGGGCCGTTCTACCGGGGACGGCGGGCCACCGACCTGGCTGTCACCACGGCCTACGAGGACGTGGCCGACTGGCTGTGGCACGGGACTACTTCGGGTGGCGACAGGGAGCCGGAGGTCGCCGGGGAGCCGGAGATGGTCGAGCCGTGGACGGCCTTCGACCTCGGGCCACCGCCGGAGATGGCCGCCCTCGACCGGATGCGGTGGGTGCTGGTGATGGCCGGGTCGGCCGATCGCCTGCGGTCCGACCTCCGTCCCGACCTGGTCACCCACAAGGCGGCCCGGGTGGCCGCCTCGATGGTGGAGGCACTGGCCTGGCCCACCCCGGACTCGGCGTCCCGGCCCGAGGTGGACCTGGTGCTGGCCGACGGGCGGGCCCGCCCCGACTCCATGGCCGCCCGGCTGGCGGGCCGCCTGAGCCCCTCCCCCGACCCGGCGCTGGTCCGTGCCGTCAACGCCGCGTTGGTGCTGATGGCCGACCACGAGCTGGCCACCTCGACCCTGGCCGTGCGGGTGGCCGCCTCGGTCCGGTCCGATCCCTACGATGCCATCCTGGCCGGACTGGCCACCCTGGCCGGGCCGTTGCACGGGGGGGCCAGCCAGCAGGCCTACTCGTTGCTGTTGGAGGCCAGGCACCACGGGGCCGAGCGGGCCCTCGACGACACCCTGCGGTGGCACGGGGTCCTACCCGGATTCGGGCACTCCGTCTACCAGAACGGCGACGCCCGCTACGGCGTGCTCATCGGGCTGTTTGAGGAGTTGGCTCCGGCCGAGGACGTGGCCATGGTCCGGACCCTGGTGGCCCTGGCCGACGAGCACCGAGTCCCGGCGCCCAACGTGGACCTGGCCCTGGCCGCGGTGGCGTGGGCCACCGGGATGCCCCCCGACGCCGGACGGACCATCTTCGCCGTGGCCCGGGTGGCCGGCTGGGCGGCGCACTACCTCGAGGAGCTGGACGAGCGCCCCCTGCGCTACCGGGCCCGGGCCGTCTACGCCGCCCGGGACCACCCCGCTCCCGACGCGGGCGCGGCGGCCCCGGGGCCACCTACGCTCGGAGCATGACCCTCCCCGCTCCCAGCCCCGACCGCACCTGCCTGGTGACCGGAGCCTCGTCCGGCATCGGCGCCGAGATCGCCCGGCTGCTGGCCGCCCGGGGTCTCGGGGTGACGGTGGTGGCCCGCAGTGAGGCCAAGCTGAAGGACCTGGCCGCCGAGCTGGCCTCGCGATTCGGGGTCCGCACCGAGGTCATCGTGGCCGACCTCACCGACGAGGCCTCCCGGGCCGCCATCCCCGCCCAGCTGGAGTCCCGTGACCTCGCCGTCAACGTGCTGGTCAACAACGCCGGGCTCACCACCATGGGCCCGGTGTACCGCTCCGATCCGGCCCAGGAGCTGGCCCTGGTGCGCACCGACGTGGAGGCGGTGGTCCATCTCTGCTCCCTGTTCCTGGCGGGCATGGTGGAGCGGCGCAGTGGTGCTGTCCTCAACGTGGCCTCCACGGCGGCCTTCCAGCCGCTGCCGGGTCAGGCCGCCTACGGGGCGGCCAAGGCCTTCGTGCTGTCCTACACGCACTCGCTCCGGGGTGAGCTGCGGCCCACCGGCGTGACGGCCACCGCGCTGTGCCCAGGCCCGGTGGAGACCGGATTCGCCGAGGCCGCCGGGATGACCGACGCCGAGGCGGCCGACTCGCTGCCCAAGGTGATGTGGGTGCCGGCCGGTGAGGTGGCCCGCCAGGCGGTGGCGGGCCTCGATGCCAACAAGGCCGTGGTCATCCCGGGGCTGCCCAACCGCCTGGCCTCGGCCTTCGGCTGGCTGTCCCCGCGGGGGATGCTGGTCCCGATGCTGGCCAAGCGCCATCCCGCCCTCCGAGACTGACGGACCGCCCCTGGCGAGGGCGGTGGCGGTAGCGGGCCTGCTCGACGTGGCCGCCGTGCTGGTCTTCGTGGCCATCGGCCGGACGTCCCACGATCACGGGGTCAGCGCCGCCGGCCTGGCCAGCACGGCGTGGCCCTTCCTGGCCGGGCTGGCCGTGGGCTGGGGGGTGGCCCGGGCCTGGGGCCGGCCGTTCGAGATCGCCCCGACGGCGGTGATCGTCTGGATCACCTGTGTGGCCGTGGGCATGGTCCTCCGGGTGGTGGCCGGGCAGGGCACGGCGGTGGCCTTCATCCTGGTGGCCCTGGCCTTCCTGGCCTTGGAGCTGCTGGGTTGGAGGGCCCTGGCCGGCGTCGGCACGAGAGTGCGGCAGGGTCGCCGGTGAGGAGACCCACCCGGCCACGGGGCCTGGAGGAAGGCGGGTGGTCGGGTGCCAGGGGCCCCGGGGCGGGGGCCGGGCTACGGCAGTATCGGCACGATCGACGCGAACCTGTAGCCAATTTCTCAGATTTCTTGGGCCGGGGGCCGTTCTACGAGGTTCCGGACAATATAGTGGTTCTCCTATATTGATCGGAAACGGTGATACGAGGGGTGACCCACCGAACCGCCTAGGTCTCGAGCACCCCGACCGCGGTGGCGTCGCCGGGGAAGATGGAGAAGGCCACGGCACAGGTGGCCGACAGGCGACCGGTCCCCATGTCGAGGATGTCCACGTTGACCACGGCCCGGCTCCGGCCTCGCTGGACCACGTGGGCCCGGGCCCGACCCGGCCCCACGGTGAGGGGGCGCAGGTAGTGGATGGTGAGGTCGGAGGTCACGCAGACCGAGCCGGCC
The DNA here is from genome assembly GCA_038210245.1 of Acidimicrobiales bacterium. GTDB lineage: Bacteria > Actinomycetota > Acidimicrobiia > Acidimicrobiales > RAAP-2 > Bog-756. Next base: position 19,065 of record JBBQWW010000003.1, read on the forward strand.
GGAACCCCGGCGAAGACGGCCCGGCCGGCCACCACGTCGGCCACCGTGGCCATCAGGCCGCCCTGGAGGCCGCCACGGGGATTGGTGATCCGGGCGTTCAGGTCGAGCTCGATGGTCAGGTCGCTGGCGTCGTCGGGCACGTCCCGAAGGCCCAGCTCTTGGATGAGGTGGTCACCCGACTCGATGACGGCGTCGTGCTCGGACCGCGCCAGGCGGCGCGCCTCGGTGGCGTCGGACGTGGTCACTTCCCGACGGCGATGGCCTTGGTCTCCAGATACTGCTCGAAGCCCTCGATGCCGTTCTGGCGGCCGATGCCACTGGCCTTGTAGCCGCCGAACGGGGAGCCGGCGCTGTAGTAGACGCCGCCGTTGACCGAGACCGTTCCCGACCGGATTCGGGAGGCCACGCCCAGGGCCCGCTCCTCCGATGCCGAGGTCACCCCACCGGACAGCCCGTAGGCGCTGTCGTTGGCGATGCGGACGGCATCATCGTCGTCCTTGAAGGGGATCATCACCAGCACCGGGCCGAAGATCTCCTCCTGGGCAATGGTCATGGAGTTGTCCACGTCGGCGAAGAGGGTCGGCTCGACGAAGAAGCCCTTCTCCAGGTGGGGCGGCCGGTGGCCGCCGGTGACCAGGCGGGCCCCCTCGGCCACGCCCTTTTCGATGTAGCCCATCACCCGGTCCCGCTGCTTGGCGCTGACCTGGGGCCCCTGGATGATGCCGGGGTCGGTGGGGTCGCCGTAGGTGACTCCCTCCATCGACACTTTGGCCAGCTCCACAGCCTCGTCGTAGCGGGACTGGTGGATGAGGGTGCGGGTGAGCATGGCGCAGCCCTGGCCGGCGTGCATGCACATGAAGCCCATGAAGGCCATCTTGGTGGCCACGTCCCCGTCCTCCAAGATGATGTCGGCCGACTTGCCGCCGAGCTCGAGGAAGAGCCGTTTGAGGGTGGGGGCACCGGCGGCCATGATCCGCCGACCCGTGGCCGTCGACCCGGTGAACGAGATCATGTCCACCCGGGGATCGGTGACCAGCTGCTCGCCGATCAGGTGGTCCGACGACGGGACGATGTTCACCACGCCGGCCGGGATGTCGGTCTGCTCGGCGATCAGGCGGCCGATGCGGGTGGCGCTCCACGGCGTGTCGGGGGCCGGCTTGATGACCATGGTGTTGCCGGTGGCCAGTGCCTGGCCCAGCTTGGCGATGATGATCTCGAACGGGTAGTTCCACGGCAGGATGGCCCCGACCACGCCGACGGGCTCCTTCACCACCTTCATCCAGCTGGGCTGGCCGAAGGCGTTGTTGTCGGGCAGGGGCCGCTCCCACTCGAAGTGGTCGATCTGCTCGGCGGGCCACAGCAGTCCGTCCTCCAGCGGTGCGTCCAGCTGAGCCATGGTGGTGACCATGACCGGGGTGCCCACCTCGGCCACCAGCTCGGGACGGAACAGCTCGCGCTCGCCCACGATGGCCTCGTGCAGCTGACGGAGGCAGCGCTGGCGGAAGGCCCGGTCGGTCGACCACCCGATCTCGTCGAAGGCCCTTCGGGCCGCGCTGATGGCCCGGTCCATGTCGGCGGCGGTGGCGTCGGCGGTCTGGCCGATCACCTCCTCGGTGGCCGGGTTGATGTTGTCGAACCCGGTGCCGGCCGACGACTCAACGAGCTGGCCGTCGATGAGCATCCGGAATTCGCTGCCCAGTTCGGACTGCGTGGGTGAAGAAGCGGTGGTGGTCATGACCCTCCCTGTGTGGTCCAGTTCCCCTGGCGCCCGCGGGCGCTACCCGGGCGGTCGCACGGGTGGTGGTGAGGCTTGACGGACGCTCGGTGCCCCAGTGCGAGATCCTAGTGCGCACTGTCCGAGAGCGGCATTTCCGGGGCGGGTCCCACCGCGGCCCGGTCCGGGACCGGGGCCCGATGGCCGGGATCAGACGATGCGGGAGTCCCGCCCCTCCCAGTAGGGATCCCGGAGCAGCCGCTTGAACAGCTTGCCGCTGGGGTCACGGGGCATGGCCTCGGTGTAGACCAGTGTCCGGGGGCACTTGTAGGCGGCCAGCTGCTCACGGCACCAGGCCAGCAGCTCGTCGGCGTCCGGGGGCCTCGCCGGGTCGTCCGCCTGCACCACGGCCAGCAGGGCCTCGCCCATCTCCTCGTCGGGGACGCCGAACACGGCCACGTCGATCACCCGGGGGTGGGCGGCCAGCACCAGCTCGGCCTCCCGCGGGTAGATGTTGACCCCGCCGGAGACCACCATGTCCGAGGCCCGATCGGTCAGGTAGAGATACCCCTCGGCATCGACGTGGCCGACGTCGCCGAGGGTGCGCCACCCCTGGGCGTTGCGCATGGCGGCCGTCTTCTCCGGATCGTTGTGGTACTCGAACTCCCTCCCGCCGGCGAAGTACACCGTGCCCGACAACCCGACCGCCACCTCCCGGCCGTCCGGGTCCACGATGTGGACCTCGCCGAGGGGCCGACCCACTGAGCCCGGGTGGGCCAGCCACTCCTCCGGGGTGATCTGCGAGGCGCCGATGTCCTCGGTGCCGGCGTAGTACTCGTGGATGATCGGGCCCCACCACGCCATCATCTGCTGCTTCACCGGGACGGGGCAGGGGGCGGCGGCGTGGACCGCCCAGGTCAGGCTGGACAGGTCGTAGGCCAGCCGCTCCTCCTCGGGCAGGCGCAGCATCCGGGTGAACATGGTGGGCACGAACTGGGCGTGGGTGACCTGGTAGCGCTCGATGGCGGCCAGGCACCGGGCGGCGTCGAAGGACTCCATGACCACGCAGGTGCCGCCCAACCGGTGGGTGGCCATGCAGTAGACCAGCGGGGCCGAGTGGTAGAGCGGGGCCGGGGACAGGTACACGGTGTCGCCCCCGATGCCGCGGGCCCCGATGGCCATGGCGATCTGCACCGAGGCCGACGTCGGATCACCGGGAGGTCCCGGGGTCAGGGTCTTGCGCACGCCCTTGGGCACGCCGGTGGTGCCCGACGAGTAGAGCATCTCGCGTCCCTCGGCCTCGTCGTCGATGGGGGTGGGGACGCCGCGGGCCAGGACGGCGTCGTAGGGCTCGAACCCCCAGAGCTCCCCGCCCACCACCACCCGGAGCCGGATGCGTTCGAGGTCCAGCGCCCCGGCCACCTCCCCGAGGCGGGCCGAGACCACGAAGGCCACGGCCCGGCAGTCGTCCAGGATGTGCTGGACCTCACTGTGGCGGAGGTGGCTGTTGAGGGCGGTGTAGTAGAGCCCGGCCCGCTGGGCGGCCCAGGTCACCTCGAGCAGGGCCGAGCTGTTCTCCATCATGAGGGCCAGGTGGTCACCGGTCTGCAGGCCGGCGGCCCGCAGGGCATGGGCCAGCCGGTTGGATCGCTCGTCCAGCATCCGGTAGGTGGTCACAACGCCGGAGCCGGCCATGATGACGGCGGGGCGGTCGGGGTGGACGGAGGCCCCGTGGCCCAGGTGGAGTTCCCGGACCGGCGGGACGGCGGACCCGGGGTCGCTCATCGCCCCTCGAATACCGGGTCCCGCTTCTCGATGAAGGCGGTGGCGCCTTCGCGGGCGTCCTCGCTTCCGAAGATGCGGCTGTTCTCCTCGGGGGTGGCCCGGCCGAGGAGCGAGCCCTGGTCGGCGGCCCGGCGCATCAGCCGCTTGGTCAGCTGGACGCCCAGGGGACCGTTGGCGGCCACCTCGGCGGCCAGCCCGTGGGCCGCCTCGAGCAGCTGGTCGGCCGGCACCACCTGGTTGACGAGGCCGGCCGAGGCGGCCCGCTCGGCGCCGATGAGCCGACCGGTGAGGCCCATCTCGAGGGCCAGCGCCTGGGGGATGCGCTGGGACAGGCGTGTCCCACCCCCGGCGGCGAAGAGCCCCCGCTTGACCTCGGGAAGGCCGAACCGGGCGTGCTCGGCCGCCACCACCAGGTCACAGGCCATCACCACCTCGAGGCCCCCACCCACGGCGGCCCCGTTGACCGCGGCGACCAGTGGCTTCTCGTACTCGCCGTCGATGAAGCGGAACAGGGTCCGGGCCCCGTCGGGATCCTCCCAGGTGTCCGGATCGGTGTCGAAGCTGCCGAGGGCGGTCAGGTCCATGCCGGCGCAGAAGATCCGCTCGCCGGCCCCGGTGACCACCACGGCCCGCACGTCACCGTCGAGGAGGATCTGGTGGAGGGCCGTGCCCAGCTCGGCCATCAGGGGCGGGTTGAGCGAGTTGGCCGCCTCGGGACGGTTGAGGGTGAGGGTCTCGACCCGACCCGTCCGCTCTCGGTTCACCAGCACGGCGCCCACCTAACGGGTCGGTCGGGGGACCGGTCGGCGGACGGACGGGGAGGGGGGTTCACGATGGGCCGCCTTCTTTCGGACTGAGGGGGAGCCGTGGGCTGGGCCCCGACGATCGTTCGCTTGAAGATGACGTATGTGCCATCATGAGAACGCCAATTTCAGGGCATGAGGAGCGTACATGGACGAGACACCGGCTGCATCCGACGACGATGGCGGCGAGAGTCCGTTCGCCTCGATGGACCCGGAGACGGCGAGGCATCCCCAGCCCATGTTCAAGGACCTGCGGGACTCCATGCCGGTCATGCCCGTGGAGGGGATGGGCGTGGTCGTGACCCGCAAGGTGGAGGTGGAGGAGGTCTTCCGCCATCCGGAGATCTTCTCGTCCAACGCCGACGCCGTGGACCTGAAGAACCATCGGCCCATGATCCCACTCCAGATCGATCCGCCCGAGCACAAGAAGTACCGCAGGATCCTCGATCCCATCTTCGCCCCCCGGCAGATGGCCCTCATCGAGGACTCGGTGACCGAGACGGTCAACGCCCTCATCGACGAGTTGATCGGCAAGGAGGAGATCGACTTCGCCAAGGAGTTCGCGGTCCCCTTCCCCTCCCAGGTCTTCCTCACCCTGTTCGGACTCCCCTATGAGGAGTTGCAGACGTTCCTAACCATGAAGGACGGGATCATCCGGCCCGAGACGGTGACCGGCACGCGGTTCGGCAGCAAGGCGGCCACCGAGTACCAGCAGCAGACCGCCGACTCGGTCTACGACTACTTCAACGGGATCCTGGACCAGCGGGAGCAGAAGCGGGAGAACGACATCCTGAGCCGCTTCCTCGACGCCGAGGTGGACGGGGCCAAGCTGACCCGCGAGGACATCCTCGACATCTGCTTCCTCTTCCTGATCGCCGGGCTGGACACCGTCACCGCCACCCTCGACTGCATGTTCGCCTACCTGTGCGAACACCCCGAGCAGCGCCAGCAGATCGTCGACGACCCCGGCGTGATTCCGGCCGCCATCGAGGAGCTCCTGCGCTGGGAGACCCCGGTGATGGGCGTGGCCCGGGTGGCCATGGAGGACACCGAACTGAACGGCTGCCCTGTCCACAAGGGCGACAACGTCATGGTCATGATCGGCTCGGTCAACACGGACGAGGCCGACCTGCCCGACGCCGACGTGGTGCGGTTCGACCGCGAGGTCAACCGTCACGTGGCCTTCGGCGGGGGAGTGCACCGCTGCCTGGGGTCCCACCTGGCCCGCCTGGAGCTGCGGGTGGCCCTGCGGGAGTGGCACCGCCGCATCCCCGAGTACTCGGTGGTTGACGGCCACGAGCTGATGTACACCGGCGGCGTGCGGTCCATCGACTATTTTCCGATGGTCATCGCTCCGGCCGCCACCTGACGGCATCGCCGCTACTGTCGCTCCGGTAGCCGGGGCCGGCATGGGGTGACCGGTTGACCGACACCCCTCCGAACCCGTCCCGAACCGAACCATTCCCATCCGAGGAGCAGCCATGCAGTTCGACCAACGATCCGCCATCGTCACCGGAGGGGCCGGCGGCCTGGGGGCAGCCACCGTCCGCCGTCTGACCGCCCTCGGTCTGCAGGTGGTGGTGTTCGACCGGGCCCTCGAGGCCGGACAGGCCCTGGCCGCCGAGCTGGGCAGCGGCTCGGCGGTGGGTGGGGACATCAACAGCGACGAGGACGTGAAGGCCGCCCTCGACGCCGCCGCGGCGTTGGCCCCGCTGGCCGTGGTGGTCAACGTGGCCGGTGGCGGGGCGGGTGGTCGCACCCTGTCCCGGGATGGCGAGCCCATGGACATCGAGGCCTTCCGGTTCACCGTGGAGCTGAACACCGTGGGCACGTTCAACGTGACCCGGCTGGCCGCGGCCCGGATGGCCACGTCGGAGCCGGACGAGTACGGGCAGCGGGGCGTGGTGGTCAACACGGCGTCCATCGCCGGCTACGAGGGCCAGACCGGCCAGGTGGCCTACGGCGCATCCAAGGCGGCGGTGCTGGGCATGAGCCTGCCCCTGGCCCGGGACCTGGCCCCGGTGGGGATCCGGGTGTGCGCCATCGCCCCGGGGACCATGGGGACGCCACTCATGGAGAGTGCGCCCGAGGCCCTGAAGGAGAAGTTGGTGGCGAGCATCATCTTCCCCAAGCGCATGGGCCTGCCCGACGAGTTCGCCCGACTGGTGGAGGCCATCGTGACCAACCCCTACCTCAACGGCGAGAACATCCGCCTCGACGGGGCGCTCCGCTTCCCGCCCAAGTAGCCGGCGATCATCGGGGCGGCGGTCGTCGCTCCACGGAGGAGGATCATGTACGCAGTCGTTGCCAACGTCAGGGTGGAGGACCCCGACGAGGTCCGACGGCTGCTCCCGAGGGCCCGGGAGGCCGTCGTGTCCAGGGCGCCCGGGATCGTGAGCGGGTACTGGTTGGAGCCGGTCGATGGCGTAGGCACGTCAGTCCTCGTCTTCGAGACCAGGGAACTGGCGGAAGCGGCGGCCGACTATGTGCTCCCGCCCCTGCCCGGTGTCACGCTGCTCGATCTGACCATCCGTGAAGTGTTCGCCCACGTCTGAGATCCTGGCGGTTCCGCCGTCCAGGGCCGCTACTGCCACACCCGGGATCTGGCTCAGAGGATGGCGCCCGAGTCCTTGTGGGCGATGATCTGGTCCCAGTCGAGACCCAGCTCGAGGAGGATCTCCTCGGTGTGCTGGCCGTGCTCGGGCGCCGGCACCAGCTGATCGGCGGTCTCGTCCATCTGCACCGGGTTGACCACCAGGTCGTAGGACTTGCCGTCGGCCCGTTCCACTCGGGAGAGATACCCGTTGGCCGCCACCTGCACGTCGTCGACCAGCTCGCTGGCCATCTGGCCCGGGGCCCAGACCCCCGACAGGGTGGCCAGCGCCTCCTTCCACTCCTCGAACGTCTTGGAAGCGAAGACCTCATCGATGACGGCCACGCACTCCCTGGCGTTGGTGTAGCGGGCGGCCCCGTCGGCGAACCGGGGATCGGTGAGGAGGTCGGGCCGACCGATGTGCTCGCAGAAGTCGGGCCAGAACCGGTCGGCCTGCAGCATCATGAGGGTGATGAAGCGGCCGTCGCTGGTGCGGTAGTTGCCCACCAGGGGGTTGGGGGAGGAGCTCCGGTCGAACTTGGGCATGGGGTCCCCGCCGTACAGGCCGGAGGCCACGATGTCCGGCGAGAGCTGCCACATGGCCAGACCCAGCAGGGAGACGTCCACGATGGGCGCCACGCCGGTGGTGGCCCGCTGCAGCAGCCCGGCGGCGATGCCACCGGCGATGGCCATGCCCCCGGCCAGGTCACCGAAGGCCGGCCGGCCCCCCACCGGCCACTCGCTGTCGGCCGGGGTGAGGGCGTTGGCCACCCCACCCCGGGCCCAGTAGGTGGCCCCGTCGTACCCGCCCTTCCCCCGGTCGGGTCCGTGGGGGCCCTGGCCGGTGCCCCGGGCGTAGACGATGTCGGGATTGACCGCCCGGATGCTGTCCACGTCGATCTTGAGCTTTTGGAGCGTGTCGGGCAGGAAGCTGGTCAAGAAGACGTCGGAGGTCTCGACGATCCGGTACAGCAGGGCCCGGCCGGCGTCGGTACTGATGTCCAGTCCGATGCTCCGCTTTCCCCGGTTGGGCTGCTCGATGATGTAGTTGACCGCGCCCGGACCGCCGGGGACCAGGCCCATGGCGATGAGGCCGCGCTGGGGGTCACCGCCCACCGGGTGCTCGACCTTGATCACGTCGGCACCCCAGTCGGCCATGACGGCCCCGGCGGCGGGGACGAAGGTCCAGGCGGCCACTTCGAGCACGCGGAAGCCAGCCAGTGCGTTGGCCATGACGGTGTTCCCCCTTCAGACGGGTACTCCAGGCGGCCGCTCGGAGGCGGGCCGCAGACGGCTACGACTCGTTGCTGGTGAATCCCGATATGAGGTCGACCGACTTGGTACCCCGCTTGCCGATGCTCTCCATGTTCCGGGACTGGATCGAGACGTCGTGGCCCATGGCCTGCTGACGCAGGGCTCCCACCGTGCAGTTCTGCTTACCCCCGAGCTCGGTGAACGGGTCGAAGCTGTAGTGGCGCATGGCGTTCAGGTGGGTGATCCGGTCGATGTCGTGGTCGGACACGCCGTGCAGTCCCTTCATCAGCGACTCGGGGGAGGTGGGCCAGGTGGCATCGGAGTGGGGGTAGTCGCACTCCCACATGACGTTGTCCATGTCCAGGAAGTCGCGGCTGGCCACCCCGAACTGGTCGTCGATGAAGCAGGTCAGGACGTGCTGGTTGAACACCTGGCTGGGCAGAGTGTCCCCGAAGTCCTGCCCGGTCCAGGCGTGGTGGCGGTCGTAGTTGTAGTCGATGCGCTCGAGGAAGTAGGGCACCCATCCGATGCCGCCTTCGGACAGGGCCACTTTGAGGTCGGGGAACTTCCGCAGCACCGGGGACCAGACCAGGTCGGCGGCGGCCTGCACGATGTTCATCGGGGTCAGGGTGATCAGGCAGTCGATGGGAGCGTCGGCCGAGGTGATGACGATCTCCGACGATGAGCCGATGTGCATGCACACCACCACGCCCTCCTCGCTGCACGCCTTCCAGAACGGGTCCCAGTGGTCGGAGTGGATGCTGGGCCAACCCAGCTTGGACGGGTTCTCCGAGAAGGTCACGGCGTGGGCTCCCTTGGCCGCGGTGCGACGCACCTCGGCGGCCAGCACCTCGGGATCCCAGATGGCCGGGATGGGGCAGGGGATGAACCGGCCCGGATGGGTTCCGCACCACTCGTCGATGTGCCAGTCGTTGTAGGCCCGGACCATGGCCAGGGCCACGTCCTTGTCCTCGGTGCGGGCGAAGGTCTGGCCACAGAACTGGGGGAAGGAGGGGAAACACAGGGAACCCAGCACCCCGTTGGCATCCATGTCCTTGACCCGCTCGTCGATGTCGTAGCAGCCCGGCCGGAGCTGTTGGAAGGAGGTGGGCTCGAGGCCGTACTCCTCGCGGGGCCGTCCGGCCACGGCGTTGAGGGCCACGTTGGGCAGGACGGCGCCTTCGTAGAGCCAGGCGTTGGTGCCGTCCTCGTTGGTAATGAACTTGGGGGCCAGCTCGGCGTACTTGGCCGGTAGGTGGCCTTCGAACAAGTCGGGCGGCTCGATGACGTGGTCGTCCACGCTCACCATCACCATGTCGTTGATCTCCATCTCGTACCTCCCTCTCCGGGCTTCCCCGGGCTTCGGTGCGGCGAGGCACCGAATACGACCTGCACTGCCCCGTCGGAAAGAATCATATCGACCGGGAGGTATCTCGTACTCCCGGAGTTGAGAATGGGACTTCCGTCCGGAAGGCCGGCGCCCTGTTTCCGGCGGTGATCAGGCCCTGGACAGGGAGGCGAGCACGGTCTCGGTGTCGGCCCCGAGGTCCGACAGCTCGAGCGCGGATGGGTCTCCGGGGTCGGGTGGGGGGCCGGCCGCCAACCCGACCACCGGAAGGCCTGGGCCGGTCAGGCCACCGGCGATGTCGGCCATGGAGGCGTCGAGGATCCAGGTCCCACCGGCGGCCAGGGCATCGAGCACGGCCACGGCTGAGGCCAGTCCGCACAAGGGGTCGGCGATGGCGTCGCCGCAGAAGCACGGACCGAGGTCGTCCCGGACCACCAGGCCCCCGGCCACGGCGGCGTCGTCCCCGAAGGCCACCCGCTGTCCCGACGGGCCGGACCGGCCGTAGCCGGTGATGGACAGCCACACGCGGGGCCGACCCTCGGCGACCCGGTCCTCGAGGGCCAGGCCCAACTGCTCGAGGGCCCGGGGGCGGGACCCGGTGATGACCACGTCGGCCCGGGCGACGAGCTCGCCGAGCTGTCGGGACCCCGACGTCGTGGTGAAGTCGAGAGCCACCGACTGCTTGCCACTGTTGAGGCGGCCGAAGAAGCGGGGGGAGCCGCGCCGGGGCCCGTCGGGTCGTCGGGTCGACTCGACCTTCACCACCCGAGCCCCGGCCTGCAGGAGCAGTCGACCGGCCAACGGACCGGCCCACAGGGAGGACAGGTCCACCACCACCAACTCGTCGAGCGAGTGGATGACAGGGGCGGACCCGATGCGCCAACCGCTGATCCCGTGGATCCCCTCGGCCGGGCCCCGAGGGGGGTCCGGGGCAGGACGGCGTCGCTCGCCCAACACGGAGACGGGGAGGCCCACGAGGGCGGCGCCGGCCTGCAGCTCGGCGCAGCCCGAGTCGGCCACGGCCTCGGCCACACTGGACCAGCCGCCCGGGCCGACCGGCCCGGGCCGGCCCAGCCACGCCGCCACCAGGTCCCAGTCGTCCTCACGGGTCAGGGACGCCGCCACCCACCCGTCCGAGGCGGGCAGAAGGCGGGTACCGCCCCCACAGCTCACGTCGCCCCCCCGCGTGAGTCCGGCGACCGCGGCCCGCTCGGCCAGCAGGGCCAAGGGATCGACGGAGACCGGGGTACCCAGGGCCGCGGAACGTCCGGCCAGCCGGTCGGCCCACGCCCGTACGCCCTGCACCAGGGCCAGTGGCGGCCCGAGGCCGGGGCCGCCGGGTCGTCCGGTGAGGGAGAGTAGACCGGAGTCGGCCCAGGCGACGGCGACGTCGGCGGACGCTTGGGCCGCCGCGACGTCGGCCTGGTGGCTGTCGTTCACCGCCGGCTCTTGCTCGGGGCTGGCACCGCACTCCTCGTCTCGCTCGGTCACGCCCCGTCGGCACCGATGACTCGTTACCATCGGCCCATGAACCCCGTGCGGCTGTCCGGACCGGAGTTCGTGGCCGTGCTCGAGGCCGGTGAGGCGTTCGAGGCGATTGTAGGGCTCGAGTGCGGGGCGGTCCTGGTGGCGGGGGACGACCTCCCCGACGCCATGGCCCCCGGGCTGGTGGACGTCCTGGCCATGGTGCCGGCGGTGGTGGTGGCCGTGGTGTCCGACCCAGGTCGTCGTCCGGTGTGGGCCGACCTGGTGGTGGCACCGGGGAGCCCAGAACTGTCCGCCACGTTGGACACGGTGGGGGCCAACCCTCTGGCCTCCACCGCCCTGGCCGTGCTGCTGCGCCACGGTGGCCGCGGGGCCGTGGCCCAGGGCCTGGTGGCCGAGTCCATGGCCTACGGCCTCCTGCAGGCCGGTCCCGAGTTCGCCGCCTGGCGCAAGGGCGCGCCGGCGCGCCGCCGGCCGCCCGACGACGGCCCTCCGGTCCTGGTGGACCGCCGGGACCACGAGCTGATCGTCACGCTCCACCGCCCCCATGTGCTCAACGCCTTCAACGCCCCCATGCGCGACGAGCTGGTGGCCGCCCTACAGGTGGCCGTAGCCGACCCCTCGGTCACCGCCGTGGTGGTCCGGGGCGCGGGCGACTCCTTCTGCAGCGGTGGTGATCTGGACGAGTTCGGTTCGCGCTCCGATCCGGCCACCGCCCATCTGGTCCGCATGCAGCGCAGCGCGGCGCGGGTGCTGGACGAGGTCTCCGACCGCACCACGGTGTACCTGCACGGCGCCGCGGTGGGATCGGGTATCGAACTGGCCGCCTTCGCCCACCGGGTGGTGGCCGACCGGGCCACCCGCATCTCCCTGCCCGAGGTCCACCTGGGCCTCATCCCCGGGGCCGGTGGCACGGTCAGCCTGCCCCGCCGTATCGGCCGACACGCCACCCTGCTGCTGGCCGTGGCCCTGGCGTGGATCGACGCCCCGACGGCACTGGCCTGGGGCCTGGTCGACGAGCTGGAGGGGTGAGTATGGGCGGGCCACCCCTTCGGCTCCCGCTCCCGGTGGAGCCGAGGGCAATTGTCCCGCGGCAATCCCGCTCGTTAGGGTGACGACGCCCATGATCGAGTCCGGACGTCCCCAGTGAACATCGCCATGCTGCTGGACCTGGTGGCCGACACCTTCGGGGACCGAGTGGCCCTCACCGAGGGCGGGGAGTCGTGGACCTACGACCAGCTCCGCCGGCTGTCCCGGGCCGCCGCCGCCGAGCTGACCGCGTCGGGGGCCTCCACGCTGGCCTATGCCGACGTGAGCTCCTCCGCGGTCCCCACCGCCCTGTTCGGGGCGGCCTGGGCCGGAGCCTCCTACGCCCCCCTCAACTTCCGGCTCCCGCCCGAGTCCCTGCGGAGCCAGGTGGCCCGACTGGAGCGTCCTCGGGTGGTGGCCTCCGAGGCGCTGGTCACCGAGCTGACCGAGCCCCCGGCCAGCGAGCGGACGTCGTGGCTGGCCCAGCTGGGTTCGGCCATCGGCGCCGACGACCCGACCGGCGAGTACGAGCCCGAGCCCGATGGGGCCGCCGTCATCCTGTTCACCAGTGGGTCCTCGGGCTCGCCCAAGGCGGCCCTGCTCAGCCACGACAATTTGATGTCGTACATCATGGACACCGTCGAGTTCGCCGGAGCCGGTGAGGACGAGGCCCTGGTGCTGGCGGCACCGCCGTTCCACATCGCCGGAGTGGCTGCCGTGCTCAGCTCGGTCTACGGCGGGCGCCGCCTCCTTCCCCTCCCTGCCTTCACCCCCGAGGGATGGCTGAAGCTGGCCCGGGACGAGGGGGCCACCCACGCCTTTGTGGTCCCGACCATGCTGGCCCGGATCGTCCAGTGCATGGAGGCCGACCCCGCCCTGCGGGTGCCCACCCTCCGCGCCATCTCCTACGGCGGGGCCAGGATGGCCGCCCCCATCCTGGAGCGGGCCCTCGAGCTCTTCCCCGAGGTCGGGTTCGTCAACGCCTACGGGCTGACCGAGACGTCCTCCACCATCGCCGTGCTCGGACCCGACGACCACCGCCTGGCTCTGTCCAGCAGTGACCCGGCGATCCGCCGCCGGCTCGAGTCGGTGGGCCAACCCCTTCCCGGCGTCGAGGTGCTGGTGGTGGACGAGGGGACGGGGGCCGAGCTGCCGGTAGGGGCGAGGGGGCTCATCCGGGTCCGGGGGCCCCAGGTCAGTGGGCAGTACCTGGACACCGAGTCCGGAACCGACGCCGCCGGCTGGCTGGTCACCGGTGACGTCGGCTCCATCGATGCCCAGGGCTACCTCTTCGTGGAGGGCCGGGCCGACGACGTCATCATCAAGGGCGGGGAGAACCTGTCCCCCTCGGAGATCGAGGACACCCTGCTGCGCCACGCCTCGGTGCAGGCCGCGGTGGTCGTGGGCGTCCCCCACCCCGAGTGGGGTGAGTCAGTGGCCGCCGCCGTGGTGCTGGGGCCTGACGCCGACGGCGGGCACGCCGTGATCGTGGAGGAGCTGACCGTGTGGGTCCGCTCGTCCCTCGGATCGCTCAAGACCCCGACCACCATCGTGGTCCGCGACGAGCTGCCCACCACGGCCACCGGCAAGCTGCTCCGCCGCGTGGTCCGCGACGAGCTGGCCCCACCCGAGACCTCCTGACCGGACGCGCCCGCAAGCCGAACCGCTCCCCCCGGGTCAGTCCGAGGGCACCACCAGCACCTTGCCCAGCGCCCGCCGCTCGGCCAGGTCGAGGAGGGCCTGGCCGGCATCCTCCAGGGAGTAGCGGGCCGAGATGTGCGGCGTGAACCGTCCCGACCGGTAGAGCTCGGTCAGCTCGGCCGTGTCCCGGGCGAAGTCGTCCGACTGGTTGGTGGCGAAGCCCCCCATGGTGAACCCGGTGACCACCACCCCCTTCAGCAGGATCAGGTTGAGCGGGATCCTCGGGATCTCGCCGGAGGCGAAGCCCACGGTGACGAACCGGCCGCCCCAGGCCAGGGCCCGCAACGACGCCTCGGCCGCCGGACCCCCCACCGGGTCGATGACCACGTCGGCCCCGCCGCCGGTCAGCTCCTTGATGCGGGCCTTCAGGTCCTCGGTGGTGTAGTCGACCCCGGCCACCGCCCCCCGACCGATGCACAGGGCCAGTTTGGCCGGGGTGGAGGCCGCCGCCACCACCCGGGCCCCGAGGAGGGTAGCCAGCTCCACGGCGGCCAGGCCCACGCCACCGGCCGCTCCGAGGACCACCACCCACTCGCCCGGCTGGACCCGGGCGAAGCTGCGCAGGGCGTGGTAGGCGGTGCGGTGGGCCACGCCCGAGGCCGCCGCCGTCACCAGGTCGATGGCCGGGTCCACCGGCTGCAGCGCACCGGCCGACACCACCACCTGGTCGGCGAAGGCCCCGAACAGCGTCGAGCCCATCACCCGGTCGCCCACGGACAGTCCCTCCACCCCGGGGCCGAGGGAGGCCACGGTTCCGGCGAATTCACTGCCCACCGTGAAGGGCACCGGGATGGTGACCTGATACTTGTCCGCCACCACCAGGACGTCGGGGAAGTTGGCGGCCGCCGCGGCCACATCCACCACCACCTGGCCCTCCCCGGCCACGGGGTCGTCCACCTCGGCCACCACCACTGACGTGGGCGGGCCGTACTGCTCACACCGGACGGCGCGCACCCGGCGCCCTACGAGTTGCCGATGACGTGCTCGAGGTGGGCGGCCAGCTTGCGCTCCGCCTCCTCGCGCTTGGCCGGCAGGTGGGAGGTGGGCCACAGCCCGGGGGAGGGCTCGTAGTCCTTCAGCACCTCGCGGGCCACCGTCACCTTGTGGACCTCGGTGGGCCCGTCCACCACGCTCATGATGGGGGCCATCATCCACATGCTGCCGAAGGGCATCTCGTTGGACACCCCGAGGGCGCCGTGGGCGTGCATGGAGCGCCACACGGCGTCATGAGCCACCTTGGGGGTGAGGGCCTTGATGGCGGCGATGTCCTTGCGGGTGCGTCGGTAGTCCTTCACCTGGTCGATCTCCCAGGCCGTGTAGAGCACCAGGAGCCGGAACTGTTGGAGCTCGGCGTAGGAGTCGGCGATGTCGCCCTGGATGAACTGCTTCCGGGCCAGCAGGGTGCCCTGGGTCTCGCGGCTGAGCACCCGCTCGCAGAGCATGTCGAGGGCGCGTTGGCAGGTGGCCACGGTGCGCATGGCGTGGTGGACCCGCCCCCCGCCCAGCCGGGTCTGGGCGATGGCGAAGGCCTGGCCGGCCCCGCCCAGGAGGTTCTCGGCCGGGACGCGGACGTCCTCGTAGTGGATGAGGGCGTGCATGGCCTGGTCCTCGGACTCGCCGGCCAGGCCGACGTGGCGCTCCATGTTGACCCCCGGGGTGTCGGTGGGCACCAGGAACATCGAGGCCCCCTGGTAGATGCTCACGTCGGGATCGGTGACGGCCATGACGATGAGGAACGACGCCGTGCGGGCATTGGACGAGAAGAACTTCCACCCGTTGATGACCCACTCCTCGCCGTCCTTCACGGCGGCACAGGTGAACTGCTGGGGGTCCGACCCGGCCTGGGGCTCGGTCATGGAGTAGCACGAGAAGACCTCACCGTTGAGTAGCGGCTGGAGATACTTCTCCTTCTGCTCGTCGGTCCCGTAGTGGGCGATGATCTCGGCGTTGCCGGTGTCGGGAGCCTGGGTCCCGAACACGATGGGGGCCCAGGCCGAAACGCCCAGGATCTCGTTGAGCAGGGCCAGCTTCACCTGGCCGTACCCCTTACCGCCCAGCTCGGGCCCGAGGTGGGCGGCCCACAGGTCGTGGTCCCGCACCTCCTGCTTCATGGGGTCGACGATGGGCCGCAGCTCATCGTCGAGGGGGTGGAACTGCTTGTGCGGATAGAGGATGTCGAGTGGCTCGACCTTGTCGGCGACGAACTGGCGAGCCCAGTCCAGCTTCGCTTGGAACTCCGGTTCGGTGGAGAAATCCCAGGCCATCAGGGGGTCCTTTCTTTCGGTACGTCGGTTACGGGTGCGGTCACGTCGGTCGGGTGCTCCGGGCGCCCACGATCGGGTGGGCGCCCAGGCCCGAGAGGAACTGCTCGTTGCACCGGGCCACCTCCCGTCGGGCCGCCTCGGGATCGTCGGCATGGGCCACATACAGCGCTGCCCCCGTCCCCAGGGCCGAGAGCAGGTGGGCCAGCGGTTCGAGCGGCTGGGGGTCGAGGACCCCCTCCTCCACCGCATCCCGCAGGTAGCCCATGATCTGATGGGTGGGGCCGTCCCCCCGCTCGGACAGCGAGTTCCAGCCGAGGACGGCCGGGCCGTCGATCAGCACGATCTGCCGGTAGGCGGGATTGGTGCTGGCGGCGTCGAGGTAGACCTCGCTGTTGGCCAGGAAGAGGTCCCAGGCGCTCAGGTGCCGGTCACCCGACCGACGCCACAGCGAGGAGGCCACCTCGCTGGTCAACTCGTCGTAGACC
Source organism: Acidimicrobiales bacterium (assembly GCA_038210245.1). Lineage (GTDB taxonomy): Bacteria > Actinomycetota > Acidimicrobiia > Acidimicrobiales > RAAP-2 > Bog-756. Next base: position 35,526 of record JBBQWW010000003.1, read on the forward strand.
GCCCGGAACAGGTCCTCTTTGTCGCGGAAATGGTGGTAGAGGGCGCCGCGGGTCAGGCCCGCCCGGCGGACGATCTCCTCGGTCCGGGTGGCCTGGAAACCCTCGGCGGCGAACAGCTCCCGGGCCGCCGCCAGCAGGGCTTGGCGGGTGTCGGCCACGTGGGAGGCCCGGAGGCCCCGGGGGGAGTCGGTCCGGTCCGGGCCGGGCCCGTCGGGGGGTCGGGTCACCGCCTGGGAGCTGCCGGTTTGATTCATGACGTATCTAACATACAGAATGTTTGTGCCCGGGGCGAAGTCGTGCTCCGGGACCGGGAGGCAAGGGCCGAACCCGCGGGGGAGGAGACACGTGGACGATCTCGACGGCAAGGTGGCCCTGGTGACCGGGGCCAGCCGAGGTGTGGGCGCGGCCACGGCGGTGGCCCTGGCCGAAGCGGGCTGCCATGTGGCCTGTGCGGCCCGGTCCACCCACGACCAGCCCCAGCGCACGGCGGGCACCATCGACGAGACGGTGGCCCGGGTCGAGGCGGCCGGGAGGCAGGGCCTGGCCGTGCCCACCAATCTGGCCGTCGACGCCGAGGTGGAGGCCATGGTGGCTACCACCGTCGACCACTTCGGTCGCCTCGACATCCTCATCAACAACGCCGCCATCACCTTCATCGGGGACCTCGACATCCCCCTCAGCCGGTTCGACCTGGTCATGCAGGTCAACATGCGGGCGCCGATGATCGCCCTCCGTCGGGCCGTCCCGCACTTTCTGGCGTCCGGTGGCGGCTCGGTGGTCAACGTCTCGTCGGTGGCCGCCCTCTATCCTCACCCGTCACTGATGGCCTACGGCATGTCCAAGGTGGCCCTTGAACGGCTGACCGTCGACGCCGCATCCCAACTGGCGGCCGACAGCATCGCCGTGAACTGCTTCCGCATCGACCTGGCCGTGGCGTCCGAGGGCTTCGTGGCCAATACCCCCGGTGCCGACCACTCCGACTGGGAGCCGTCCGAGGTGGCTGCCGAGGGCATCGTCTGGATGGTCCGTCAGCCCCTCTCCTACTCGGGACGACGAGAGAGCATGTTCGATCTCCGTCGGCGAGAGGGCATCATGTCGTCCCGGGTCGCCCATCCGATGACCGTGGCGCCACCCCTCGAGATGACCAACGGTCTGGTGGCGGCTACTTCGACCACCTTCGTCGAGCCGTATCCCGACGACCCCGCCCGGGCGGGTTGAACTCCATGTTCGACGAGGCAGCACCATCCAAAAACGCAGCACCATCCCACAGCAAAGGAGCATGACCGTGGCCCAACGCACGCCAGAAGAGGAAGAAGCCATCAAGGTCCGCACCGCCGGACTGGTTGACGAAGAGCGTCTGGGCGCCTGGATGGATACCCAGGACCTCCCGGGGAAGGGTGAGCCGGTGACGTCCTCATTCATCAGCGGGGGGGCGTCCAATGAGATCTTCGAGATCCGCCGTGGGGACTTCCACGCCGTACTGCGCCGACCGCCCCGGGTGGTTCCGAAGGGCCGCAACAAGACCATGCTGCGAGAGTTCCGGGTGCTGCACGCCCTGAACGGCACCGACGTACCGCACCCCGAGGCCTACGCGGCCTGCGACGACGATGCGGTCATGGGTTCGTCGTTCTATCTGATGAGCCTGGTGGACGGCTGGTCGCCCATGAACATGGGCGACCAGTGGCCGGCACCGTTCGACACCGACCTCGACGCCCGGTTCGGGCTGGGCATCGAGCTGGTCGACGGCATCGCCCGGTTGTCCCGTGTGGACTGGAAGGCCGTCGGCCTCGAGGGCTTCGGCACTCCTGAGGGCTTCCACGACCGCCAGGTGGACCGGTGGATGGCCCACCTCAACGCGGTGAAGTTCCGGGACATCCCGGGGTTGGAAGTCACCGCCGACTGGCTGAGCCGCCACAAGCCCAGCCAGTGGGAGCCGGGCATCATCCACGGGGACTACCAGTTCGCCAACGTGATGTTCCACCACGGAGGCCCGGCCCGTCTGGCCGCCATGGTCGACTGGGAGATGTCCACGGTGGGCGATCCCCTGCTGGACCTGGCCTGGGTGATGAACGGCTGGACCGACCCGGACGAGGACCGGACCAAGGGGTACGTGGATACCACCGGAATGCCCAGCCGCCAGGAGATGCTCGATCACTACGCCAAGGTCAGCGGCCGCAACGTGGACGAGATCGACTACTACGTCATCCTGGCCCGCTTCAAGCTGGCCATCGTGCTGGAGGCGGGCTACGCCCGGGTGGTGTCCGGTGACGCCGACAACCCGGCCATGGCCGCCTACGAGTACGTGGTGCTCGACACCATGGCCGCCGCCGCCGAACTGGCCCAGACCACGGCGCTCGGACAGTAGGGCGTGCGCCGACCACCCGACGGGATCCGGACCGTCGCCATGCCCCGGCCGTCCGGGAGGTCACGATGAAGATCGGCATCTCCCTCGGGGTCCTGCGGCCGTCGGCGTGGGAGGAGATCACCGTGGTGGCCGACACCCTGGGGTACGAGTCGGTGTGGATGCCGGAGCACATGGTCATCCCCGTGCAGTCGGAAGGCAGCCCGTTCGCCGGGTCGGACCACCCGCCCATCCCGGCCGATGTGCCCATCTACGATGTCTTTGCCTACCTGGGCTACCTGGCCGCCAAGACCGAGCACATCCACTTCGGCACCCAGGTGTACAACATCGGACTCCGGCACCCCTTCACCGTGGCCCGCTCTGTCACCACCCTCGACCTCCTCTCGCAGGGTCGGGTGGAGTTCGGCATCGGGGCCAGTTGGCTCGAGGCCGAGTGGGAGGCGGTGGGACTCGACTTCGCCAGTCGTGGCCGACGGGTCGACGAGGCCATCGACGTGTGTCGCCGCCTGTGGGGCGAGGAGGTGGTCGAACACCACGGGGAGTTCTTCGACTTCGGCCCGGTCATGTTCGAGCCCAAGCCGGCCCACGCCCCATGGCCTCCCCTGCACATCGGCGGGGACGGCCCGGCGGCGCTCCGCCGCGCCGCACTGCTCGGCGACGGATGGATCCCGATGAACCACACCCTGGAGCAGATCCCCGAGCGCGCCGCCCACCTGGCCCGGCTCCGGCGGGAAGCCGGACGTTCCGGGGTGGTGGAGATCACCCTCGGTGCCCAGGGGGTGGGGATCGACGATCTCAAGGCCTACGCCGATGCCGGCGTGGCCCGGGCCCTGGTCAAGCCCTTCCAGAGCACGAAGGATGCGGTGGAGGGAGTCAAGCGGTTCGCCGACGAGGTCCTCCCCGCCGTCCAGGACTATCCGGTGGCGCAGCCATCGTGACCGTCGGGTGGGCGGCTCCCGGTCGGCCCTCCGCCGGGGCCGGGGATTAGGCTGACCGGTCGTGCGCATCGTTCTCGACTCTGAGCTCTGCACCGGCCACGGCCGGTGCTACACCCTGGCCCCCGAGCTGTTTGACACCGACGACGAGGGCCACAGCGTCCTGCTGGCCGCCGAGGTGCCCGAAGGGCTGGAGAGCCAGGCCTGGTTGGCCGCCCAGAACTGCCCGGAGCGGTGCATCGCCATCGAGGAGTAGGGAACGCCCGGATGGAGCTGTGGGAGCTGATGGCCCGCGAGGAGATCCGCGATCTGGTGGCCCGCTACAACGCCAACGGGGACGCCGGCCGGTTCGCTCAGGTGCTGGAACTGTTCGCCCCGGACGCCAGCATGGAGCTGATGGGTGGCGACGGTGCGGTGCAGCGCTACGAAGGGCATGAGGCCATCGCCTCCATCTTCACCGGCACCAAGGACCGGTGGGACACCGCGGCCGCCGAGGGTGATGCCGGTCGACCCCACCACGTCCGGCACTTCGTCTCCACCCACCAGATCGATCTCGAGGACCGGACCCATGCCGGCGGGCGGAGCTACTTCGCCGTGCTCATGCCCCACGGCCTCGACCACTGGGGCCGCTATCTCGACCGGTACGAGGAGCGGGACGGCCGGTGGCTGTTCACCCTGCGGCGGGCGCTCCCCGACGGCCGCCGGCAGCCCGTCGTTGACTGAGCCCGTGGGGCTCCACCCGTCGCGCCGGGAGGCAGGGCGGGCCTCGGACGGCCCCGCCTTCGACGGAACGGCGCGGCGAGCCGGTACCATCCGGACAGGCCACCGAACGCCGTGGCCACCATGATCTGGGGAGACGCACCATGTCCGACACCACACTGAGCCGGCCGCCGGTGGAGTTCGATCCGTTCTCGACCGAATTCTTCAACGATCCGTCCGAGATCTACCGCCAGATGCGCCGGGAGGCCCCGGTGTACTTCAACGAGAAGTACGGCTTCTACGCACTGTTCCTCTACGAGGATGTGTGCAGCGCCCACAAGGACTGGCCCACCTTCACCAGCACCCACGGTGTCGATCTGTCCATGCTGACCAAGGACCCCGCACTGATCGAGCTGTACCGCTCCATGATCATGATGGACCCGCCACAGCACGACCGCATGCGGGCCCTGGTCAGCCGAGTGTTCACCCCCCGGGCGGTGAGTGCCTTCGAACCCATGGTCCGTGAGGTGATCATCTCCTACCTCGAGCCCTTCGATGGAGCCGACCACTTCGACCTGGTCAAGGAGTTCAGCGGGCCGTTCCCCGTGGAGATCATCTGCCGGATGTTGGGCGTCCCCGAAGGTGAGCGGCAGCAGCTCCGGCACCTGCTCGACGTCATGCTCCACCGCGAGCCGGGGGAGATGGACCCCACCCCGGAGGGATCAGCGGCCGGCTCGGAGTTCGGTGCCTACTTCTGGGCGCTGGCCGGTGAGAAGCGCCGCCATCCCGGCGACGACATGATCAGCCGGTTGACCCAGGTGGAGGTGGACCGGGGCGACGGAGTGATGACCCAACTGACCGACGAGGAGATCGCCGGCTTCACGGCCCTGCTGGGTGGCGCGGGCGCCGAGACGGTGACCAAGCTGGTAGGCAACGCCGCGGTCCTGTTCCACCGGAACCCCGACCAGTATCAAAAGGTGGTGGAGGACAACGGGAAGATCCCCGGGGCGGTGGAGGAGACCCTCCGCTACTACCCGCCGTCGCAGTACCAGGGCCGGTTCGCCACCCAGGACTGCGAACTCAGCGGAGGTACCGTGCGGGCCGGATTCCCCACCCTGTTGGTGACCGGATCAGCCTGCCGGGACGAACGGTTCTACGACGACCCCGACGCCTTCGACGTGGAACGACCCCCGAGCCTGGCTCTCGGGTTCGGCTACGGGATCCACAGCTGTCTCGGCGCCGCTCTGGCCCGGATGGAGAGCCGGATCGCCATCGAGGAGCTGACCAAGCGCTGGCCGACCTTCGAGGTGGACGAGGCCAACACGGCCCGGGTCACCATGTCCAACGTGGCCGGCTACGCCAGCGTCCCTGTGCACCGGGTCAGCTGAACTGGCGACGGCGGGTGAGGGCGGGCCTCAGGGACTCGGCTGCGTACCTTCGCCCGAGGTCGTTTGGGCCTGCAGCGTGTAGGTAGCTGCCAACCGGACGGGGTCATGACGCAGCTGGAACTCGCCACCGTCCAACTCCTCCATGGAGTCGCCGAATGGGTTCCAGGGCACCGTCTGGTGCTCCTCGATGGCCGTGAGCTCCATACCGGCGGCCATGACTGCGGTGATCACCTCGGCCCGCCCGTGGTTGAAGTGGACGAAGTCCGGTGAGGCCAGCGGCTCGTCGTGGTCCACGTAGCTGTGCGTCTCGGAAAGGGGCACGCCTTCGGTCTCGAAGTAGGGGTACTCCACGACGAGGAGCCCGTCGGGCCTCGGGTCGGACAGGGTCATCAGCATGGGGTGGCCCTCCCGCAGGAAGAGGCGGCCACCCGGCCGGAGCAGCGCCGAGACGACCTGGGCCCAGCGGGTGATGTCGGGAAGCCAACACAGGGCTCCAATCCCGGTGTAGACGAGGTCGAACCGGGCCGGACCCAGGGCGTCAACGACGCCGTAGAGGTCGCTCCGCACGTATTCGATATCCGCCCCGCACTCCGTCGCCAGCTGGTGGGCAGCCTCCAGCGCCGGTAGGGAGAAGTCGAGGCCGCATACGCTGCCGGCCCCCAGCCGGGCCAGCGACAAGGTGTCGGTCCCGATGTGGCACTGGAGGTGGATTACGTCGAGCCCCTCCAGACTCCCGAGACGGGGTCGGTCGAAGCTCACCACGCCGGACAGGTAGCTGGGGTCGGATCGGAACCGGTCGAGACCGTACCCCTGCAGGTGCGCAGGCACCCGGCTGTTCCAGTGGGCCAGATTCACCGTCTGGTACTCGCTCACCGATCCGTCCGTTTCCGAAGTGCCAACCGGTTCGATCTCAGACCGCTCCGGACAGCATGGTGGTGATCTGGCCCAGGTCGAAGTAGTCGCGCCAGGCACTGATCTTTCCGTCACGCACCTCGAAGGTCCCCATGACCGGTAGCGGGGCCACCACCTCGCCGACGGTGAACGTGTCGATGCGTTCGGTCAGCACCACGGAGCCCTGGGTGGCCAGGTGCACGGTCTCGATGGTCATGCTCTCACACATGCCGAAGAAGCTCTCGATGAAGGCGATGGTGGCGTCGATACCCACCGCCGGATCGAGGGGGATGTTGTGGTAGACGACGTCGTCGGTGAAGTAGGGCCGCAGGGCCTCGGCATCCCGGCCGTCGAACGAGTCGCAGAACCGACGCACGAGCTGCTCGGGGTCTTCGGTACTGGCCATGGACTACCTCCGAGTCGGGTCGAAAGCCTCAGGCTAGCCAACGGCCGCGGTCACAGCCGCTCCCCGTCGGCGGCCCGGCTCCGGCTCCGGAGAAGCCGACAGGCCGCCTCGGACCCCACGCTGTCCGAGAGCAGTTGACCGAGCACCTCCTCGGACAGGCAGTTCCCCCGCCGATCGGACAGCGACAGGCACAGGAGCCAGTAGACGGGGTGGCAACCGACGGGCCGCCACCGGCGCACCACGGCCTTCTTCCGGCCGCACCGGGGACAGGGGAACCGGACACCCCTCAGTTCGTCACACCAGCTCAGGAAGGACCGGCTGTGGGTGACGGCGTCCTCGTGGACGCCCGGCCGTACCCGGAGCTGCCATCGGAGCCCACTCGTGCTGCCCATGGCCGAGTGGTCGGACTCTGGTACCAAACCGGCTCACCTTCCCGCAGGCGAAGCCCGCCCGATCGAGCGAGTGCGGCCACCTTAGGCTGGCGACAAGTGGTCTTGTCAACCAACGGTCGGAGCGGCGAAGGGATGGCAGTCGGGGAAGGGATGGCAGTCGGGGAGGGATGCCGGCACCGGATCGACGGGCGGTGGGCGGTCGGCCGAACTCGGTGGGGTCCGGTGGCCGACGACGACCGGGGAGTCAGTCGACGATGGAGATGGCCACCTTGGGGCACGCCTTGGCCGCGGCGGTGACCTTCTCCCGGAGGGCCTCGGGAGGCTCCTCGTCGAGCACGTAGAGGAAGTCGTCGTCGCGTACCTCGAAGACCTCAGGGGCGGCCGCCATGCACAGGGCGTTCGATTCGCACAGGTCGAAGTCCACGATTACTCGCATAGAGGGAGTGTATCCACCCGCACCGGACCGAGCCGCTACTTGACCCGGGGCTCGCGGGGAAGTCCCAGTCCCATCTCGCCCACGATATTGAGGTTGATCTCGGTGGTGCCGCCGGCGATGGTGGTCTGGCGGGACGCGGCCAGGTTGGTGGCCCACTCATCGGTGGTGGCCCCCATGCCCAGCACGTCGAGGGCCAGCGCCGCCAGCTTCTGCTCGGCGCGCCCCCAGGCCAGCTTGGTCATGCTGCCATCGGCCCCGGTGGGCTGACCGGTGCGCATCCGAGCCAGCGAGCGATTGGTCATCCAGCGCATGCAGGCGATATCGGCGTAGAGCGAGGCCACCCGGTCCCGCAGGCGGGGGTCGGCCAACGCCCCGGTGGCCCGAGGATCGGCCAGGAGCCGGTCCAGCTTTCGGGAGAGGCCGAGGTGGAGCCGGGCCACTCCGGCCCGCTCGAAGCTCAACGTGGTCATGGCCACCGTCCACCCACCGTCGATGGGGCCGAGGGCCGCCGACGCCGGGATGCGGACGTCGGTGAAGTACAGCTCGGAGAAGGTCCGTTCGCCGGTGATGGTCTGGACGGGTCGGATCTCGATACCCGGGGTGCGCAGATCCACCAGGAAGCAACTGATCCCCTTGTGCTTGGGCACGTCGGGATCGGTTCGCACGTAGAGCTGACACCAGTCGGCGATGGAGCCCATGGAGTTCCATGTCTTCTGCCCGTTGATGACGAACTCGTCCCCGTCGGCCACGGCCCGTGTCCGCAGTGAAGCCAGGTCGGAACCGGCGTCAGGCTCGGACATGCCCTGGGACCAGATCTCGTCGCCCCGGAGCAGGGGACGCAGGAACCGTTCCTTCTGCTCGGGGGTGCCGTAGGTCATGATGGCGGGGGCGATGTTGGCCACCCCGATGGTGTTGATGGGGCCCGGAGCCGACCAGGCACTCATCTCCTCCAGGTAGGCCAACTGCTCGTCGATCCCCGCGTCCCGTCCGCCGTGCGCGGTCGGCCAGGCCGGGGCGGCCCAGCCGGCATCGGCCAGGCGGCCGTTCCACCGGCGGTACGGGGCCAGGTCGTCGCCTTCGGGCATGCCCTGACCCAGGCGGATGACGTCGTCGGTCAGCTCACGGGCCAACCAGCTCCGCAACTCGGCCCGGAAGGCACCGGCCGGCTCGGCCCCGTCGAGGTCGGCCGTGGGCCTGAGCGCCGGAGGGTCAGCGAGGTCGGTCATGGAAAGTGGTCTCCTTGGCCGGGGCGCCCAGTGGGTCCGGCCGCCGTCGGACGAGAAGGTCACTCTACCGTCGGAAGAGCAGGATTCCAGCCGGAACGGGTCTGGCGCGGGCCGACTCAGGCGGAGTGAGCGGGGGCCATCACCCCGGCCAGGCAGAATCTGACCAGGTCGTCCTCGTCGATGAACCGGGCCGACATCCGCACCCCCAGGATCCTCATGTCGAGCACGGACACCACAGTGTGCATGACCAGTCCGGCCAGTACCGGGACCTCGATGTCGTCCCGGAACACTCCGGAGGCCACCCCGGCCTCGAGGATCTCGGCCACCATGGTGACCTGGGGGGTGAAGATGGCCGAGAACTCCTCTGTTCGGGAGTCGGCCAGGTGCCACGAGAACAGCACCATGCCCCTCGACGACGAACTGGACAGGTCAGCGGCGCTGAACATGGTCTTTACCAGCAGCTGCAGCATCTCCACCGGGTCGGACACCGGCTCGATGCGCGCCCGGATGTCGGCCACGTAGTCCGTGACCGCCTCCTCCACCAGGGCCAGCAGGAGGTCGTCCTTGGTGGCGAAGTACTGGTAGAAGGAGCGGAGGGACATCCCCGAGGTCTCCACCACGTCCTGGACGGTGAAGTCGGCCTTGCCGGTCTTCCGGATGAGCTCGTTGGCGGCCCGGATGAACTTCCCTCCCCGGGAGATGGCCTTCTGACGCGCATCCTTGAGCGAATGCTCGACGGTGCGCTCCTGCCACTTGCTCGATTGGCTCATCTCATCACTTCGCAGTCGGGGCTCGGATCCGGTCGCGCCCCCACCGTGGAGTGCGCCGACGCTGCCCGCCCAAGATCGTGAGTATAGGGGGCAATCCAGGCGGCACCCTGGGGTTCTGTCACCCCGGGGCCCACCGGACCCATCGGTCCTGAGGTCAGGGGCACCCCCGTAAGTTCGCCGGCCGCCCTCCCGGCGGCCTGACCGGGACCCCCCCGAACCGACCCGTTCGCCGCCGGGGGGAGTCCGACGCCGTCGACCGGCCCGCCGAACGGGCTCCGGCCACGGGCCGGAAATGCCTGTTCCGTCCAGGGAGAGCGGGACTTGGGAGCGGTAGGGGGCGTGCTATTCTGTACTGCCGATCGGCCGGGTCGGAAGGTCGGGTCTGTCCATCGGCCGGGTCGGAAGGTCGGAGCATCAGAGGGCCGGTCGCGACCGGGTCCCAGACCACGAACCACAAGAGAACAGGGCCAGGGGGTCGAGCGGTGAATCTCAAGCCAGGTGTACGTCTGAGCAGCCAGGCGTGTGAGACCGAGTTCGTGGTCATCAAGGGTTCCGGTGACCACGCTCTGGAGTGCGGGGGCGCCCCCGCCGTCCCCGTGGGCGATGCCGCCGCCCACCAGGGCGGAATCACGGAAGATCTGTCCGGTGGCACCCTCCTGGGTAAGCGCTACACCGACGAGGACGGCACCGTCGAGATCCTCTGCACCAAGCCCGGAGCGGGCACGCTGACCTTCGACGGCCAGGTGCTCACGCTGAAGGAGTCCAAGCCCCTGCCGGCATCGGACTGAACGGCGAAGATTGCTTCGGCCTCCCTCCCTCCCTACATTGTGAGCTGCGTCCCCAGTTCCGGGTCGCCCCACCCTCAGTGCCGAACGGCAGACGGAGCGTAAGTCCATGGCCAATGCCCACGCTGTCGACCTTGCCCTCCTGGTCTTCCGCTGCGCCATCGGGGCAGTCTTCATCGCCCACGGGGTGAACCACATCATCGGCGGCGGCAAGATCGCCGGCACCGGTCGCTGGTTCGAGAGCCTGGGCATGAAGCCCGGCTGGTTCCACGCCTGGACGGCCAGTATCACCGAGATCGGCGCCGGGCTCCTCTTGGTGTTCGGCCTGCTGACGGCGTTCGGGGGCGCCGGGGTGGTCGGGGTCATGCTGGTGGCGTGGATCACCACCCACCGGAAGAACGGGTTCTTCATCTTCCGCCCCGGTGAGGGCTGGGAGTACGTCATGGTGCTGACCATGTCGGGATTCCTGCTGGCCACGGTGGGTCCGGGGGAGTGGAGCATCGACAACGCCGTGGGCCAGTCGCTCACCAACTTGTGGTTCTGGAATGGTCTGCTGATCGCCCTGGTGGCCGGTGTGGGAGGCAGCGCCCTGCTCCTCCTCACCTCATGGCGCCCCGGGCCTCCGTCCTCCGACTGACCGGTCCGACGGATCACTTCCCTTCCGCGGGTCGCGAGGGCGACCCGAAACGTGCAAGGCTGCTCCCGGTGATGGTGGAGCGATGATGTCCGGGAATGACGTACCCACCAGCGATGTCGTCGCCACGTCGGAGCTGACCATCTCCATCTCCCAGACGATTGCCGCCCTGTTCTCGACCGGCAATGTGGGCGAGACCTTGTCCGAGGTCATGGCCATGGCCGTGGCGACCATCGAGGGGTGTGACTGTGCCGCCCTGGTGCTCTTGGACGAGGACGGACTGGTCTCGACCCCGGAGCGGACCGACCGGGCCATCGACGAGATGGGATTCCTCCAGAGTCCGGCGCGGGGTGGGAGGCTGATCAACGCCCTGGCCTCGCAGACCACGTTCTACGCCGCCGACCTGGCCGACGGATCGTGGCTCGATCTAGAGGTGGAGGCCCGGGACAGCGGTATCCGGGGCCTGCACATGTTCCCCCTGATGGCCAAGGCCCAGCCAGGAGCCCTGGCCCTCCTGGCCCGCTTCCCCCATGCCTTCGGAGCGGTGGACCGGGCCCGAGGGCTGTTGATGGCCTACTTGGCCGGGGTGGCCCTCACCGGTGCAGCGACCATCGACGACGGCGACCGGTTGGCCGCCAACCTCCAGGCCTCCCTCGGTATCCGTGAGGTCATCAGCCAGGCCCAGGGCATCCTCATGGAGCGGGAGCACCTCACCGGGGACCAGGCCTTCGTCCTGCTGCGTCGGGCGTCGATGGATCTCGACGTCAAGATGCGGGAGGTGGCCCAGGCTCTCATCGACTCGGGAGAGTGGCCCGATCCCCGGCACCTTCGGCGGGGCGACCACCGCTGACCGGTGCGTTCGACCTGACCACGGTGGCACCCGGTCGGTCAGAGCGACGATGTGATCGGAACCTGCCAGGTCAGGGTGGTGCCACCGGACTCGGGGCTCTCGATGGTGCACTGTCCGCGTAGCTTCTCGGCGCGGCGGCGCAGGTTGCCGAGGCCCAGACCCCCCGACGCCGGTTCGGCGTGGCCGACGCCACAGCCGTCGTCGATCACGCGGAGTCGGCAGGCCCCGTCGATCACCGCCACCTCCACGCCGGCCCCGGTGGCCCGGGCATGGCGCCCGATGTTGGTCACCGCCTCGCGCACCACGGCCAACAGGTGCTCCAGCACGATGTCGGGGATGGCCGAGTCCACCGGGCCCTCGAACGTGGCGTGGACGTCGAATCCCACCATCGGACGCAGATCAGTCAGCAGCTGGAGCACGCTCTCCCGTGCCCCCCGGCTCAGGGTGTCGGTCCCGAGCTCGAAGATGGTGGTGCGGACCTGCCGGATGGTGTCGTCGATGTCCCCGATGGTGCTGGTCAGTCGCTCGGCGTTGCGCGGGGCGGAGGGGTTGGACGCCACGCTCTGCAGAGAAAGCCCGATGGCGAAGAGGCGCTGGATCACCGTGTCGTGGAGGTCGCGAGCCAGGCGGTCACGCTCCTCGTAGATGGCCACCTCGGTGACCCGCTCGTGGAGGCGGGCGTTCTCGATGCCGATGCCGGCGGCCACGGCGAGGGCCCCGATGAGGGCTTCGTCGTCGCTGGTGAACTCGGACCAGCCGATCTTGTCGGTGAGGTAGAGGTTGCCGTACACCTCGCCACGCACCTTGATGGGAACCCCGAGGAACGACGTCATGGGCGGATGCCCCGGGGGAAATCCGTGCCACCCGTCGTGGGTGTCCAGCCGGGTGATGCGCAGCGGCCTCGGGTCGTCGATGAGCAGACCGAGAACACCCAGTCCCGTGGGTCGGGGGCCGATGCCCGACTCGGCATCGGGCCCGAGGCCGACGGTGACGAACTCGGCCAGGGCCGTCCGGTCGTCGTTGAGCACTCCGAGGGCGCCGAAGCGGGCATTGGCCATGGTGCAGGCCTCGTCCACGATGTGGCGGAGCAGCGTGGGCAAGTCCAGATCCGCCCCGATCATGAGGGTGGCTTCGAGCATCCGACGCAGCTTGGCCGGGTCTTCGATCGAGTGATAGGGCACGAGGCCTCCGCAAACAACAACTGCTGGACCAGCTGTAGAAGTCCGTGACCCGACCCTAGCGGGTTACCATCATCCCCAGTCCCAGGGCCATGTCCTGGGACTGGCCTGCCCGGGTCATCGGCCGCCGCCGGCGCCGGCCGACCCGATCGGGCCCGACGAGGAGTGCCGACCGATGACCATCCGAGTTTTCATCCTCGACGATCATGAGATCGTCAGGACCGGGCTCAAGTCGCTGTTCGAGGCGGAGGCCGACTTTGAGTTGGCCGGCGAGGCGGCTACGGCTGCCGAGGCCCTGGATCGCATCCCTCCGACCCGTCCCGACGTGGCCATCCTCGACGTACGCCTGCCCGACGGGAGTGGCATCGAGGTCTGTCGCGAGGTGCGGTCCACCACCCCGGAGGTGGCCTGTCTCATGCTGACCTCCTATGCCGACGATGAGGCCTTGTTGGCGGCCATCATGGCCGGCGCCTCCGGCTACGTGCTGAAGCAGGTGGGGGGGACCAGCCTGGTGGAGGACGTCCGGCGGGTGGCGGCCGGCGAGTCCCTGCTCGACCCGGCCTTGACCCAGCGGGTACTGGACCGGATCCGGCATCAGTCCGACGAGGACCCGCTCCTGGCCAGCCTCACCCCGCAGGAACGGCGCATCCTCGATCTGGTGGCCGAGGGTCAGACCAACCGACAGATCGCCGCCTCGTTGTTCCTGGCCGAGAAGACGGTGAAAAATTACGTGTCCAACCTGCTGGCCAAGCTGGGCATGGAGCGCCGGACCCAGGCGGCCACCTACGCCACCCGGGTGGCTGAACGGTCCACCCAGACCCGTCGCCCCGACTCCACCGGAACCTGAACCCCCGAGCCGGGCTGCGCTCGATCGGTCGGGGCCCGGTCGAGCCGTGTTCTCGCCGACCGGCAGGCCAGGCGCAGATCGGCCACTTCCGCCTCAGTCGCGACGCCCCAGCATGTTGGCATTGGGGGCGGCTTTGGCCACCAGGTCGGGCACGATCGACCCCAACTCGGCGCTGTCCCATCGGTCGCCCTTGTCGGCCGCCGGTCCGGCCACCCAACCCTCGGCCACGCTGATGTGGCCCCCGAAGACGTTGAAGACCCGGCCGGTGATGTCCTTGGATTCGGGACTGCCCAGCCAGACCACCAGGGGAGCGATGTTGTCGGGGTCGTTGGGATCGAACTCGTCGGCCTTGGGGGTGGCGTCGAAGCCCCCACCCAGGTTCTCGGTCATGCGGGTCAGGGCGGCCGGAGCGATGGCGTTGACGGTGACGCCGTAGCGCCCGAGCTCCATGGCGGCGATCACCGTCAACGACGCGATGCCCGCCTTGGCCGCGCCGTAGTTGGTCTGGCCCACATTGCCGTAGATGCCCGAGGGTGAGGTGGTGTTGATGATGCGGGCATCGTTGGTCTCGCCGGCCTTGGACCGGTTTCTCCAATACTCGACGGCGGCCCGCATGGGGGCGAAGGTGCCCCGGAGGTGGACCCGGATCACGGCGTCCCACTCCTCCACGGTCATGTTGACCAGCATGCGGTCCCGGAGGATGCCGGCGTTGTTGACCAGGACGTCCAGGCCACCGAAGGTGTCGACGGCGGTGGCGATCAACCGCTGGGCGCCCTCCACATCGGAGACATCGTCCCCGTTGGCCACCGCGTCGCCGCCCATGGCCTTGATCTCGTCGACGACCTCACCGGCCGGCCCCTCGGACCGGCCGCTGCCGTCCACCTCGGCCCCAAGGTCGTTGACCACGATCTTGGCGCCCTGGCTGGCGAACTCGATGGCGTGGGCCCGGCCGATGCCGCGCCCTGAACCGGTGATGACGACCACCCGTCCCTCGTTGATGCCGGCCATGTCTCTGCTCCTTGTCGGTCGTTGCTGTCTGTGCTGTTTGTGCTGTACGGACTGCTCAGTTGTAACACGGGGCCGTCGTGACCCTGACCTCGCCGCCTCCGGCGAGGTCAGACGTTCTTCGGCAACTCCGAGAACGGTGTGGTGCGGTCGTGGTTGGGCTCCTTCGGAAGCCCCAGCACCCGCTCGCCGATGATGTTCCGCTGGATCTGGTCGGTGCCGCCGTAGATGGAGGGTGCCTGGGCCAGCAGGGCCATCTCGGTGATCACCGGCAGCGTGGGTTCCCCGGTGACCTCGACGATGACCTCCCGGCCCCCCGGCTCATAGGAGTGGAGCATGCCCGAGGCCCCGGCGATGCGGAGGCCCAGATCGCGGGAGAGCCGCATGATGTGGCTCATGGAGAGCTTGGAGATGTTGGGCATACCGGGGATGTCGCGGCCCGCCTCCTTGGCCGCCTTCATGCGCAGACCGTTCATCCGTCCCAGCTCGCCCCAGGTGTAGAGCTCCACCAGTCCCTGGCGGATGCCGGGATCGGCGGAGGTCCCGTTGCGCTGGGCCAACTCACGCAGGAGCCGGGGGTCGCTCTGCATGGCCTGGAGCATGGTGGCCGATCGCGTCTTGCCCTTGCCCCGACCCGACGAGGAGGTTCCGGCCGGAGGAGCCACGAAGTCCCCGGCTCTTCGGTCGAGGTCGCCGCCGACGGTTCCGGGCACCGCCACACCACCGGCGCTGTTACCGCCGCCGGAGCCCAGCCCGGCCCGCTCATTGGCCAGGGTGGTGTTGGCCGCTGCCCATCCCTGGTACTCGCCGCCGATCACCGCGTCATCGGGAACCCGGGCATCGGTCAGGAAGACCTCGTTGAAGAGGGCCCGACCGGTCATCTCGCGGAGGGGACGGATGTCCACGCCCGGCTGGACCATGGCGAAGGCGAAGTAGGTGATGCCCTGGTGCTTGGGGACCTCGGGGTCGGTCCGGGCCAGCAGCATGCCCATGTCGGCCTTCTGGCCGTTGGACGTCCACACCTTCTGGCCGTTCACGATCCACTCGTCGCCGTCGCGGACCGCCCGGGTCTGGATGCCGGCCAGGTCCGACCCGGCGGACGGCTCCGAGAAGAGTTGGCACCACGACTGCTGCCCGGTCACGATGGCCCGTACGTACCGGTCGATCTGCTCCTGGGTGCCGTGGGTGGCGATGGTCGGGGCGGCCAGCATCAGGCCCAGTCCGGCCGGTGCCCCGAGGGCCCCGAACGAGGTGATGGCCTGGGCCACCCGGACGCCGTCGTTCCGATTCAGTCCCTTGCCGTAGGCATTGGGCGGGAGGATGGGAGACGACCACCCGGCCAGTCCCAATCGCTCCCACCACTCCCCGACGGTCAGGTCGGGATCCCAGGCCGACTGCAGCCAGTCGTGGAGTTCGGCGAGGACCTGGTCGGTCGATGGGGTCAGTGCGGTGTCGGTCATCGTCTCTCCTGGAGCGGCAGGGGGCAGAACGTCGATCTGCCCAGAGGGTGACGGTAGTGGGGAGTTGGGCGGTTGTGCCATGCTCAGGCAGAACCGAGCCCCAGGGGAGGGTGCCATGCACACGGTCGAGACGGTCCGCGGCCCGGTGGCGGTCACTGCCCTGGGCACCACGCTGATGCACGAGCACGTCTTCGTCCTGACGCCGGACATGCTGGTCAACTACCCGGCGGGATGGGACGAGGAGTCGAAGGTGGAGGTGGCCATCGACCGGTTGACCCGCCTCAAAGCCCTGGGCGTGGACACCATCGTGGACCCCACGGTGGTGGGGTTGGGGCGCTACCTCCCCCGGATCGAGCGGATCAACGCCTCCGTGGACATCAATATCGTGGCCGCCACCGGTCTCTACACGTACACCGACCTCCCTTTCGCCTTCCGGTTCGCCGGTCCGGGCACCCCGATGGACGGCGAGGAGCCGATGGTCGACCTCTTCGTCCGGGACATCACCGACGGCATCGCCGGATCGTCGGTCAAAGCCGCCTTCCTCAAGTGCGCCATCGACGAACCCGGCCTGACCCCGGGCGTGGAGCGGGTGATGCGGGCGGTGGCCCAGGCTCACGTGACCACCGGGGCCCCCATCACCGTGCATACCAGCGTCCACAACGAGGGCGGCACCATCACCCAACGGGTGTTGGCCGAGGAGGGAGCGGACCTGACCCGGGTGGTGATCGGTCACTGCGGCGACTCGTCCGATATCGGGTACCTGACCGGGCTGGCCGACCGTGGCTCCCTGTTGGGGATGGACCGGTTCGGCCTCGACGCCATCCTCCCCTTCGAGCAGCGGGTGGAGACCGTGGCCCACCTGTGCCGGCTCGGGTACGCCGAGCGCCTGGTCCTCTCGCAGGACGCCTCGTGCTATATCGACTGGTTCCCCGACGGTCTGATGGAACGGTACGCCCCCAACTGGCACTACGAGCACATCACCCGGGATGTCGTGCCGGCGTTGATCGAACGGGGGGTCGACCCCGAGCAGATCACCACCATGCTGGTGGACAACCCCCGGCGCTACTTCGAAGGGCCCGACTCCGCGGCGTGAGGCCATACCCGGCCCGGTACCAGCCCGGGGTCGGTACCGACGGGCCCAACCGGGCCCGTGGCCGGTACGGTGGACCCAAGCGAGAGAAGGGCGAGGACGCCATGACCACCACGGACACCTCCCGGCCCGGAGGAACCAACGGCTCGGGCCCGATGGAGCCACCCCCGGCCCAGCCCGACCCCACCGCCGACCTGGCCGCCACCTTCGAACGGATGACCGAGGCCTACCGCTCCGGCCGCACTCGCCCCCTGGCCTGGCGGACGGCCCAACTCGAGGGCATCGAGCGGATGGTCACCGACCACGAGTCGGAGTTCCTCGAGGCCATGGCCGACGACTTCGGCAAGCCCCGGTTCGAGGCGTGGATGTCCGATCTGATGCCGGTGGTGGCTGAGGCCTCCCACGCCCGAAAGCACCTGGCTCGCTGGATGCGGCCCAAGCTGATCTGGCCAGGCAAAGCCAACGTGCCCGGCCGGTCGTGGACGGTGGCCGAGCCCCGAGGGACGGTGCTGGTCATCGCCCCGTGGAACTACCCGGTCCAGCTGGCCCTGGCTCCCCTGGTGGCCGCGGTGGCGGCCGGCAACACGGTGGTGGTCAAGCCCTCCGAACTGGCGCCGGCCACGTCGGCCGCCCTGGCCCGACTCGTCCCGCAGTACGTGGATCCGGCCGGGGTGGCCGTGGTGGAGGGTGGAGTCGACACCTCCACCGCACTGCTCGACCTTCCCTTCGACCATCTGTTCTTCACCGGGAGCACCACCGTGGGTCGGGTGGTCATGGCCGCCGCGGCCCGCCACCTGTCCTCGGTCACCCTGGAGTTGGGCGGGAAGAGCCCGGTGGTGGTGACCCGGGATGCCGATGTCGAAGTGGCGGCCCGCCGCATCGCCTGGGGCAAGCTCCTGAACGCCGGCCAGACCTGCATCGCCCCGGACTACGTGCTGGTGGAGCGGCCGGTGGCCGATCGACTGGTCGATGCCTTGGTCCAGTCGATGCAGGAGATGGAGGGTTCCGATCCCCGGCTCACCCGCACCCGCATCGTCAACTCGCGACACCTGGGCCGTTTGGAGTCCCTCCTCGACGCCACCGGCGGCCGGATGGCCACCGGTGGATCAGTGGACCACCACCAGCGGTGGATCGAGCCCACCGTGGTGGTCGACCCCGATCCCGACTCGGCTCTGATGCGGGAAGAGATCTTCGGCCCCATCCTCCCGGTGCTCACGGTCGACTCGGTGGCCGAGGCCACGGCGTTCATCAACGGTCGGGACAAGCCGTTGGCCCTCTACCTGTTCACTGGCTCCCGGAACACCGAGCGGGAAGTCATCGACTCGACCACGTCGGGCGGGGTCTGTGTCAACCACACCATGATGCACTTTCTGGTACCCGAGCTCCCCTTCGGGGGTGTGGGGGCCAGCGGGACGGGGGCTTACCACGGTCGGGCGGGATTCGAGGAGCTGAGCCATCGCAAGCCGGTGCTCCGGCGTGGGATTCAACCCGACCTCTCGCTGACCTACCCGCCCTTCACCCAGGCCAAGGAGCGACTCCTCCGCCGGTTCCTCTGAGCCACCGGCCGATGGGCTCGACGGGCCGTCCCGACGGTCTGCTTGAATGCCTGCTGTGACCGACACCTACCGACGCCTGCTGTTGGCCTCCCGTCCCCGGGGCCTGGTCGAGGCGGCCAACCTTCGCCTCGACGACTCCGCCGCCATCCCCGAACCGGCCGACGGCCAGGCTCTCATCCGGGTCCGGTACTCGTCCATCGACCCCACCATCCGGACCTGGATGGACGACGCCCCCGGCTACCTCCCGCCCATCGGGCTCGGCGAGGTGGTACGCGGCGGCGGCGTGGGTGAGGTGGTGGCCAGTCGGAGCGACCGCTACCAGCCCGGCCAACTGGTCTTCGGCATGCTCGGGTGGCAGGAGTACGCGCTGGCCGACGAGGGCGAGGCGGCCATGACCGTACTGCCCCCGGGGCTCGATCCCACGGTGGCCATCGGGGTCCTCGGTGTCACCGGGATGACCGCGTACTTCGGACTCTTCGACATCGGACGGCCCCAGGCCGGGGACACGGTGGTGGTGTCGGGAGCGGCCGGGGCCACCGGCTCGGTGGTGGGCCAACTGGCCCGCATCGAGGGAGCGGGCACCGTGGTGGGCATCGCCGGATCAGCCGAGAAGTGCGCGTGGCTCACCGATGAGTTGGGTTTCGACCACGCCATCAACTACCGCGACGAAGAGGTGGGGAAGCGTCTCCGGGCCACCTGCCCCCGGGGCATCGACGTCTACTTCGACAACGTGGGCGGGGAGATCCTGGACGACTGCCTGGCTCAGCTGGCCATGAAGGCCAGGGTGGTGCTGTGCGGGGCCATCTCCCAGTACAACGAGGACCGGCCCGTTGGCCCCCGCAACTACCTCAACCTCATCGTCAAGCGGGCCCGCATGGAGGGCTTCCTCATCCTCGACTACCTGGACCGGTTCGCCGAGGCCCAGATCCGCATGGCCGGTTGGGTGATGGAGGGCAAGATCCAGCACCGCGAGCACCTGGTGGAGGGGCTCGAGCACGCCGGGGAGGCCCTCAATCTGCTGTTCAGCGGCGGCAACACCGGCAAGGTGATCGTCCGGCTCTGACCGGCGACCCGGTACGGTTGACCCCTCCGGCCGCCCAGGGTACGGTCGCCGCCGTGCCCGCCGATCCGAGCCCGTCGAGCCCCTCGACGGCGGGAGGTCCCCTGGCCCGCCTGGCCCCGGTGGTGGGGGTGGCGTTCGACCGGCTGCAGTCCGACGTGTGGACGACGACGGCACCCGACCGCCTGGCCCTGGTCGATCTGCGTATCGCCCAACTGCTCGGCGACGACTCGGGACCCGGTGGCCACGCCTCTACCGCCGCCCTCCCTGCCGAGGCCCGGCATCGGGACCTTCACCGGTGGCCGACGGCTCCGTCGTTCACCGCTGAGGAGAGGGTCTGCCTGGGGTTCGCCGAGCAGTTCGTCATCGATGTGGCCGGTGTCGATGACCAGCTCCGCACCGCCCTCCGGTCGACCCTGGGGCCGACCGGGATGCTCGGTTTCGTGGTGGCGCTGTTCACCCTCGACTACGGCCGGCGGGTCTCAATGGTGCTGAATGGCCTGTTCCCCGAGGAGGCCGGTCCCCGGTCCGACGGTCCCGGCCACGGGGTCGTTGCTGAGGGCGGGCCGGTCGAAGGCCTGGCTCTGCTGCGCGTGTTCGACGAGCTGTCCCGGTCCGTGGCCCGGCTCGACTCGATCGACCCGGTGACCACCGAGCTGGTCCGGCTCCGGGGCGCCCGTCAGCACAACTGCCGACTCTGCCAGTCGACCCGATCGGTCCGGGCCCTCGAGGCCGGGGCTGATGAGCCGCTGCTCGACATCACCGAGCGCTACGAGGACAGCGACTTGTCCGAGTCCGGCAAAGTGGCGTTGCGGCTGACCGATGCCATCATCACCGAACCCGGATCCGTGCGCGGGGCCCTGGCCGGATCGGTGCACCGGTGGTTCACACCGTTGCAGGTGGTGGAGCTGGTCATGGACGTGATGCGCAACAGCGGCCAGAAGATCGCGGTGGCCCTGGCCGCCGACGATCCCCACGTGTCCTCGGGTTTCGAGCGGTTCGAGATCACCGAGGGCGGGGACGTCGTCTACCTGGCCTGAGCGAGATCCCGTTCGTCAGTCTGCAGTCGAGCCCGGCGAGTCGGCCGACAGGAACGGCTCGAAGGCACCGAGCTCCGTGCCCCGGAACCCAGTGGTTGGCTCCGCCGGCTCGGTCTCCATCAGGCCCGCTCCGTTCCGGACGCGTCGTCATCGAACCGGAGTCGCCGATCGATCACCCGGATGGCCACCTCGTCGACGAGCAGATCGTGGGCGACGGCATAGGCCCGCAGCCGCACCAGGGCATCGGCCACGCTGATCCCCATCTGCACCGACACCATGCCGGAGGCCTGATGGACGATCAGGCGGAGATTGGACCCGGACTCGATCAGGGACGACAGGATGCCGACCGGAGTGTCGGCCTGCACGGTCAAGATGGTGCGGGAGACGACCTCGGCGATGACCAGAGAATCGGCATGCTGGTCGTCAGTCAAGAGGCCGGGACGGCTCCGGTACAGGTTGAGGGCACCCAGACCCACGCCGCCGACCATCAGGGGAAAGGCGAAGACGGATCGGACGCCGATGCTGATCGCCGCCGGGGTGAAGGCGATCCACCGGGGGGTAGCCGGTTCGGTCAGATCCGGCTCGACCACCGCAGCGCTCTGGGCATGGGCGTCGAGGCCCGGTCCCTCTCCCAGCGTGAACTGCAGCTCCTCAAGGTGGGCGCCGACCTCATCGGTGGCCCAGAGCAGCCCGCGGGGGGATGCAGCAGCCATCAGCATGATGGCTGCTCCCTGGGTGGCGGACACCTCCGAGGCCACCAGGCAGAGACTGGCGAAGTTCGGGGCTTCGCCTCCGACCTCACCAAGGCGCGCCATGATGCGAAGGAGTCGGTCGGTGGCCACGACTCAGGTCCGGCAGCCGGGGGTGAGGTGACGACGCGCCGGCCCGACACCCGCTGATTCGGTTGTGCTCATCGCTCCCACTCTCACCTTGGACACAGCCATTGACGGCCAGCGCAGCCATGCCTAGGAGCGGCGTTGAACAGAACCTCTACCGGGATGAATCAACCGGCAGTGGGCCTGGGTGCCACCGTACTCGTCTGGTGGTGGCCGGAGGAGGTCCACTGATGCCCGGCGCCGAAATCGGGGAGACTGGCCCCATGGCGTTCGGTCAGCAGTCCGGTCCACCGGCCACGGCCCGGCAGGTCCAAGAGCTCGTGGCCCTGCTGCACGAAGCCGGCCACGTCGACTTCCGTGATGCCCGGGGCCCGATGGGGTTCACCCAGCGTCAGGCCGGGGGAAAGTTCACCCGGGACGAGGCTGAGGCGTTCATCAGGCGGCTGCAAGAGGCCGGACCGCTCTCGGACGAGCCGGTGGTCCAGCCCCGCCCTCCCCGCCCCACCCCCGCGGCCCGCTCCTTGGTGCGGGTGTCCGATGAGCAGCTCGCCGCCGAACTCCGCCGGCGGGGTTGGACGGTCACCGAGCCGTAGCCGTCACCCAGGCGACGCCGTCAGGACTGCTGGCGGACTTCCTTGGCGAATCGCGCAGCCAGCTGACGGGACACGCCGAAGGCGCGACCGATGTCGCCGATGCTCATGCCCTCCTCCAGGCCGGCGGCGGTGATGGAGATCCGCAGCCGGTGGCGGCACTCATCGAACTCGGCCAGCAGTTCGGTCATACGGAGCCGGCGTTCAGCCGAGTTCAGTTCGGTCAGCGCATCACTGAGGGTCACGCCCCGATCGAGCAGGGTGAGTCCCCGGGTGAAGCCCTTCCGGCTCTCCAGCAGGTGACTCCGCAGCTCGTCGCCCGAGTCCATCAGGCGGCCCACGTCGGCGATGACGGCGTCACGAGCGTCGGGCATGGCTGGATTCTACGGCGGCCCAGCCAGCGGAGGTTTGCACTCGGGTGCAGGCCGCGGTGGAGCCGCCTCCCCGCCGGGGATTCCCGGACTCAGACCTCGAGCTGCCAGAGGTCGTGGGCCACCACCACCGTGCCGCTGAACCCAGTGCGGGCCTCGGCCTCCCATTCGGACTCCGATCCCACCGCCGGGGCTGGGACCAGGTGGGTCAGCACCAGGGTGCCGACCCCGGCCCGCGACGCCGTGGCGGCGGCGTCCTCAATGGAGGAGTGGTAGTCCAAGATGTCCTGGATACGGGCGAACGGAATGGCCTCCACCAGCGATCGCCGGATGACCGTCTGGACGTAGACGTCGGCGCCGTCGCACAGGCGGCTGAGCCCGGCACACGGCACGGTGTCACCGGCGATCACCACCACCTTCCCCTCGGCCTCGATCCGATAGCCGACGGTCGGATGCACCGGGGCGTGGTCGGTCGGAGCGGCGATGATCCGCACCGACCCGTCGTCGTAGGCCACGCCGTCGTCGACCTCGGTGACCGAACAGGACGGATCCCAGTTCAGATCGTCGTGGTGGGCCGTGCGGTAGCCGATGTCGTCCGAGAGCATGGCCAGGGTCCGATCGACCAGCCCTTGGGTACCCGGCGGCCCCACCACGGGAAGGGGATTGCGTTCGGGGGAGCCGACCCACCGCATGGTGATCACATCGTTGAGGTCGGTGGTGTGGTCACTGTGCAGGTGGGTGAGGAAGACGGCGGTGAAGGAGGCGGCCCCCGACCAGGCCGCGGCCGCCCGCATCAGCACCCCGCGACCACAGTCGAAGAGGAAGTCGCGACCACCGGTTCGGATCAGGGTGGCCGGCCCGGCCCGCTCCGGATCGGGGATCGGGCTGCCGGTGCCCAGGGTGACTAGCTGCACGGTCGACCGTCCGGGGGGACGGTGGGGGCGGGGCACTGGGAGGGTGTGGACACCTTGGTCATGATAACGGCCGGGACATCGACGGGTCAGGGGCCCGGATGGTCACGATCCCTCCTCCGATGGTCTCGGGGAGTTGCCGGGTGGCGCTGGGAACGGGTCGGACACCGCCCCCTGAACGGACGGTCGGGCCTGCTCGCCGAGTCGTACGAAGGAGTTCACGTACATGATTCGGAGGGCATCGTGGAAGCCCCAGGTCCGGAAGGCCTCGGTCAGGCCCGGTGCCCCTGCTTCGAACTGGTCGGACCGGGAGGCATCCGCCGATTCGAGGAGGTCGTCCATCGGCGTCCCGTCGCCGTTGAGAGCTGTTCGACCCGCGGGGTCATGGACCGGAAGGCGGCCTCGGCCTGGTCGGTGTCCATCTCGTAGCAGTGGAGGAAGAGCGGGTCGGCACCGGCGGCGTTCTCGTACGGCGTGATCATGGTGTAGCCGGGTACGGTGGCCTCGGCGATGTAGCGGATGTGCACGAAATCTCCCCAGTCCCGCAGTTCCTGGGCCCGGCTGCGCTCGGTGGGGGAGATCAGGACCAGGGACAGCCCGAGGGTGGGTCGGCCGGTGACCCGGCCCTGGCCCGGCCGTGGATAGTGGTGGAACAGGTGGCCGGTCACTCCGTTGGGGGGCTCGGGGGCCTCGAACCGTTCGTCCACCTCGTAGACGGCCAGGTACTCGAACTCAGGCAGGACGCGGGGGAGGTCCACCCGGTCGCGGTGGGCGTTGCGCCACCAGGTGGCCCGATCGGCACCGGTGCCGCTGAGCACCTCGGGCACCCGCCCCGCCACGTACCCGTCGATCGGCCCCTCGGTCATCTCGAGGTAGAGGCCCGGGGTGATCCTGTCCTCCATGGCCTGCGTCGTAACACGTCGTCCCCGGAGGCGTCAACGGGTCTTCCCCGCCGCAGGAACCGCGGACGTGCTGTCCGGAATTGGCCCGACTGGGGATCCGCTGGAGGCCGGTCCTGCCTTCAGCGCACCGCCTGGGTCGAGGTGCCGGTCGGCCACGCGGCCTCGGTCCCGGGCCGACGGCGCCGGCGGGGTACCTGCAGTGGTGCCGGGGCGGTGAGCACGGGAAGCGTCGAGTGTCGGATGATCCGCTCGCGGGTGCCACGGCCGAACGGGTGCCACCGACCGCTCCGGCGCTGGGACCCGACCAGGACCGCATCGCACCGCCGCGCCCGGGCCGCATCGGCGATCACCTGTCCGATGGTGAAGCTGGTGGCGGTCGAGACTGAGCCGGTGGCATCGATGCCCTCCTCCAGAAGCTGAAGCACGGCGGTATCGACCAGCGCGGTGGCTTCGGGACCGGAGAGCTCGGCCAGGCCCCGTCCTCCGACCAGCACCCGGTTGGCATAGAGGATGTGGATCGAGCCGCCCTCATCTCGGGCCAGGGCGGTGGCGAAGCTCAGCGCCACCTGCGCCGCTGGGGTCTCATCGATGGCCACGAGCAGATGTCGAAACATAGTTGTCACTTCGGTTCGAGTGGGCTCCGGCTGAAGCGACGGCGCCCTCGGCTGTTTGTTTCCACAATGTTAACTCCCAGCTGACGGTGGTGTCATACCATGCGGGGCCGTTCGGTCGCCGGCGGGCCGGGGGACCGTATCGGCCCTGGCCGGAGCGTCGGCCCCCGGGGTCGACGTGGTCGGTTGGGCAATCGGGATGGTAGGAACGGGAGGCACAGGACGAGTCGCCCCGTGTGGGCTCGTCGGAGCACCGGTCGTGGAGGAGAGAGATCGCATGGACGAGCAGTCGGCAGCCGAGTTCCAACTGGCCGGCCAGGACATCCCGTGGCTGTTGCGGTACTGGGCCGACACCCAGCCCGACAAGACCTTCCTGATCTGGGAGCCCCGCGATGGCAAGGGCCGCCGGTGGACCTACGCCGAATTCTGGCTGGACGTCCGCCGGGTGGCCGTGGGCCTGGCCGGTCGGGGAGTGAGCGTGGGGGACAAGGTCCTCATCCATGCCGACAACTGCCCGGAGATGGTGGTGGCATGGTACGCCTGCGCCACCCTGGGAGCGGTGGGGGTGACCACCAACACCCGGTCGGTCCGGGCCGAGTTGGAGTTCTTCATCGCCAAGACCGGGTGCGTGGGGGCCATCACCCAACCCCAGTACGCCGCTCTGGTGGCTGCGGCCGGTCCCCACCTGGGTTGGACGGTGGTGACTGCGGACAACAGCGGCGACCCACCGACGTCCGACCAGGTCGACCACGGGTCCGACCGGTTCGATGCCCTCTACGGACCGGCCGACGAGCTGGCCGAGCGGGAGCCCGACCCCATGGCCCCGGTGGGCATCCTGTTCACCTCAGGCACCACCTCGCAGCCCAAGGCGGTGGTCCACACCCACGCCAACGCCCTGTGGGCCGGCCGGGTCGGACCCACCAACATCGCCATGGAGCACGACGACATCTACCTGGTGTTCCTGCCCTTCTTCCACGTCAACGCCCAGAGTTGGTCGTTCTGGACCACCTTGGGGGTCGGGGGAACCATCGTCCTCCAGCCCAAGTTCTCGGCGTCACGACTCTGGGAGGTGGTGCTCAAGCACCAGGTCACCCACCTCTCACTGATTCCCTTCGTCTACAACGCCGTCGCCGGACAGCCCATCCCCGAGCACTCAGTGAAGGTGGGCGTGTTCGGCCTGATCGTCCCGGAACTGGAACAGTGGCTGGGCTTCCGAGTGGTGCCGGCCTACGGCATGACCGAGACGGTGATCCACGTCACCACCGACAGCCCGGGACGGATGGTGCCCAAGGGCTCGATGGGCAAGCCCACCCCGGGATACGAACTGTTGCTGGTCGACCGCGACACCGGTGAGGTGTGCCGCGACGGCCAGCCGGGCGAACTGTGGGTGCGGGGCACGCGCGGAATCCAGCTGTTCTACGAGTACTACGACAATCCCGAGGCCATGACCAAGAGCTTCACCGACGACGGATGGTTCAAGACCGGCGACATCGTCCGCCTGGCCGAAGGGGGCAACTTCGTCTACTGCGACCGCGACGGTGACGTGCTGAAGGTGGGGGGCGAGAACGTCTCGGCCCGCGAGGTCGAGGACGTGTGCCGACAGGTGCCGGGCCTAACCGATGTGGCGGTGGTGGCCCAGTCCCATCCCATGCTCAACGAGGTTCCGGTGGCCTTCATCGTCAAAGGACCGGCCGCCGAGGCCGACGACGGTGTGCTCGAGAAGGCCATCATCGAACGGTGCGCGGCCAACTTGGCCGACTTCAAGGTGCCGCGTGCGGTGTACGTGGTCGACGAGTTCCCGAAGGCCACGCTGGACAAGGTGGCCAAGAACCAGCTCCGAGCCATGGCCGACGAGCGGTTGCCGACCGCCTCGGCCGGTGGATGAGGCCCCCGGACGGTCCGTCGGTCCGTCACCGGTGGGGATGGAACGGGCCCTCGGCCGCACGGTGCGGTGGGTGGAGGTGGCCCGGGCCCGGGGAGGCCCGTCGGCGGGGTGGTGTCGGGCCACACCGCTCCTCGGGCCGGGAGGCCACCTAGGCTGGCGGGCGTGAAGGAGCACCACCCCTCGTGAGCGGAACCGTCCCCATCGCCGACACCACGGAGAAGCTGACGGCGTCGTGGCTGTCCGACGTCCTCCGGGCCTCCGGTCACCTGGGCGGCGCATCCGTCACCACGGTCGGCATCACCCCGATCGGGACGGGCCAGATGTGTGACAGCGTGCGCCTCACGCTCGGATACGACGCCCCCACCGACGCCCCGGCCACGCTGGTGGCCAAGCTGCCCTCGGGCGACGAGGCCACCCGGGCCACAGCCAAGTCCCTCCGCAACTACGAGATCGAGGTCCGCTTCTACCAGCAGCTGGCTGCCGCCCTGCCCGTCCGGACCCCCTCGGTGTTCCACGCCGACATCGACGTGGAGTCGTCGTCGTTCGTCCTGGTGCTGGAGGACCTGGCCCCGGCCCGGCCCGGGGACCAACTGGAGGGGTGCAGCCCCGAGGTGGCCAAGGTGGCCGTCGACGAGCTGGTCAACCTCCACGCCCCCCGATGGGGTGACCCCACCCTGTCCACTCTGGACTGGCTGGCTGGTGACGTAGCCGCCCGCCAAGAGTTCTTGTTGATGCTGCTGCCGACGCTGTGGGACGGCTTCCGCCAGCGCTACGCCAGCTTCCTCGGGACGGACATCCACCGAGCCGGTGACCAGCTCTTCTCCCGACTGGAGACCTACCTGCTGGCCGACACCCGACCGTGGTCGATCGTCCACGGCGACTACCGCCTCGACAATCTGCTCTTCGATCCGAGGCCCGACGGCATCGGGGTGGCCGTGGTGGACTGGCAGACCTGCACCCATGGTCCGGCCCTGCAGGACGTGGCCTACTTCATCGGGGCCGGACTCCGTCCCGACGTGCGCCGCGCCACCGAGGAGGACCTGGTCCGTGGATACCACGTCGGTCTGGTGGCCAGCGGGGTGGCCGACTTCGGATGGGAGCGGTGCTGGCAGGCCTACCGCCGGGGGTCCTGGCTGGGCCTGCTCATGGCCGTGGCCGCCAGCATGCTCGTCGAGCAGACCGACCGGGGAGACCAGATGTTCCTGACCATGGCCGACCGGCACGCCCGCCACGCCCTCGACCTCGAGGCCGCCGATGTCATCGACACCGGGATGGCGGACAGGTGATGCGGTGACCGTGGGCATCGACGTGATCCAGAAAGCATCCGATCCTGAGGAGGGCCCGTGCGCATAGAGACCGATGGCATCGCCTTGGACGTCACCGTCGAAGGGGACGGTCCGGCGGTGATCCTGTTGCACGGGTGGCCCGACAGCCGTGACGTGTGGCGGCACCAGATCCCCGCCCTGGTCGATGCCGGCTACCGGGTCATCGCCCCCGACCTACGGGGGTTCGGGGCGTCGGACAAGCCCGAGGGCGTCGAGGCGTACAACATCCTCTCGTTGATCGGGGACGTCCAGGGCGTGCTCGATCATCTGGGTGTCGAACGGGCCCATGTGGTCGGTCACGACTGGGGCGCCGCCCTGTCGTGGGCCATCGGTGGGTTCCTGCCCGACCGGGTGGGGCACCTGGCCTGCCTCAGTGTCGGGCACCCGTCGGCCTTCGTCGCCGCCGGGTTCCCCCAACGGGAGAAGAGCTGGTACATGTTGTTGTTCCAGTTCGAGGGGATCGCCGAGGAGTGGCTTTCCATGGGCGGCTTCGAGAACCTGCGGGCGTGGTCCGGCCACCCCGACCTCGACGCCGTCGTCACCCGCCTGAGCCAGCCCGGGGCGCTGACCTCCGGGCTCAATTGGTACCGAGCCAACGTGCCACCGTCAGCCCTGGTGCAGCCGGCCCTGGTGTTCCCGCCCATCCAGCCCCCCACCCTCGGGGTGTGGGGGAGCGCCGAGTTCGCCCTCACCGAGGAGCAGATGACCGGCTCGGCCGAGTTCGTGGCCGGCCCCTGGCGCTATGAGCGGTTGGAGGGCCTGGGCCACTGGGTGACGCTGGAGGACCCAGCGCGAATCAACGCCCTGCTGTTGGACTTCCTGCCCGCGCCGTAGCCCGCGCTGGCCGTCGTCGCCATCACGGCGACAACGACGTCCACGTCCATCGACGAACCGCCGACGGCTACTCCTGGGTGGCGAAGGCGTTGAGCCCGGCCTCCCACACCGACTGGCCCACGGTCCCCTGCAGCGCCGCGTCGACCAGCATGAGAGCCACGCCGTCCGCGGTGACCCGGTCGAGCCGGACCGCCTCGGACTGGCTGAGGGCCTCGGCGATGTGGCGCCGCGCCTCGGCGTAGAAGCCACTGCCCGTGTACCGGCGCACCAGCTCGACCAGCCGGGGAGCCTCGTCGGCCTGCTTGGTGGTGGCGATCAGCAGATCCCGCACCGCGGCCAACTCCGCCCCCCTGACGTTCACGGCGATGGCCTGGGTCTCCACCGAACTGCCGACGGCGTAGTCCATGCACCGTTGGGCCAGCACTTCGTCGCTCGGAAACAGCTCCCGGGCCTCACTGAAGGGCACCCCGCACCGCTGGGCCAGGTCATGGAGGTCGGGCAGCCGGTCGTCAGCGAAAGCCATCAGGGCTCCTTCCACCAGGTCCCGCTCGACAGGGTTGAACCGGCCGGGCGGGTCGAGCAGACCGGGCTCGGTGAGGCCCCAGATGATGCTCCACTGGGTGGCCACCACGAGATCGGCCAGAATCTGGTCCGGCTGCAGCTTGTGGAGGAGTACGAAACCGTCGCTGGAGGCCATCACCGCCAGCACGATGTCGGGAATGGTGCGGTCCGCCATGGGGCGGCGACGGAGGCGTCGCAGGGCCGTGGTCAGGCCGGCCGTGTACCCATCGTTCATTCGCTCGCCCATCTGACGCCGCATGGCGATGACCTCGTGGGCGGCCGTCGACTGCTCGGAGTCCTCGCCGGGGTGGGATTCGAGGTAGGCACCGGCCGCGGCCTGGACGATCAACGTGGACAGCAGGCCCTCCTCCCGGCACGCCTCCTCGAAGTTGGCGCGGAGGAAGACGCGCAGCGTGGCCCCGATCTCGTCGGCATCCCGGAAGCTGGCCTGCACGGCCTCGAAGACGACCTGCAGCGTGGAGCGGGTACCCGCATCCATGCTGAAGATGTGGTGGGTGGCGAGGTCGAACGGGGTCCGGCCCTTCTCGCCGTAGAAGGCCCGCCGAACCGAGCGGTCGACGGTGGAGACGTCGATGTCCGAGAAGGCGCTGCGGGGGACCGCTCCCCGACTGGTGGGCCCCCGCAGGGCCGGAAAGGCATTCTGCTCGAGGATCCGTGCCGCTTCACGGGCCAGGCTGGGCCCCGGTGGCCGACCGCGAGGATTCGAGGCGGACTCGGTGGTCATAATCCCCCCTGGGGGTTGCTCGGACGGATTACGCCACAGTACTACTGCACAACTAACGGAAAATTCTGTGGTGCTTTCCACGCAGGGCCGTGCGAGCATTCGAGGTGGCGGGAGCCGGTCAGCCTCGGCACCCACGGGCCGCACGACAGGGGGCTCGAACCCTCGGGTCTCCTGTCGGCCCGGGTCACCTCGGCGAGGCGCCGGGTCCCCGGGTCCGACCTCGTCGCCTCGTCCCGTTCCGCCGCCGCCGCCGCCGTCGTCGTCGTCGTCGTCGTCATCGTCATCGTCATCGTCATCGTCATCGTCATCGTCATCGTCATCTTCATCGTCATCGTGACAGGGTGTCCCGACCCGGCCAGCCGATAGCGTACGGAGGCCGGGAAGGTACCTCGGCCGAGGGAGAGGACGCGGCCTGTGCAGCAGTTCGAGACCACGTTCGCGGTGGACGCCCCGCCCCGTCGTGTGTGGGCGCTCTTCCACGCCCCACCCCCGACCGGGGTGTCGACGCCCCGCGTGGTCGAGTATCCGGGCGGTCGAATGGAGATCCTGATGGAAGGGGACGAAGCCGGCCGGGGGCTGGTTCGCACCTGTCAGTTCGAGGTGCCCCGCTGGCTCGGGTCCGGAGGCGTGGCCCACTCCTGGGAGGTGGTGACCGAGGTCCGGGTGAACGAGTACGCCGGCTACCGCGGCGTGTGCAAGCCCCTGTGGGCGAAGATGGAGGGCTGGCACCAGTTGGTCGAAGGAGTGGACGGGGGCACTCGGCTGACCTTCGTCGAACGGTACGAGGCGGTCAACCCCATCATGCGCCGGCTGTTGGAACGGCGGGTCCACCGCTTCATCTCCCGGGACAACGAGGCGCTCTACCGGACGCTGTTGAGCCATCTGGGCGAGGTTCGCTCCGTGCCCACCCCGGCCGGTATCGGAGTCCCCTTCCGTGCATGACCTGGTGATCCGGGGGGCCACCGTGGTGGACGGAACGGGCCGACCGGGCGGGGCGGCTGACGTGGCCGTCCGCGGGGCGGTCATCGCCGAAGTGGGCGTCGACCTCGGCCCGGCCCACCGGACGATCAACGCCGACGGACTGGTACTTACCCCCGGTTTCATCGATATCCACACCCACTTCGATGGCCAGGCCACCTGGGATCCCCACCTCACCCCGTCGTGCTGGAACGGGGTCACCACCGCGGTGATGGGTAACTGCGGGGTCGGGTTCGCTCCGGCTCGACCCGACGGCCGCCAGGCCCTCATCGAGATCATGGAAGGGGTCGAGGACATCCCCGGGGCCGCCCTGTCCGAGGGGATCCGGTGGGAGTGGGAGTCGTTCCCCGACTATCTCGACGCCCTCGAGCGCTCGGGCCGGAGCATGGACCTCGCCGCCCACGTTCCCCACGCCGCCGTCCGGGCCTTCGTGATGGGTGACCGGGCCCTCGGGGACGCCACGGCGGATGACCTCCAGGCCATGAGCGCCATCGTGCGGGACGCCGTCCGCGCCGGTGCCGTGGGCTTCGCCACCGGGCGGACGGTAGGGCATCGCGACGTCCGGGGCCGGCCCGTGCCGGGCACGTTCGCCCCCGAGCTCGAGCTCGAGGTGATGATGGACGCCATGGTGGCCGGTGGGGGTGGGGTCTTCCAGCTCACGCCGGCGGGGGTGGGGGGTGAGATGGCCGGGGACCGCCGGGGCGCCATGGCCGAGGAGGTGGAGTGGATCACCCGCCTCGGCGTGCGGAGCGGCCAGCCACTCACGTTCCTGGTGATGGAGCAGGGGGGCCCGGAGCCCGAGGACTGGCACCCGTGGTTCGACGCCGTTCACCGGGCCAATGCCCGGGGGGCCCGTATCCACCCCCAGGTGGGCTCCCGTTGCTTCGGGGTGCTGATGGGACACCAGTCCGTACTCAACCCGTTCCGCTACCGGGCCACCTACGCCGCCCTCGCCGACCTTCCCCTCGAACAGAGGATGGTTGAACTTCGCCGTCCGGAGGTGAAGGATCGGATCCTCGGTGAGCGGGCCGACCGGAGCGGTCCGTTCGCCCTGGACCGGTTCGGTCCGAGCGGATTCGAGAACCTGTTCCCCCTCGGCGCGGCCCTCGACTACGAGCCGTCCCCCGACGCCAGCGTGGCGTCGTTGGCCCGGAGCCAGGGAAGGGACGTGTGGGAGATGGCCTACGAGCTCCTGTGTGGGTTTGACGGTCGCGAGTTCCTGCTCCTCCCCCTGCTC
Organism: Acidimicrobiales bacterium; assembly: GCA_038210245.1. Taxonomy (GTDB): domain Bacteria; phylum Actinomycetota; class Acidimicrobiia; order Acidimicrobiales; family RAAP-2; genus Bog-756. The sequence continues at coordinate 68,322 of JBBQWW010000003.1, forward strand.
AACTACGCCGGCGGCTCCTACGACGGCCTCCGTCAGATGATGCTCGACCCCTACAGCGTGCAGGGCCTTGGCGACGCCGGGGCCCATGTGGGTCTGGTGTCGGACGCCAGCATGACCACCTACCTGCTCACCCACTGGGCCCGCGACCGGCACCGGGGGGACACCCTGCCGTTGGAGCTGGTGGTCCAGCGCCTCACCCACGATCCGGCCCGGCTCTACGGCTTGGGGGACCGGGGGGTCATCGTCCCCGGCCGGAAGGCCGACCTCAATCTCATCGACCACGACCGGCTGAGATTGCTCCACCCTGAGCTGGTCACCGACCTTCCGGGCGGCGCCGGCCGCCTGGTGCAGCGGGCCGAGGGCTACGTGGCCACCTTCGTGGCCGGTCGACAGGTCCTCGACCACGATGAGGTCACCGGGGAGCTGCCCGGTCGGGTGGTGCGGGGCAGGCAAACAGCCTGAGCCGGGGCACGGCCCATGCGCCGAGCCCGAGATCGTGCGTCGTACCATGCACCCATGTCGGGTGTCCGAAGAGTGGTCGTCGCGCTGGCGGCCGTGGTCGCCCTCGGGAGCGTCGTCGGCGCCTATGTCTCCTCGGACCGAAGCGGCCCGGCCACGTACTCGGGCTCGGAGGCCGTGGTGCACGGTCCTCTGGCCGCCCCCGGCGGGCCGTACCTGACCGACCACGCCGGTCGGGTGGTCTTCCTCCACGGAGTCAATGCCGTGTACAAGCGGGCCCCCTACGAGCTCTTCGCCGACCCCGGCCATCCGTGGGATTTCACGCGAGCCGACGCTGCCCGCATGGCGTCACTCGGCTTCAATGTGGTCCGACTCGGGATCATCTGGCAGGGTCTCGAGCCCGGCACCCTCGGCCCCAACAGCCCCCAGGTGTGCACGCCGGGAGCGCCAGGTGATCCCCACCAGTTCGACGCCAAGGTGGCCTCGGCCTATCTGGCCCGGGTGGCCCGGACCGTCGATCTGCTGGGTCAGTTCCACATCTACACCCTCCTCGACATGCACGAGGACGTCTACAGCTCGGAGTTCGGGGGGGAGGGGGCTCCGGCCTGGGCGGTGTGCAGCGACGGTCACACCATCGGCACGCTGCCCGGCCGCTGGTCCAACACGTATAACGACCCGGCATTGATCTCCTCGGCCCACCACTTCTGGATCAACGACGTCGTCGGGGACCTCCAGGGGGAGTACATCCGCTCATGGCGAGCCACGGCCACCTACTTCAGCGGCAACCCGTGGGTGGTGGGCTTCGATCCCATCAACGAGCCGTTCACGAGGACCCTGCAGACCGGCACACCCGAGGTGGCCACCTATCTCGAGTGCCTGTACACCGGCACATCGGATCCGGGCCGGAACATCATCGATGGCTCGGTCATCACGTGTCCTTCCCACGACCCGTCGGTGGGACTGATCGACACCCTCCGGAAGGTGGCTCCGGACAAGCTGGTCTTCTTCGAACCGGACATCTTCGCCGCCAAGGACCGTCCCAACGACATCGGGCCGATGAACTTCGCCGGGCTGGTGTTCAACTTCCACGACTACTGCGGACTCCGCAGCGGCGTCACCGGCAATCCGACCGACCTTGATGCCTGCGCCGCCCAGGAGCTGCACACCATGCAGCGCCGCAGTGCTGAGCGTCCGGACATCGCTTCGGTCAAGCAACCGGAGGGGCCGGCCTGGTTCATGAGTGAGTTCGGCGCCACCACCAGCGCTCCCCTCATGGACCGCCTCACCGCCATCGCCGACGAGCTCCAGCTGGGTTGGACCTACTGGCAGTGGAAGTACTACGACGACCCCACCGGGAGCTCGGCCGAGGCCCTGGTCCAGGCCGACGGTCGGCTGGCCGCCACCGCCACCTCCCTCAGCCGGGTCTATCCCCAGGCCGTGGCCGGGACCCCTATCTCGTACTCCTACGTCCCGACCACCCGGGAGTTCCACCTCCTCTACGTGCCCGACCCCCGCGTGGACGCGCCCACGGTCATCTTCGTGCCTACGGCCCGGTCCTACCCCACCGGCTATCAGGTGCAGGTGCTCGGGGGCGAGGTGCAGTCGGCCCCCGGCGCCGACCACCTGGTGGTGGCCAACGCCACCGGGGCCGCTTCGGTGTCGGTCACCGTCCTGCCCGGCTGAACCGGGGCCGTCGCCCCCGGAACGCCGCCGGGGGTTTCCCGGCGCCGGCCCCCGGGTAGGAGTCTGGCGAAGGAGGAGGCTGGCCCCACCGACCCGGTCAGCCGATGCCCGTGTCCGTACTTCCGATCATCATCCCCCTGATGGTGCTGGCCGTCCTGGTAGCTACCGTCCCCGGGCTCCGGGGCTCGGTCCGATACCACCGGGCCATGCGCGCCGGACGGATCGAAACCTCCGAGACGGCCCGCCAGGAAGCCGACTTCTGGCACCGCATGCTGGGCCGCCGGCGAGGGCTCCGGGCAGTGGCCACCCCCGACCTGCTGGACGACACCGAAGTGGCCCGGACCGGGGCCCAACCCGAGCACCGCAAGACGGTCGAAGGGGTCTCGGTCTGGACGACGCCCCGGTAACGCTGGGGATCCCGGGACCGTGCTGTTGGCCGCCGTGATGGCCGTCACCGCCCTGGTGGTGGTCCGCGTGGTCCTCGGCGTGCTGCGCCTGGCCCTCTGGGGACTGCTGGGGCTGGTAGTGGTGGTCCTGGTCCTCGTGCCGGCCTCCGCCGTTCACGCCGTCCACGGCTTCCTGCTCCCCTGACTCCGCCGGCATCGGGCGCTTCGCAGTACGGTGTCCGATCGGAGACGGTGACCGGGGAGAGGGGAACGGGTGGGCGAGCAGGATCGGTCGACGTCGGACCCGGCGTTCGCTACGCCCGGGGCTCGTATCCTCGACGGCCTTCGGGTCATCGACTGCTCAGAAGGGATCGCCGGTCCCGTGGCCGCCATGCTCCTGGCCGAGGCGGGCGCCGACGTGGTCAAGGTCGAACGTCCCGAGGGTGACCCGACCCGCGAGACGCCGGCCTTCCGGACGTGGAACCGCAGCAAACGCGGCGTGGTCCTCGATCTGGACACGGCATCGGGCCGAGCCGATCTCCACCGACTGCTGGCCGGGGCCGACGTCCTCATCCACAACTTCGGCCCGAAGGCCGCCGCGGGGATGGGCCTCGGCGACACGGCCCTGGCCCAGGCGTACCCGCAGCTCATCCACAGCGCCGTGCTGGCCTGGCCCCCGGGGCACCCGAGTGCCGACGGCGCCGTCGACGACCTCCTGGTCACGGCCCGGCTCGGCCTGTGCGATGAGCAGCAGGGCCACCGGGACGGCCCGGTCTTCCTGCGCTTCCCCGTCGGGAGCTGGTGCGCGGCCTACCTGTCCGCCGTCGGCGTGCTGGCCCGACTCATCCAGCGGGAGCGGGGCGGGGCCTCGGGTGGTCCGGCCCACACCAGCGTGGCCCAGGGGGCACTCCTGCCCACCATGATGCACTGGGCCCGGGCCGAGGACCCGGGGCCCATGTTCGCCTTCGGGCTGCCGAAGGAACTCCTCCCGTCCCTGTTCGAGTGCGGGGACGGTGTGTGGATCCACCTGATGCGGTGCGCCGACACCGACTCTCCGCTCATGGCCCGGGCCCTGGCCGAGTTGGGACCAGAGGGGGTGGATCGGGCCAACCGGGCGTGCACCGGCCTGACCATGCCCGGCTACCCAACTTCGGAGCCAATCAGGACGCCTTCCGGACCCGGCCCAGCCACGAGTGGCTCGAGGACTTCTGGCGCCACGACATCCCGGCCCAACCGGCGGCACCGTTCGGTGCCCTCCTGGCCGATCGGCAGGCCCGGCTCAACGGCTATGTCACTCCGGTGGACGACCCCGACCTCGGGCCCATCGTCCAGGCCGGCACGCCGTTCGCCACCGTCCCCCCGTCGCGGGTGACGGGCCCGGCCCCCGGCCTCGGCCAGCACACCGACGAGGTCCTGGCCGAGCGATGGGATGCCGGACCGGTGAGGGCAGCGGACCGGGTCGCCCGGCCGGGCGTCGATCCCGCCCGCTCCCCCCTCCAGGGGCTGCGTGTGCTCGACCTGGGCAACTTCCTGGCCGGCCCCCTGGGCCCGATGCTCCTGGCCGACCTGGGGGCCGAGGTGGTCAAGGTCGAAGCCACCACCGGTGACCAGATGCGCCCCATTCAGAGGGTCTTCGCCTCCTGCCAACGGGGCAAGCGGGGAGTGGCCCTCGACTTGAAGTCGCCCGACGCCCAACCGGCCCTGGAGGCCCTGGTTCGATGGGCGGATGTGGTCCACCACAACCTCCGCCGTCCAGCCGCTCGGCGCCTCGGGATCGACGAGGACGCCATCCGGGCTATCAGCCCTGATGTGGTCTCCTGCCACGCCAGCTCGTACGGTCCCCTCGGGGAGCGGGCCGACTGGCCCGGCTACGACCAGCTGTTCCAGGCCTGTGCCGGCTGGGAGGTCTTGGGCGGGGGTGAGGGCAACGATCCCATGTGGTTCCGGTTCGGATTCATGGACCACCTCTGCGCCATGGGGTCCACGGTGGCGACGCTGCTGGCCGTGCTGGAGCGCGACCGCACGGGCCGAGGCCAACACGTCACCGGATCGCTGCTGGGAGCCGCCGTCCTGACCAACGGTGAGACCTATCTCGACCGTTCCGGTGCGGCGGTCGAGGTGGCCACGGTCGATGGCGATCAGATGGGGACCTCACCGGGCCACCGGCTCTATCCTCTGGCCGATGGCTGGTTGGCCCTCGCCGCCTGTTCGCCGGACCATCTGGCCGCCACCTGTTCGGCGCTCGGGGTGTCGGGGGTCGACGGGCTCGAGGCCAGCTTCGCCCGGGCCCCCGTACGGGAGACCGTCGAGGCCCTGCGGGCCGCCGGGGTGCCGTGCGAGAGGGTCGGGCTCGATCAGGGCGCGTCCTTCCTCGACGACCCGCTCATCCGGTCGCTCGGCCTGGTGACCTCCTACCCCCACGCCGAGTGGGGAGCGCTGGAACAGGTGGGCGCCTTCTGGGGACTGGGCGATCTCGAGGTCTCGCTGGACCGGGCGCCGCCGGCCCTGGGCCAGCACACCGTGGAGGTCTTACTCGAGGCGGGCATGGATCCGGCCGACATCGACGTACTGGTGGCCGGGGCCGTGGCGGTGCAGGCCGTCCCGTGAGGAGGGCGGTCAGCCCCCCCGGGTGAACAGGAAGCAGCCCCCCGGCGTTCCCCCGCCGGTGCTGACCACGGCCACCTCGGCCCCGGTCACCTGTCGGGCCCCACCGTCGCCGCGCAGCTGTACCACCGCCTCGTGGATGAAGCCGTAGCCGTGGGTCCGACCCGCCGACAGCTGCCCTCCGAACGTGTTGAGGGGCAGCTCGCCCTCGAGGCCGATCCGTGACGGATCGGCCAGGAAGTCGCCGGCCTCACCGATGCCGCAGAAGCCCAGGGCCTCGATCCAGCTGAGGCAGTTGAAGGTGAACCCGTCGTAGAGCTCGGCCACGTCCACGTCGTCGGGGCGGAGCGATGACCGTGACCAGAGGTGGGCAGCCGGTCCCATGGTCTGGGGCTCGTGGCTCAACGTGCCCTGGTCCCAGCTGACCCGGTCGATGATCTGCGTGCCCACCGAGTCGACCAGTACCGGACGGTGACGCAGGTCATGGCTGGCTTCCACGGCCGATACCACCACGGCGATCGATCCGTCGCACGGTACGTCACAGTCGTACAGGCCGAAGGGGCTGGAGATCATCCGGCCGGCGTAGTAGTCGTCCAGGGTCATGGGTTGGCGGTAGACGGCGTCGGGATTGAGGCCGGCGTTCCGTCGGGCGTTGACGGCGATGGCCCCCAGGGCGTCACGGGTGGTGCCGTACCGGTGGAAGTGGTTGGAGGCGTTCATGCCGATCCAGTTGGCCGCACTCATCGCCCCGTACGGCAGCCGCCACGACATGAAATCCCCGTCGATCCGACCACCGCCGGAGCCCGGCGCGGGAGGGTGCCGACGCTGGCGATCGGTCCAGGTCGACTCCCACACGGTGCGGAAGCACAGCACGTGCCGGCACAGGCCGGCGGCCACGGCCAGCATGGCCGCCACCACCGAGCCCCCCTGTCCCGGTGTCTCCATGCCGCCGTTGAACCAGGTGGGTCGGAGCCGGAGGCTCTCCTCCAGGGCCATGATGCCCCCTTCGGAGTGTCCGCCGGCCGCCTGTCCACCCGGATAGGTGGACAGGCCGTCGATGTCGGCCATGGTCAGGCCGGCGTCGTCCACGGCCCGGCGGCAGGCCTCGATGGTGAGGCTGAGCGGGTCCACGCCCAGCCGCCGTCCGATGCGCGACATGCCGATGCCGGTCAGGGCCACCTTGGCCTCGAACTTGTCCGGGGTGACCATGGGCCGGACGTGGTCGGCGGCATTCTCGTCCGACGGCAGGGGCCCGGGATCGGTGAGGTCCGAGCGGGCCGTGAACACCGGGAGCCACACGTCCTCGACGTGCTCGAAGCCCACCTCGACCCGTTGTCCCACGGCCACGTCGGCTGGGTCCACGTCCACCAGGTTGGTGGTCAGCCGGACCCGGGGGTCTTCGTCGATGGCCACCATGGCGATGATGTAGGGAGGGGGGATGTCGGGGTGCCAGAGGTGCTCGTTGACGGTGAAGCCCACCACCACGCCGGTACCGGCCACCGGGGTCGGGGCCAGGTCGTCCGAACCACAGTTCCGACAGATCGGCCCGGGAGGGTGCTGGAGCGCCTGGCACTCGGCGCACTGCCGGAAGCGGAGGATGCCTTCGGACCCCGAGGCCCAGAAGAACTCGTTCTCCGGGGTGACGGCGGGCAGGGGACGTGTCATCGGACCGACGTCCCGGCGCGGCGGCGACACCGATCGGATGGGTGGTTGGGTTCGGGCTGGGCGACCACGTGCTCTCCTTCTCTCTGGTGCCGACCGTATCCCTTGGACGGGGTGGGCATCGGGAGCCGGCCGGAGCGACTCCCCGGCTCCGATGTCGACAACCCCCAGGCCAGGGATGTTTCTTGGGCCTGCAGGCTCGGGTCGGGAGCGCAGCGCCCGGGGCCGGGAGGTGGGCACCTCGGGCCCGACCGCGGGGTTCCGAGCCACCGAACCGAAGTTCAGGCGGACATGAAGTTCGACTCGTACGCCGTGGCCAGGTCGTACAGTGCCCGTTTGCCGTCACCGCTGTAGGACGATCCGTGCATCAGGCCCAAGGTGGTGGGCTCGAGGTCCCCGAGGCTCCGCATCACGGCCCCGGTCTGAGGGGCGAGGCACGTGCTCCGGAACAGGGCCTCGGCCTCCACGGCCGGCTCCACGATGTCGTCGGTGGTCAGCGCGGCACCGTTGCCCAGCCGGGTGAACAGGTCGCCGCACAGCAGGGTGCCGGTGGTCTCCTCGTAGAGCACCCGGGCATCCCATCCGTGAGGGACATGCGGGGTGTCGATGTGGCGGACCCGCAGGGTGCCTAGTTCGATGACCTCCCCGTCGGCCAGGGGTCGGGGCGGCCGGTCGGCCATCTCGTTGACGGAGACCAGGCAGCCCAGGGCGCCGTGGAGCGACCTGGGCGTCGGGCGCCGCCTGCAGCAGTTCGTTCATCGCTCCACACTCGTCCGACTCCACGTGGCCGAACGTGATCCACCGCAGCCGGTCCACCGGCACGACTCGGGCGATGGCGTCGGAGACGGACGGGAACATCGATCGGTGGCCGGTGTGGAAGAGCAGGGGCTCATCGTCGAGGAGCAGAAACTGGTTGAACGTGAACCCCTCCGGCCCGATGTCCGGAACCAGCGTGGACAGGCGGTAGATGTTGGGTGCGATCTCGTCCAGTGCGGTTGTGATGGTGGCTCCTTCACGGGATGGGGAGGGCGAAGGGCCCTCGGGTGGGGCGGTAAGAAGTTCCAGCGTCCGCCAGCCGGGAGGCGTACTCAGACCACCCGGACGAGTGCCGGCCGCCTCGGGCTGGTCCACCGAAGCGATCGTAGGGGATTAGTGGCCGGTGGTTCCGGGTAGAGCATCTCACGAACGGACTGCACGAGCGGTCCGAAACGGAAAGGAGCACCCCCATGGGAGCTATCGATGACGCCAAGGGCAAGGCCAAGGAGGCCGTCGGCGACGCCACGGGCAACCGGGCCCTGAAGAACGAGGGCAAGGTTGACCAGGGTAAAGGGAAGGTCAAGGACGCCGTGGACAAGGTGGCCGAAAAGGTCACCGGCAAGTAGTTATCCCACCGGTGCCGTTCACTCCGGGTCGGTAGGCGACGACCCGGAGTGCGGCCCCTCGGGCGCTCCGGTGGCGGTTGGGGCCAGCCCGGGCGGCGAGCCTTCAGTCGATGGCCCCTTCCCCCTTCACGTTCGCTCCGATCTCCAGCATCTCCTGCTCGTGTCGAGCCACGTCGGCCCGACGTCCTCCATCGTCGGCGGCGTACTGCTCGTCGGCTGCGGCCGTCTCCTCGTCGGTGGCCGGTCGATCGGCCTTGGCCTGGATCTCAGCCTGGTCTGCCTGGGTTGTGGCTTCGTCAGGCTCGGTATGGTCACTCATGGTGCGCCTCCTCGGCGGTTCGGTGGTCCTCCCTCACCTACCCGGAGGCTCCGTACGCAAACGCCGGGCCTCGGAGGCCCCGGGGCCGGGGTCGCCCGAGGCGTCGAGTTCCACCTCCCGCTGGGCCTCGTCGCCGAAGCCCACGCTGATGCGTTGGTCCCGCCGACGCAGGTTCTGGTGGGCGAGGTCACGAAGGACACGGTCGTCGGCCTCGGTCGGCTCGGCCGGCCGCAGTCCTCGGGGCCACAGGTGCCGGGCCAGGACCGGGTTGAGCTCGGCCCCGTACAGACTGATCTTGGCCAGTAGGAACAGGAAGGCCACCAGCCCGATCACTACTCCGAACTGCCCGTAGGTGGCTGAGCTGTTCCGGAGCTGGTGTTGGACCAGGCCCGAGCCCACCGTGATGAGCAGGGTGAAGCCGGTGGCGGCCACCCCGGCCCCAGGCAGCAGGGCACCCGTCGCTATGGCCGAAGGGGTCAACGCCCGGAAGGCAGCGAGGTACAGGCCCACGTTCACCACCGCCATCCCGGTGACCAGCGCCACCCGTGCCGCCGAGCCAAGTCCGGAGCCAGTGGCCAGAGTGGCCAGGGCGGCGTTGCCCACGAAGGTCGCCCCGATGACGGCCAGTGCGGTCAGGCTCCGAGCCAGGCGTGGGAGGAACCCTGGGACCTCGAGCTCGGGGATGTTCCAGACCTGCACCATGGCCCCCTGAGCCGTCTGGGTCACGCCCTGGGCGCCGTAGAGGAGACCGATCAGCCCGATGACCAGGCCCAGGGTGCTCCCGCGTTCGGCACCCCCCCGGTGCGCCGGATTGAACTGGGCTCCGACGACGGGGAACTCGTGGAGGGTCGTCACCAGCGAGTGTCCGAGTGATGCGGCGCCGATGAGGCTCAGGACGGTGACGGCTACCAGCAACAACGGGTAGATGGCCACGAAGCCGTACCAGCCCAGCCCCACCACGTACTGGTTGAGCTTGTCGTCGCCGAACTTCTTGACCAGGCCGAACCCCACCGCCAGCGGAGCGTGCGCTCGCTGCTGGCGGTCGAGGCGACCGGCCACACGGTCCACCGACCTCACGTCGGCCGTCCGCGGCAGCCTCGTCGGCCCGGACCGGTCATAGACCGGCGCGCGATCTGGCCCCCGGCGCCTCTGGGAGACCTGCCCACTTACTCCGGAGACCGGCGGTGGGCTCGTCGACGGCCAAGAAGCGCGATGCCCAAGACCCCGGCCACCACCCCGGTCAACCAGCCCTTCTCGAAGGTCCACCCCGGGGAGCCGAGCTGCTCATCGGCGGTCATCCCGGCGGTGTCATCGTTCTCCATGTCGTTACCATTCCCCGTAGGGCGGGCGCTAACCCTTCGCGCCCCGCCCACTCGGATGCCGTCCCCCCGGTCACGCTCCGTGAGAGCGGTTCCAGGTCAGCCACACGATGGTGGCGTCGTCGCGGAGCCGGCGGTCCTGGTAGTCGAGCACGCCATTGATGGCGTTGCGGAGGATGATCTCCGCCGGCTGACGGGCGGCGGACGCCTGCTCGATGAGCTCGACGAAGCGGTCGAGTCCGAACGGCTCGCCGGCTGGGGAGCGACCCTCGATGACCCCGTCGGTGTAGAAGATCACCGAATCCCCAGGCTCGAGCGCCTGCTCGGCCTCCTCGGTGAGTGGGCCACCCAGGCCCCATGGCAGCGAGGGCCGGCACGGGAGGGCGTCGAGCACCCGGTCTCCTCGGACATGGAGCGGTCGAGGGTGACCGGCGTTGGTCCACGTCAGCTGACCGGACTCCACATCGAGCTTGGCCAGCTGACCGGTGACGAACTGGGCGCCCCCGAAGTTGTCGGCCAACACCTTGTCCAGACGCTCGTGGATGACCGCCAACGGTTGACCCTCCCGCCGGTCGTGCCGGTAGCTACCGATGGCCAGCGAGGACAGGATGCTCGAACCCAGTCCGTGACCCATGGCGTCCATGATGGCCACGTCCATGAAGAAGCCGTTCACGGCGTGGTCGAAGCAGTCGCCGCCCACGTCGTAGGCCGGCTCGAGGACACCGTTCGATGAGGCTTCCGGAGTCCTCAATCGGAGCGGGGGCAGAAGGTCCCACTGGATGCTGGCCGGCAGGCTCATGGCCCGGCGGCGCCGCACCATGTTGAACCAGTCGGTGTATCGGGCGGCGACGGAGATGGCCGCACCGACCAGCATCCCCAACTCCTCACACTGTTGGCGGGTGTGGTCGTCGAGCGGACCAGCCACGGTGAGGGCGAGCACGCCAGTGCAGTCAGATCCCTCCAGGATGGGTACGCAGACCCGGGTGGTGCCATCGGAGTCCGACTCGACCAGCTCTTGTTGTAGGAAGGATCGACCCTCGAGAGTGCCGTCGGTGGCCACGCCTATGGGAGAGTCGAGATGGACGCCTCGATCGGGCACCGGGAACAGCATCGACTGCTCGAAGTCGATCAGGAATGCGGTCATGTTGTAGGCACCCACCCGTGCGGCCAGACGGGAGAGGCTGTCGGGAATGTCCGAGGGAACCAGCTCCTGGAGGGAACGGAGTGCGGATCCGAAGTCGAAGTCGTCCACGGTCAGACTTCACAGACTCGGGCAGGATGGCGAGCCCGCCGCGGCTGGGCCCGGCCGACCGGTCGACAGGCGGAGGAGGGGGGTGGGGGCACGCCGTGAGGCTACTTGGGTCGGGGGAGCGGTTGGCCAGGAGCCGGCGATGCTCGGGTAGCCCGTCGTTCCGGCTATCGGAGGCGCAACTCGGCCCCGATGACCGAGACGTGCTCACCCAGGTCACTCAAGGCCGACGCCCCGGCCTGGTCGATGCTGGTGAGCCCGTCGATATCCACCACGACGTGGTCGAACTCGCCAGTGGTGAGCTGTTCGAACTGGCTGTGGAGGGCGATCACCGACTCGGCGTCCAAGGCGCCCCTGAGTACCAGCACCCAGCACTGTCCGACGGCCGTGCAGGTGATGATCAGCCGGGGAGTGGGAACGGTGGTCCGATCTCGGGTGGGCCGACGGCGGCCGGCCCACCGCTGGCCACTCCCGGCCGGCACCCCCGCCGGGGGTACACGCAGACCCCCGGGGGGTGGGGAGTAGTCAGCTGGGCCGACGGGAGAGGACAACGGGCTACCAGCGGTAGAACCGGTGGCTCCCGGCGTTCTCCCCCCGCCCCAGGGCGAAGCCGATCAACCAGATGACGAGGAGCACAACCGCCACGATCCACAGGACGTGGAGGGCGAATCCCAACCCGGCGAAGAGCAGAACCACGAGAAGTGCGAGCAAGAGGAGCAATGGACAACCTTCCGTCGGGGGATGCACGACGCATCCCGTGGGGGAAGTTCTTCCCGCCAGGAGCCGGTGCCAAACCCACGGCGGGGTCCGGCCTGGTCAGGGGCGGTTTCAGCTGGTGGCAGGGTGTCCGGGTCGGAAGTCGGGGGAGTGTTGCATCGTCAGCACGTCCCGACCGACACCGGCCCCGCCGGTGACTGGTCGGACCAGCAGAGCCTGGTGGTCGCCCACGCTCCACCGGCCGACGACCATCCCCTCCAGCCACGCCACGCAGTCGGCCAGGACCGGAGCCCCAGTCGTGCCCGGGTGCCAGCGACAGAGCGAGAACTTATCCACGTCGTCCCCACTGGCCTCGGCGAACAGTGTGGCCAGCGGGATCTGGTCGCGACCGATGAGGTGGAGGGCCACGGCATCGGCGTGCTCTGACACAAAGTACGTGCGGTTGATCTTGGAGATGCAGACCAGAAATCGGGGCGGATCGATACTGCACTGGGTGGCGAATCCGACCAGGCATCCACTCGGCTCACCGTCGGAGGACACGGTGGTCACCACCTGGAGGGCATACTCCGTCCGCGCCGCGTAGGCGTCTACGGCCTGGGCCATCGAATCTGCATCGGACACCGGTGGTTTAGGTGGTGGTCGATCGAGTTCGACGGACCCGGGGGATGGTCCCCGAGTGTCCCCGCCACCGCCGGCAGGCCCGGCGCTGACCGGACGAAAGGGTGCGGGACCAACCCGGCTTCGAGGTCGTGGACTCCGCCGCGTGTGGGGACATCGGCCGCTCGACTTGTGCCTCGGGACCGCTCGCCCCGATTTCGTCCGAGCAGTCTCCCGAACGAAGCGTTTCCGGGGAGCGGAGCGCCACCCGGAACCACACGGTCTTCCCCCGGTCCGAAGGGGCGGAGATCCCCCACTCGTCGGAGAGTGCATCCACGATTCTCAGGCCTCGACCGTGCGGCTCCGTGGACTCGGGTGACTGCAGGACCGGGCTGCCGTCCCCTTGGTCGCTGACCGCCACGAACACGGAGTCATCGGTCTGGTCCACCATGATGTCGAAGGCACCGCCTGCATGCACCAGGGCGTTGGTGGAGAGCTCGGAGACCATCAGCGCCACGGAGTCCCGGACGTCGACCGGGGCGCCGACGATCGCGCCAGCCACGAACCGCCTCGCTGCCCCCACGGACCCTTCGTTCGGGTCGAACCGCTCCTGGGTCGTCATGGAGCCAGGCCGAAGTGGTCGAGCAGCCCCGTAGCCTCGAGCACCCGGCGCACGATGGGCGCCACATTGGTCAACGAGACGTGATCGAAGTCATTCGATACCTGTACGAGCAAGGCGATTCCTGAACTGTCCATGAATGTGAGCTTCTCAAGGTCGAAGGTGACACGAACCGGCGAACCGGCTAGGTACGTAGCAATACCCGCTTTCACCGTTTCCACACTGGCCAGATCGAGTTCACCGGCCAGATGGATGATGGGGGAGGTCGGGTCCTCGAAGTCGGCGGTCACGCTGACCTCAGGCTGGTCGGCTAGCACCACGCCCGCCCACCGATGGTTCGGACGGTCGGTCCCGGGCGGATTCCGGTTCCCCCGGGAGCCGCCGCACGGCACGTGGTCATCACCATGACGTCACCGATCCCTTCGCCGATGCCCTGCTCCGTCTCCCCGGCCCCGATGGGCCAAGTTACCTGGTGGGACGGGGTACTGCGAGCCACCGTGCTGCCGCCGGCCTGTTGGTGGCGACGCGTCGGCGTCGGGCAACTGATCCGCGATTCGACCGGGAGGCCCGGTCCATCGGGGACACCGCCTGGAGCCGTTGAGGCCATCAGCGGGCCGGGTCGAGTCGGGGTGCCCGGGCCCCAGGTGCGTTCAGGGCATGTTTACCCTAACGGTCTCCGGGGTAGGTGCTTGGGATGGTCGAGCTACCCGTTCCGATGAGGGGCTTGGCCGCTGACCGGGTCCTCCTGGTCCAGTGCCTGGACGCTCTGGACGAGCCGCGCCCGGCCGTGGAGCGAGCCGATCTGGCCCGATCGACGGCCCTCCTGGCCGCCCGGTACGAGAACGTTCTGGCTGATGCGGTCTACCCCCAGGTCGTCGATTCCCTAGGGCGGCGACGCCAGGTCGAGCAGGCCGAGTTGCGCCTGGGTGGAGCCCGCCAGGCCATCAGTGTGATCCGCGCCGACATGCGCGGTGTGAAGCCGGTCAATGCCCACGCCAGTGACCCCAACGGCTTCGATGAGCACATCGACGTCATGACCCGCTCAGTGGGTGCACTCCTTCAGTTCGAGGCGGACGAGATCTTCCCGGTGGTCGAGCGTATGGACGCCACCGATGCCGACCGGTTGCGCCAGAGCGTCGAGGGCGCATGCGCCCATCAGACGAGCCTTCCCGATCCTCCGGACAACGCGCTCCTGCGCAAACTGGCTGAGATCAAAGAGACGGTGACCCTCTCCCTCAACGACCAGTCGACACCCTGGCACCCTGGAATCAATGCCGTGCTGGATCCGGATTGAGCACGCTCGATGCTGATGTGCGCGACCATCGCCACCCGGGCCGGCGTGAGCCGTGCCGGACCGCACTACCCTGGCGACGGTGGCCGGCAACCCGCGAGTGGGCGTATCAGAGAGGTCAGTGTGGACGAGGCGTTTGCAGTAGATGAGCACGACGACGGGGAGCTCGCGCACGTGGTCGTGCAGGGCGAGCTCGACGTGGCGGCGGCGCCGACCCTACGGGAGCGGCTTCACGCCACCGTGGACCGGAGCACCGGTGCGGTCATCGTCGACCTGCTGGGGGTCACGTTCATCGATTCCACCGCCCTCGGAGTGCTGATCGGCACCAAGGAGCGTGCCGACGAACGGGGGATCGATCTCCGCCTCGTCGTCCACGAGGCCCGCATCATCAAGATCTTCGAGATCACCGGACTGACCGAGTTGTTCTCCATCTCGGCCACGGTGGCCGAGGCGTCGGCCCAATGACCGTGGCCGGCGATGGCAACGGTGAGGTCCGGACGATGAGCGAGCCGGTGGAGCTCTGCATACCGGTCCAGTCGGATCTCATCGTGTTGGCCCGACTTACCGCCGCCACGGTGGCTTCCCGGGCCGGGTTCGACGTGGAGAAGGTCGACGACCTGCGTTTGGCCGTCGACGAACTCTGCGTGCTGGTGGCCGACGGTGGTACGGCCGGTCGCCTCAACTTAAGGTTTCTCACTGACGGCGATGTCGTGGAGGTGATCTGTGCCCTGGACGGTCCCGGGGGTGAGGAAGGGCGCACCGACGAGCACGGTGAGCATGAGCTGTCCATCCGCATTCTCGACGCACTGGTGGACGAGCACGGAGATGAGTTCGACGACGGACAGCGCCGTGGGTGGCTGCGCAAGCGGAGCGTCCGGCACCAGCCTTCATGACACCGTCGCGGCGCGACCCCGGTGACGTCCGCCGGTCCTTTGCCGAGTACGCCGACGGCGGCGACGAGCGACTGAGGAACCAGCTCGTCGAAGAGCACCTCGGTCTGGCCCACCAGCTGGCCCGACGCTTCACCGACCGAGGGGAGCCGTACGACGATCTTGTCCAGGTCGCCTCGATGGCCCTGGTCAAGTCGGTCGACCGCTTCGAGCCGGACCGGGGTGTGGAGTTCTCCACCTTCGCCACCCGGACGATCATCGGCGAGCTCAAGCGTCACTTCCGGGACAAGGGCTGGGCCATACGGGCCCCACGGCGAATCCAAGAGCTCTATCTCGCCGTGCGTCCGGCCATCGAGACCCTTACCCAGGAGTTGGGCCGGCCGCCGACCGTGGTGGAGATCGCCGCCGCCGTGGGGGCCACTGAAGAGTCGGTTCTGGAGGCATTGGAGGCCAGCCAGCGGTATCGGACGGCCTCCATCGACGCTCCCGACCGACAGGAGGGCTCGATCTCCCTCCGTCTGGGCCAGATCGACGCGGGCTACGAGGGAACCGACGACCGCATGCTGTTGGCCCGGTCCATGGCCGATCTCCCCGAGCGGGAGCAGACCATCATCAAGCTCCGATTCGTCGACGGCCTCACACAGTCGGAGATCGCCTCCCAGGTCGGACTGAGCCAGATGCACGTGTCCCGGCTGCTCTCGGCCAGCCTGGCCCAGTTGAAGGAGGCCTTCGCCCGAGAGGCCTGAGCCGCGGGGAGCGGCCGTAGAAGGAGTGGAGGTGCCAGTGACGGCCCTCAGTACGGTCCGTGCCGCAACAAGCCCCGCACGTAGGCGGCCTGCCCCACCCGTCGGAGGTTCTCGGCGATCACCCGGTTGAGCCGGCCGCCGACGGAAGCCCGACGTCCTCCAGGGTCGTCGACCAGGCGGGCCAGGTCGGCATCGGTCCGTGCCGCCAGGGCACACACCGTCCGGTGGCTGACGTCCCGGTGGTAGTCGATGAGGAGGGTGCCGGACTCCACCCACACGGTGGCGGCCTCTTCGGGTCCCTGTCCGACGCCATCAGCGTCCCCGTCGAACGGAAGGGCGAAGCGGGCCGCCCATGGTCCGGCGTGCCACACCTGGCGGTGCCCGAAGAGAAGGGCGGCCTGAAGGTCCTGGACCCGGGTGAGGTGCCAGATCAGCCAGGCCATGGAGGGCGATGTCGGGGAGGGCCGGAAGGCCAGCTGCTCGGGGGTGAGGCCCCTCACGGAGTCCTCGACGGCGTGGTGGACCACCGAGACGGACTCCGTCAGCAGGTCGACGGTGGTCCAGCGGGAGGTGGGCGTTCCGACCACGGACAATCGCGCTCCAGGGCCCAGGTCCGTCATGACTTTCCGATACCCCGGACCGGCCCCGGCCAAACTGCTCGCCGCCCTACGGACCCGCCCGGTTCGGCTGACGGGCTACTCGAAAGGGCGCAGTGAGCTTCCGACCGCCCAAGTGCTGAAGTACTGGTTGTTGGCCCCGTAGGCCATGCCCAGCGCCACCTTGGCCCCGTCCACCTGGTGCTCACCAGCCGCCCCGCGCACCTGGTTGGCCGCCTCGGCGAACCGCAGGAGGCCGGAGGCCCCGATGGGATTGCTGGAGAGGACGCCACCCGAGGCGTTGACGGGCAGGGAGCCACCGAGCTCGGTCGTGCCGTCGTCGACCAGCTTCCAGCCCTCGCCGCGTTCGGCGAGGCCGAAGGCTTCGAGCCAGATGGGCTCGAGCCAGGAGAAGGGGACGTAGAGCTCGGCGGTGTCGATCTGGCCACGGGGATCGGTGATCCCGGCCATGGCGTAGACGTCGGCCGCGCACTGGACGGCGGCGGCCGGCCGGACGGGATCTCGCCCGGGGAAGCTCGGTGGCTCGGAACGGGAGGAGGATCCGAGGATCCATGCCGGTGGCCGGCCATCGGCCGCCGCGGCCACACCACCGGCGTGGTCGGTGATGACTACCGCGCAAGCGCCGTCCGAGGACGGGCAGGACTCGAGGAACCGGGTCGGCTCCCACATCATGGGTGAGGCCTTGACCTTCTCGATGGAGATGTCCTCGATCTTGAGGTGGGCGTAGGGGTTCTTGAGGGCGTTGAGGCGGTCCTTGACCGCCACCTTCCAGCCGATGTGTTCGGGGGCCCCGCTCCGTTGGATGTACGCCCGGATGAACGGAGCGAAGGCCCCGCCCGCTCCCAGCGAGGCACCCTTCCCGCTCCCCAGGGCGAACTGGGCGTTACCCTCGGACTGCTTCTCGAAGGCCACGGCCAGCACGGTCCGATGCTTGCCCGCCTGGACGTGTGAGGCGGCCACGATGGCCGTGGTCCCGCCCACCGAGCCGGCGGTGTGGACCCGGAACATCGGCTTGCCCACTGCTCCGAGGGCGTCGGACAGGTAGAGCTCCGGCTTCATGACGCCCTCGAACAGGTCGGGGGCCTTGCCCAGCACCACCGCGTCGATGTCGGCCATGGTCATGGCGGCATCCTCGAGGGCCCGGAACACCGCCTCTCGCACCAGGCCACCGAAGGACACATCGAGACGTCGTGACTTGTGGTGAGTCTGGCCCACCCCCACGACGGCGACCGGATGCGTGCTCATGATCGTCCCTCCAGGATGCAGACGAGGTTCTGTTGCAAGCACGGCCCCGAGGTCGAGTGGGCCAGGGCGCGGTGGCCACCCCCGAAGATATGGTCGGCCGCATATCCGACCCGGCATAGGCCCGTAGCCATGATCGGGTTAGCCCGGAGCGCTCCCCCGGACGGGTTGACGGCGACGTCCTCCCCCAGATCCAGGACCTTCCGCAACAGCAGCTCCTCGTGGGTGAAGGCGGTCTGGAGCTCGGCCACCTCCACCGGTGCATCACCGAGTCCGGCGGCCTGGGCGGCGATCCGGGTGGACGGTGAGTCGTCGAGAGCCCGGAAGGACGGGTTGTGGCACTCCGTCCGGTGGTCGAAGCCCGCGATGTAGGCTGGCCGCTCCACCAGCTGCCGGGCCCGGTCGCCAGTGGCCAGCACCATGGCCGCCGCCCCGTCGGTGATGGGCGGGACGTCGTGGCGACGAAGGGGCTGGCGGACGAACTCCTCGGCCAGCAGGGTCTCCACGTCCCCTTTGCCCCGCGAGCGCACCGCCACCTCGGCCATGGAGCGCTCGTCGGCGATTCCGGCGGCGATGACGGCCCGGGCCTGCAGGGCGGCAAAGGTCAGGGGGTCGGCCCCCAGTGGGGCCAGGAAGTACGGGTCCATCTCCATCGGATAGATCAGGGCCGGGTCGCCGGTAGAGGACCGACCCGACCCGGTGACCACGGCAATCTCGATGTCGCCCTCCTGCAGCCGCAGCCAGGCCTCGTAGAGGGCCCAGGCCCCGTCCATCTCCACGTGCGAGTCCCGCTTGGGTGGCCAGGCTCCGATGGCGTCCAGGTTGGACACGAAGGAGAAGGCCTGGCCGGTGATGTAGTCGCAGCTGCCCAGGCAGGTGAAGTCGATGTCGGCCCGGGTCAGGCCGAGGGGCGTGATGGCATCGGTGATGACCTCCATGAGCAGATGGGTCTCCGACTTGTCGGTGTGTCGGACCATCGGGGTCTGCGCCCACCCAATAACGGCGATGTCGTTGCTGGTGGCAGGTTCGGTAGGTGCGCTCATGATCAGAAGATCCGGTTAACCAGGTCGGGATCGGTGAGATCCGGTTGACCGTTGGGTATCCAGCCGAGCAGCGAGCCCCAACTCCCACCCATGCCGCCGCCTTCCTCAGTCTCCTCGGCCGGCGAGGCCCACACGGCATCGACCCGCTGTCCCACCCGGATCTCGTCAGCCGGCAGTTCGATGACCGCCGAGTAGGGGATGATCACGTCGGTGCCGTCCAGCAGCACGAAGGCTCGGACGAAGGGCTCGGTCTCGGTCTGGCCCGGATAGGGCACCGGGGTGACGATGGCGAAGTTGGTGATGGTGCCCTGGTGGGGCAGGTCCACCTCGCACTCGGGCCCGAGGGCGATGGCATCGATGGGGCAGTAGCCCCGTCCTCCGGCGTACACCCGCTCGCAGAGCGGACAGCGCAAGCCGAGGAGCCGCTGGTCCCGGGACGCCTCGGTGGCCCGGTCGGCCGCCTCGGGGACGGGATTCCGGTAGGTGATCGAGGCCAGATAGTCCATCCGGGTCACCGGCTCGGCGGCCCCACCGGTGTCGTCCCCTTCGGTTTCCTCGGTCTCGCCGGGGACGAAGCAGATGATGTCGTCGATCCGGCCTTCCCGGGTACCCCGCCAACGGGGAGCCACCCGCATCCCCTCGGTCATGCTCCCCGGTCCATCGGTGTCCACGGCGTGGAGGAGGGGGGTGGTGGCCCCGTCGAGGCGGATGAGAGCAAAGGCGAACGGATGATCGAGCGGATGCTGCTCCGAAGGGCTGACCACCCACGTCCACGACTCCACGGTGCCAGCCGGGCCCACCTCGACGAATTCGTGGGGCAGCTCCGCTCCGGTGGCTGGGTCCCACTCCATGGGAGGGACCAGCACAGCGTCGGCGTTGCGGATTCCGAGGATCCGCTTCTCGGTCAGGGCGGTCATGAAGGCACCGACCACCGGCCCGAGCGACCGCTTGTAGGGAAAGGTGATCGTGCTCTCGACGAATCGGGTCATCCGGGCCCCCCTGGTCCTCATTGTTGGACGATGCAGAACGTCAGCACGTTATCGCGAGAGGTCCGGAGGAGCGCCCGCCGAGGCCCGGGCCGGACGTTCAGGCCACCGGCCGCCTACGCCGGTGTGAAGTCCGGGCTATCTCCCAACGACAGCCCATCGCCATTCGTTACAATGACCCCGGCCGGCAAGGATCACAGGGCGGGCAGGACCGAAGGGGCCCCATGGCCATCTACAACCACACTGGGCACGTCGTCACCGACCTGGAGCGGTCGAAGACCTTCTACCAGGAGGTATTCGGCTTCCGGCTCTGGTATGAGATCACCCCACCTGACGTGCCGACGGCCCAGCTCACCGGGCTCGCGCCACCGCTCGGAGTCACCGCCTCGTATCTGACCCTCGACGGATTTGTCCTCGAGCTCATGCACTACTCTGCCGAGGGTGCCACTCTGCCCTTTCGGGCCCGGACTATGAACGAGCCGGGCCTCACCCACCTGTCGATTTCCGTCGACGATGTGCAGGTGGCTGCGGAGAAGGCCGTGGAGTGCGGCGGCCAACGCATCGAGGAGAGCGACATCGGCGCCGCCCTATTCGTGCGCGACCCCGACGGTCAGCTCATCGAGCTCCTACCCTTCACCTATTCGGACCGCCTCCCGCCCAAGCCCTGACATCGACGCGGATGACCGAGGGCGGGCTCGGGGCACAGGTCCCGCCCAAGGCCGGGTTGGTACGGTGGTCGACGCAGTCGGCCAGACGCCCACAGATGCATTGGGCCCATCGATGAGGAGAGCCTCCACGTGACCCTGACCAGTGCCACCGCAGTACCACTGCGCCACGCCGACCGGTTCTTCATCGATGGCCAGTGGGTCACCCCATCTACCGGTTCCACCTTCGATGTGATCGACTCGAGCACGGAGCAGGTCTACTTCCGGGTGCCCGAGGCGCAGCCGGCCGACATGGACCGGGCGGTGACTGCGGCCCGGCGGGCCTTCGACGAAGGGCCGTGGACGACCCTCTCCCACCGCGCCCGAGCCGAGTTCCTGAAGGGGCTGGCCAACGGGCTACGTGAGCGGGCCGAGGACATCGGACAGATCTGGCCCCGCGAGTCAGGAGCCCTCTACGCCATGGCCACGCGTGGAGCCGCCGGCATCGCCGCCAGCTTCGACTACTACGCCGGTCTGGCCGAAACCTTCCCCTTCGAAGAGCGGGCCCAACCGCAGATGGGTGAGTTCGGGCTGCTGGTGCGCGAGCCGGTCGGCGTGGTCGGCGCCATCATCCCGTGGAACGCCCCCATCGGACTCATCACTTACAAGTTGGCTCCCGCCCTGCTGGCTGGCTGCACAGTGGTACTCAAATGTTCACCGGAGGCGCCGGGCGACGCCTATGTGGTGGCAGAGATCGCCGAGTCCCTCGACCTGCCGGCCGGTGTGCTCAACGTGGTAACGGCGGACCGGGAGGTCTCCGAACTATTGGTACGCGACCCACGGGTGGACAAGATCACCTTCACCGGCTCCACGGTGGCGGGTCGGCGCATCGCGTCGATCTGCGGTGACCGGATCGCTCGGTGCACGCTCGAGTTGGGGGGCAAGTCGGCGGCGCTGATCCTCGACGACATGGACCTGGCAGCAGCGGCCAAGACCCTGGCCCGAGCCGAGTGTTCGCTCTCCGGTCAGGTGTGCTCCTCTCTGACCCGAATTGTCGTCTCCCGGGTACGGCACGACGAGATGGTGGAGGCCCTGGCCGCCGCCTTCTCGAAGGTCCGGGTGGGGGACCCGTTCGACCCGACCACCCAGATGGGACCGTTGGTCTCCGACCGACAGCGCCAGCGGGTCGAGGGCTACATCGCCCAGGGGGTGGAGCAGGGGGCCACGCTGGTCACCGGGGGTGGGCGACCGAAGCACCTGGACCGGGGCTACTACATCGAGCCCACCATGTTCGGCAATGTGGACAACCGTTCGGTCATCGCCCAGGAGGAGATCTTCGGCCCGGTGCTCACGGTCATCCCGGCGGATGACGAATCCCAGATCGTGGCCCTGGCCAACGACACCATCTACGGGCTCAATGCCTCGGTGTTCACCCACGACGTGGACCGGGCCCGACGGGTGGCCGGCCAGCTGCGGACGGGGACAGTGGGCCACAACGCCTTTCGGACCGACTTTGGCATCGCCTTTGGCGGCTTCAAGCAGTCCGGGATCGGACGTGAGGGCGGCACCGAGGGACTTCTGCCCTTCCTCGAGACCAAGACGGTGATCCTGCAGGGTGTCCCGGCCGAGTACCGCTGAGATCGGCCGTCCTATTGGTCGATCGGCTGGAGGTGAGGATGTGGGACCTGCCGTAAGCTCGGGGATCCCGGATTCGGTGGGAGGCCAACCATTCACCTTGGACTCGATCAGAGGTTGAATCGGGAGAACGGCAGAAAGGATCGAAGGGTGACCATCAAGCCGCAGTTCACGCGCATCGAGACGACCCGGCGTGGAGGCATCGCCGTGGTGTCCCTGGCCAGCGACAAGGTTAACTCGTTGGATCTGGAGGTCCTCCTCGAGCTGGGCACAGTAGTTGGCATGTGCGAGGAAGACCCGGAGATCGCCGGCCTGGTGGTGACTGGGGAGGGCTCGATCTTCTCCGCTGGACTTAATGTGAGCGAGGTCTTGGCGCACGACAAGAAGTACTCCGCCGGGCTGTTGGATACCCTGAGCGAGACACTCATTCGGATCTTCGCCTGTCCTCTGCCCACTGTGGCCGCCGTCAATGGTCCGGCCATCGCCGGTGGTTGCCTGCTGGCCTGCACCTTCGACAAGAGGCTCATTGCCGACGAAGCCCGCATAGGTGTGACGGAGTTGAAGGTAGGAGTGTCGTTTCCAACGATGGCCGTCGAGTTGCTCGCTCATGTGTGCGGGGCGCAGGCCGAAGGGCTCATGCTCGACGCCCGGCTCCTCCCAGCTGCCGAGGCCTGCCGGGTTGGCCTGGCCCACCGGTCGTTGCCCAAGTCGGACCTCCTGGCCGCCGCGGTCTCCACCGCGGAGCAGCTGGCGTCGCTCGACTCCCGGGCCTACGCCCTGGCCAAGGCGTTGGCCCGCCGGCACACGTTGAAGGCAATGGGGGACGAGGCCGGTCGGAGGCTCGACGACGAGGTCCGTCACCAGTGGCAGGACGACAGAACCAGAACCAGCCTGGAGCAGCTGCTCAAGCCGAAGGGTCGAGCTCGACCCTGATCCGAGAGCTCCTCTGGCGAAGAACGCCGTCTGTGGGAGGAGCGTGACCACGAGTAGCCGCGGTTGGTACATCGTGAGGCAACCATCGGTTGTCATGCACCAGCAACGGTCGGGGTGTCTTCTCCGTTCAGGAGATGGTCCCGGTGCATAGACAAACTTCGCACCACGGATTAACTTCAGCGAACGGCGTCGCCGCCCGTGACACCGCAGCGGACAGAGGCCAACGACGACGGGGAGTGAAACGAACCATGTTGCTGGCGCAGAGTTCCGACCAAGAGCTCTTCTCGGAGACAACGGCCAAGTTGCTTGACGAACTGGTTCCCGTCGGAGAGCTCCGGCGCCTCCGCGACGACCCGGTCGGCTTCGATCGCGACTACTGGCGACGCGGCTCGGAGCTGGGGTGGACATCCCTGCTGGTCAGCGAGGACCATGGCGGGGGCAGCATCGGCGAGCACGGCCTCGTCGACCTTTCCTTGGTGGCCTACGAGTTCGGGCGCCACGCCGCCCCCGGACCGTTGGCCGTGACCAACGTGGTCGCCGCCACTCTCAGCGAGACCGGGGCGGTGGCTGACGAGGTAATCGGCGACTTGCTGGCGGGGGCCTCCCTGGCCACCTGGTGCCTAGGCGAGCCGGTGCCGCACGACCGGTTGGGGAGCGTCACCCTCGACGTCCGGGTCGACGGCGATGAGGTCGTGCTCCACGGCATCAAGCGACCGGTGGAGTCGGCCGCCGTGGCCGATCTTCTGCTGGTCACGGGTCGTACCGGAGCCGGGCTCACCCAGGTGCTGGTGCCCGCGGGTTCGCCGGGCGTGTCCATGCTCCCGATGCAGTCGGTGGACATGACCCGCCGGTTCTCCGTCGTCACCTTCGAGGACGTCCGGCTGCCCCGCGCCTGCGCCGTCGGGAGCATCGGTTCGGCCGACGAGCAGGTCGAGCGGCAGCTGGCCCGAGCCTTGGCCATCCTCAACGCCGAGTCGGTCGGGGCCATGCAGGCGGCATTCGACATGACCCTGGAGTGGTCGTTCGACCGGTACTCCTTTGGCCGGCCACTGGCCTCCTATCAGGAGCTCAAGCACCGGTTCGCCGACATGAAGACCTGGTTGGAGGCCAGCCATGCCATCAGTGATGCGGCCACGGCGGCGGTAGCCAAGGGGTCTCCGGACGCCATGGAGCTGCTGAGCACAGCCAAGGCGTTTATCGGTGACTACGGGAGCGAGCTCCTGCAGGACTGCGTCCAGATGCACGGTGGGATCGGGGTGACCTTCGAGCATGATCTCCACCTCTACCTGCGACGCCACACGGTCGACCGTGCCCTCTTCGGCACCCCGGCCGACCACCGCCAGCGTCTCACCGACATCATCGAGCCCCACGATCTCGTGGCGTGATCGCCGACATGGAGGACCTCGACACATTTCGAGCCCGGGCTCGCGTCTTCATCCGCGGTCACCTCCGACCGGCGGACATGAACCAGATGGTGGGCCCGCTGCGGAACGATCGCACCGACGAGGAGGAGCTGGCCGCCGTGGCCCGGGAGCGGGAGGTGCAGCGGATGCTGTTCGACGCCGACCTGGCCGGTATCTGCTTCCCCAAGGAGTACGGAGGCCAGGGGCTCACGCGGGACCACCAGCGCACGTTTAACCAGGAGCTGGCCGGCTATGAGTACCCCTCGCGCCTTCAGGCCCCAACGCTCTCGCCCTGCGCCGCCGTGCTCCTCGATTTCGGGACCGAGGAGCAGAAGCTCCGTCACATCCCGGCCATCCTCAAGGGTGAGGAGATGTGGATGCAGTTTCTCTCCGAGCCCAGTGGTGGCTCGGACGTGGCCGCCGCGCTGACCAGTGCGGTCAGGGACGGTGAGGAGTGGGTGCTGAACGGCTCGAAGATCTGGACCACGGGGGCATGGTGGTCCGATTGGGGGCTCTGTCTGGCGCGCACCAACTGGGACGTCCCCAAACATCGCGGACTGACCGTGTTCATCCTGCCCATCCGCCAGCCGGGCCTCGATGTCCATCGCATCGAGATGCTCAACGGTTCGAAGGAGTTCTGCCAGGAGTTCCTCACCGACGTCCGGGTCCCCGACTCTGACCGCGTGGGCGACATCGATAACGGGTGGACGGTGGGCACCCGGTGGATGTTCCACGAGCGCATGCTGACCAACTCGCCGCTGGTTTCCGTACCGGCGGGAATGAGCCATGGCGGCGGCGGCAAGCCCATGACCGAGCTGGCCCGGGAGGCCGGCCGCCTCGCTGACCCATACGTGCGGGATCTGGTCGGTGAGGCCCGCATGCTCGAAACCGTCGACCGTCATCTCCGGCGCCGGCTCGGGGAGGGGATTGCCACTGGGGCCATGCCGGACCAGTCGGCGGCCACCGGCCGGCTTTTCAATGGAGTCACCGTGGGACGAATTCGGTCTATCGCCTTCGAGATCGCCGGTGCGGCCGGTGCCGCCTGGACGGAGGACGACGGGGAGCTGGCCTTCGCCGGCTCTGACTATCTGATGCGGCAGGTGTCGTCCATCGGTGGGGGCACTACCGAGATGGCCCGTAATGTCATCAGTGAACGCGTCCTCGGGATGCCAAGGGAACGATCGCTCGACCGCGACGTGGCCTTCCGCGACGTGCCCCGCAGCGCTTCGCCCCGTCCCTGAACCGGAGGTCGGCGTCCGGACGGCGACCGCCAGAAGCCGATGAGGCCGACCGACAACCACCGGAGAGTGCAGTTTCCCCACCAAGACTGACTGTTGACCTCGGCCAGGAGACACCGGAGGCACCGGCCAACCCCCCGGTCTGCGGCCAATAGCCAATCCCGTGAGGCTGGACGGCCTCTAAGATGCTCTTCGAGGGTGGTGGAGACCATCCCGTTCGACGAAGAGCTGACCGGCGCCGGGACGGGCGTTGGAGGGCAACGAGCATGGTGACAGCACCCTGGCCAGCATCAGACTCGGCAAAAATGCAATCATCGACCTCCGCGGCGTCGTCGCGTGATCGAATTCAGCCGCTAGACAGGAGAACCTCACATGACGCTTTTCGACGCATTCCGCTACGACGGAAAACGGGTCTTGGTCGTAGGTGGAGCCAGCGGAATGGGCGCCGCCGCCGCCGAACTTGTGCAGGATGCCGGCGCTGAAGTGGTGGTCATGGACTTCGCTGAAGTCACGCTGGCCGGAGCCAAGGCCATCCACGTCAACCTGGCTGAGAAGGCGTCGATCGACACAGCCCTTGCCGAGTGCGGCGGGCCGGTAGACGTGCTGCTGTCCTGTGCCGGGGTGGCCGACGGGACGCCGGGCATCGAGCGGATCAACTTCATCGGCCACCGGTACATGATCGACCGGCTCATCGCCAGTGGCGTGCTGGGCCGGGGCGGGGCCATCGGGTTCATCTCCTCGGCCGCCGGATTGGGCTGGGAGACCAACCTGACCGAAATCCAAGAGCTCCTGGCCATCAGCGACTGGGACGAGTCGGTAGCTTGGATAGAGGCTCACAACAAGGCGGACTACATGTCCACCAAGCAGATCATCTGCGCCTATGTGGCCGGCCAGGCCCTCCCCCTCCTCAAGGAGGGCATCCGGATCAACGCCATTTGCCCCGGACCCACTGACACGCCCCTGGCCCAGGCCAACAAGGACATGTGGCTGGGCTTTGGCGCCGACTACCGGAGTGAGGCCGGCATCGAGGCGGCCACGCCGTTGGAGCAGGCCTACCCGCTGGTCTTCCTGTGCAGCGATGCCGCCGCCGCCGTCAACGGGATCATCATGATCACCGACTCGGGGTACATGAGTTCAGGACTCAGCAGTTCGTTCCCTGAGGCCACTGCCGCCGCGCACTTCCTGCTCGGGAGGTACTGAGTCGGCTGGCGCTACCGGCGTCGGCTGATGGCGGTCAGTCCGGTGGTCGGGGAATGATGGCGACCGAAGGGATGTAGGCGCTGGCCCCACACCGGAGCACGTTGTCCACCGCCTGGACCAGCTCGTCGACGTCGATGAGCGAACCGCTGATGAGGTTCCGCGCCGTCCAGATGGGGTGGAACTCCGCGGCCAAGTCCCAGTCCCATCCGTTGGCGAACTCGGTGCCCGACGGTCCCTCGCCCCCGGCACAGTCGCCAACGATGATTCGGGTGAAGCCGATTGCCGGATGTTCGGTCCGGTACGCCTCGATCAGCCGCTCCAGCGCCGCCTTGCTGGTGGCATAGGCCCCGAGTCCGTGCCACGGCGGAGTGAATGACGCACTGACCGACGAGAGATAGGCGGCCACCCCCCGGGTCTCGGTGAGATGGGGGACGGCTGCCGCGGTGATGAGGGCCGCCCCCACCACATTGGTGTTGAAGGTGTTGCGCCAGGTCTCACCGCTGATGTCCACCAGGCGGCCCAGGGGACCGACCCCGGTGGCGTAGACCAGGGCATCGATTCCGCCCAGGCCCTCAGCCGCCTCCGCGATGGCCACCCGGCAGGACGCGTCATCGGTGACGTCGCAGACGATGGCCAACGATCCGGGACCAGCCTCGGCGGCCGCTTCGACCAGGCGGTCCCTGCGCCGGGCCAGGAGGGCCACGGTGGCCCCCCGCCGCCCGAGGCCCGTGGCCAATGACCTGCCTAGGCCACTTGAGGCACCGACGACGACTGTTCTCATGAAGGTGTCCTCTCTGAGGCCGATTCAGTGGACGTCATCGACCGGGTTGACGAACGCTGGATGACGTGACGGTACATGATCGACTCGGGATGTCGCGGGTCCCGCTCAACTGCCAACTAAGCGAACGCCGGCAGTACGTCGGTCTCGAACAGACGCAGGCTCGACCATGCCAACTCGACCGGCATGCCCCCGCACATCGGGTGGAAGAAGGCGAAGGGGAAGGGCGAGGCCTTCTGCTCGGCCACGAACTCCTCGGGTGTCACCACCCGGTACTGACCGGTGGCCCGCAGAGCGTCGGTATCCGACACAGTGTGATACGGACTGGCCACGTCGTCCTGGGCCTGCCAACGTCCGTAGGCGTTGGTCTCATAGAGGAAGAAGGGGGCCATCTGCTCCCACCCTCGGTCGGAGTCCTCGGCGAGCGCCACCGTCTGATTGCTGCCGATCGGGCACGGTCCGGGGTCGGGTCGCCCTAGGCGCTGCACCTCGTCGCGGTAGAACGGCCACACCTCGGGCACAGACGGGATGAACCCGTCGGCAATGCGGGCGGCCCGCTCGGCGGCTACCTGGCTGCTACCCCCGAGGGCGATGGAGGGACCCTCGGGACGGAACGGTCCCGGGGTCAGGTGCACCGTGCGACCCTGGTACTCGAACGGCGCTCCGGAGAACGCCGCCCGCAGGACCCGGACGGTCTCGGTGACCCGTCGACCCCGCTCCTTCATGTCCACGTCGAACAAGGCGAACTCCTCGTGGACGTAGCCGCCCGCCACGATGAGGTCCACCCTTCCCCGGCTGAGGATGTCGAGCACGATGAGGTCCTCGGCCAGGCGCAGAGGATTGTGGAACGGGGCGATCAGCGCGGCGATGTTGAACCGGACTGACATCGTGCGCGCCGCCATGGCCGCGACCATCGGGATGGGGCTCGGGAGATAGCCGTCTGGCGAACCGTGGTGCTCGGAGACGGCGATGGTCAGGCAGCCCAGTTGGTCGGCCCACTCGGCCATGTCCAGCGAGGCGGCATAGCGATCGGCCATGGCGGTATGAGCGATGTCGGGATTGCGGAAGTCGAATCGAAGACCGAAGAGCATGGGGGAACACTAGACCTGGGTCGGCACGACCCACTGGGTGAGGTCGGTTGGTCATCTTGCGGCACAATCAAGCTTGTAGTGGGTGCCGACACTCGGCCGACAGCTTGGAGTGGCGTGGCCTGGGGAAGCCTCTAGGCGACGACGAGCTCCTCCCCGGATCCGGGCCAATAGCGGAGCTCCCCTGCTGAGTTCGTTGGTGGCACCCGGGTCGATAGCTAGCCGTGCCCCATCTTCTGGACCGGGGTGGTCATGGGACTCAGGTCAGAACGGGATCAGCGGGCGGCGACCGTCAGGTCGCGGTTGAGAACCTCATTGAGGCGGCTCTCCAGCTGCATCTCGTAGATCAGCAGACTGTCGAGCTCAGCTAGGGGTGCGGTGAGGCCCCGGCCGCGGAGTGACCGCAACTGCTCTTCGGTTTGTTGGCGTCGAGCCTGGCTGCGTTCGATGGCGCAGCGGATGTGTGACTGGTGATTCATGATTTTCCTTGGTTTTCGTTGCTTCTGCAGAGGTAGGGGGTGGCGTCAGATCTCTCTGTCACGCACTGGTGATCGGCTCCTCATGAGCCGGTAAGGTGCCTGACGAGCTCCACGGATGCCGGATTCCACCCGATGGCGGAATGATGGTCCCGATCTCCGCATGCCCAACGACCATTGCCATGGTGGCATCGCCGTGTGCCTGCGAACGGATCGAAGGTTCAGATTGTGGCCATGAATACCGGTAATCCACCGAACGGCACGACCCTGAGCGTCGCAGCCGCTGGCGGCTCACGACAGCACCGAGCGAATGCCTCATCCGTGGTGTTGTCCACGACTCTACACGCTGAGTGTTTCCGGTGATACGGCGGTGGGGATTGCAGGGCGGAGGATCCGTGCTTCGTATTCCACTAGCCTCGATAATTCGTCCCGCCTCTGATCCGGCGGTGCGCGCGTCCGCGTAAAAGCCCTCCTGTCCTGGGAGAATGTGAGTCTCTACTCAACACATTCACCAGAACCAGGAGGGCTCCTTGAAGGTGCACGATACTCGCGCCACCCGGTCGATGAGGGTGACCACCGACGGGAAGAGCCTGGTGTCCCACGCCGGCACCGCACTGCTGTCCGAACTGGCTGATCGCAGTGGCTTGACCGACGCGATGTCAGGCGCCATGGCGGGCTGCGGGATCAACTGGCACACCCACGATCCCGGCGTCGTCCTCACGCACCTGGCCGTGGCCATCGCCGACGGGGCCGACTGTCTGGCCGACATGGCAGCCCTTCGTGAACAGGCCGAGTTGTTCGGACCGGTGGCCTCGATTGCCACGGCCTGGCGGGCGGTGGAGGCGACGACAGCCTTCGAGCTCCGTGCCATCCCCGAGGCGATCGCAAGCGCCCGGGCCAAGGTGTGGGCCGCCGCTCCTCCGGGGGACTCACTGGTGCTGGACTTCGACGCCACCTTGGTCAATTCGTACTCGGAGAAGCAGGACGCCACCCCCACCTACAAGAAGGGCTTCGGGTTCTTCCCTCTTGGGGTGTGGTGCGACACGACGAACGAACCGCTGGCCGCCATGCTGCGGCGGGGGAACGCCGGTGCCAACGACACCGACGACCACGTCGAGTTGCTACACCAGTCCTTGTCGGGACTGCCCGAGGAGTTCCAGACCGGTCACTTCACAGGCGACCACCCGGCCCTCGTCTCCCATCCCATCCTGGTGCGGGCCGACTCGGCCGGGGCCACCCACGGGTTCGTCGATGCCATCGTTGCGGCCAACTGCGACTTCTCCATCGGATTCCCCATCGACCAGGGAGTTCGTGACGCCCTGGTCCTGGTCCAAGAGGAGGACTGGATCCAGGCACGAGAGACCGACGGCTCGGTCCGCGACGGTGCCTGGGTGGTCGAACTGACCGATCTCATCCCGCTTGCCGTCTGGCCCGAGGAGACCCGGTTGCTCATGCGCCGGGAACGTCCCCACCCCGGGGCCCAGCTCACCCTCTTCGACACGGCCGAGGGCTTCCGCCACACCTGCTTCATCACCAACACCGAGGGCACCGACATCGCCGCCCTCGAGCTCCGTCACCGGGGACACGCCCGGGTGGAGGACCGGATCAGGAACTGGAAGGACTGCGGTCTCGCCAACCTTCCCTTCGACTCCTTTGTGCGCAACGAAGCCTGGGTGGCCACCTCCCTCATCGCCGGAGCACTGCTGGCGTGGAGCCAGATGCTCTGCTTCGAAGGGGCACTGGCCAAGGCCGAGCCGAAGACCATGCGCTACCGGGTCCTTCACGTGGCCGCACTGCTCGTGCACAAGTCCAGGGGACTCACCTTACGGCTGGACAAGACCTGGCCATGGGTGGACGATCTCGCCAACGCGTTCGCCAAACTGCGGGCGGCCATCCCCTGACCGGGTGGGTCACAACGCCCGACCCGAAAGCACTGCTGCAGGGCGTGACATCCGAAACAGAATGACAACACCGCGGCACTTCACGCCCCAGAAGTGGTCAGCGGATGGATGCCCATCACGACCAGCAACTCACCGGCACATCTGCCGTCAGCCGAGGGTCGGACGAATGATCGAGGCTAGGCCACGCGGCATCACGGAGGAGATCGACGTTGTCCGTTTTGACCTGACTACCAACGAGAGACCGTGATCGATTGGCTTTGTCACCGGCCATCGGGCGGTCCTGAAGCTGTCGCCCTGCTCGCTTTTGGACCCGGTATCCCGGACTCCCGAGGGGCGCGGCCAGTAGTCAGTATCGAGGCGACCGCTCATCCGTGCATCGAATACGGACTCAGGACGTCGAACCGGCACTGCACTCCGCCTGGATCCTGGGAACGAAACTGACTCTGTCAGACCGCCCACGGGTTGAGCAGTACGGCCGCCCCGTTGACACGGTCGTGAGCCAGGTCACTGAGGGCCCTGTTGGCCTGCGACATCTCGTAGGTGACGGTCGATACCTGAATACGGATCCGAGCTGCCGCCTCGAGGAATGCAGTCCCGTCGTGCCTGGTATTGGCGGTGACGCTGCAGAGGTTGCGCTCTTCGAAGAGATGACGCTGGTAGTCGAGCACGGGGATGTCAGTCAGGTGGATCCCGGCGATGGCCAGCGTCCCTCCCCGATCGAGTGCCTCGAGAGCAGGGGGAACGAGGGTTCCCACCGGGGCGAACAGGATGGCGGAGTCAAGGGGTTCGGGGGGCTGATCAGCGGCATCGCCGACGCTCGCCGCACCGAGTTGGAGTGCCAGCTGGCGTGCCTCCGGCGCCCGGGTCATCACATGGACCCTGGCCCCCTCGGCCATGGCGATCTGAGCGGTCAGGTGGGCGGAGCCGCCAAATCCATAGATTCCCAAACTCCCGCCCTCGGGAAGCTGCGATCGACGCAATGCTCGGTAGCCGATGATCCCGGCGCACAGCAGTGGCGCCGCCTGCTCGTCACTGAACTCTTCCGGGATGGCGTAGGCAAAGACCTCCTCGACCAGGACGTACTCGGCATACCCTCCGTCAAGGTCCCAGCCGGTGAACTGTGGCGCGATGCAGAGGTTCTCCCGCCCGGCGACGCAGAACCGGCACACTCCGCAGGTATGGGCGAGCCACGGGACGCCGACTCGGACGCCTGGTCCGAACCTCATGCACCCGGGTCCGAGTTCATCGACCGTACCGACCACCTCGTGGCCCGGTGTAACCAGGTGGTGCTTGGGAGTGAGGTCTCCTTCGGCCAAATGGAGATCGGTTCGGCACACACCGCAGGCCGTCACCCGTACTCGCACCTGGCCCGGTCCTGGAACCGGGAGAGGGCGGGTGACCAGCTGGAGCGGACTGGAGTCGATGGGACCGGGCTCAGCCACCGCCCAGGCGCGCATGGTGTCAGACATCATCGTTCAGGTTGTGCCCGTCCCGGATCACCACGACCGGACAGTGGGCGTGGGACACACAGTGCTCACTGACCGACCCGAGCAACAGGCTGACCAGTTCGCTGTGGCCCCGACTGCCGATGACCAGCAGGTCGGCCCCTCGTGATGCATCAACGAGGGCCAGTTCAGCCGGCCCACCCACGATCTTCGAATCGATCGACACGCCTTCGTGTCCGACCCGCTCCGGGGCCAGCACCTTTTCCAATACCTCTTGAGCGTCGCCTTTGGGGTCGAAACCATCGGGCGCCATCATGCCGACAGCAGGAGCCATCGGCCACTCCCACGTCGTAATGGCTTCAACCGTCGACCCGATGAGGTGGGCCTGCCGCATCGCCCACTTGAGTGCGGCAACCGATGACAGCGAACCATCGATTCCCACCACAATCCGGTGGGATGGTTGTTCTGTAGTGGTCACTGATTGCTCCTTCACCTGTGTGCGAATAGATCGGTCACGTACCAATGGGTCATGCTGCGAGCGCCGGCGATCCTCGGCGGGTAGCGCAGAAGCGGGTCCCACCACGGTCCCTGATCTTCCATCGAGAAGCTCGACCGCATGGTCCAGTCGACCGATGAACGCCCGCCTGTTCGTCGCTTCCACGAACCGGCAGGCCGCGTCTACTTTCGGACCCATCGACCCACTGGGAAACGTCATGGCCCGGAGGGCCTCCGGGGTGGTGTGATGAAGCGGCCGAGCCGAGTCCGTGCCGAAGTCGAGCTCGACACTGGCCACGTCGGTGAGCAGGAGGAGGGCATCGGCATCGAGTTCCCGGGCCATAAGCACTGCAGTGAGATCCTTGTCGATGACCGCCTCGACACCGTGGAGGAGTCCGTCGGCACCCCGTGCGACGGGTATGCCTCCCCCGCCGGCACAGATCACAATGGCGCCGTTGGTCATCAGCATCCGAATGGTCGGCATCTCCAAAGGGACCAACGGCTCAGGTGAAGCGACCACGCGTCTCCAAGCCTGGCCGTCCGGACGTACCGCCCATCCCCGAAGGCGGACTATGCGTTGAGCCTCTTCTTCGTCATAGACCGGGCCGACAAACTTGGTCGGGTGAGCGAAGGCTGGGTCGTTGGTATCCACCATCGTCTGACAGACGAGACTCACTACTTCCTGGCCCGGGAGGGCATTCTCGAATGCTTGCAGCAGGAAATAGCCGATCATCCCCTGAGTCTGGGCACCGAGGACGTCGAAGGGGTACGGGTGGGGCAGGTCCGGGTCGCGCTCACTCTCGAGAGCAAGCAGGCCAACCTGAGGCCCATTGCCGTGAGTGATCAGGAGGTCATGGTCCTGGACCAGGGGTACCAGTGCCTTCACCGCCGCGACGACATGCTTCTCCTGGACTTGGGCCTCCGCCACCTCCCCGCGTTCGAGTAGCGCGTTGCCACCCAGGGCCACCACGATTCGCATCTCAGTCAGCCAGACTGGCCACCATGGCCGCCTTGATGGTGTGCAGTCGGTTCTCTGCCTGGTCGAAGACGATGGATGCCGGTGACTCGAAGACCTCGTCGGTGACTTCCAGCGCGGTGAGGTTCCATTTGTCAGCGAGCTGTCGTCCGAGCTCGCTGTGGGTGTCATGGAGGGCCGGCAGGCAGTGCATGAACTTGACGTCCCGATTTCCGGTGGCTCTCATGGCAGCGGCGTTCACCTGGTAGGGCAGGAGTTGGTCGATACGCTTCTCCCATTCGGATGCCGGCTCTCCCATGGACACCCATACGTCGGTGTACAAGAAGTCGGCGCCATCCACACCTGTATGCACCTCGTCCCCGATATGGATCCGTGCTCCCGACGTCGCAGCGAGCTCTTTGGCCATCACCTGTACATCCGAGGTGGGCCACAGGTCCCTCGGCGCGGCGATGCGGACGTCCATCCCGAGCAACGCCCCAGTGACAAGCAGGGAGTTGGCCGTATTGTTGCGGGCATCACCCAGATAGCAGTAGCCCACCCGGTCGAGTGGTTTCGGGGAGTGGTCCTGCATGGTCAGGATGTCGGCCAGCATCTGGGTCGGGTGCCACTGATCGGTCAGGCCGTTCCACACCGGGACACCGGAGAATCGGGCCAGCGTCTCCACCGCCTCCTGGGCGTAGCCGCGGAACTCGATGCCGTCGAACATCCGACCCAAGACCCGTGCCGTGTCCTGCATCGACTCCTGGGTCCCGATGTGCGATCCCTCCGGCCCGAGGTAGGTGACCTGGGCCCCTTGGTCGTGGGCCGCGACCTCGAACGCACAACGGGTCCGAGTGGACGCCTTCTCAAAGATGAGGGCGATGTTGCGGCCCACCAATCGCTGGCGCTCGGTGCCCGACCGCTTCTCGGCCCTTAGGTGCTCGGCGAGATCGACGAGGGACAGGAATTCCCGTCTGGTGAGGTCGACCACCTTCAGGAGACTCCGGCCCCGCATCTGGAGGTCGTCCATGGTGTCCGCAATGCCCATGACTAGCTCGCATCCCTTCGGATCGGACAGGTCATGCACCGGGGACCGCCCCGGCCCCGTCCCAGCTCGCCGCCAGCGATGGCCACCACCTCGATGCCCTGTTTCTCGAGCATGGTGTTGGTGGCCACGTTGCGGTCGTAGCCCATGACCACTCCGGGAGCCACGGCCAAGTAGTTGGTGCCGTCATCCCACTGCTCACGCTGGGCGGCACGGACGTCCTCGTCGGTGGTGAGCACGATGATCTGGTCGACCTCAAAGATGTCGGCGAGGCAGTCCCACAGGCTGGTGTTGGAGGAGATGGAAAGGTCTCCCGGCTGCTCACCCTGGGTGATCGTCCAGCTTCGCAGTTGGCGGTCGAAGTAGGGGTAGAGGACGAACGTGGCGGTATCGACCATGGACATCACGGTGTCGAGGTGCATGAAGGCATGGCTGTGGGGAAGCTCGATAGCCACCACGGTGGTGGCTTGGCCGTTGTCGAAAAGAGCGTGGGCCACCGCCTCGACGGCCATGGGGGTGGTGCGCTCGCCCATGCCGATCAGTACCGCGCCGTGGCCGATCACGTGGACGTCGCCGCCTTCGATGGTGGCCGGCTGGTAGGTGCGGTCCTCGGCACCGTAGTAGTTGACGTAGTCACTGTCGGCGAAGAGAGGGTGGAAGCCGTAGATAGCCCTGGTATGGAGGGACTCACGTTGGCGGGCGGGCATGGCCATCGGGTTGATGGTCACACCTCCGTAGATCCAACATGAATTGTCCCGCTGGAACAGATGGTTGGGGAGGGGAGTGAGGATGAAGTCGTCGGTCCTGAGCATGTCCCACTTCAAGCTGTGGGCATGGAGGGGATGGAGATCGGCTTTGATGATTCCGCCCACCAGAAAGTCGGCGAGAGTCCTTCCGTCGAGGTCGTCGAAGAGACGCCGAACCGGATCGACCAGGGACGGGCCGAGGATCTCTGGTGTGCACAGGCGGTCGAGGACGAACTCACGGCCTTCGGGAAGCTCGAGCGTTTCGGCCAGTAGGACGCCGTAGTGGTGGACGAGTACACCCTTGTTCCGGAGGGCGGCGGCGAAGGCATCGTGCTCCTCCTGGGCCTTGGCCGCCCACATCACATCATCGAACAGTAGGGCCTCGATGTTGTCCGGGGTGAGTCGGGAGAGCTCCAGGCCCGGCCGGTGGATGATCGCCTCGCGGAGCTGGCCGACTTCAGAGTCGACGGAGAAGGTCATGACAGCACTTCAGTTCCGGATGGTTGATGGGGAGCGGTTGCCTGGATGGGAGCACTGCCGTTGCCCACGGCGTGAGCCCCGTTCAACGGCGATGTGTCCGGCGGTAGATCCACCGGCTCGACCGACTTGCCCAGCCGCTGGCGTCGGGCATTCAGGAAGGCGTAGAGCACGAGACCGGCCAGGATCACCACCAGGGCCTGGTAGACGACCTGGTAGCCGGAGGCGAAGGTCACCCAGAGGGAGAACAGCACACTGGCTCCGGCCACGGCCAGGTCGCGGGCCAAGAGCCAGCCTACGACTCGCCGGCGGCGGGAGACCAGGAAGGTGAGCTGGGCGATGGCCGACATGAAGTAGGGGATGGCCACGGTGACCACCGTCAGGTCCACCAAGTAGGTGAAGACGGTGAGGCCCGAGGTGGTGGTGTAGCGCCAGAGCATCAGGATGGAGGGCAGTGCCGTGCCGATGACGATCCCGAACCAGGCCGTTCCCTTCTTGTCGACCCAGGCGAAAGGCCGGGGGAACATGTCGTCCTGGGCCATGGCCCGGGACGTCTCGGTGACGATGAGCGTCCAGCCGTTGAGGGCCCCGATGCCGGAGATGACGGCGATGGCAGCGATGAACGTCCCGGCCCAGGCCTGGTGGGGGAAGATCGACTGGAAGGCGTTGACGAAGGGCGACCCGTTGTTCACCAGCGCATGGTGGGAGACCAGTCCCATCACCGCTGCGGTGACCAGGATGTAGAGGATGGCACTGAGGCCGGTGCCAATGAGGGACGCCCGGCCGACGTTGACTCGTGGGTTCTTCACCCGTTTAGCCGTGACGGCCGCTGCTTCGACGCCGATGAAGGAGAAGAGGGCCACACCCGCGGCGATCCCGATCCCGCTGTAGAGGCTCCCGCCCGACGCATTGAAGACGCCGAAGTTGTGGCTCTGGACGAAGAACCACCCGATGACGCCTACGAACAGCAATGGAAGGAACTTGAGGACCACGGTGACGTTCTGGAACCAGGCCATCTGGCGGATGCCCACCAGGTTGATGATGGCGGGGACCCACAGGCCCACCATGGCGATGCCCCAGTTCTCGATACCGGTGATGTGGTTGAAGCCGAAGAGGGCGTCCACATAGAAGACCCAGGACGAGACGATGGCCGCATTGCCGGCCCACGACTGGATCCAGTAGCACCAGCCGACCAGGTAACCGGCGAAATCGCCGAACTCGTGCCGCGAGTAGGCGTAGAGCCCGCCGTCGCTGTTGGGCACTCGCTTGGTCAGCTGTCCGAACAGGACCGCCAGCAGCATGGCGCCGAGGGCGATCACGCCCAAGACGACGATGCCCATCGTCCCAGCACCGGCCAGCACTGCCGGCATGGTGAACACCCCAGTACCCACGATGCTGCCGATGACCAGTCCCGTGGCCGAGGTCAGACCCAGGGAGTGGGCTTTGCTCTGATTCCGTGGCGACATCGGGGGGATCGGAGGTTCGGTGCCGTCGGTCGGCATGGAGGGCGGTGAACCGTTCGTCGCCCCCGGATGGCCAGGTACCGACGGGAGAGAGATGGACGGAGGGGACGAGTCGATCATCGTGTTCTCATTCGTGTTGGTGGTCAGCGGACAAGTGGGCGAGTGGGCCAGACCAGTCTGTGGCTCCCCGAGTTCATACTGACGATGGCTAGGCCTGATGGCTTCGCGTCACGACCGCCTCGGCATCGTCGTAGGCCAAGCGGAGATCTCGGAGGAGCTGGTCTACTCCCTCACGCACACCGGCCACGTTCTTACCGGTGTCCTGCCGTGCATCCGATAGCCGTGACCGAACCGCCAGATAGACGTTCTCGGTCACTTCCATACGCGTGCGAAGCTCGTCGCGGAGGTCATGTGAGGCCAGATCGATCTGCAGCTTCAGCTCGTCGATGCGGGACCGCCATTCGTCGAGCGTCCGGTCCAACTGTGTGGCAACGGCTGAACCCTCTTCCCCGATTGATCGGTGTGTCGTGGTCTCGGCCTTCGGCATCGTGTACTCCTCGTTTGGGACGTCTGTAGTTCCACCGTGCCCCTTCAGGACACCTCCGACCAGAGTCAAAGGACCCATAGGGCTAGAAGTTCCTCTCGTCACCCTCACCGGGCTCCTGTGCGAAGACGCTGGCGGTCCCCACGTCCGGCCATTGAAAGGAGTGACGTTCGGCCCTGTTCCTGCCCACTCGGGCAGTGTGCAATGGCGAGATGACCCAATCGGTGAGAAGAGCCCCCGCGTCCCAGGTGGAGATCGACCCGGCACTACAGCCACCGGTCGCGGTGAGCCACGTCAGCCGGGAGGACGGCGTACTCGGTGACCAGGGCGCCATAGTGGTCGGCGTCGACGGGTCGGCAGAGTCGCGTCAGGCGGTCAAATGGGCCGCTGACGAGGCGAAGCGGCGGAAGTCGGTGCTACGTATCGTCTATGCCGGTACCCGCCACGACGAAGTGGCACCAGCTTGGTATGCCAGCGCTGGGGCCACGATGTCGGCCGAGCAGGCTGTTCTGGACGATGCATTCGCCCTCGTCGTCACTCGCCATGCCTCGGTTGTCCTCGAGGCGGAGCTCCCACACGGCCCGCCCGCTCGTGCCCTGATTCGGGCCAGCGATCTAGCTGATCTACTGGTCGTCGGAGCACGGGGTCGGGGCGGATTCAAGGAACTGTTGCTGGGGTCGGTCAGTCACCGCTGCATAGAGCGAGCCGTCTGCCCTGTCGTGGTCATACGACCAGAGCCGGAAACTCCCGCTCATGAAGCGCCTGGGAACCGGATCGTCGTGGGGATCGACGGCTCGAGAGGCTCAGATCTGGCCCTCCGATGGGCGCTCCGAGAGGCCGAACTGACTTCGGCGACGGTGGAGGCACTGTTCGCCTGTGTGATCGCACCGATGACCGGATTCATGAATTCGACGTCCGAAGGATACGAGATGGCCGGCCGCCCCATCGTCGATGCCGCCGTGGCTCGGGCAACGGAGTGGCAGCCGAGCGTGACCTTTACGGCTGATGCCCGCTTTGATGCCACCGTTCCCTCGCTCCTCGCCGCGGGCGTCGGTGCAGCCCTTCTCGTCGTGGGGTCGACCGGGCAGGGATGGCAGCGCCGCTTCTTCCTGGGATCGGTCGCTGAGCAGTGTGCCCGCCATGCTGCTTGCCCTGTGGCCGTGATCCGGTAGCGCGCTACTGACTCACCGTCACCTCTCGGGCCAGCGATGCTCCGCAGGGCCCATCACGTTCATCACGCCGTGCAATGTCCCCGCCATCGCACCTCGGAACCAGACCCAGCCCTTCGACACCGGTCCCGATGCTCTGACCGTTGTCGACCACCGAATGCAACTCGCGCCCTTCGAATGCTGATCGTCACCGAAGCCTGAATCGCATGGACACGGCGTCCCGCGTTTGGTTACCGCCCCATCGCGGAGCGATCGGCTCAGTCCGCACAGACGTACGCCACGAAATCTTGATGCAAATGGCGGGTGCAGGTGAACGGCCATCTACTAATTCTGGACGTCTAGTGGATCGAAGCGGATACCGTGCCGTTCCAACGCTTGCTCAAGCCGATACCGCTCGCCGTTATCGAATCGTTCGAGATTGAACTCGATGCTCCTACTCCGCGCCAAGTTGACGAGGGAAAGGTCGTAGTTCAGCTCATCGGTCAAGGTCCACAGTGGGCGAGCTGTTCTGGGACCCACCGGGGCAGCTGCATGCAACCGACTCCGACATCTCAGGTATTGGGCGAGAAGATCCCCCATGCTGGAACCAGTGTCGGATTGATCGTGCTGGACAAGAGCGGAACCGAGGAGTGTGGTGTACATGGACATGGGATTTCAATCGTCGAGACTCCTGACCACAAGATCGGGGCCAACGGTCATCCAAGTGCCAATAGTGGGAGCTCCACAGGGAGGGCAACGATCCCCGATGCCTGAATCGCCTCGGTTCAAGTCCAGCAGAAAGGTCCGAGTCGCATGCCCCCCGGAGCCAGCGTCGGGGTGGGCCCAGGACGCCCATCGTTTCACCGTGGCGGATTTGTACACTCCCAGCCCACGCGGGCCAAGCAACACCACCTCGGTGGAGCCACCTCGTCCTCCAACCCCAACTGCACCCGAACCTCCTTGGTCGCCGAGTGCACAGGGCCCGCATCGCCGGAACCGCCACTCCCCGTCCCAGGGGACAGCCGGCCGATCGGGTCGCCGTACCCCAATGCCGCCTGGACATCCTGCGCTCATCCGACCATGGTGAACCGGGAGGCAATAAACGATAAGGGCCGAAGGTCACCTTTGCCACTCATCGATCGGGTGCGGCCTGTCCCCGTGGCTAAGTAGGGACCTTCGGCACTAACGGCTGAACGCCCGACATGGTTGCATGGCGACAAGGTCCGCCGTCGAGACTTTGGCAGCGGTCTGCTGAACGAGGTAGGCCTGCGCCGACTGAGTATCGGGCTGATCACCCAGCAAAGGCTGACATGGCTAATTCAAATCCATCTGGAGCTACTGCTTGGCGCCCCCGCCGACCACTCCCACTCGATCGGACCCCTGGCCGGACCCCTGACCGGCAATGAGTGAGCACCAGTCCCACGTCGTCTTCGGCGCCGGCCAGGTCGGACGCGTCCTCGCGGCAACCCTGTCCGCCTCCGGCCACCGGGTCCGAACGGTGTCACGCCATCGACCGGAGGGTCTTGGATCGGAGATCGACTGCCGGGCCGCCGACGTGACGGACGCAGAGGCCGCAATCGACGCCGCCACGGGCGCATCGGTTGTGTATCAGTGCCTCGGAGTCCCATACACCCACTGGCCGACGATGTTTCCGCAGTTGCAGCGAAATGTGATTCGTGCGGCCGAGCGTGCTGATGCACTTCTCGTTACGTTGGAGAACGTCTACGGCTACGGCGACACCAGGGGGAAGCTGCTCACCGAAGGCCTGCCGCTCTCGGCCACCACGTCCAAGGGTCAGACCCGTGCGGCCATGACGGTCGAACTCCTTGAGGCTGAACAGGCTGGAAGGGTGCGGATCGCCATCGGGCGTGCCTCCGACTTTTTCGGACCGGGGGCCACGGAGTCCACGCTCGGCACCCGGGTCTTCGGCAATGCCATCGCCGGGAAGCGCAGCGACTTCATCGGCAATCCCGACCTGCTCCATACCTACAGTTACGTCCCCGACATCGCGGCAGGTCTGGCCACGCTGGGATCCGACCCGAGGGCCGTCGGTCAGGTCTGGCACCTGCCGGGACCCGAGACGGTGACCACCCGGGCACTCCTCGACATTGTTGCTGACCGGATCGGTCACCCCATCGCCATCCGCAACGTCTCCAAGGTCGTCCTGCGCCTTCTGGGGCTCTTCAGTCCCTTGATGCGTGGACTGGCTGAAATGTCTTACGAGTTCGACCAGCCCTTCGTCCTCGACACTTCGAAGTACGGGGCCACCTTCGGCGCCACGCCCACCCCGCTCGCCACGGCCGTTGACGACACGATCGCCTGGTACCGATCCCAAAGGAGCACACGATGATGACGTCCGTGACATCGACGACTGTGGAGGATCTGGCGCCGGTCACCGCATGGCGGCAGCGCGTACTAATGGTCGGTGGGTTCATCCAGCTTGCCTTCGCCGCATTCTGGTTGGTTCGCGGCAGCATGAACATCCAGGGTACGTTCCGATCTGTCCTTGCTGCTGTCTCGGTCCTGCTTGTTCTTGCGGCCCTGGGCTACGCCATCCGTTCCAGCATCGGGATCGGGCACCGACCGACCGGTCCCGAAGCGAGGCGATGCTTCGTGGAATCAGGGCCAGGGCTGAACATGCCACCGGCCAGCGCCAACTCCTGGAGACTCCCGAGTGGTCTTGGCGCGGCGATGACCCCACTGAGGATCGAGGTACTCCCTGAATAGATTCGGTAGTGCCACCAGGAGGGTGCCCGGACCGGCAGCCACACGGATCTACCGGCTGCTACTCCTCGTCGCGGGACTCAGACACCGATTCAAGGTGGCAGCCGCCGGTGGTGAGTTGATTTCACGAAGGGGTCGAAGGCCCACAGTGGCTAACGGCTCCACTAGAAGCCCGTGGGCGAATCGGAGACTTCCGTCTGAGGTCGTACCGGTGCCGTTGGTTCCTGGGGCATCACAGTGAATGGCGTCAGGCCCGCCATATCGAATCTGTTCGCGGCCGTGGACACAGGCTTCGCTGGTATGGGGTTGGCACGGGAGGTAGAGCGCCCATCCGAGGCCGGGTCCCGAAATTGCCGCAGCTGCGGCCGTGTCGAAGGTCCAGCCCATTGACGAGGCAAGCGTGGACATCATGGTATTGAAGGCTGGGTCTCCGTTGTAGCCGTGTTGGCTTTGGTCTTGCCAACCTTCAGGCACGTCTGGATTTCTCGCCGGGGTTGCTGACAGATAGACCTTCGCACCAGCACGGGTTGCCAACGTCCCCATGGCCCTCAGCGCGCTTCGATAGTTGGCGACGATTGTTGAGAGGCTGTAGGCCGCCGCCGGCGCCCTGATGCATGCCTGGTCCGACACCCCGGGGTTCCCGGTGAAAGCAAGGACGACCACCTTTGGTCTCACCGACCGCATCGTGGCCTTGAAGGACAAGTACCCACCCCCGAAACCGGGAGCGGCTTGGTACCCGGCCCTGAGGTCACAAGGGCTAGCGCCCACTCCGGCGAGGACTGCGGTGATCATGTCGGAAGGGGAGAGGCCTTTCAAGTCAGGCGTCGCAGCAGCGACGAGGGAGTCCCCGACGATCAGCACCACCGGCTTAGTTTGACCGCTTGAGGGGCTCCCGCAGGCCCCAATGAGCACTACGGGCAGCAAGGTCATACATCCGCCGACCCACCGGAGCCGGGCTCCTCTGCTGGGTGGCCGGCTGGGGGTCATTCCGACAGTCAACCTCGGAGCGGTTCCGATCGCCAGGGTCCAAAGTCTCTTCTTGGAGATGAGTTCACGGCCGAAGGCAGTCAGAACGCCAAGGGGTTACCCCCAGCGGAACACTCGGCCGGCACTATGCGTGCCTTATGGCCCACCTCTTCCCCTCCTGAACTCTGCTGTTGGTCTCGGCCCTGACAGCACGATGA
Organism: Acidimicrobiales bacterium; assembly: GCA_038210245.1. Lineage (GTDB taxonomy): Bacteria > Actinomycetota > Acidimicrobiia > Acidimicrobiales > RAAP-2 > Bog-756. The sequence goes on from JBBQWW010000003.1 coordinate 111,655, forward strand.
CAGTCATGGTGAGTACGACCATGGACTTGGGTGCGAGGAAGCGCGGCCCGGTTCGCCCTGGGTATCGGCTCAACTATCAGCGCAAGGCTGGTGAACGGCGCAATCGATAGCGTCCTGGATCAGTGCGCCCGCTGGCTGAGAACCTACGGCCTTCAACCGAGGTCATTGAGGCTGCGCTCGACGAAGGGTCCTACGGTGTCCGGTTCTTGCCCGAATACGTCGATCAGGAACCGCGTGGCCCCCAGGTCGCTGGCCCGGCGTGACTGGTCGGCCGTGGCGGCACCCCCCATCGTGAGTTCGATCGCATCCGGGTCCCGCTTGGCGGCCAACGCGTTCGAACGCATAACGGACAGGAGTGCCCCAAGGTCTTCGACGCTTGGGTGAGGGTAGAAGCCATCCCCCAAGGCTCCAGCCCGGCGGGCTGCCGCCGTGGAGCCTCCGGCCACCACGATGGGTATTGCCCGCTCGGGTCGGGGCTCGCAGTACAGGGGCGGGAACGAGACAGTTTCGGAGGTGAACTCGGATGGTGAATCTGACCACAGCCGACGAAGGGCGCTGATGGTGTCATCGGTACGTTTCCCCCGGTCAGCGAATCCCTTGCCGAGGACCTGGTACTCCTCCTCCAACCATCCAACTCCGATGCCCAGCGTGACCCGCTGGCGGGTGATCAGGTCAAGGGTGGCCGTGGCCTTGGCAACAGTGATCGGATCGTGGAGGGCGAGAAGGAGCACCCCGGTCGCCAACATCACCTCGGGAACTCTCGCTCCCACTGACGCCAGCCATACCAGTGGATCCATCAGGGCAACGTCGTCAGGTGTGGCTAGGGTGCCATCGGCGGAGTACGGCCACGGGCTTTTGAAGTGCACGGGAATGGCGATCTGCTCCCACGCCCACACCGACTCCAAGTGGTGAGTTCGAATGACGGTGCAAACCGATTCAAGCCCTTCGGCCGACGCTAGTCTGCCGGTGTTGGCACCGTGGATCCCGTAGTGCACGCCGACCTCCGTTTTTCGACTTCGGCCCCGCCAATAGAGGATCCTACCGTTGATCAAGGCTTACCGAGAGGTTCGAATCTCCGAACAGGCACACTCGTCTCGGATGCCGGCCAGAGCCAACGGTTTCCCCTCACCGACGATGATTCGTAGCCTCTGACCGGACCCTCGGTCACGTCGGGGAGATCAATCAGGACCTCGAGACCCGAGGTCCTCCGGAATGGTTCGTACTGCACGTTGAGTGTCACCCGAAAACTGGAACGCTCCGCTTGACGTCCTATCAGTAATAGGTAATACTCCTATCAATGATAGGCATATGACTGTGGGAACGGGGAAGGGTGAGCGATGGCGTCGAACCGTGAACCGCGGGTGACGGTGGGAAAGGTTGCCCTACGTCGAGAAGCCAAGATCGCCGCAATCGTCGCTGCAGCGTGGAAGCTCGCGGGCCAAGAAGGGATAGCCGGCCTGTCTCTGCACGACCTGGCCCGCGAGGTAGGGATGCGCCAGCCGTCGCTGTATGAGTACTTCGATTCGAAGCACGCGCTGTACGACGCTATGTTCGCCGACGGCAACCGACAGCTGCTCGAACGGCTTAATGCTGTTGCTTTCCCCCGCGACACCCGCGCCGCACTGAAGAAGTTCCTGAGGACATTCACCACCTTTGCTTTGGAGGACCCGGCCCGGAGTGAGCTCCTGTTCCAGCGGCACATCCCCGGCTTCGTTCCCTCACCGGATTCCTACGTGCTCGCTGAGCAGGTCCTGGGAGGAATGGTCAAGTTCACCAACGAGGCTGGCGTAACTGATCAAGGAGACATCGACTGCATCGTCGCCGTCACCGCAGGGCTGATGGAGGCCCAGCTGAGCAACGACCCTGGAGGCAATCGTTGGACCCGTCACCTCAACCGTCTGGTCGATCTTCTGGTCGACGACGTCATCACCAGGAAAGGAACCTGATGAACACCACCCGCATCACACGACCTGAGGCCCGGTCCCTTGCCGAAGAGGAGTTCGTCCGGTTCGCCGAGACCAGTGCGTCGCTCGCTCCCGCAGAATGGGAAATGGCGACAGACTGCACGGGCTGGGACGTCCGGAAGTTGGCGTTGCACGTGCTGGGCTCAGGTGACGCCCAGGCGTCCGTTCGCGAGTTCGTGCATCAGCTTCGCCGTGGCTTGCCCCTCAACAAAGAGATCGAATCGCATCACTGGGTCGACGGTCTGAACGAGCAGCAGATCCGCCAACGTGAGCACCTCTCGAATGATGAACTCGTTGGCCAACTCTCGGTCATCGGGCCCAAAGCGGTGAAGGGCCGCTGGGGCACTTCGCCGCCCATGCGCTATCTCCCACTCCCGTTCGGTCCACCCATCGGCTGGGCTCCACTCAAGTACCTCCTCGATGTCGGCTTCACCCGGGACGTTTGGGTCCACCGCATCGACATCCACGAGGCGATCGGTCGACCCATGCAACTCACCTCCGATCACGATGGCCGACTCGTTGCCGACATCGTGGCCGAATGGGCCGGGATCCACGGCGAGAGCTTCGAACTCGTGCTCGATGGTCCGGCCGGGGGCAAGTTCATCCAGGGTGTCGAAGGGGAGAGGGTCGAGATCGACGCCGTGGACTTCATCCGCACGCTATCCGGCCGCCTATCCGGCGCCGGCATTCTCAGCCATTCACTGCCGCTCTAAGGGAGACTGCACCATGGAAACTAAAGTCGATGAGATCGCCGATCGCATCTTCCGATTGTCAACGTTCGTTCCCGATATCGGACCGACCGGCTTCACTTTCAATCAGTTCCTCATCGAGGCCGATGAGCCAGCCATCTTCCACACCGGACCGCGTGCCATGTTCCCCTTGGTCTCCGAGGCCATCGCTTCGCTCATCCCGCTCGATCAATTGCGCTGGATCACCTTTGGACATCTTGAGGCTGACGAATGTGGTGCGATGAACGAATTCCTCGCCGTCGCCCCGAATGCCCAGGTCGCCCACACGGCCATCGGGTGCATGGTCTCGATGAACGACCTTGCTGACAGGCCTCCCGTACCTCTGGATTCCGATGAAGTGCTCGATCTGGGCGGCCGGCGCATTCGGAGTATCCACACGCCCCACGTTCCCCATGGCTGGGACGCCCACCTCCTCTACGAGGAGACGACGGGGACTCTGTTCTGTGGAGACCTTCTCTCACAGGTCGGTGACGGCCCGGCTCTCGCCGCCACCGACCTTCTGGATCCAGCATTGCAAACTGAGGACATGTTCGGTTCAACGTGCCTCACACCCGCCACGGCGCCGACGATTCGAAGGCTTGCCGAGCTTGAGCCCAAGACACTCGCGGTCATGCACGGCTCATCGTGTGCAACCGAAGCCGGCAAGGAGCTGCTCGCTCTCGCCGATGCCTACGAAGGGCGACTGATGGCGGCTGGTTGAGTGCTCCTCCGCTCCCCCCGTTCATGGTGGGGGGGGATTCGGGGTAGCCCTCACCTAGGAGATTCGTAGCCCGTCATTTGCCTCCGTCCGGGGCCCCCGTCCGGGGGTATCGTCACCTGGTGGTCCACCCCGGGCTCACCGTTGGGGATGTTCAGGATCATCTCCGGGTAAGTCCGGTGATTGGCGCCAATCGGGGGACGTTGCGGTCCTGTAGGGGAGCGGCAGAGGTGGAATGGCGGAACGGCAACCATTCGCGTATACCGTCGCCGTTGGCACTGCGCCCAACGACCAGGTCCCTGCCGCGCTCTAAGGAGTCCTTGCATGTCACTCGTTCGTGTTCACAACTTTGCCGTGTCCCTCGACGGCTTCAGCACCGGCGAGGGTCAGTCCCTCGAACAGCCGTTCGGTCACGCCGGGAGCAGGCTCCTCGACCGGTTCATGGGCACTCGTACGTTCCACAAGATGCATGGAGAGACCGGCGGAAGTGCCGGCGCCGACGAGGCGTTCGCCAGTAATTGGGGACCAGGTATTGGTGCGGAGATCATGGGCCGCAACAAGTTTGGCCCACAGCGCGGCCCGTGGGTCGACGAGGAGTGGAAGGGTTGGTGGGGTGACGATCCCGTGTTTCACACGCCGGTGTTCGTGCTCACCCACCATCCGAGGCCGACGCTCCACATGGAGGGTGGAACGACGTTCCATTTCATTGAGGCCACTCCCGACGAAGCGCTGACGATCGCCCAGGAAGCCGCTGGTGAGCTCGATGTGCGCATCGGTGGGGGGCCTTCGACCGTCCGTCAATTTCTCGCCGCAGATCTGATTGATCACATGCACCTTGTGATCGCCCCCATAGTCCTGGGGCGCGGAGAACGACTCTGGGACGGACTCGAGGGCCTGGAGGAACGGTTTGACATAGAGGCGGTCAGCACCCCGAGCGGCGTAACGCATATGACCTTCATACGGCGATAGGTCCTCATCCGTGGAAGGGATCGTCAAGAGGATCAACCGGAGATGAGACGGGGGCTTCCGGGTCGGCAGACCACGGCCGTTGCGACGAACCCGTCGAACCTCGGTCATGAAGCCCTTCACGGGGCCCGGGTCGACGAGCTGGCTGACGGGCTCCGGCTCGAGGTCCGGCCCGACGGGTTCATGTTCTCCCGGTCCCCGGGTGGGGGCCGAGCCTCGCTGGAGATTGCCGTCACGGAGTAGCCACAGACGGCAATTCGGAGGGTGTCGCCGGACCAAAAAACTGGTGGGCCGTGCGAGTCTCGATCTCGCCACCTTGGGATCAAAAGTCGCAACCGGAGTGTCGCAGGGTTAGCCGGCGTTCGCCGCCCGGGAGTTGTAGTCACGGTGTAGTCACGGACTTACCTCAAAAGCTAGGTGCCGCCTTGACCTGATGCAGGCCGGGCCCACCCGTAGGCCGTCCTCTTGTGTGGCATCTCGAGTCTCAGGCTATGATATGAGAAATCATATCGGGAATCGAGAAATGCAGACATGTCTACGGCTCAGTTGGTGCGTGAAGCACGGCGAGGGAGTGGCCTAACGCAGCGTGGCCTCGCGTCCCGCTCCGGGATTCCTCAGTCTGCGGTGGCAGACATCGAACGCGGCGCGCACGATACGCGGGGTGAAGCCCTCAGCCACCTAGTGGGCGCCGCCGGCTACCAGCTGTTCGTACTCCCAACCACTGCCCACTCCGCCGCCGACTGGGCCGACCTAATCTACCAGGAACTCCGATCGGAGCGTCGCGGCGAGGAAGTGGCCTACCGGGCCCTGATCGCTTTCCACGACGATCTCACCCGCGTGCCGGCCCCACTCAAGGTCGCCTTGTGTGTAGCCCCGCCGGGGCCCTGTGGCGACCCTCGGTTTGATGCGGGAGTTGCTGCCGTCGTTGACTTCCATTTATCGAAGGGTCGGCTTCCGGTACCCACGTGGGTCCGAGATCCGTCGAGGACGTTGGGCGAGCCGTGGGTCGTTTCTCCGTATACGGACCCTGAAGCCGTGCCGAAGGCGTTTCACCGGCACGGTGTACACATGGCTGCCTCTGAGCTGGCGAGCGTGTGACGTGCTGTTCTCACGAGAGGACGTTGATGAGGCTCTGCAGGCTCTTGTCGGCGAACTGGTCGACGCGGGCATTTCGGCCACTATCGACATCGTTGGCGGGGCCGCGGTGTCCCTCCAAGTTGACCGTGAATCCTTGACCCAGGACATCGACGCCCTGTACCCCGCGACGAGTGGATTCACTGCGGCAGTGGGGCGCGTAGGTGCCTCCCACCGCTTGCCGGATAATTGGCTGAACGATGCCGTGAAGATGTATGCCAGCCACTACGACACCACCGACGACTGGGATATCCGGATCAAAGGCGATGGGGTGGTCGTACGTGTCGCCCGACCAGAGCTACTACTGGCCATGAAGCTTCTCGCCGGGCGGGGTCGTCGCGATGCAGGGGATATCGACCGGCTACTCGAGGCGTGCGGCATCACCACGCTTGCCGACGCACAGGAGACCTTCTCTCGGTACTACCCGAGCGAAGTCATCGCCCACCCTGCGCTGCGCCAACTGCAGGCGCGCTTTTGACCGTGCCCAACACGAAGCTGAGTTCGCTGGATCCGAAGAGCCGAGAAGGCTGTGAACTGGTGGGCCGTGCGAGTCTCGATCTCGCCACCTTGGGATTAAACCTCGATCCACCGAAGAACGCCCTGAACGAACACCAAATGGGTTGAGTGGCGATGCGGTGGGCTGAACAGCTTCACCGATTCCCTGAACCGCAGGAAGGGCGTGCGGAACCAGGACTCCTTGTCATTGCGTTCGATTGTCA
>JBBQWW010000004.1:0-116479 GCA_038210245.1 Acidimicrobiales bacterium
GTGAGCCGCCTCCTCGTTCTGCGCCGCTGAACCAGGGGGAATCATGGGATCCACGCTTTCCGCATCTCGGCCGCATCGCTACCGTTCGGTCGCCGTAGCCGGGCTGGCCGCCCTGGCGTGCGCCGCCGCCACGGTTCCCAGTGCCCTTGCGGCGGCGGCCACCCCGACCGGACGTGCCCCCATCCCGTCATCGGCGTTCACCTCCTCCCCCGGCCTGACCGCATCGACGGTCACGGTGGGGAACGTGTCCACCGAGTCGTTGGGACTGTTCACGGGATCGATCGTGGGGACCAAGGCCTACGCGGCTTACGTCAACGCCCAGGGGGGCATCAACGGGCGCCGGCTGGTCGTGGATGCCCAGGACGATGAGTTCACAGGAGCAAAGAACAAGCAGTTGACCCAGAGCGCGGTGCAGAACGACTTCGCCATCGTCGGGAGCTTCTCCCTCGAGGACAGCTTCGGGGGGTCGGTGGTAGCCCAGAATCCCAACGTCCCTGATGTGTCCACCACGTTGGACCCGACCCTCAGCCGGCTTCCGAACTCCTACAGCGCCAACCCCACCGGCAAGGGCTGGCCCACCGGACCGGTCAACTACTTCGGGAAGAAGTACCCCAAGCAGAAGTTGCACACCGGGGTGTTGGCCTCGACCTATCCGTCCGCCCTGGCCACGTGGAAGAAGGAGAAGCCGGTCCTCACGCGCGCCGGGTACAAGGTCACCTACTTCGCCACTGTGCCCATCACCCAGACCGACTTCAACCAGAACGTCATCGCCATGCGCAATGCGGGCGTCCAGCTCATCCTCATCGACCAGCTGCCCCAGAACTACGCCGGTGCACTCCTCAAGGCGATGAGTCAGCAGAACTTCCATCCCAAGCTGATCATCGGAACGGCCGCCTACAGCCAGCAGCTGGTCACCTCGGCGGGCGGCCCGGCGGCGGCCAACGGCAGCAACGTCGAGATGCCCAATGCCCTCTTTCTGGGTGAAGACGCCCAGGTCATTCCCGCCGACGCCACCTTCCTGAAGTGGGTGCAGAAGGTGTCACCCGGATTCAAGCCGGACTATTACACCTTGGCCGGCTGGGCCAATGCCCAGCTTTTCGCCCAGGCCCTGAAGGCGGCGGGAAAGAGTCCGACGCAGGGATCCGTGCAGCAGCAGCTCCGGAAGATCACCTCGTTCGATGCATCGGGCCTCTTGGCCCCGAGCAACCCGGCCGTTGGGCTGCCTTCCACCTGCTACCTGATCGCCAAGATCACCAACGGAAAGTTCGTCCGCTCCGACGATCCGCCCGTCAACGGGCCGACCCACGGCTACCGATGTGACGGCGGCTACCTGGTGCCCAGTTCGTAGCCAGCCGAGCCCCGGCTGAGGCCACCTCGGAGATCCTGATGGACGGCTCCCATCCGTCGGTGGAAGTGAGCGGGTGGTCGGTGGTGCCAGTCAGGGTGTCCGACGGCGGGCCACTACTCCAAAAGATCGGATCGCCTCGTTGGACTCCCGCAGTCGCTTGGACAGGGTCTTGGCCAGGTTCCGGTAGAGGATCGAGCTGAGCGTCGACGATGTGCCCTGGCCGATGGTATCGAGGGCCTCGGGCGACAGGACCCAACACACAGTGTCCTCCTCGGCCACGATCATGCTCGAACGCCGGCCCTCGTCGGGTAGCGACATCTCCCCGAAGGTGGCCTCCGGGCCGAACGAGGCCAGGCGGATCGAGTCTCCGCCACGGCGCAGCTGCACGCTTACCTGACCAGCCTCCACGAAGTACGACCTGTTCCTCCTCGAGGGCCCGGATGAATCGCTCGATAGGAAGCTGTCTCATCGCTCCATAGGTGCCACCGATCCCCGGAAGCAGAAATGGTGAAGGTTGGGTTCTGCCCGCCAGCCGCCACCGGCACGTTTCGAATCGTTACTGTGGCCCAGCGTCGGAGATCCGTCAACTTCGGCTCTGTCCAGGACTGCCCGCTCGGCTCAGGGCCGTGGGCGACGGTTCCGGGCCCGCTGGGAGCTTCGGTCGGCCGCGGAGCGCTCCTCCTGACGCGAGGCCCGCTCCTCGGACTGTTCGAGGTAGTCATCCCGCCGGGAGGCCGAGATGACCCCCTCGACCACGGCCCCTTCGATGGCGCAGCCGATCGTGTTGCGGTGCGTGCAGTCGCTGAAGCGGCACTGGGTGGCCAGGTCGGCGAGGTCGATGTCCTGCGGGTCGACGGGTTGGATCTCGAGACCCTCCTCCTTTTCCCATCGCGTAGCCGCTCGGATGCCCGGCAAGTCGATGACGGCCCCGCCACCGGGTAGGGGTAGGAGCTCACGGCTACTCGTGGTGTGGCGACCTTCACCTCCCCGGCCGACCGCGCCGGTGGCTTGTACGGCGTCGTCGAGAAGCCGGTTGGTAAGGGTCGACTTTCCTGCTCCCGACGAACCGAGGAAGACGATGGTCCGTGCCGCCATGATCTCCCGGAGTCTGTCCAACCCCTGACCGGTCAAGGCGCTGGAGGTCACGACTTCGATGCCGTCGATATCCCGACCGAGATCGTCAACCAGGTCGTCGACGGTGGCCCGGACGTCGGCCTTCGACAGCACGAGCACCGGCTGGGCGCCGGAATCCCGGGCCAGGGCGATCATGTCGCGGAGCCGCCCGAGGCCCACCTGGGTGTCGAGGGCCCACGTGATCAGGACGACATCGACGTTCGCCGCCATCAGCTGCGGTTGGACCCTCGTCGACACGGCCCGGCGGACCAGGAGGCTGCGTCGCTCCAGCCTCACCAGCCCTCCGTCCCCGCCATCGACCAGCCAATCGCCCACGACGATCGGGGGGCACTCCGTCAGCGGCACCCTCCGAGAGACCCCACCACCCCCCACGGTGGCCCATCCACGATCGACCCTCATCACGCGAGCTGCCGTCTCCGGGACGAGCCCGGCGGCGAGAGTCTCCGCCACTCTGGCCTCGTCGAAGCCGATCCCGGCCAGGGGGTGGGGTGCATGGCTGTCGGAACGGGTCACCCGCTCATGTTCCCAGGGTCTCGACGTCGGGGTGGCGGCTGGGTGGATCGGGCCGGAACGTTGCCCCGAAACAGGAGAGGGCCGCTGACCGGGAGGGGGACACTCCCCTTCGCCTGCCCATCGACGAACGAGTCCGGCCCCGTCGTTCACACGGCAATGGGCTGAAGCACGTCGTCATCGGAGTAACTGAAGCCTGGCGTTGAACTCCCCCCGACCCGGGCGGGCTGTCAACGATACCCCAGGGCGGAGGATCCTCCCGAGGTACGGAGGGATGGCGCGACCATCGGTTGGACCACCTGGGGCATGCTCTCGGTATGGACTCACCTGTCACGTACGAGGTCTCGGAGCATGTGGCCACGATCAGGTACAACCGACCCGATGCCCTGAACGCCATCAACACCGAGATGCGGCGTTCGCTCAACGATGCCTTCATCCGCTTCCGCGATGATGAGGAGGCATGGGTGGCCATCGTCACGGGCGAGGGCCGGGCCTTCTGCGCCGGTGGGGACCTTCGTGAGGGTGGGGCCACAGGGGAGTTCACCGGGACCTTTTGGGAGAAGCCCACGGTCAACTCCTTCGAGAGCGGTTGGGAGATCTTCAAGCCGGTCATCGCCGCCGTCAACGGCTACTGCCTGGGCTACGGCCTCACCATGGTCACCTGGTGCGACTTCGTCATCGCCAGCGATCGGGCCGAGTTCGGCTTTCCTGAAGTGCGCCTGGGAGTACCCACCATCGTCGGGGCGATCCGACTACCCCAGAAGGTCAACTGGCAGTACGCCATGGAACTCCTCCTGACCGGGGACCGGATCGACGCGACGCGGGCCAAAGAGATCGGCCTGGCCGGCTGGGTGGTCCCCCATGACGATCTGATGGAGGAGGCCCGGACCCTGGCCGCTCGCCTGGTGGCGGCGGCGCCGCTGGCCGCCCGGGCCACCAAGGAGGTGGCCGTCCGATCGCAGCGACTCCCTCCGGTCGAAGCCCTTCGTTTCGGCGAGACCATGCGCCTGGTCGCCATGGCCACCGACGACGCCGGCGAGGGCCTGCTCGCCGCCCAGGAAGGCCGGCCGCCCCGATGGCAGGCCCGGTGAGCCCAACGGTCGCCGGGGTGGACAACAGGGCCACCGCCCTTGAGTGCAGCGAGGACAAGCGGACGGGCCGGCGTTAGGATCCGCTGAGGCCGAGCGGCAACGGGACGGCTGAGCCCACGGGCTCCCACCACGGCTCGGAGGCAGAGCATGACGGTCACGGTGATCACGGGCGCGGCCAGCGGCATGGGGCGACGCTGCGTCGAGGCGCTGCGCGGCTCCTCCGACCATCTCGTCGCCGTCGACCTCCGAGCCCCGGAGATCGAGGGGACGATCAACGTGGCCTGTGACGTCTCTGACCCTGCCGCGGTGACCGCCCTGTCTGACCGGGTGCGTGAGCTCGGCCCGTTCCGGTCCCTGGCCCATGCCGCCGGTGTGTCGCCGACCATGGCCGATGCCCGACGGGTGATGGAGGTCGACCTGGTGGGCACCGCCCTCCTGCTGGACGCCTTCGAACCCATGGTCGAGCCGGGTTCGTCGGCTGTCTGCTTCTCCTCGAGTTCGGCGTACCAGATCGCCTTGGCGGGCGTTGATCCCGAGCTCCAGGCCCTGGTGTCCGACCCTCGGGCGGCCGGGTTCGTCGGTACCGTGACCGACCGGATCCCCGACAGCGGCCTGGCGTACGCCTGGGCGAAACGCGGCGTGATCGCCGTATCCGCCCGGGCCGCCGTGGCCTGGGGTCGACGCGGCGGTCGGGTCAACTCCCTGGCCCCGGGCCTCATCGACACACCGATGGGCCGACAGGAGGCCGAGCAGCAGCCGATCGTGAAGGTCATGCTGGACAACACCCCCCTCGGGCGCCTCGGCCAGGCCGAGGAGGTGGCCGCGACGGTGGCCTTCCTCCTCTCCGATCGGGCCTCGTTCATCTCCGGGATCGATGTCCTGGTCGACGGCGGAATGCTCCAGGGTCTGCAGGCCGCGTTCCCAGCCTGACCGCGCCCGGCCAGGGTGCCGTCCCGACCCGAGCGAGAGGCCGGCCATCCCCGAGCCATCGATGCGGGACCGGAGGTGGATGGTCCTCGACGACTCACCCACCAGGATCTCGGCGGCGCCGGCTTCGATGGTCCAGGCCCCGGCCTGAACGTCCCAGTGCCGGAAGGCCATGGACGGCAAGGTGACGGTCACCGCCTGGGACCCGGCCGGCTCGAGGGTGAGCTTCTCGAAGCCCTTCAATTCGCGGTCAGCCCGCGCCACCCCTGAGTCGGGCCGCCGCACGTAGACCTGCACCACGGTGCTGCCCGGGCGGCTGCCGGTGTTGGTGACTACGAGGCCGACATCGACGCCGTGGGGCCCGACCTCGACGGCCAGGTCTTGGTAGGCGAAGGACGTGTAGGAGAGTCCGTGCCCTGACCACACTGGCCACCCCGGTGCTGTGGACGCCCCGGACGTAGGCCACCGTCATCGCCGCGGCAAGGAAGGGGTCCTCAGAGAAACACTCGAAACTTCGCCCTCCGAGGGGATGACGTTGGAGATTGACGTTCGGAGCGAGCAGGACGCCCGCCGACCGGTCCCGCGCCTCGGCACCCAGGACCACCCCTACCTCTCGGACGAGGTCCCGGTTCCAGGTCGAGGCGAGGGCGGTGGGCGACGGCAGGCACATCGACACCGAGCCCCATCGGAGCCCTCGTACCCCGTTGGGGCCGTCGCTGGTGTGGAGCGCCTCGAGCCCGAGGCCGGGAGCAGCCGAGGTCTCCCAGTAGGTGGACCCCCCGGTGAGGGCGGCCCTCTCTGCCGTGCTCAGTGCCGTGATTCGGGGCGCCTCGTGGACCAGTTCCTTGTCGTCGGGTGCCTCGTTGTCTCCCATGCCCCCGTACTACCCCATTGGGGGACCGTGGTGGCCACGACCCGGTCCGGTTTGCCCTCCTCCGTGACCTCCTTCGGCCCGGTCGGAACCCGGTAGGGTCGGGCCGGTGAGGGGGACACGGCAAGCACTCGGCCATCGGGCCCATCGGCGCTTCGGAGTCAAGGCGGCCACCACCGTCCTCGCCCTTTCGATCGTGGCCCTGTCCGCAGCCGGCCTCGACCCGGGCCAGGCCGGAGCGGCCCCCGCGCTCCAGCCCCGGGCGACCGTCCACTGGGCGCCCTGTCCGACAGAACCCGGCTACCGGTGCGGCACGCTTCCCGTCCCCCTCGACTACCGCCACCCGACCCGCGGCTCGTTGTCCCTGGCCGTGATCGAGCGACCCGTGGCCCACAGCCGGGGGGTGGTGATCTTCAACCCCGGGGGTCCGGGCGAGAGCGGGGTCCTCATCCTGCCCCTATCGGCGTCGCTGGTCCCCACTGCGGTACGGGACCGGTTCACCCTGGTGAGCTTCGACGAGCGCGGCACCGGGTCGAGTTATCCACTGCTGTGCGGGCCTTCTCCGGCCACCGCCAGCAGTGCCGTCGCCGGCACGGACTCGGGCACCCGGGCCTTCGCCGGTCTGGAGGCCTCGTGCCGGGCCCGCTACCCGGCCCTGGTCCCGACCGTCACCACCACCACGTCGGCCCGGGACATGGACCGGCTCCGGGAGGCCCTCGGCGTCTCGCGTACCAACTTCTACGGGCAGTCCTACGGGACCGTCCTCGGCTCCGTCTATCGGCAGCTGTTCCCGGAACACGTCCGGTCCATGGTCCTCGACGGAGCGGTCGACGCCAACCTGAGCCTCTCCGCCGATGCCACGGCGGAAGCCCCGGCCATCCAGACCGCCCTCCAGCACGAGCTCGACCGCTGCGCGGCGGCCCCGGACTGTCCGCTGGGAGCCGATCCGGCCGCCTTCTACCGGGACCTGCAGCACCGCCTGGCCCAGGCGCCGCTCCCCGCTCCCGGTGGGGGCGACACGGTGCCGGTCACCGTCGGGGACCTCTACACCGCCACCCTCCTCTACCTCTCGGTCCCCAGCCTCACCCCCGGCTTCTTCCCGGCGCTGGCGGCGGCCGCGGCGGGAGACGGGGCGCCGCTGCGGACGGTGGCCCTGGGACTCGAGACCGACCTCGACGGCAAGTCGCTGGTCGGACCGCTGTGGACCATCACCTGCAGCGACGCCACCGCCCACCCCGACGGGTCCAGCACCGCGGCGTTGGCCCGGACGTTGGCGGGGCGATATCCCCTGGGCGGTGCGGAGGCCGTGTCCAACAACCTCATCGGCTGCCCGGGTTGGCGCCCCTCGGGCGCGGCCGTGGCCCCGCTCTCCCCGACGGCCGCCCCGACACCCCTCGTCATCGGCAACACCTACGATCCCAACACCCCGTACACCTCGGCTTCGAAGCTGGCCTCGGCCGTCGGCGGACGCGTGGTCACCTACGTGGGCTACGGGCACACCTGGCTACTCAACGGATCGACCAACAGCTGCATGCAGTCCGTGGTCAGCGCCTACCTCGTCGATGGCGTGCTCCCGGCCCGGGGCACCCGCTGTCCGGCCTGACCCTCGGGCCGAGGAGGCGGGTGAATCCCGTCCCTCGCCGGACGCGCTGGCCTCACCGGACGCGCTTGCCTCACCGAGTGGAGGACACCGAGATGCACACCTCGTCACCACCAGGATCGACGGCGCGGCACCAGTCCGACGGGATGTGGTGCGATCGGTTGGGCACCATTCGGCGTAGAACGTAGGAAGCGAGCACTCTGCCCCCCTGCTCGACCTGGAGTCGTGGACGGTCGAGGAACTCCCCGGACCGCAGGAGTACCGGCTGGTTCGAGCGGTGGTCGGTACGGACCAGGTTGGGCGCCACCCACCGCAGCGGTGCCTCCACCCGCACACGCCGGGCGTCAGCCGGCGCGACCGGTCCTGGGTCCCTCCGGCGCAACCAGGCCGCCGCCGCCGCACCCACGGACGCCGCCCGCACCGCCACCGCGTCGGCCGTCTCGACCGGATGGACCAGGTTGCCGGCGGCGAAGTATCCGGGGAGCGAGGTGGCGCCCCCGGCGTCACAGGCCGGCCCACCCGTCCCCGGGTCCATGGCCAGGCCGGCCGCACGGGCCAGCTCATGATCGGTGACCCACTCTCCGGTGAACACGACAGTGTCCACCGCCAGGTGACGCCGCCGGTCGTCGGGCCCGCGAAGCTCCACCCGGTCCACCCGGTCCCGTCCGTGGATACCGGTCACCGTGGTCTCGGTCCACACCGGCACCCGCAGCCCGACCCGGCACAGCAGGTCGAAGGCGGCGAAGGTCTGCGAACGGGGCAGCCGGGTGACCAGGGCCAGGGGACGAACTCCGGCCTCCCGCAAGGTCAGGACCGCAGAGTACGAGACGTGCTCGGCGCCGATGATCACGGCCCGGTGGCCCAGGGGAAGGTGCTCGCCGTGCACCCACCGCTGCAGCTGGCCGGTGGTGAAGACCCCCGAGGGCCGTGACCCGGGAACCAGGAGGGCGGCCCGCGGTCGCTCCCGAGCTCCGGTGGCCAGCACCACGGCCCTCGCCTCCACCCGCTCCCGGCCTCGCCGACCGGTCAGGTCGGCGTGCCCCTCGGCCGACCACCCGGTCACCATGGTCTGCGTCCACAGGGTGGCGCCACTGGCCACAGCCCGGTCGGCCCACCGCTGGGCGTAGGCCGGTCCGCTCAGCACCCGGTGCTGATCCCGGAGACCGAAGCCGCTGTGGTGGCAGTGGCGGGGCACTCCCCCGGCGTGGTCCTCCCGTTCCACGACGACGACCGACCCCGCTCCTCCCTCTCGGAGGGCGGTGGCCGCGGCCAGGCCGGCCGGGCCGCCTCCCACGACCAGGGCATCGACCCGCCGCACCGGTCGGCTCATGGACGCCCATCGGCCAGTCGGGCGGCGATCGCCGCTCCACAGAAGAACCCTTGGCACCGGCCGTTGGTGGCCCTTGTCCGGCGGCGGAGGCCTCCGAGGTCGACGGCGGGGATGGCCGAGGTGCATGCCCGCTGCACCTCACCTTCGGTGACCCGCTCGCAGAAGCACACGATGCGGCCGAACTCGGGATCTGACGCCATGAGCTCGTCGTCCTGGTACGGACGCCTCTGGGCCTCACCCAGCGGTGGCATTCGGGGAATGGTCGGCTCCTCGTCCACTTCGTGCAGGACCGCACCGGTGTGGGCCATCTGCTCCACGATGTACTCGGCGATGGCCAACGAGGCAGTCAGGCCGGTGGAGCGGATGCCCCCGGCCACCACGTAGCGTCGGTCGCCGTCGACCGAGATCTGGTAGTCCCGGTGCTCGGTGGCCGCCCGTAGCCCGGCATAGGTGGCGGTGACCTCCTCGTCGACCAGTCCGGGAAGGATGTGCCGACCGGCCTCCATCAGTTCGGCCAGGCCTCCTTCCGTGGTGGCGGTGTCCGTCCGGTCGTCGAGATCCTCCGCCGTAGGCCCGAGGATCACATTGCCGTAGACGGTGGGTGCGACCAGTACCCCCTTGGTGCGCTCGGTAGGCACGGGCAGCAGGATCGAAGAGAGCAGGGGCCGAGCCAGTTTGTCGAACACGATGAGCTGACCGCGCCGAGGCGTGATGGTGAACCCACCACCACCGCACTGACGGTCGACGATGTCGGAGTGGAGCCCGGCGGCGTTCACCACCCACTCCGCTCGGAGCGACCCGTGGGTGGTGATCAAGGTCCAGCCACCGGCGTCGTCCACCACCCCGTGCACCTCCGTGCCCAGACGGAGCTCGACGCCGGCGGCGACGGCCTCGGTGGCGAAGGCCACGCTGGTGCTCCACGGACAGATGATCCACTCGTCGGGCACCACCACGGCTCCGGTGGCGCCCGGGCCCAGTCCGGGCTCCCGCCGGTAGAGCTCGTCGGTATCGATGCGGTGAGCCGGAAGGTAGCCGTTGGCATGGGCCTTGGCCACCACGCCGTCGAGTCGGCCTTCCTGCTCCCTGTCCCACGCCACCAGCACCGCCCCGGTCCGCTCCACGGCGATCCCCGACACATCGGCGTACTCGGCGAGCAGCCGGTGGCCCCGCCGGACCAGTCCCGATTCGAGCGTGCCAGGCCCGCAGTCGAACCCGGTGTGGAGGATGGCCGTGTTGGCCTTCGACGTCCCACTGCCCACATCGTTCGACCGCTCCAGCACCACCGTCCGGAGTCGGTAGCGGGCCAACTGACGGGCGATGGCCGTACCCACCACACCGGCGCCGATGACGGCAACGTCGTAGCCACCGTCCCCGCTCACGGAAGGGGCCCGACCCTGCGGTCGGGGATCCGCCTCACCGCCACCTCGAAGCGCCCGAGGCGCTCGGCGGCCTCGGCGACACTGATGGCCGGTTCGAATCGGGCACCCGGGGCCATCGGAGAGAGCACGTCGGCGAGGTCTCGGCCCTCGCCGGCTCCGAGCCGGGCCAAGGCCCCCACCCCGATGGCCGTGGCGTCGGGGGACGGAGCCACCTCCACGGGCAGCTGGAGCAGGTCGGCCTGGGTCTGCATGAGGAGGGCCGACCGCGTGAGGCCACCGTCCGCCTGCAGGCGGGCCAGGGGTCCACCGAGGTCATGGGCCACCGACCGGGCCAACAGGGCCACCTGGGCGGCCACTCCCTCGACGGTGGCCCGGACCACGTGGGCCGGCTCCGTACTCGGGCCGATGCCTTCCACGCTGGCCAGGGCGTCCGGCCGCCACCATGGGGCGCCCAGGCCACTCAGCGCCGGCACCACCGTCACGCCTCCAGAGTCGGGCACCGACCCACCCTGCCGGTCCAGCGAGTCGGGGCGATCGAGTAGGCCCCACCGGCACAGCCAGGCCACCGCCGTGCCGGCCGCGTAGACCTGACCGTCGATGCAGTAGGTGGCCCGGGTCCCCTGCTGCCAGGCCACCGACGCGGCCAGCCCACTGGTGGAACGGAGGGGCTCCTCGCCGGTATTGGCCAGCAGGAAGGCACCGGTGCCGTAGGTGCACTTGGCCTCCCCCCGGGTGAGGCAGTGCTGCCCGACCAGGGCCGCCTGCTGGTCCACGCACAGACCACTCACCACCACGGATGCTCCGAACACATCGGTGTGGCCGATGGGCTGCGAGCAGCTCACCACCTCGGGAAGGTCGCCGATGGGGATGCCGAACTGCCCGCAGGCCCACTCCGACCACGTCCGGCGGTCGAGGTCCAACAGCATGGTCCGCGAGGCGGTGGTGGCGTCGGACACGAAGGCGCCGGTCATCCGGTGCAGGAGCCACGAGTCCGTGGTGGTCGTCACCCCGGCCCCGGTGACGTTTTGCCGCAGCCACCGCATCTTCGGTGCGGCGAAGTAGGGGTCGAGGGGCAGTCCCGTCGTCCGGGCCAGCGCCTCTCCTCGCCCGGCCAGCTCGTCACACACGGTGACCGCCCTTCGGTCCTGCCAGGAGATGGCGGGGCTCAGCGGATCTCCGGTCCTGCGGTCCCAGGCCAGGACCGTCTCGCCCTGATTGGCCAGTCCGACCGCTTGGACCGTCACACCGGCCGCGGCGATGGCCTGCCGGCCGGACCGGCACACCGAGTCCCACAGCTGCTCGGGATCCTGTTCCACCCCTCCGCCGGCCACGGGCGCCGGCGTCACCGGGGCGACGGCCGTGGCCAGTACGGCACCGTCGTCGTCCAGTACCAATGCCTTGGTGGCCGACGTGCCTTGATCGATGGCCAGGACCCTCACACCGTGAGCACCGTCCGCAGGCCTCGACCCGCCCTCAGATCGTCGAAGCCGCGATTGATCTCGGCCAGCGGGCGGCGGTCGGAGATCATGCCCTCCAGATCGAGCAGACCCCGCCGCCACAGGCTGACCAGGCGCGGGATCTGCCAGTGGGGGTTGCCGCCGCCGTAGAGGCATCCGACCAGGCGCTTTTCGGTGATGGCGAAGAGGATGGCCGGAAGCCCGTCCAGCAGCTCGGAGGCGTCCGGAGCGCCGACCGACACGGTGGTGCCCCCCGAACAGGTGGCCATGACGCCCGCCTCCAGGAGTCGGGCGCTGCCCGCCGCGTCGAAGGCGTAGTCGACTCCCACCCCGGTGAGCTCCTGGCAGAACGCCACGATGTCGCCCCCGGTGGGATCAATGACGTCGGTGGCCCCGAACGATCGGGCACGGTGGCGACGATCCTCCAACGGGTCCGAGGCGATGATGCGGGAGGCCCCGGCGATCCGGGCCCCCTGGACCACCGACATTCCCACCCCGCCGAGGCCCATGACCAGGACGGTGGCCCCCTCCTCCACGTCGGCCGTGTTGAGCACCGCTCCCACCCCGGTCTGGATGGCGCAGCCGATCACGCTGGCCAGGTCGAGGGGAACGTCGGGATCGATCCGGACCACTCCAGACTCCGTCGTCAGCACCTGCTCGGCGAAGCCCCCGACGCCGAGGCCCCGGTAGACGGGCTCGCCCCGGAGCGAGAGGGCGGTGGAACCGTCAGGCAGGGTCCCGGCCATGAACGACATGGCCTTCTCGCACACCGACGTCTTGCCCCGCACGCACCAGTAGCAGCGGCCGCAGGGGGCGATGGCCACCAACACCACATGGTCTCCGGGCACCAGCGAGGTCACCCCGGGACCCACCGCCTCCACCACCCCGGCCGCCTCGTGTCCCAGCACCATGGGCATCGGCCCGAACCCCATCTCGATGATGGTCAGATCCGAGTGGCAGATACCGCAGTGGGACACGTTTACCAGCACCTGTCCGGCGGACGGGCTCAACACGTCGATGTCGTCCCGGAGTTCGAGTGGGCGCTGTCCCTCCATGAGCACGGCTGCTCGCATCATCTGCCTCCGGTATCACGTGGCCGGCCCCTGGCGGCCGGCCGGTGGGCCCTGATGACGCTAGGTCGCCGGTGCCGACCGCGCCCGCTCATCCTGAGCTGGCCGGGGCCTCTTCGGGGTCACCACCGAAGGTCCGTGTCAGTCCTTCGAGGTCTTCGACGGTGACAGTGAGGGCCGAATGGCCCTTCCGGCTCAATCGGGAAGGGACCAGCTCGCCGAAGTGGATGCATACCCCGGCCCGATGGTTAGTGCCGAAGCTGAGGCCGTCGTCGGCCAGCGACCCCCGGACACCGAACGCCGTCCACCAGCGGTAGTTCCTGGTGATGTGGGCGCCGGTGACGTTGTCCACTGTGGTCCTCAGGGTGAAGAAGCCCAACCTGGCCACGAGCGAGCCGTCGTCGGCCAGCGTCACACCGTCCCGGTCCCGTCGCAGCCCGAAGGGGAGGAGGAGGGGCAGATATGACCGGTCGATGGCGTACTCGAAGTGCTGGCTCATGACAGTGGGCCTCCTCAGGGTCGAGCTTCGCTCGCCCGTTCGTCAGATGCTCGGGACCTGTTGGGTGATGCAGTGGATGTTGCCACCCCCGAGGAGGATCTCGCGCCCGGCCACTCCCTCGACGCGACGATCGGGAAACTCGGCGGCCAGCAGCTCACCCACCTCCTCGTCGAGGCGCTCATCGAGTAAGGGATGGACCACCGACTCATTGGTGATGAGGAAATTCACGTAGGAGCCGGCGAGATGGTCCCCCGCCGTCCGGGGGCGGGCGTACTCGCTGCGGTCGACGCCGGAGGCCTCCTCGTCGGTCATGGCCATCGGACCCGGGGCCGGCAGGAGACCGACGTTCAGTCGACGCCCCCGGGCGTCCGTGGCCGACTCCAGCACGGCGCGGGCCTCTCGGGAGATCTCGGCCTGGGGGTCACCATGGGCATCGCTCCAGGTCAGTAGCACTCGGCCAGGTCGGGTGAAGCAGGCCAAGTTGTCTACGTGTCCGTCCGTCTCGTCGCCGACGACCCCACGGGGAAGCCAGATCACCTTCTCCACGCCCAGGTACTCACCGAGGAGGGCCTCGATCTCCGAGCGGGTCCGGCCCGGATTGCGGTTGGGATGGAGGAGGCACTCCTCGGTGGTGATGCAGGTCCCTTCCCCGTCGACATGGATCGACCCCCCTTCGAGCACCATCGGGGCCCGGTACCGGCGCGCGTACTCGAGGTCGCACACTTTGGCCGCCACCAGGTCGTCCGCCGCCCAGGGGAAGTAGAGCCCTCCGTCGAGTCCTCCCCAGGCGTTGAATACCCAGTCCACCCCGCGGCGCTCCCCGACCGATCGGTTGACCACAAAGGTGGGGCCGGTGTCCCGCACCCAGGCGTCGTCGGCGGCCATCTCCACCACCTGTACGGCGTCGGAACACGAGGCCCGGGCGTGCTCCCACTGTCGGGTCGACGCCAGCACGGTGACCGGCTCGCTCCGGGCGACGGCCTCGGCCACCTCGAGGAACGTGGACTGGGCCGGCTTGGCCCCCAACCGCCAGTTGTCGGTCCGCTCGGGCCAGATCAGGTAGCAGCGCTCGTGCCGCTCCCACTCGGCGGGCATGGAGAAGCCGTCGGCTCGGGGCGTGGACTCGAGGGAACGAGAGGGCATTGGGGGATCTCCTGGCCCACGGGGCAGCGGGTAACGAGATCCTACCGTGCGGCCCGGACCGGTAGCCTGGCGTCACGATGACGTACGAGCCCGGCGAGCTGCTCCATCCCTGGCCAGGGGCCTGGATCCGGGGTGGGACATGACCCGGGCCGTGGTGGTGGCCGCCATCCAGCGGGCCTTCGGCGAGGACCGCGACCTCAACCGGCAGGGCACAGTGGCCGCCGTGGCCGATGCCATTGCTGCGGGGGCGGACATCGTCCTCCCCTCCGAACTGTTCGAGGGCCGCTACTTCTGCCAATTTGAGCGTCAGGAGTTCTTCTCGTGGGCCACCGCCGCCGAGGAGAACCCGGCCATCCGGGCCGTCCGAGAGTTGACGGCGGGAACCGGGGTCGTCGTCCCCGTCTCGTTCTTCGAGGATGCCCGACCGTCGTACTTCAACTCGGTCGCCGTCGTGGAGGACGGAAACGTGCTGGGCGTCTACCGCAAGGCCCACATCCCCGACGGCCCCGGCTACGAGGAGAAGTTCTACTTCACCCCCGGAAACACCGGCTTCCGGGTGTGGCCCACCCGCCACGGCACCATCGGCGTGGGCATCTGCTGGGACCAGTGGTTCCCCGAGGCGGCCCGGGCCATGGCCCTGCAAGGTGCTGACCTCCTCCTCTATCCCACGGCTATCGGCAGCGAGGTCGGCAGTCAGGCCGGGAACGACACCTCCGACATGTGGCGTCGGGCCATGGACGGACACGCCGTGTGCAACCACGTCCCCGTGGTGGCGGCCAACCGTGTCGGCGTGGAGGACGACCTCACCTTCTACGGGTCGTCGTTCATCGTGGATCACCGGGGCCGGCCCCTGGCCGAGGCCGGACGGGACACCACCGAGACCATCTACGCCGAGCTGGATCTGGCCCAGGCCACGGCCGATCGGGCCGGCTGGGGCCTGTTCCGCGACCGGCGTCCCGAGCTCTACGGCGACCTGACCACCACGGATGGCTGACTCGATGTCCGCGACAGCTCGGTGGGGGTCGGCGCCCAGGGCACGGCCAACGACTGGACCAACACCACCTGCTCCACCAGCTCGCCAGCCGGTCTGTGCCTCACTCACCGAGGTCATGCAGCCCGTCAGGCGACCGGCCTGGCGACATCGGCCTCGGTGCACGTGGCCAAGGTGAAGCGCTCCCGCTGACCGGGGCCGGCGCCGACCCCACACGCCTTCCACCCGCTCGCTCCGGGCCGTCGGCTTCTCGACGGTCCGGAGCGGGGTGGTGAGGGCGCCACCCGGACGGGTGACGCGACTACGCCGTGGCGATGAGCACCAGGCCGACCAGGGCCAGGGCGAACCCGACCACCTGCACCCGTGAGGCCCGCTCATGCAGGACCCACCAGGCGCCCAGCACGCTGAAGGCCGGCGCTAGGGCTGCCACCGGGGCGACCACGGCCACCAGCCCGATCCGTACGGCCACCAGCAGCAGAACGGTGGCCAGGATGTCCAGAAGGCCGGCCCCGACGGCGAGCCGCCGGGGAACCGACGGGAGGGATCGGGGCGCCCGGGCGGCGACGAAGACCACGCCAACACCCACCACCGCGGCCACC
Source organism: Acidimicrobiales bacterium (assembly GCA_038210245.1). Lineage (GTDB taxonomy): Bacteria > Actinomycetota > Acidimicrobiia > Acidimicrobiales > RAAP-2 > Bog-756. The sequence goes on from JBBQWW010000004.1 coordinate 15,950, forward strand.
CGTCCGGTGAGCACGGGCCAGAACCCACTGTGGTGCGAGGCCTCGGCGAACAGGATGAAGGAGGTGCCAAATCCCACGCCGGCGGCCAGGGCCAACGCCAAGGACCGTCCTCCCTGCCGACCCCGGCGCTCGTCGCGGTCGAGCGAGATCAGTCCGCCGGCCACCACGGCCAGGACGCTCCCGATCAGCGCCAGGGTCGCCGGTCGCTCCCCGGCGGCCAGCCCCCAGACCACCGGGATCACCGCACCTACCACCGCCGCCACCGGGGCCACCTCGCCGATCTGGCCGATGGCCAGTCCCTGGTACAGGCAGCCGAGCGCCACCACGTTGAGTGCGCCCGCACCGGCTCCCCACCAGACCACGGCCTCCGTCACGGGCCCACCGGCCACCACGGCCACCACGATCGCCCCCACCAGCGCGACCCCCTGGGCGATGGCCAGCACGGTGAGGGTGCTGCCCTGCCGCGAGGCCAGGCCCCCCAGTAGGTCCCCACTCCCGAACGACGCCGCCACCAGGAGGCCGACGAGGATTGCCACGGCGTCAACCTATCGGGCCGCCCGCAGCAGCCCTCTTGGCAACAGCCTCGTCACCGAGTCAACTGGTGGCCATGACACGAGCGCGGGGAACCCGGACCGTCGATCGACCGTGGACGGCGGCCGCCGCCCTTCTCACCGCCGCCCATCACGGCTTCGAGCTGTCGAGCGGGGTGGGACTGGTCCTCCAACCCGAGCTGGGGCTGGGACCGGCCGGCCTCCTGTGGGGAGTGCAGATCCCCCTCTGGGTCGGCCTGGCCGCCCGGGGAGACCGCCGGTGGGACCGCCTGCTCGCCGCCTGGTCCGGCATGGCCCTGGCCGGTGCGTTCGTCCACTTCCTCTTGTGGCCCTGGCGGCGCGGGCGCGTGGGCCTGCCCGTGCTCACCGAGGCGGAGGGACTCCGGTCCACGAGCCTCCCGGCCTACAACGCCCTCCTCTACGCCTGGGGTACGGCCTCCGCTCTCTCCCTCATCAGCGAGCTGGCCCCCGGTCGGCGCCGGTGGGCCCTGGTCGGCGTGGCCACCCTGCCCCTCCTGCGGCGATCGGCCCGGCACCACTTCTCGTGGCTCACCGAGGTGGCCGCCACCGACCCCCGCTGGTGGAATCGGGGGGTCCGGTAGGCGCACGGCCTCGAGATGCCCAGCCCGGCGTGCCGGCCGGGTGCGGGGCCTCGGCCGTCGACGCCGCCCGGCCGTCAGCCCTTCAAGTCGGCGGCCAGTCGGCTGAAGTCGGGGGGTCCCGAGGCCGGTGGCCACGTTGTAGGTCGCTCCGGGGACCCCGGGGTAGAAGACGTCGTCGTTGCCGGCACCACTCTGTTCAGAGGGGTGAACGGCGAGTGGGTGGAGGTGGCCCCGCCGGCCGTTGGCCATGGCCGCCGACGCTAGTGGGGCGAGACCGTAGGGATCCAAACAACGCCGCTCGGACGCCGACGCCGACGTCAGGCCGCCTACTGCCTCAGGACAGCTTCGCCCCGGCCGCCTCCGCCTCGATGTCCAGCCGGGCCAGGAGACCCGGCACGATCCGCCGCTCGGCCATCCGTCCGATGCCCGGGACGGCCACCACCAACTCACCGTCGAGGCGCCGCAAGGTGCCCGCCCCGGACGGCTCCAGGACGAAGCTGGCCTTCCCGTGCAGCCGGCGGGGGTCCCGTTCCGCCTCGAAGCCCAGGAGTCCGGAGGCGGAGGACCGAACCACGGTGACCTCTTGGACCCAGGCCAGGCGGTCGGGGCCGATCAGGCGTTGGGCCATCGGGTCGAGCCGACCGACGAACTCGTACCGGAGCCGGACGGTGGCGACGTCCCCGTCGTCGGTGGCCTCGAGGAGCTCGGGCTGATCGAGGTCGGGAAGGGAGAGGCCCAGCGAGAAAGCCGGATCGGCCAGCAGGTCGGCCACGGCGGCGCTCGGGGCCGGAAAGAAGTGTTCTGCGTGGAACCGCACCGGGCGATACTGCCACGGCCATTCCCGTCCGGGCCGGGGGGCCGCGTCGGCTGGCCGGTTTCTGCCCGCCGCCTACCCCCGACGTAGGGCGTCGGCCAGCAGAGGTACCTCGGCCAGGGCCCGGAGAGCGTCGTTCAGGTGGGTGCAGCAGTCCTCGCCCCGCAGCCGGTCGAGTACCGCCCTCCGCAGCTCCCGCAGAGGGGTGCCCACCAGCCACTGGGCGTTGGGCGCGGCCAGGGGGCACTCCACGTAGGGCAGCACCCGGGGCTGAGCGTCGACCGAGGTCAAGGTGCCCGTGGTCCGGTCGGCGGTGGCCCACAGCCGGTACTCGTGCACGGCCACCTCGGAGCCGTCCGGGTCCCAACAGCTGTCACGGAACATGGTGTCGACGACCAGCTGGTCCCCCTCCTCCCACACGTCGATGCGGCGGGCCCGTCGCATGGCTACCGCCGGAGGGTCGTCGAGGGGGTGCCACCCCGAGGGATCGGCTGGGTCGGCCAGCGGACCAACCGGCGCCACGTTCTGGGGCAGGCCCGAGAGGGTCCCGTCGGCGGCCAGGGAGCTGGCGCCGGTCCGGAACCCCGAGCAGATGTTGACCGTCATGCGTGGTCGGGACTTCGCCATGGTCTCGGCGAACTCGGGGAACTGGTCGGACCTCCGGAAGAAGGCGAATCCGGAGATGAGCGTGGACCCGGCCAGGTCGTCCACCAACAGATGGAGCGGCGTCCCCGTCTCCACCTGATCGGGTAACTCCCGGGCGATGGCCTTGCGCAGGTTGCCGCCCGCCGTGCCGCCGACCAGTCGCTCCAACCCGGGCAGCGGTGGTTCGCTGGTGATGCGTTCGATGGTCCGTCCCCGGTTGGTCACGGCGGACAAGTCGGCGGAGTCCACCACCACGGCGGGACCCTCGGCCGGGGTCAGGAGGTCGCGGCAGCGGCCGGTGAGGTGGAGGTCCGTACCCAGGCCACCGGGCCAGGTCATGAGCACGGTCGACGTCCGCCGGACCGATCCGGCCCGACGCGGGGGCGGAGGCCCGTCGGGGTGGCGCGGTGGCCTGCTCACGCCAACCCGGCCTGCAGCGCCGCTACCGTCTCAACGGTGGCCCGTTGGGCGGCGTCGAAGAGGTTGTCGAGGCCGTAGAAGCCGTGGATCATCCCGTCGTACCGGGACAGCACCACCGGCACCCCGGCCAAGGACAGGCGCTCGGCGTAGGCCTCCCCTTCGTCCCGGAGCGGGTCGAACTCGGCTGTCACCACCAGGGCGGGCGGCAGACCCGACAGCTCGTCGACGAAGAGCGGTGAAGCGTCGGGCTGCCGGGGATCGGCACCGTCCAGGTAGAGGTCGATGAACCAGGCCATGGTGTCGGTGTCGAGCAGGTAGCCGGTGCCGTTCTCGGTGTGCGAAGGGAGGGATCGGGTCATGTCCGTTCCTGGGTAGATCAGGAGCTGGAAGGCGATGGGGGGTCCACCCCGGTCGCGCGCCCGCCGGGCCACCACGGCGGCCAGGTTCCCGCCGGCGCTGTCGCCGGCCACGGCCAGGCGCCGCGGATCGGCGCCCAGTTCGGCGGCGTGATCCGCCACCCAACCCGTGACCGTGTCGCAGTCCTCGACCGCGGCGGGATACGGGTGCTCGGGCGCCAGGCGGTAGTCAACGCTCACCACCACGGCGGGGACGCCAGCGGCCAACCGGTGACAGGCGGCGTCGACGGAGGCGATGTCGCCGATGACCCATCCGCCTCCGTGGAAGTACATGACCACCGGAAGCGGAGTGGCCCCGGCGGGGCGGTAGACACGGATCGGAATGGGGCCGCTCGGCCCCAGCACCGTGCGGTCCTCGGTGGGGACCGACTCCCCGGGCGCCCCGGCCATGGCGGCCAGGAGGGCGTAGCCGGCCCGGGCCTCCTCGGGGGACTGCTCGGTCAGGGGCGGGCTGCCGAGCGCAGCGATCTGGTCGAGTAGGGCACGGGCTTGCCGGTCGAGGGGCACAAAACCTCCAGGGACGTCCGACCGGGCGCGTGAGCTCTCCGGTATGGGGCGAGACGGTACTCGCCGACACGCCAATCCCGCCCATCGGAGCGGGACCGGTAGGGCTGTGCCACGATGGCCCCGGTACGGGCAAGGGCCCGGGCGGCGAAGCACCAGGGGGAATGACGTGGAAGACCTGGAGGGGAAGGTGGCCGTGGTGACCGGCGGCGCCGCCGGCATCGGTCGGGGAATCGTCGAGGCGCTGCTCGACGAGGGGGCCCGGGTGATCATCGCCGACATCGAGGCGCCGGTTCTCGAGGCCACGGTGGCCGAGCTCGCCCCCCGGGGGGACGTCACAGGGGTGGTTACCGACGTCTCCGACCCCAGCTCGGTGGAGGCGCTCGCCGACCTGGTCTTCGATCGCCACGGGGCCTGTCACGTCCTCTGGAACAATGCCGGGGTGACCTCCGGCGGGGGCGGCAATCCCTGGGACCAGGAGCCCAACGACTGGCGGTGGTGCTTCGGGGTGAACGTCTTCGGGACGGCCCATGGGGTGCTGGCCTTCGTACCCCGGATGATCGCCTCGGACCAGCCCGGGGTGGTGGTTACCACCTCCTCGGGCGACGGGGGCATCGCCCCGGTCCCCTACGCCTCGGTCTACGCCTCGTCCAAGGCCGCCATCAGCTGCTTCACCGAGGCCCTGGCCCACCAGTTCCTGGCCCAGAGGACCAAGCTGTCGGCGTCGGTCTTCTACCCGTCGGGGGGGCTGCTCGAAACCGGCCTGTGGGAGGCCCAGCGCAACCGTCCCGAGGCCTTGGCCCGCCAGCGGCCCCGGCCTCCGGCCCCCGGCACCACCTTCGCCGAGTTCAAGGCGACCCTGGCCGCCGCCGGCCGCCCCACCGACGTCGTGGACCTCGCCGAGTTGGGGCGCTTCGCCGTCCAGGGGGTCAAGGAGGGACGCTTTGTGATCGGCCATCATCTCGACCAGGCCGGTCGCCTGCTCCACGCCCGGGCCGACGCCATTGCCCAGGGGTCGCTTCCCCCCTCCGCCCTCGAGGGGCTGGCCTGAGTGCCAACCGCCTCGGGCCCTCTCCGGACCATCGCCACCGGGGGGAACTCATGACCCAACCCCTCAAGCCGGACTACCGGTACACGGTGATCTCGGCCGACGCCCATGCCGGGGCCGACATCCCCGACTACCGCCCCTACCTCAGCGCCACCTGGCGTGACGAGTTCGACGCCTGGGCCGCCACCTACGTCAACCCCTTCGCCGACCTGCTGGCCCCCACCGCCTACCGCAGCTGGGACTCGGAGCGGCGACTGGCCGAGAACGACGCCGACGGAATCACCGCCGAGGTGCTCTTCCCCAACACGGTGCCGCCCTTCTTCGAGGAGGGCAGCCTGGTGGCGTTGCCCCCGTCCGAGTCGGAGTACGACCGTCGGTGGGCCGGCCTCCAGGCCCACAACCGCTGGTTGGCCGAGTTCTGTGCGCAGGCCCCGGGCCGGCGGGCCGGCGTGGCCCAGATCTTCGCCAACCGCATCGACGACGCCCTGGCCGAGGTGCGCTGGGCGGCCTCGGCCTTCGCTCCGTTCGGGGGGATCCTGCTGCCGTCCCTCCCACCCGGATCCGGCCTCCCACCCCTGTGGGACCCGGCTTACGAGCCCCTGTGGACCCTGTGCGAGGAGCTCGGGGTAGTGGTCAACATCCACGGAGGGGGCGGGATCCCTGACTACGGCGACGCCGAGGTGGCCCGGGCCATCATGCTGGTCGAGCTGCCCTGGTTCTCCCACCGTTCGCTCTGGCACCTGATCTTCGGCGGTATCTTCGAGCGCCATCCCGGCCTGCAGGTGGTCCTCACCGAACAGGGTCTGGCCTGGCTGCCCCGGGGCCTCGAGACGCTCGACTGGTTCTACGGCCGGATGACCCTGGGCGACGCCGCCGAGGCCACCTTCTTCGGTGCGGCGGCCAAGGGCATGTCCATGGCACCATCCGAGTACTTCCAGCGCAACGTGTCGGTGGGGGCCAGCTTCCTGCGGGCCACCGAGTCGGCCCTGCGTCACGAGGTCGGCGTGGACCGGATCATGTGGGGCGCCGACTACCCCCACTCCGAGGGAAGCTACCCCTTCAGCCGCGAGGCGCTGCGGGCTGCCTTCGGCACGTGCGACCCGCTCGAGACCCAGCAGATGGTGGAGGTCAACGCCGCCCTTCGCTACGGATTCGACCTCGAGGCGCTGCGCGCCGTCGGCGGGAAGATCGGGCCCACCGTGGCCGAGGTGGCCACCCCGCTACCGGTCGACGACTACCCGACCGGTTCGACCTGCAACGCCTTCGACCGTCACCAGGTGCTCCGCTCGTGGTGAGCACGGGGGCCCGGTACGCGCTGACCTCAGCCCGGTTGGAGTCCGTACTCGGCCTTCCACCACCGGGCGCCGGCCCGTTCGGCCGGGTCGCTGAACCGGGTGTGGTCCTGGCCCAGTGAGTCGGGGGAGGGGCCGATCTGGTCGGCGATGGGCTTGAGGGCGCCCAGATCGAACCCGTAGACCTTGGCCGCGGTGAGCCCCAGCATCTCGGCGGTGTCGTCCACCGGCACCTCGGCAAAGTCGGACGTCAGCTTGGCCGCCGTGTGAGGCCATGTGCCCTCGGGGTGCGGGTAGTCGGTCCCCCACATCACCACATCGGTGCCGATGATGTACCGCCGGCGGATCTCCTCTTTGGACATGGTGGAGGCCCCGATGAAGATGTTGGTGCCGAAGTAGTCCGAGGGAAGCTTGGAGATCTTGCCCTTCAGGAGGGCAGCCATCTTCTTGGTGGTATGCCCGCCCCCCATGTACTGGTCCCACTTCCACATCATGTCGGGGGCCCAGTACGCCGCGGCCTCGGTCACCACGAACTTGAGCTCCGGGTAACGCTCGAACGCCCCGCTGAACAGCAGGTGCCAGGCCGGCCGCACCGCCCACCAGACCACCTCGGCCAGGTAGACGCCGGTGTGGTCCCCGTACTCCTCCATAGGGGCCTCACCGGAGTGGGTATGGACGGGGAGGCCCGTGTCGGCACAGGCCGCCCACACGGGGTCGTAGACGGCGTCGTTGTACGGCGCCCGGCTCCGCCACATGGTCGGGATCATGATGCCGCGGATGCCGGGCTGGGCCGCCACCCACTCGATCTCGGTCACGGCCCGGGCGATGTCGTGGGTGATGGGCACGAGAGCGATACCGCCTCGCCGGTGGGGTGAGTGCGAGCACATCTCGGCCAGGAACCGGTTATGGGCATGGGCCCCGGCAAAGGCCAGTTCGGGATCCTCGATGGCGCCGGCGAACAGGCCGGCCCCGAACGGCGGGGAGGCCATCCCCGTGATGGCGTCGGCGTCGGCGAACAGCACGTCGGCCGAGACACCGTCGGCATCGAGCTCCTTGTCCCGGATCACCGGGTCGAAGGCCCCCTTCAGCCCCTCCTCGTTGTCCTTCTCCCAACCCATGATGTAGTCGTAGTTGAAGGCCAGCGACTCCTCCCGGTGGGCCATCCGCTCGGCCAGGTGGTCGTCGAAGGCTGGGTGGTGCTTGGGGGCGAGGTACTGACGGTACTGCTCGCAGGCCAGGCCGGCGTGCCCGTCGGCCGACACCACGATGTAGCGATCCGATCCACTGGCCGGCACCTCGTTCATCGTTTGGCCCCCAGTACCGAGAGGTCGTCGTACCGCTGGTGCATGTAGGGCTCCAACCACTCGGCCGGTACCCGGCCCACCACCTCGCCCCGCTGAGAGGAGGAGAGCTCGGCGTACTCGAACGACACCACCTTGCGCACGGGAAAGTCGGCGATGGGATCGAGCGGGGCGTCCAGCAGTTTGCACTCCCCGCTGACCGGACGGACCACCCGGGCCAGCTCGTGGCGCCGGCAGTAGACGAAGGCCGGGTCACCCTCGAGCCCTGATCCCGACGGGTCGGGCAGCAGCTTGAAGTAGAAGTCGAGCTTGTCGATCTCGTAGCCCGGGGCCTCGGCGCCGAGAGTCCCACTCACCTCGGCCACCGTCGATCCCATCCGGGCCACGCGGGCGCTCAGGGTGTCGCCCTCCACCATGAGGTCCATCTCGGCGATCTTCTTGGGTTCGCCGAACGTCTCGCGACCGCCCACGGTGGCCTGCTCGGACGTCATGGGCATGAACAGGGCGTACTCACCCTCGGTGTCCCCGTGTCGGGCCCGGACCCCGAACCAGCCGGCCCCGAACGGCTTGAGCCCGGTGCCCATGTCCACCACGGCGATCCGGAGTCGGGCTGTAGGGATCGAGGGCTCGAGCGGTCGGGGCAGGACCGAGGCGATGGCCTCGGGATCGGTCTCGAAGACCACGGTCACGGCCCGGGACCAGATGGGCGAGGTGGTCGCCTCCACTTCGCGGTTGCGGACCTGTTCAGGCGGCCGGGCCCCGTAACGGACGTTCCCCATGAGTCCCCCTTCCCCGGGCGGACCAGGACGTCCGCCCCGACCAGTGTGGCATGCCGGGCAGGGACCGCGCCCCGACGTCAGTCCATGGCGTCGTCGGGCAGGGGGTACGGCGTGGCCGGCAGGCCCGGCATGGGGTGGTGCCACCACAGCGTCTCCTCGACCCGTCGGGTGATGCGCCATCCCACCGACAGACGACGAAGATGGTCGTGATATCGACCACCCACCACGAAGAGCCATGGCTGCCCGTCGATGACCATCTCGTTCGGGTTGTGGAAGTCCGAGCGGGCCCGGGCCGCATCGCCGTCCGGCTCGATGGTCACCGTGCGGTTGACCACCAGGTGCTGGGTCCAGGTGAAGAGGGGTAGGACCTCGGAGAGCCACTGGCGCACCTCGGGGAACCCACCCCGGATACCGCCGGCCGAGCGGTAGTCGAGCTGGGCGTCAGGAGCGAATACCGAGCCCAACCGGTCCCAGTCCCGGTCGTCGACGGCGTTGGCGTACACGGTCAGGAGTTCGTCGATCTCCTGCTGGTCGAACAGGGTCTCCAGGCTCCGATCCACGGGGCGAACCTAGCGGTCCCGGGCCCACATCGCCGAACGGTCCGGCCCTGGGCTCCCGCCATCGGACGGGAGGGGCGAAGTACGGATGGGCGGACGGGACGGGCGAACGGGCGACCCGGCCGCCTCCGGGTGCCCGTCAGGCCTGCAGTCGCGGTACAGGAGTGGAATCTTCGGGATCGCCCCTCCGTACCGCGAGCCCAGAGCAGGCTCGGGATCCGCCGCCGCCGGAAACCGTACCGGTAATCCCGGCCCATCGCAACCAATAGTTGCAACGGGGGTTCGGGCAGGATCGGCGAGGCCACCACCAGGCACGGGGCCCCGCCGTCGGCGATCCCCGAGCCGGCCGGGCACCGTGTTCGACACCTCTGACGGTTCGGCCCATGATGGGGCCATGCCGCGACCTGACTTCGGTGCCGACAGTGGCCGGCCACAACCGTGAGCGACCCGCCGAAGACCCGGCTCAGCCGTGACGAGCTGCGGGCCGTGCTCCTGGCAGCGGGGCGAGCCATCCTGCAGGACGAGGGGATCGAGACCGGCACCGACAATCTCACCTTCAAGCGGGTCTTCGAACGGGTCGAGCGCGTCGAGGGCATCCAGCTGACCAACGCCTCGGTCATCCGCCGGGTGTGGGAGAACCAAGCCGACTTCCAGGCCGACGTGCTCTCCGCCATCGCCCGTGACGTCGAGCGCCCCGAGGTGGAGGAGACGCTCAACGCCACGCACGCCTTCCTCGACGGGTTCGACCTGTCCACCCCCGAGCTGCGCATGGGCGCCATGCGCGAACTGTGCCGTTTGGTCGGAGCGACCAGTAGCGAGTCCCTGTTGAACTCTCCGAACTGGCCCCTGTGGATCTCGGTGGTGGCCATAGCCACCACCAGTTCGCCCTCCGAGCTGCGCAGCCGGGTCCAGAGCGCCCTGCGCGACGGCTACGCGTCCATCACCGAGTTCTGGGACGCCACCACCGAGGACTTCATGGCCTACCTCGGCCTTCGTTTCCGCGACCCGTGGACCTTGCGGCAGTACACCATCGCCAGCACCGCCCTGAGCGAGGGATACGCCCTCCGGCAGTACATCGAGGGGGGCCTGCCCTCCTTCATGCGACCGACCGGTCCGCACGGGGAGCTTCAGGAGTGGACCCTGTTCGGGGCGGCCGTCGAGGCCCTGGCCATGCAGTCGGTGGAGCCGGATCCCGACATCATCCCGGGGTTGGCCGTGGACGGCCGAGCCGCCTCTGGCCCGGAAGGGCGGTAGCCGGATGGCTGAGGAGGGTCCGACGGCAACGCCACCCGTTCCGGGGCCCGCGGGGACGTTTCCCGTGGGGTACGCCACCATCCACGGGCACCGGATGGCCTACCGGCGAGGCGGAACCGGCCCGGTCCTCCTGCTGCTTCACGGGATCGCCGGTAGCTCCCAGACGTGGATCCCGGCCATGGAACTCCTGGCCCAGGAGTACACCGTCATCGCCCCTGACTTCGTGGGCCACGGGCACTCGGACAAGCCCTCGGGTGACTACTCGCTGGGCAACTTCGCCAACTGGATGCGCGACCTCCTGGCTGTGCTGGGTATCGACCGGGCCACGGTGGTGGGTCAGTCCTTCGGCGGGGGCGTGGCCATGCAGTTCGCCTACCAGTTCCCCGACCGTTGCGAGCGCCTGGTGCTCGTGGACGCCGGAGGGTTGGGGCGGGACGTCAACTGGGTACTCCGCCTGGTCACCCTGCCGGCGGCCGAGTACGTATTGCCGGTGGTCTTCCCGTCGTTCGTCCGGGATTGGGGTGACAGCGTCGCCCGGCTGGCCGAGCGGGTCGGATTCCGGAGCGTTCCGGCCGTCGAGGTCTGGCACTCCTATCGTTCCCTCACCCAGGTCGAGCACCGACGGGCGTTCGTGCGCACCATGCGCTCGGTGATCGACCCGGGAGGTCAGACGGTCAGCGCCATGGACCGCCTCTACCTGGCCGAGCAGATCCCCACCCTGATCGTCTGGGGCGAGCAGGACCGGATCATCCCCGTGGCCCACGCCTACGAAGCGCTGAAGGCCGCACCCCACAGTCGCCTCGAGGTGCTGCCCGGGGTCGGGCACTTCCCCCAATCGGAGGCCCCCGAGGCGTTCGTCGCCATCCTCACCGACTTCCTCACCACCACCGAGCCCGGCACCATCACCCCCGAGGACCAGCGCCACCGCCTCCGGCGGGGCGCCGGCGCCGACGGCGAGGACTGAGGATCAGCCGAGGGTGCCCGCCAGCACCCGGGCCGCCGCCGACTCGAACCGGAGGGCGTCGGGGGGCTTCGGCGGGGCCAGGAAGTAGCCCTGGGCCAGGTCGCACCCGAGATCGGTGAGTGCGGCCAAGGTGCCGGCGTCCTCGATGCCCTCGGCCACGATCCGGAGTCCCATGGCGTGGCCCAGGTCGACGGTCGACCCGACCAGGTGGCGCACCCGTTCGTCATCATCCCCGCCGATCCCGGTGATGAACTACCGATCGAGCTTGAGCTCCCCCACGGCCAGGCGGCCGAGGTAGGCCAATGAGGTCACCCCGGCGCCGAAGTCGTCGATCGACACGATCACCCCGAGCCCGCGAAGTTCGTCGATGACCAGCGAGGCCGTCCCGAACTGGTCGATGACCCCGGTCTCGGTGATCTCGAGCACCAGGGCCCCGGCCGGGAGCCCCTGTCCATCGAGGTGACGACGGATGGTGTCCACCACGTCGGGCCGGAGCAGGTCGCCGAGCGAGACGTTGACGGACACGGTGACCGGGTGGTCGTCACCCCTCCACACGGCACATTGCGCCGTCGCTTCGGCCAGTACCCACTGGGTGATGTCCCCCATGAGCCCGGCCTCCTCGGCCAGGGGCAGGAACCGGTCGGGTGGGACCAGGCCCAACCGGGGGTGGCCCCATCGAATCAGAGCCTCGAAGCCCACACCTCGCCGCTCCGGAGATCGACCTGCGGCTGATAGTGCAGGACCAGCTGTCGCTCGTCGATGGCGGCCCGAAGCTCCTCCAGCATCCGCACCTGGCCCCCGTCCTCGTCGAGTTGGGGCTCGAAATGGGCGAACGGGATATGACCCAGCTTGGCCCGGTACATGGCCACGTCGGCGCAGCGCACCAGCTCCTCGCTGTCCTGGGCGTCAATGGGCGCCACGGCGATGCCGATGCTGGCACTGACCAGGGCACTGACGGCGTCGAGGGCGAAGGGCTGGCCCAGGCTGGCCGTCAGACGCTCGGCCACGGAGGTGGCGTAGGCGGCATCCCCGTCGATCAGGACCACGGCGAACTCGTCACCGCCCAGCCGGACCAGCAGATCGTGCTCCCGCAGCGACTCCGACAGCCGCTCGCCGAGCTGCCGCAGCAGTTGGTCGCCCACCGGATGGCCGAACGAGTCGTTGATCTCCTTGAAGTGGTCCAGGTCGACGAAGAGGAAGGCCAGACTCCGCTCGATCCCCGTATGGCGGTGCTCGTCGAAGAAGGCGTGGAGCACCCGGAACAGGCAGCGCCGGTTGGCCAGCCCGGTCAGGTCGTCAGTCACCGCCTGGCGGTGGCGTTCCTCGCTGAGGGCACGGATCTCGCGCATGGACAGGGCCAACCGGATGCCCACCATCAACAGGGTGGCGGTGGCCGGGCCGATGGCCACATGGCCGATGGTGTGGAAGCTGTCGGTGAAGACGATGACCAGTGCGCCGGCGGCGGCCAGATTGGGGAGCAGGGAGCGCGACGGCCGGTCCGACGTCAACTGGTCAGCCGGGCGCTGGCGGAGCCACACCGCCATGGACATCATGACGATGGCCGCCGGCCAGGCGATGGCGTCGAAGACGATGCCGAAGCGGGTGGCACCGAAGGAGTTGGGGAAGAGGTTGGAGGTGTCCCCCACCGCGTTGAGGGCCATGCCGGCGGCCAGCAGGGCCCACGACGTGCGGCACCTCCCGAACAGGACGGCGAAGCCCCCGACCACCAGGCCCAGGAGGAGCACGTCACCGACGGGGTAGGCCAGGTTGGTCAGGGTCCCGGCCTCGCCGGTGCCGGTCGAATTGACGAGGCCGTGGAAGGCGAACGCCGCGCACACCGCGGCGGCCCCGAGCCCGGCAATGGCTCCATCCAGCCACTGGGACGGGGCCAGCCTGCCCACCTTCCCCCGCATGAACAGCAGCACGCCGGCGTAGGCCAAGGGGTAGAAGGCCACGTAGAAGGCGTCGGCCGGGGACGGGGTGGACGGGGTGGCCCCCCCGAGCGACTCGACGGTGAGGACGATGTCGCCCACCGTCCACGACAGAAGGCTGAGGCCGAGGACCACGGCCGCGCCCCGACCGCGCGGGCTGACGAGGCCGCGGGCGATGCACAGGGTGCTGGCCACCAGCTCCACCCCACAGTTCGCCCATCCGCCCAGCCAGAGCCAGTCGTCACTGGCCGGGACGAAGACAAGGAGGGCGGTGTAGACGTTCAGGGCTGCCACCAGCACGGCGAAGGTGACCCAGAGCCAGGGCCGAAGTCCCGACGCCTTCAGGTCCAAGACGTTGGAGGGTTCCCCACGCTCGCCGGCCCGCTCCGCCCTCACAGGGTGGGCTATCGACCAATTGGGCGGGGGGCTTGGGCGATTCCGGGTCCGGGACCGGGGCCGTCGGGACCGGGGTGTTCAGGCCGGGTAGCGCCCGCCGCCCCGCACCGTCCGGTCGAGGATCCCGAGGGTGGCCCGGAGCGCCCCCTCGGAGAGCACCGGAAAGATACCGGCCTCCCTCCAGGTGGGGTCGATGTTCGACCAGTCGTAGTACGAGGTGACCAGGGTGCCCGCTCCCTCCGGCTCCAGCTGGTAGCCGTAGACATGACCCAGAGGTGGGCGGATCTCACCGAGCACGGTCCAGGCGATCTCGCGGTCGGGCCGGTACTCGGTGATGGAGACGGTCACGTCGTAACGACCCATCGGGTAGTCGTTCAGGCCCTCTCGGTCCATGTGGACCACAAAGGAGTCCCCCACGGCCGACACCGGCTCTCCGGAGGCAGCCATCAGCATCCCCGAACTGTCAATAGCTACATGGCCCCTCGGGTCGCAGAGCAGCCGGAAGATCGCCGCCGGTTCCGCCTCGATGGTGCGCTGGACTGCCAACCGTTCGATGACCATCTGGCCATCCTGCCACTCCGCCGGTTCACCTCCCATCGTGGCGGCCGGTCGGCCGGCCCCGGAGATCGCTAGATTCGGGCTCACTGTGGCCGCTCCCCCTTCCGTCCCGAGCCCCGGTCCCGGCCCGGACGCCTCGTTCTTCGAGGTCGTCCTCCGCCAGCGGGCCTGCCGACAGTTCGACGGCCGACCGGTGCCCGACCGGTTGGTCGAACAGTGCCTCCGGTCCGCCACCCACGCTCCCAGCGCCGAGAACAAGCAGCCCTGGGTGTTCGTGGTCGTCCGGGACGACGACCTCCGCGGCCAGGTGGCGGCCCTCACCCGGCAGGCCTGGCGCCAGGGCGGTCGCGCCCACTCCGAGGGTCGCCTGCCGGCGGCGCTCCTCGACGAGGTGGACCGGGGTGCGGAGACGGGGATGGCCGGGGCCCCGGTACTGGTCGTGGTGTGTGGCGATCGTGCCCTCGGCCTCGAGTCGACCCTGCCGTCCTCGGTCTATCCGGCCACCCAGAACCTGCTGCTGGCGGCCACCGCCCTCGGCCTGGGATCAGCCATGACCACCTTGGCCACCCTGTTCTCGGCCGAGCTGGCCGCCCTCCTCGGCCTCCCCGACACCGTCCGGCCCATGGCGGTCGTCCCCCTCGGTTGGCCGGTCCGCCCCCTCGGCCGTCCCCGGCGGCTGCCCGTGGCCGAGCGCGCCCACCTCGATCGCTACGGCCATCCCTTTCCCGAGTCCCCGCCGGCATGACCTGGCCCCTCAGCCCACGGTCTACCCACTTCCATCGGGCACCGATCGTTCCGAGAGCCGGTCGAAGGTAGGGATCAGATAGCCGAAGGCCGCCGCTACCGGGCCCACGAGCATGAGGGCCACGCCGACCAGCCGGAGCGGGTGCGACACGGCCAGCACGCCACCCGCTCCGGCGATGGCCACACCCACCCCACCGATCCAGCCGCCCAGGCGGAGCAGGCGGAGCGACCGGCGGGTCTGGAGGAGGAAGTGGACAGCCAGCACGGTCAGAGGCAGACCCACGAGCGCGTGGGCCCCATAGACCACGGTGCCCTGCTCCGGCCACCACCCGGTGGATCGTCCCGAGGGGACCAGCACCAGCGTGGCGACGCCCAGCCCGAACTCCACTCCGACCAGCACGGCCAGGACGGTGGACCGGCGGGCCAGCGGGTCGACGGTCGGCACGGGAGCGGTGTCCTCCCCTTCGCCCACTGCGCGCGGTGGCGCCAGGCGGACGAGGGAGTGGTAGGTGACCACGGCCACGAGCACGTGCAGGACCATCAGGACGGCCACGTCCGGCGGTGGTTGCCGACCGATCAGGAGGACGAGGTCGGGAATCCAGAGCACCAGGGTGACCAGCCCGGCCAGGCGGAGGAACAGCCACCGGGGCGTGGGGCAGATCCGGCACACCATCGGCCAGGCGGCGCCGGCCGCCAGCACCCCGAACGCGGTCAGGGTGGCGTAGTCGGCGAACCGGAAGTGCCCGTAGCCGCGGTCGGTTGGGGCCACGCCGGTCCACAGCCAGATCAGCAACCGGTCGGCGGCCACCGAGCCGACCACGGCCACCGCCACCGCCACCGCCAGGGCCGCCGGTCCCGGCTGGGGATAGCGGCGCGACAGGTCCACGTGGAGGCGCACCAGGACTCGAGAGCCGAAGGGAGGAGGTGGCACTGGATCGGAGGTTACGGCCCGTGCGGCCGGCCCGGGGAACCGGTCAGTGCACCCCGGAGGAGACCATGGACCCTTCGAGCACGCCGGCCATGCCGGCCATGCCGGAGGCCCCGGGGTGGAGTGGGTACGAGCCCGAGGGGTGCAGAACCGGCTCCACCCACCGGGTGTCCGGGGCCGTGCAGGCGCTGTGGGCGGCACTGGGGGTGGCCATGTCGACGAAGTAGTCCCCGGCGTCGGCCGCCGCGCCGGCCAGCGCCGAGTCGAGCTCGGCCTCCACCCCCCTCAAGAAGTCGAGATCGCCGGCCCGGAACGGCAGGGAGGGCCAGCATCCAAATCCGGTGGGTGGGACGATGTCGGGATAGCCGACCACGAACACCTCGGCCCCCGGGGCTCGCTGGTGCACGTCGGCCAGGACCCGGGCCACCTTGGCCCCCACGGCCACCACCGCGCCGGCCAGCTGGTCCACCCCACCGGTGTCGTAGTGGTCCTGACAGCTCCACCCCACCCGGGTCGGGCCCCACGGGGTGTAGGAGGCGCAGTTGGTGGCGATGGTCGAGAAGCCGAGGTCGTTGCCACCGATACCCACGGTGACCAGAGCCGTCGTCGGTTGGAGGGCCGACAGCTGGGCCGGGATGCCGCTGCCCTGGGATCGGTCCAGGTCATCGGTGGTGGCGCCGCCACAGCTGACGTCGACCAGGTGGAGACCCAGGGCCCGCGCGGTGAGCGATGGGTAGTTCTCGGACGAGCGGAGGCAGGCCGCCGGGGCCGCCGGGGTGGTACCCGACCCGAGCTGGGTAGGGATAGCCGGCCCCGAGGTGTAGGAGTCCCCCAACGCCACGTACGTGCCCGGGATGACCTCCGGGGTCCGGACCGGTGCCGGCCGGGGGCCGGCGTGGGCCGAGGTCGATCCGGCGCCGGCCGTGGCGGCGAGCACGAGGGCTCCCACGGCCAACGCCGCCGCAGCCACGACGACCGTCACGCGTCCCTTCGGAGCGGAGGAGCCCCGAGGGCGGTGGGTGGTCATGGCCTGTCAATGGTAGGTGCGGGGCTCGCCGAAAGGGCATCGCCACGGTGGCCGTTCGGGTCTCGCCCCGGTGACGCACCCGCACCCTCCGCTCCTCCCCTCCGTCCCGGATCCCCCCGGGAGCCGGCGGAGGGCCGTCCGGTTCACCATGTGACGACGACGGGGGTGGGATATCGTGACCGCAGTCACAAGGATCGGCTCTGTTGCGTGACCGCGGGTCGGGGAAGTCCACCCTGGCCCGACTGGTGGTCCGCATCGTGGAACCCACCGCCGGGTCGGTGGAAGTGGACGGCACCGACGTCACCGTGCTGTCGGGAGCCGATCTGGGGCGGAGCCGACGCCAGATCGTCCGGCGCGGCGAGATAGACACCGAGCCCGGCCCGCGCACGGGCTGCCGGTTCGCCCCCCGGTGTGCCTACGTCATGGACGTGTGCCGCCGGGTGGACCCGGCCCCCTTCGCCGCCGAGGGCGACACCAGTGTCCGCTGCCACCTGCACTCGGAGGGACCCGTGCTGGGCGGCCGTTCCGTACTGTCCCTGTCCCCGTCCGAGTCCCCCGCCCCCTGAGGCCGGACCCGTCGGGGCGCGGGGTCCCGGGCCCGCGGCATGATGGCCGGGACCCACGAGACGATCAGGAGGTCGTGATGGAGACTCCCCCGTTCGAAGGTGTCATCGGCGACGACTGGCGCGACTCCACGCCCTGGTGGCCGCCCGGGGCCGTTCCACCGGCGGGCGCCCCCAACGTGGTGCTGGTGGTCCTCGACGACGTGGGCTTCGCTCAGCTGGGCTGCTATGGCTCCGACATCGCCACGCCGACCATCGACGGACTGGCGGCCGACGGGCTCCGACTGACCAACTTCCACACCACCGCCTTGTGCTCACCCACCCGGGCCTGCCTCCTGACCGGGCGCAGCCACCACCGCAACGGGCTGGGCCGGGTGGCCGACCTGGCCGTCGGGTTCCCCGGCTACAACGGGGAGATCCCCAAGGAGAACGGCTTCCTCTCCGAGATCCTGCGCCACCAGGGGTATGCCACCTACGCCGTGGGCAAGTGGCACCTGACCCCCGACGACGAGACGTCCATGGCCGCTCCCCGTCACAGCTGGCCCCTGGCCCGCGGCTTCGACCGCTGGTACGGGTTCCACGGTGGGGAAACCCACCAGTTCGTTCCGGCGCTCTACCACGACAACCACTCGGTGGCCCCGCCCCGCTCCGTCGAGGAGGGCTACCACCTGAGTGCCGACCTGGCCGACCAGGCCATCGCCCAGCTGGCCGATCTGCGGGCCGTCGACGAGGACCGGCCCTTCTTCCTCTACTTCTGCACGGGCGCCTGCCACTCGCCCCACCACGCACCCCGTGAGTGGATCGACCGCTACCGGGGCCACTTCGACCAGGGGTGGGATGCCTGGCGGGAGAAGACCTTCACCCGCCAGCTCGACGAGGGCGTGGTGCCCCCGGGCACCGAGATGGCCCCCCGTCCAGCGTGGGTCCCGGCGTGGGACGACCTGCCCGCCGAGGAGCAGCGGGTGGCGGCCCGGTTCATGGAGTGCTTCGCCGCCTTCCTGTCCTATACCGATGCCCAGCTGGCCCGATTGCTCGAGTTCCTCGAGCGGACCGGCGACCGCCAGGACACCCTGATCGTGGTGGTATCCGACAACGGTGCCAGTTCGGAGGGCGGGCCCACCGGTTCCATCAACGACAACCGCCTGCAGAACTTCGACCCCGCCGGGCCCGCCGAGCTGGCCCGGCGCATCGACGAGCTGGGTGGGCCCCGGGCCCACAACAACTACCCCTGGGGCTGGACCATGGCCGGAAACACCCCGTTCCGGCGCTGGAAGCGAGAGGTCCACGAGGGCGGGGTGGCCGACCCCTGCATCATCAGCTGGCCCGCCGGCATCACCGACCGGGGCGGGATCCGCCGCCAGTTCACCCACGCCACCGACATCCTCCCCACCGTGCTCGAACTGGCCGGCATCCCCGCGCCCGCCACCATCGAGTACGTGCCCCAGACCGCCCTCGACGGGATCAGCTTCGCCCCCCTGCTGGAACCGGACGGGGACAAGGCACCGCCCCACCGGGACACCCAGTACTTCGAGATGTTCGGCAGTCGCGCCCTCTACCACCACGGATGGAAAGCGGTCACCTTCAAACCCATCGGCCCGCTGTACGACGACGGCCTCAACTGGAACGCCCCGTTCAGCGAGGACCGCTGGGAGCTGTACCACGTGGCCGAGGATCCCACGGAGTTGCACGACCTGGCCGATGTGGAACCCGACCGCTTGGCTGCCCTGATCGAGCGCTGGTGGACGGAGGCCCGGCACAACCAGGTGCTCCCCCTCGACAACCGGATCCTGCACACCCTGGTCAATCCCAAGCCCGACCGGCGGGCGCCCCGGCTCACCACCACCTACTACCCGGACACCTCGCCGGTTCCCGAGACCGTGGCGGCCAACATGAAGAACCGTGGACATGTCATCGCCGTGGACCTCACCGTGCCCGCCGGCCCGGCGGTGGAGGGCGTGCTGCTGGCCCAGGGATCGGCCCTGGGCGGCTTCTCCCTCCACCTGTGGGAGGGACGGCCCCGCTACGTGCACAACCTGTACGGCAAGGAGTCCTACCAGTTGGCCGGGGGGCGGGCCCTCGACCCCGGTCGCCACCGGGTGGTCTTCCACTTCGAACGCCGCGGGAACGCCGGGGGTCCAGCCCGCCTCGAGGTGGACGGCGAGCGGGTGGACGAGGCCGAGTTCCCGCTGTTCACCGTGGCCGCCTTCAGCGCCACCGGCGCCGGGTTGACCTGCGGGTACGAGTTCGGTCCCGCCGTCGGGGAGGATTACCAGGCTCCGTTCCCGTGTACGGCCACCATCCACTCGGTCACCGTCACCCTCGACGAGCGGGCCCCGATCAACCCCATCGTCGAGTTCGAACGGATCATGGCCGAGCAGTAGCCCCCAGGGGGTCCCTGGCCCTCGAAGCAGATGTCGTCATCCACGGGACTTTCGGCCCTGGTCAGCCCGACGGGCGGTCCGTAACCTCCAGATCAGGAGGTCATCACACCCATGCAGACCCTGTCCGCCGTCATGAGTCAACTCGTCGGGAGCCTCATCGATCTGAATCATCCCGGACGCTACGTGCACTGGGGATTCATCCAGCTGTCGGTGGCCAATCTGATCGTCATCGGAGCCATGGTGGTGGTCTTCGTGGCCGCCATCCTGATCCCGTTCCGCCGCCATGGGGGGAACGACCAGTGAGCATCGACACCGGCCCGCCGGCCGAGGCCGTGATCGAGTCTCCGGTCGCGGACCCGATCGAAACCCCCGATGAGGCCGCCGCCGACCGGCCCGAGGACGCCGGACAGTGGAGCGCCCGACTCCGTCACTCCGCCGTCGGCGCCCTGCCCCCCGAGCGACTCATGCCCGACCGGCAGCCGGCCTACGTGGCCTCGTGGATCTATGTGTTCGGCGTCCTGACCCTGAGC
Source organism: Acidimicrobiales bacterium (assembly GCA_038210245.1). Taxonomy (GTDB): domain Bacteria; phylum Actinomycetota; class Acidimicrobiia; order Acidimicrobiales; family RAAP-2; genus Bog-756. The sequence goes on from JBBQWW010000004.1 coordinate 36,155, forward strand.
GCTTTGGCCGTGGTCATCCTCACCGGGATCGCCCTGTCGGTCATGGGCCCCCAGTGGTGGCACGTCTCCAGCACCGGCCTATTCGTCAACTCGCTGCACCTGTGGAGTGTCGAGGTGTTCTTCTTCACCATGATCATCCACCTGTGGGGCAAGTTCTTCATGGCCGCCTGGCGGGGAAAGCGCCGGGCCACCTGGATCACGGGCGTGGTGTCCTTCGTCGTCTCGGTGGGCGCCGCCTTCACCGGCTACCTGTCCCAGCAGAACTTCGACGCCCAGTGGATCAGCACCCAGGCCAAGGACGGGATCAATTCCACCGGAGCGGGGGCCATCTTCAACGTCACCAACTTCGGGCAGATGCTGATGTGGCACATCGTCCTCCTTCCCCTGGTGGTGGTAGCACTGGTCGGGCTGCACGTCCTGCTGGTGCGGCTGCGGGGCGTCGTGCCCCCCTTCGCCCCACCGGACCAGACCGACGTCGTGGGCCCAGACCCAGGTCCCTTGTCGGCCGATCCGTCGAGCGGGCATTCGACCACTCCGTCCGTCGCCGCCAACGGGGAGCGCCCATGACCCCCGCCGCCCCGACCTCGCCGGGCCACCGCGCCCGTCGCTTCAAGCCCGACCGCGACGTCGCCGAGTGGCACGGTGCCTACCGTCCCTACGACCTGGTCAAGGAGTTCCTGATCGCCTTGGTGGTGGTGGTCATCGTGGTGACCGGACTCGCCGTCATCTTCTCGTCGCCGGACGACACGCCGGTCACCGTCAAGTCGTGGTCGGCGGCCAGCCCGGTCGACTTTGCCCAGACGGCAGCTGCCGAGCTCGACGGATCCAGCGGGACGGCTACCTACGGGCCGCCCTACAACGCCACCACCGGGGCCAGCCAGTCGATCCTCGGCGTGTCGCCGCAGAGCTTCTTCGGCGTGCACCATCCCATCGACACGGCGAACGACTATGTGCTGGCCCCACTGCGCACCCTGCCCGACCGCCCCGCCGTGCAGGCCGCCGTGGACCGCTACACGACGGCCCCGGCCAGCCAACAGGCCGCCTGGACGGCGGCCTACGAGAAGGCGGTGGCCAAGGCCGACGCCAGCCACGGTGCGCTCGTCGTGCCACCGGGCGCCTACGGTCCGGTGGGCACCCTTGTCAGCTCGCTCACCGCCATGGCCCGCAGCGGTGCCCTCGACGGTGCCCTGCTCAGTTCCCGCCAGTTCTACGGCACTGACTACACCAAGCCCCTCCTCTTCATCGCCGACGGGACCTACCTGGCCGACAAGGCCCAGGGCCAACACCTGTCCGGCGACCAGTGGGGAATGATGAACGAGACGGGGAGCTTCCCGGGCCAGGCCTGGCTCTGGCTCTACACCCTCTGGTACCAGGTGGCCCCGATCAACACCTCGGCCAACGCCGACTTCCAGGTGTGGGCCCTCATGATGGGCCTGACCCTGATCCTGGCGCTGCTGCCCTTCATCCCCGGCCTGCGGTCGATCCCCCGCTGGACCCGGGTGTACCGCCTGATCTGGCGCCAGCACTACCGGGATCTGGCCTCCGGACCAGCTTCCTGAGCTGGGATCTGGAGTCATCAGGGTTCTGACCAGGGCAGACAACTCTCAGCTGGCCCTACGGTCGGACCCAGTGCGCTCACCGGGGGCCTTCGTACGGTAGTGATCGAAGGAGGCAAGCAGATCCCCCCACCAACTGCTTGACACACGCCAATGACACTCTTCATCATCATGGTGCCGCTCATGGTTGCGGCCGTCGTCATCGCCACCGTCCCCGTGCTCTACCACTCGGTGCGGGAGCACCGGCTGATCCACAGCGGATCGACCGAGAAGCCCAAGGCGCCCGCCGACCGCGGGTACTCCATCCGCAAGGTCAGCCCCGAGGAGCGCACGGCCCGCACCGCCGAGCGCCAGAAGGTGGCCGCCTGACGTCCAGGCCGGCCCGACCTCCATCCGACCATGACGACCGCCTCCGGGCGGTCGTCGTGCTGTCCGGACGGCCGCTCAGGAGGTCATGCCCCCCAGGCCCACCAGGCCCCGGGCCAACTCGATCTCCCCCATGTGGCGCAGTCCGTGCTGGTAGATCCAGCACTCGGCGGCGTCCAACAGCGTGATGCCCTCGGGCCCGGCCACCCGGGCGCTGTAGGTGCTGGCCACCTGGGGCGGGAAGGGGCGGCTGATGACCACCCGGGTGAGTTCGGACGGGTCCAGTTGGTCGAGCCACTCCTCGGTGCGGCGGAACACCGCGGTCATGTAGGCCTGAAACTGCCCGTAGTCGCCGATCCGCTGGTGGACCATCTCCTCCACCGTGCGGTGCTTGCCGTGGTCGGCGATGGCCGGTCGAATGGCCGACTCCCAGGCGTCGTCCCAGATCGGCGGGGTACCGGTCATCAGGAGGAAGGAGGCGTCCATCATGTTGACGATATGGAACAGGCTGAAGGCGATGGGCAGCACACCCTGGCGTTCGAAGTGGTTGACCTGGTCGAGGTCCATGGTGGCCACGGCATCGTCGTACAGGGAGTGCAGGGCCCGCATCCTCCGCTGCAACGAGTCCAGCACCAGTTCGTCGCTCATCGTGCCACCCCGGTCCCTGCCGACCCGGCGGTCGGCGCTGTCACGCTAAACACTTGGCAGTCCGACTGTCAACGGTTACCCTCGGCCCGTGGTGCCCCGTCGAATGCGGTGCACCGGTACCGAGCCGACCGGTCACCCGGGGGAGCAATGCCGTGACCATGGACCTCGAAGTCGACCGGCACGACCTCCACCGGGTCCGGGGCGTACCCGAGTCCACCAGGGCCCTGGGCTCCGGGGAGGCCCGGCTGCGGATCGACGCCTTCGGCCTCACAGCCAACAACATCACCTACGCCGTCTTCGGCGACGCCATGAGCTACTGGGGGTTCTTCCCCGGGCCTGAGGAGGGAGGGACCCACTGGGGCCACGTACCGGTCTGGGGCTTCGCCGACGTCGTGGAGTCGTCGGTGCCCGACCTGCCCGAGTCCCGACGCGTCTACGGCTACTTCCCCATGGCCGGCTCACTGGTGGTCCAGCCCGGACGCCTGGACGACACCGGCTTCTCCGACGTGGTCCCTCACCGCCGCGCCCTGACCAGCGTGTACAACCGGTACTCGTACGTGGACGCCGATCCGGCGTACCACCCAGAACGGGAGGCCCAGCAGATGCTGCTGTGGCCCCTGTTCGTGACCTCCTTCGTGGTCGACGACTTCCTCGGCGACCACGACCTGTTCGGGGCGGCCCGGGTGGTGGTGTCCAGCGCCTCGGCCAAGACCTCGATCGCCGCCGCCTTCCTGCTGTCGGAGCGCACTGGAGTCGAGGTGGTGGGCCTGACCTCGGAGGCCAATCTCGGCTTCGTGGAAGGACTCGGCTGCTACCACCGGGCGGTGACCTACGACGACCTGGCCTCGATCCCCAGGGGAGAGGCCTGCTACATCGACGTGGCCGGCCGTCGTGACATCACGGCCGCTGTCCACGGCCACCTGGGCGCCGACCTGCACTACTCCATGATCGTGGGCGACACCCACTGGGACCACACGGCCCCGCCGACCGGTCCCCTGACCGGCCCGGCCCCGGTGTTCCTGTTCGCCCCTGACCAGATCGCCAAACGGCGCAGGGAGTGGGGCCGGGCCGGCTTCGAGCAGGCCGTGGCCGGCGCCTGGGACCGCTTCTCCCCGTGGACGGACGGGTGGCTCACCCTGCGGCGCTCGGCGGGGGCCCCGGCGGTGGAGGCGGTCTACCGCGCCCTTCTCGAGGGTCGCGTCGACCCTCGAGCCGGCGATGTCTGCACGATGCACACCGAGCCGGGGGCCTGAGCCATGGCCCCCGATCCCGAGTCCCGCGGTCCGAACAACGCCGGGCCGGTCGATGCCCCGGCCAGCACCGACGGGCGCCAGCGCCGGCGGGAGCGCAACCGCGAGGCGGTGGTGGAGGCCATGCTCGACCTGTACCACGAGGGGAACCTCCGGCCGAGCACCGAGGAGGTCGCGGCCCGCTCCGGGCTGTCCCCCCGCTCCCTCTTCCGGTACTTCGACGACGTCGACGACCTGACCCGCACAGCCATGAGACGCCAACAGGAGCGGGTCCAACACCTCTTCCCCGTCACCGTCCCCCCGAGCGACCCACTCGACGTCAGGATCGGGGCCCTGGTGGAGCAGCGCTTCCGGCTGTACGACGCCATCGGGGACGCCGCCCTCGTGGCCCGGCTCCGGGCCCCGTTCCAGCCGAGGCTGGCCGAGCAGGTGCGTCAGAATCGGGCGCTGTTCCGCGGCCAGATCGAGCGCCTGTTCGCTCCAGAATTGGCGGCCATGCCCGACGGGAGGGGCGCCCGGGTGCTGGCTGCCGCCGACGTCCTGACCACCTACGAGGCCTGTCAGCAACTCACCACCGACCAGGGCCTGAGCCCCGAGGCGGCCAGGACCGTACTGGTCGAAGCCCTGACGTCCCTCCTCGTGGCCTCGGCCTGAGCACGGCACCGGACCGGACCCAGGCCGATGATCGGATGACCGCCTACTGGCCCGGGCCCTGGTCCTGCGAGGACGGCGGACCCGCACGACTGCAGACCCCCCGGACCGCGTCCCTGCGGAGCCTCGGTCCCGGAGTGGAGCTCGACGTGGTGTGGCGCACGGTGCCCGCCGCCACCATGGCCGTGACCCGCGACCCCGGACAGCTCTACCTGCTGCGGCACACCGCCGGCGACGAGGCCATCTCCTTCGTCGAGTGCATCGATCCGGTGACCCTGGACGAGCTCGGACGCTCACCCGACCTGGCCGGGGGCCCGACGTGGCCGGGAAGCCTGGCCGCCCACGCCAACGGCTCCCTCTATGTGGTGTTCGGCAACCACGCCCACCGCCTCGACGCCGGGCTCACGGTGGTGGCCAGCGCCACCCTGCCCCGCCACCGCCCGTACAACGGCTTCGTGATCCTGCCCGACGGCCACCTGGTGACCAAGGACTTCGCCGGATCGCGCCCGGGGACACCGGTGACCGCCGGGGAGCGGGAGGCGTGTGAACTGGTGGTGCTGGACCCCGACACCCTCGAGATCGTCGATCGCTGCCTCCTGTCCGAGCCGTCCGTGGCCCGGCTGTCGGCCCACGGGGACGAGGTCTTCGTGGTGGGCGACACCAGCCTGCTCCGGGTCCGCTGGGACGGCCGACTCCACCCCGACGAGCACGCCCCCGTCCGCTACCGCACCTTGGCCGGCCAGACCTACGGCTGGGACTGCGTGATCGCCCTGGGGGCGGCGTGGTTCCTCGATGACGGCGACGGCAGTGAGGGGTACACCGGGACCCTCTTCGGCCACGGACTGTCCGAGGCCCCCCTCCACCTGGTCCGGATGGACCTGGCCGGCGGGGGCTGCACCATGGTGGAGGTGTGCGGACGACCGGGCGGTCTGATCGCCAACCCACCGGTCATCGACGCCGACCGCTCCATCGCCGTGGGCTACGACAGTGGCAACGCGGTCATGAGCGCGTTCACCATCGGTCGGAACGGGATGCTCACCCCACGCTGGCAACGGCACCAGCACCACGCCGGCCACCTCCTGCTGGTCCCGGAGTCCGGGGCGTTGGTCACCGGAGATTACGACGCCGACCGGCGCATGGATCAGGTCGTGGTCCTCGACATCCGGTCCGGTGACGAGCTGGCCCGGGCCGACACCGGTAGCCCCGTCCAGTCCGTCCTCTTCCCGGCGGCCGGCTTCGTTGACGATCTCTACCTCTGCACCTTCACCACCATCACCCGGGTGTCGGTGCGCTCCGGCTGACCCGGACTGCACCCCGGTGGTCCCTCCGGTCCCGGTCAGAGCCTCTCAGCCGGTGGTCGCCGGGCGGGCGTCGGCCAGCAGCCGGTTGTCATCGGCCAGCAACGCCTTGGCCAGATCGCGGATCATGTCGACCACTTCGGGGTGGGCTTCTGGATCCCAGCCCTCCAGCACCTCGGTCAGCGTCTGGCGCCGGGCGATGGTCAGCTTCTCGATGGCCTCCTCGCCGTCCCCGGTCACCACCACGGTGTGGTGGCCGTCATGCACGACCCGCTCCACCATGCCGGCGGCCACCAGGGCGTCGACCCCCTCGTGGAGGACCGCCGGGTCCACCTTCAGCCGGGCCCCCACCTCCTCAGTGGAGGTGGCCTCGCGGTCAGCCAACCGGTAGAGAAGCCAGACCGCTCGGGGCTGGAGGTCCACGCCGGCCCTCGTGGCCAGCAGGCCGTAGAGCTCGCCGCGGTTCTCGCGGCTGGCCGCTCGCTCCAGGAGGTGTTTGACCTCGTCCAGCGACGACCGGGGAGCCGGGATGCCCAGGTTCTCGCCCGGCTCCGAGCTGCGGATGGACTTGCGGAGGGCGAGCTCGGGAAGGGTCCAGCTGAGCAGGAAGGCCACGAAAGCGATGGGCACGCCGATCAGGAACATGGTCTGGATGGTGTGGGAGATCCCCTGGATGACACCGGCCTGCACCTCGGGGGGGAGCCGGTGCAGCGCGTCGGGGTTGTCGGCGCTGAGGTTGAGCCCGGAGGGTGCCCGGGTCAGATGGAGCGCCAGCAGCACGTTTCCGACCAGCAGGTTGGCGAAGATGGCCCCGAACACGGCGGTACCGAACGACCCGCCGATCATCCGGAAGAAGGTGACTCCGGAGGTGGCGGTGCCCAGCTCCTCGTAGGGGACGGCATTCTGGACGGCCACGGTGAGCACCTGCAGGATGAGCCCCAGGCCCAGGCCGAAAACGACCATGTAGGCGGCCATGGTCCAGGCGCCGGTGGACACGCCGATCAGGGACATGAGGTACAGCCCGACGGTCATCAGGGCCGTGCCCACCACCGGGAAGACCTTGTAGCGGCCCCACCGAGTGACCAGCAGGCCCGACCCGATCGAGGCCACCAGCAGCCCGCCCATCAGGGGGAACAGGCGAACCCCGGACTGGATGGGGCTGATCCCCTTCACGTCCTGGAAGAAGAGGGGGAGGAAGGTGAGAGCCCCGAACATGGCGAAACCGACCACGAAGCCGATGGCGCTAGCGGCGGCGAAGACCTTGTTGGCGAAGAGGGGCAGGGGGATCACCGGCTCCACGGCCCGGCGCTCGGCCACCAGGAAGAGGCCGCCGAACACCACCCCGGCCACGGCCAGGCCGATGATGAACGGCGAGGTCCATGGGTACGAGGTCCCACCCAGGCTGGTGAAGAGCACCAGCGAGGTGGCGGACAGGGCGATCAGGGCGGTGCCCAGGTAGTCGATGACCCGGTGGACCCGGCTCAGCGTCCCGGGTAGGGCCACGGACGTCACCACCAGGGCCACCGCGCCGATGGGAATGTTGATGTAGAAGATCCAGCGCCAGCTCAGGTAGTCCACGAACACCCCGCCGATGAGGGGTCCGATCACCGAGGTCACCCCGAACATGGCCATGAAGAAGCCCATGTAGCGGCCCCGCTCGCGGGGCGAGACCACGTCGCCCACGATGGTCTGGGCCCCGATCATCAGGCCGCCTCCGCCCAGGCCCTGGACGGCCCGGAAGGCGATGAGCTGGATCATGGAGTGGCTGAGGCCGGAGAGAGCCGACCCGATCAGGAAGAGCACGATGGCCACCTGGAAGAAGAACTTCCGGCCGTACATGTCGCCCAACTTCCCCCACAGGGGGGTCGAGACCGTCGAGGCCAAGAGGTAGGCGGTCACCACCCAGCTGAGGTGGGAGGCGCCGTGGAGGTCACCGACGATGGTGGGCAGGGCGGTCGAGACCACGGTCTGGTCCAGCGCGGCGAGGAACATGCCCAACATGAGGGCGCCGATGACGATGAGCACCCGACGGTGGGTGAGCGGAGCGGCGGGCTCGGCCTGGACCACCTCGATCGTGTCGGTCATCGCCTCTCCCGCTCCGTCCCGGGTCCCCCGGTGCCCTCACGGCGAGTGTAGAAGGATCGCCTGGCCACGACCCACACCGGGTGACCACGGGTGGTGTCGGTTTCGGCCGGGCCGACGGTCTGACCGGCGATTCGACACGGACCGTGGGTGTCGTGGCACACTTGGTGCTCGTCCCCTTTGACTGACTGCGGAGGTCATCTCGTGTTCATCGTGCACCGTGGGTTCCGGAAGGCCAGCCTGGCCGCTACCATCGGCGCCATCGCCGTGCTGGCCGCCGCCTGCTCCAGCAGCTCCACTTCGTCGAGCACCACAGCCGCCCCGTCGACCACGGCCACCACGGTGGCCCTGCCCGCCACCGTCATCCCGACCCAGGCCACCAACGCCGCCATTGCCGCCACCGTGCCGGCCGCCATCAAGTCCACCGGCACCATCTCGGTGGCTCTGGACGCCACCTACCCGCCAGACGAGTTCATCGCCCCGGACGGGTCCACCATCGTAGGTATTGACGCCGACCTGGCCACGGCGATCTCCCAGGTCATGGGGCTGAAGCCCACCCTGCACAACGTCACCTTCAACGACATCATCCCCGGCCTGCAGAGCAGTGCCGGGGCCACCCCCAAGTACGGCATGGGGGCCTCCTCGTTCACCGACACCATCGCCCGACAGAAGAAGGTCGACTTCGTCGACTACTTCACCGCCGGTGAGGGCTTCTACGTGAAGGCGGGAAGCCCGCTGGCCTTGAACGGCCTCACCAGCCTGTGCGGCCACTCGGTGTCGGTGGAGAGCGGGACCGTCGAGGAGACCGACGCCAAGACCCAGTCGGCCAAGTGCCCCTCGGGCAAGAAGGTCACGATCCTCTCCTTCGGCAACCAGAGCCAGGCCAACCTGGCCGTGTCCAGCGGTCGGGCCGACGTGGGCTTCGCCGACTCCCAGGTGGCCGGCTACATCGTGGCCACCTCCAGTGGGGTGTTCCAGAACAGTGGCACCGCCTTTGCGGTCGCCCCCTACGGCCTGGCCCTCCCCAAGGGTGACGGGATGGCCGCTCCAGTGCAGGCCGCAGTGAACTACCTGATCGGCAACGGTGTCTATACCCAGATCCTCGACAAGTGGGGCGTGCAGTCTGGCGCCATCACCAGCTCGGTGATCAACGGCGCCACCAGCTAGGGAACTCCGGCCGGAGGCCGCGGGCCCGCTGATGACTACTCCCCCCGGGCCCATCGTGCCTCCGGGCGGAACCCCACCTTCGGACCCTCCACCACGCACGACCGTCCCCGTCCGGCACCCGGCGCGGTGGGTGGCCAGCGCCGTCATCCTGGTGTTGGTGGCCATGCTGGTCAACACCCTGTTCTTCTCCAGCGTGGAGCGGGGCGGGGTGCAGCAGGGCCGGTTCCAGTGGCCGGTGGTGGGGAAGTACCTGTTCGCCACCCCGGTGCTCAAGGGCATCGTCATCACCCTCGAGCTCACCGTCGTCGCCATGGTGGCCGGCATCATCCTCGGGGTCATCCTGGCCGTGATGCGGCTCTCCCCGAGCCGCCTGCTGTCCGGGTCGGCGTGGATCTACATCTGGTTCTTCCGGGGTACGCCCGTGCTGGTCCAGCTGTTCTTCTGGTACGTCGGGATCAGCTATCTCTATCCCATCCTGACCTTCGGCATCCCCTTCGGCCCCACCTTCTACACCGTGAACGCCAACGTCCTCATTACTTCCTTCGTGGCCGGGGCCCTCGGGCTCAGCCTCAACGAGGGGGCCTATATGGCCGAGATCGTCCGGGCCGGCATCATCTCGGTGGACGACGGCCAGACCGAGGCGGCCCAGTCCCTCGGCATGAGCAAGATCCAGACCCTCCGGCGGATCGTGCTCCCCCAGGCCATGCGGATCATCATCCCGCCCACCGGCAACGAGACCATCTCCATGCTGAAGACCACGTCGCTGGTGTACGTCATCGCCCTGGCCGACCTGTTCACCGCCACCCAGAACATCTCCAACGCCAACTACGAGACGGTGCCCCTGCTCCTGGTGGCCAGCATCTGGTACCTGTTCTTCACCTCGGTACTGACCATCGGGCAGTTCTATGTGGAGCGCTACTACGCCCGCGGTTCGAGCCGGGCTCTCCCCCCTACCCCATTCCAGCGCCTCCGCCAGGACCTGTTCCGGCTCAGGCCCCGACCCGTACCGGCCATGGCCGAGGCTCCGTGGGTGGCCCCCCATGACTGAGTCATCGTCGTCACCAGCCATGGTGGAGGCGATACAGGTCCGCAAGTCGTTCGGCCGGCTGGAGGTGCTGAAGGGGATCGATCTCACCGTCCACCAGGGGGAGGTCCTCTGTCTCATCGGTCCGTCCGGGTCGGGTAAGAGCACCTTCCTCCGCTGCATCAACCACCTCGAGAAGATCGACGGTGGTGAGCTGTCCGTCGACGGTGAGCTGGTCGGCTACCGAAGGAGCGGGGAGAAGCTCTACGAGCTCCGTGACCGCGAGGTGTGCACCAAGCGGGCCGAGATAGGCATGGTCTTCCAGCGGTTCAACCTGTTCCCCCACATGAGCGTGCTGGACAATGTGATCTCCGGTCCGGTGCGGGTCAAGAGGGAGTCGTCGTCCACGGCCCGCCAGCGGGCTCACCTGCTCCTCGAGCGGGTGGGCCTGGCCGACAAGGTGGCCGCCTACCCCAACCAGCTGTCCGGAGGCCAGCAGCAGCGGGTGGCCATCGCCCGGGCCCTGGCCATGGCCCCCAAGCTGATGCTGTTCGACGAGCCCACCTCGGCCCTCGACCCCGAACTGGTCGGCGACGTGCTCGACGTGATGCGGGGTCTGGCCGAAGACGGTATGACCATGATCGTGGTGACCCACGAGATGGGCTTCGCCCGCGAGGTCGGTGACACGGTGGTGTTCATGGACGGCGGGGTGGTGGTCGAGTCCGGGGATCCCGAGGTGGTGCTGACCGCGCCGACCCAGGAGCGGACCAAGTCGTTCCTGTCCAAAGTGCTCTGACCCTCGAACGTCGTGGCGAAGTGCTCTAACCCTGAGCATGGTGGAGGACGGCCGACAAGGTCAGCTGAACCCTGGGCTTCAGGGTGCCGACCGCAGCTGGTGCACGAGCAGGGCCAGGTCGGTCTCGTCGATCCGGCCCGCGGCCCGGACCGAGGCCCGGCCCAGGCTGGATCCGAACGGCAAGGCGTCGACCACCCCGCGACCGACCCAGCCGCGCACCAGCCGCAACTCGGTGGAGCGGTCCAGGGCCCGTCGGTCCACCATGGAGCCCTTGGACATCAAGGCGGCGTTGGTCAAGCGCCGTATCTCGGTCCGATCCACTTCAATTCCCTGCTGACGGAGCCGCCGGACCAGGTAGGAGCCGGTGTTGTACCAGTCGCAGAACCCGTGGACCACCGAGGCCACCTGACCCACCGCCCCGTCGATGGCCAGGGCCAGAATCGGTCCCCCCTCCAAGGTGGAGGCGGCGGCGGCGCCCACCAGGGCCAACTGGAGGGTCCCCACTGCGGTGGCGATGGAACGGGTCTGTCGGGACGCCAGCAACTCGACCCCCTGGCGGTCGTAGAGCACGGCCGGATGCACCAGCACCTGGCCCGACATCCAGTCCAGCAGCCGGGGGGGCGCCTCGCGGACCTCAAACCGGAGGCGCCGGAGTCGACCCGAACCTCCGGAGAACGCCTCGCGGCCCATCGAGCCGAACGCCGCCTCCAACTCAGCGGCGGCCTCCTCCGGCAGCCCTTCGGGGCGGAGCAACGACCGGAGCGCCTGGCCGAAGCGGGCGCGGGCGCGGGCCAGTCGTGACGCCCGGGCCACGGCCGCAGGCGGCTCCGGGGGGCGGGCCTCCGACCACCCGTCGGTCACGCCGGGACGCGGTCGGGCCGGGGCCCGGTCAAGAGCGGACCCGCTCGTTCGACGGATCGAAGAAGGCCCGTAATCCCACCCCGGCCCGGTGCAGTCGTCCGCCCACGTCGAGCTGGTAGGTGCCCGAGTGCAGGTGATCAGGGGTAACGGGCTCCCGATCCTGCCGCCACACGTAGGCCAGTCCGACAGAGGTCCCCAGCGTCCCCGACCAGGCCACCGACGTCACCTGGCCGCACGGCGCGCCGTCCCGTAGGACCAGCTCGCCGCCCCACAGCATGGGGTCGGGGTCCTCGAGTCGGAACGACACCAGCCGTCGGCGGGGCCCCTCGGCCACGGCCTGCTCCACGGCCCGGCGCCCGATGAAGTCGAGGGCCGTCCCCAGCTTGCAGGTGAACCGGAGTCCGGCCTCCACCGGATTGTGGTCGGGGGTGAGGTCCGACCCGAAGGCCCGATACCCCTTGTCCAGGCGCAGCGAGTTGATGGCGTAGTAGCCGGCGTCGGTCAACGGGAAGTCTCCTCCCGCCTCGAACAGGGCTTCGTAGACCCCCACGGCGAACTCGGCGGGAACGTAGAGCTCCCAACCCAACTCGCCCACGTAAGTGATCCGGGTGGCACGGACGGTCGAGTGGCCCAGGTCGATCTCCTGACTGGTACCGAACGGGAACGCCACGTCGGAGAGGTCGGCCCGGGTCAAACGCTCCAGCAGCGACCGGGACTGCGGCCCCATCAGCCCGAACACGGCGTAGGACGACGAGACGTCGACCACCGTCACGTGCTCGACCTCTCGCACATGTCGTTCGATCCATACCCGGTCCCGGACCACCGAGGCGGAGCCGGTCACCAGGAGGTAGTGGTGCTCGGCCACCCGGGTCACCGTCACATCGGCCTCGTAGCCGCCCCGCTCGTTCAGCATGCCGGTGTAGACGGCCCGGCCCACGGGCACGGCCACGTCCGCCGTGCACAGACGCTGGAGCACCGCTTCGGCGTCCCGGCCCGTGATCAGGAGCTTGCCGAACGAGGTCTCGTCGAACAGGGTGACACCGGTACGGGTCCGGTGCTGCTCATCCACCGACCACGCCAGCCAATGGGGACGGTCCCACGAATAGCGGAGGAGCGGCTCCTCCCCGGCCGGGGCGAAGACGTTGGCCCGCTCCCAGCCCATCTTGGAGCCGAACAGGGCACCGGCGGCCTTCAGCTGGGAGTAGACCGGTGAGCGACGGAAGGGGCGGGCCGTGACCAGCTCGCGGTTCGGCCACGGGACCTCGTAGTGCAGCCCGAGGATCTCGCCCACCCGGTCCCGCAGCCACTGGACGTTCCCGTGGAAGGGAGCGAACCGTCGGATGTCCACGGCGGCCAGGTCAGTGGAGGGGTCTCCCTCCACGATCCACTCGGCCAGGGCCCGGCCCGCGCCCCCGGCCGAGGCGATGCCCACGGAGTTGAAGCCGGCCCCCACGAAGAAGCTCCGCAGCTCCGGCGCCTCGCCCAGTATGAACTGGTTGTCGGGCGTGAAGCTCTCGGGTCCGTTGTAGAACTTGCGGATCCCGGTGTGGTGGAGGGCAGGGATGCGCAGCAGTGCACTCTCCATCAGGATGGAGAAGTGGTCCCAGTCCTCGTCGAGAAGCTGGAATTCGAAGGGGTGGGGAAGCTGGTCCGGGGCCACCCAGGGCTTGGCCTCGGGCTCGAATCCCCCGATCACCAGCCCGCCCACCTCCTCTTTGAAGTAGGTGTAGCCGTCTGGGTCCCGCAGGATGGGCAGGTTCGGGTGGACGCCCTCGATCCGTTCGGAGACCACGTAGAAGTGCTCGGCCGAGTGCAGGGGGACATTGACTCCAGCCAGATCCCCCACGGCCTTGGCCCACTGCCCGGCGCAGTTGACCACCACCTCGGCCTCGATGGCCCCCTGCTCGGTCACCACCCCGGTCACCCGACCATGGGCCTGTCCGATGCCGATCACCCGGGTGTGCTCGAAGATCCGGGCCCCCCCGGACCGGGCCCCCCGGGCCAAGGACGCCGTGACGTCCACCGGATTGGCCGTGCCGTCACCCGGGAGCCAGATGGCGCCCACCAGGTCCTCGGTGGCCAGGGGCGGGTACAGCTCCTTGGCCCGCGCCGGTGTGATCAGCTCGCACTCAAGGCTGTAGGCCTCGGCGGTCGCCGCCGTGCGCCGGAGCTGCACCATCCGGTCCTCCGTGCGGGCCACCGTCACCCCGCCGCATCGCTTGAACCCGGTGGCCAGACCGGTCTCCTGCTCCAACCGGCTGTAGAGCTCAGCCGAGTACTGCACCATGCGAGTACCGCCTTCGGTCGCCCGCAGCTGGCCCAGCAGTCCGGCCGCATGCCAGGTGGTACCCGACGAGAGCTGACCCTGCTCCAGCAGGACGACATCGGTCCACCCCAGGTGGGTGAGGTGGTAGGCGGTGCTGGTGCCCACGATGCCCCCACCGATGATCACCACCCGGGCCCGGCTCGGCAGCTCCTCCCCGTTCATCTCGCTCCGTCCCGTCGTCGTCGGCTGGGCACCGGCCCCACCCGGTCAGTCGTCCCGCTGTACGTCCTCGATGAGCCGGTCAAGGAGCGGGTGGCGAAACAGCTCGACGGCCCGCTCGTACTTCTCGAGGCCCCAGGTCCAGAAGTCGAAGTCGATCTCGCTGGTGGCCTGCTGGATGGATGCCCACAGCGTCCAACCGTACTGGGACATCAGGCCCTGGAGGCGGGCACGGGCCACCGTGCCCACCCGGCGGCCCCCGTAGTACGAGGAGACCAGCAGCTCCAACTGGTCGTCGCTGAGGTGGCACTCGCTGGCGATGTTGCCCAGCTCGAAGCAGGGATCGTTGTTCCCGGCGTACTCGTAGTCGATGAGTCGAATCCGCTCCCCGTCGTCGATGAAGTTTCCGGCCAGGAGGTCGTTGTTGCAGGCCACCGCGGGCTCCGGTCGAACGGCCAGCGCCCCCCGGATCCGGTCCCGCTGGGCCTCGAACCCGAGGTACCCCTCGGGCAGGCGGTACCCCCGGTCCAGCACGGTCCGCAGATACCCGTGCTGGATGTCGAACATGTCGAAGTCGTTCACGAATCGGGCGCCCTGATGGAGCTGCCGACAGGATTGGGCCACCCGCTCGATGACACCGGGCCGGGAGAAGTCGTCGTCGGTGAGCGTCGTCCCCTCGAGGAACCCGATCACCATCGTGGCCTCGTCGGGAAGGTAGGCCACCACCGGAGCCCCCACCCCGGTGGCCGCGGCGATCGTCGAGTTCCGGTACTCGTGGTCACGGTCGATCACCAGTCCGCCCGACACCTGAGTGGAGCGTCGGACCACGTAGGAGGCCTCCGGAGTGGTCACCTTGAAGTTGCGGTTGGTGAGGCCGCCGGCCAGCTCCACCACCTCGAGCGGACGACCGCGAAACACCTCGATCCGGTTGCAGAGCGCCATCGGCAGCGCCGTCTCGTCCCAGCTCACCGTCGGCCTGCTCCCCCCGGTAGCACCCACTGCCCCGGCGACGGGATCGGACCCCTAGATTCCGGCGGCCAGCTCCTCATCGGTCATGTCCACGGTCTGGCGGGGTCCGGTGAACCAGTTCTTCACCGAGGCGTGCCAGTAGATCCACAGGGCGATCATGGCCACGGGAACCACGATGATGGTGTAGTTCACGTACTTCCAGGCGAACCCGTCCGTCCACGGGACCCCGAGGTTGGAAGTGGGCATGAAGGCCATGAAGGTGACCAGCACCACATCGATGAGGGCGATCACGCAGAGCCATTTGTACTTGGTGCCCAGGTTCCACCCACCCGGCTGGAAGGCGTCGCCCATCCGCCAGCGGTGCCAGATGGGGATGGCGAAGCACCAGTAGAGGCCGATGACGCCGATGGAGACCACGGCGAAGAAGGCGATAGGTACGGCCGCACCGGCGATGTCTACCTTGATCAGCGCCGGCAGGGTGATGATGATCCCGATCGCCGCGGTGAGGATCACACCGGCCACCGGCACCCTCCGAGAGCTGAGCCGTGACCAGTGCTTGTGTCCGGGTACGGCGCCGTCCCGACTGAAGGCGAAGAGCATGCGGGAGCAGCTGGTCATGCAAGCCATGGTGCAGAAGAACTGGCCCACGGCGGAGATGAGGAGCACCGTGCCACCCCAGCGCGAGCTGAGGGCCTGGGCGAAGATGGTGGCCACCCCGCCACCGGCGGCCGTGACCTTGGACTCGTCTTGGACGGCGAAGAGGAAGGCCAACAGCAGGACCCACCCGCCGATGGCCGAGTAGAAGATCGAGCGCCACATCCCCTTAGCCGCCGAGTCCGCCGCGCTTTTCGTCTCCTCGGACAGGTGGGCCGAGGCGTCGTACCCGGTGATGGTGTACTGGGTCAGCAGAGCACCGATGGGCAGGACCACGATGATGAAACCGAGTCCGCTGGTCTTGCCGCCGAAGAATCCGGTGTTGTTCACCGTGGAGGTGAACACCATGGAGGCACTGGCGTGGTGGTGGGGGATGAAGACGAGGATCAGAATGACGGCGGCGGCCCCGAACACGTGCCACCACACCGAGACGTTGTTGACCAGGGCCAACAGGTGGCTGGAGAAGATGTTGACCACGGCGGCGACGACCAGGATGCCGATGAAGAAGAGGAAGATGGTGTTCAGGCTGCCCGAGTGCCAACTGGCGGGGAAGAGGAAGCCGAGGGTGAGGTCGAGGAAGGTGGCACAGCCGTAGGCCACCGAGGCCACGATGGCCAGCAGTCCGATCAGGTTGAGCCAGCCGGTGTAGTAGCCGGCCTTGGGGCCGCCCAGCTTGGACGCCCACCAGTAGATGCCTCCCGAGGTCGGATAGGCCGACACCAGCTCAGCCAGGCACAGGCCGATGCACAGGATGAGGGCGGCCAGCACGGGCCAGCCCCAGGCGATGGCCGCCGGTCCACCACCGTTCCACCCACTGGCGAAGGTCGTGAAGCAACCGGCCAGGATGGAGATGATCGAGAACGAGATGGCGAAGTTGGAGAAGCCCGACCACGATCGGTTGAGCTCCTGTTTGTACCCCAGCTCGGCCAGTAGCTCCTCGTCCGAACGGACTCCGAGCGCTTCCGGATCGATCTCGCTTACATCGACACCCTCGGGCACAGGCGTTCTCCTTCTCGTGGTTCCCCTGGACAGCGAAACCGAAATGAAGCGCGAAACCCCTCGTGACTGGGGGCAAGGTAACACCGAACCGGAGACGTGTCTAGAGGTGTTTCACCGGCAGCGCGGTCCCCCACCCAGGATCCGACGGGCGTCGCGTCGCCCCGGTATCGTCAGGCATCGCACGCACCTGACCGCGAGGGAGCGCACATGGCCTTGGACATCGGGCGGAGACAGCTGGAACGGGCGATCCGCTCGGCCCGCACGGAGGGTCGGGCCCTCCCCCGCGTGGTCATCGTGGGGGGTGGTCTGTCGGGGTTGGGCACGGCCATCCAGCTCACCCGGGCCGGTCTGCGGGACTTCACCATCCTCGAACAGTCGAACGGCGTCGGGGGGACCTGGAGGGACAATTCCTACCCCGGGAGCGGCTGCGACGTCCCCTCCCACCTGTACTCCTTCTCGTTCGCCTCCAGCGCGGCGTGGACCCGTCGCTTCGCCGACCAGGCCGAGATCCTGACCTACGCCGAGGGGCTGGTGGACCGCTTCGGCCTCGGGTCCCATCTGCGCCTGGGCACCACCGTGGAGCGGGTGACCCTCGACGAGGAGTGGGGGCGCTGGTCGGTGTCGGTGTCGTCGTCCGCGGGCCATGCCGTGCTCGAGGCCGACACCGTGGTGTTCGCCTGCGGCCAGCTCAACCGGCCCCACTCACCCGACATCGAAGGGATCGAGCGGTTCTCCGGGCCGGTCTGGCACTCGGCCCGGTGGGACCACAGCGTCGATCTGACCGATCAGCAGGTGGCCGTGGTGGGCAGTGGGGCCAGCGCCATCCAGTTCGTACCCCCGGTGGCCGAAGCGGCGGCAGGGGTGACCATCTACCAGCGTTCCCCCAACTACGTGGGACCGAAGAAGGATCGCCCCTACCGCCAGTCGACCCGGCGGCTGCTCCGGCGGGTGACACCCCTGGCCCGGGCCTACCGGTGGTGGATCTACTGGTCACTCGAGTTCCGGTGGATCTGGTTCCGCAAGGACAGTTGGGCGGGTGACCGGCTCCGCCAACTCTTCGAGAAGGAGCTCCGAGCCGGTGTGGTCTCCGACCGCCTTCCCGAGGCCGCGGTGGTGCCTGACTATCCCATCGGGTGCAAGCGCATCCTCATCTCCAACGACTGGTACCCGACCCTGCTGAAGCCGACGGTCGAGGTGGTCGACGATCCCATCGACCACCTCGAGGCCGACGCCGTGGTGACCACCGACGGCACCCGACGACCGGCCGACGTCCTGATCTTCGGCACCGGCTTCTCGACCACCGACTTCCTGGCCCACATCCCGGTCACCGGCGAGGGTGGGACGACCCTGGCGGACGCCTGGCGGGACGGTGCGCGGGCCTACCGGGGCACCGCCGTCCCCGGCTTCCCCAACTGCTATCTCCTCTATGGCCCCAACACCAACCTGGGCCACAACTCCATCCTCTTCATGGTGGAACGCCAACTCAACCTGGTACTCCAGGCCCTGGCCGTTCAGACCGCCGCCACCCGGGGCTCCGAGCCCCCCCGGGTAGGGGTGTACCCCGACGCCTACCGGCTCGACGACGAGCGCACCCAGCGCATGATGGCCGGGACGGCCTGGGTGGCCAACTGCCACAGCTGGTACAAGGCCGCCTCAGGTCGGGTCACCAACAACTGGCCCACCTGGACCGTGCGCTACTGGTACGACACCCTCCGGCTGCGCCCCTCGGAGCTGGGGCTGACGGTCCCGGTCGGATCGACCGGCGTCGGACGGCAGTCACCCCCCGGATCGACGGAGGGAGGTGAGCCCTCGGCCCTGCCGGTGACTGGGTGCCCTGCCCCCTCGGGGTCGGGGCCACGTGCGACCGACTCGGTCCATGACGGGCAACAGCTCAGAGGAGCCATCGCTCGGTCAGTTCCTCCACGACCCCCCGGCGAAGGCTGAGGTGGCGGCGACTCCACCGGACCGTCCGGTCGACCCGCGCCCATGGTTCCGGCAGGCCTCCGGCCGGTGTTCGGGCCCGGGGCGGGCCGGCGGCTGAAATCGCAGCCAGGAAAAGGAGTCCTCCCAGCTCAGGGAAGAACGGAACGGAACGGTTGCGTTCTGACCGGGGACCCGGTACTGTCTAGTGAACGGAACAGTTCCGTTTTACGAGTAGCGGAGCAGCCTGACGTGACCACCATCGAGCACGAGGAGTCCACCGGAAGGGCCGACCGCCCCACCGGACCGCGGGCCGAGGCCCGGGAGCAGGCCATCCTCGACGCCGCCCTCGAGCTGCTGATGGAGGTGGGCTACGACCGCCTGAGCATGGACGCGCTGGCCGAGCGGGCCCACGCCGGCAAGGCCACCATCTACCGGCACTGGTCGGGCAAGGCCCAGGTGGTGGCCGAGGCCGTCCGACGCATGAAAGG
The DNA here is from genome assembly GCA_038210245.1 of Acidimicrobiales bacterium. Lineage (GTDB taxonomy): Bacteria > Actinomycetota > Acidimicrobiia > Acidimicrobiales > RAAP-2 > Bog-756. The sequence continues at coordinate 55,372 of JBBQWW010000004.1, forward strand.
GGCCGGGACCGTGGCGGCGTTCCCGTCCACCGGATCGCTCCGGGGCGACTTCTTGGCCGCGCTGGACCAGATCTCGTGCTCGGCCTCGGAGGCCGACGCGGCGGTGATCACCGGTGTCATGTCGGCCATGCGCTCGGACCCGGAGCTGGCCGAACTGGTCCGCACCCAGGTGCTCGACAGCAAGAAGGGGGAGTTCAACGGGATCATCGACCGTGCCGTCCACCGGGGGGAGCTGCCACTCGGCTGCTCGGTGACGGTCGTGGAAGAGGTGATCCCGGCACTCCTCATCAATCGAATGGTCATCCACGGCCTCTCGATCGACGAGGAGTTCTCGACCCACGTGGTGGACGACATCGTCCTGCCACTGCTTCACCGCCAGTAACCCACCGCAGTCCTCCCCCCGTCACCCCCAACCCGAGGAGTCCCCCATGACCACCGTCACCGAGTTCGACGCAGCCCAGGCACCACCTGGCCCCACCGGATCCGCAGCCGACCCCAAGCGGTGGTGGGCCCTGGGGGTCATCGCCGTGGCCCAGCTGATGGTGGTGCTCGACGCCTCCATCGTCACCATCGCCCTCCCCTCGGCCCAGCACGCCCTGCACATCTCCACGGCCAACCGGCAGTGGGTGGTCACCGCCTACACGCTCTCCTTCGGGGGCCTGCTGCTGCTGGGGGGCCGGATCGCCGACTACGTGGGGCGCAAGCGCATCTTCGTCGTCGGCCTGCTGGGCTTCGCCGGGGCCTCGGCCCTCGGCGGCATCGCCGTCAACTCCGCCATGCTGTTCGGGGCCCGCGCCCTACAGGGTGCGTTCGCCCCGCTGCTGGCCCCGGCCGCGCTCTCCCTCATCTCGGTGACCTTCACCGAGATGAGGGAGAGGGCCACCGCCTTCGGTGTCTACGGCGCCATCTCGGGTGGAGGCGCCGCCATCGGCCTCATCATGGGGGGCGTACTGACCCAGTACGCCTCGTGGCGCTGGTGCCTGCTGGTCAACGTGCCCATCGCCGTGGCCGCCGCCCTGGCCTCGCTGCCGGTGGTGCGGGAGTCCAAGGCCCACGGCAACACCAGCTACGACATCCCTGGCGCCGTGACCGTCACCGCCGGCCTGGTGGCCCTGGTCTACGGGTTCACCAAGGCCGCCTCGGACGGATGGGCGGCCACGGCCACCCTGGGCTTCCTGGGCATGGCGGTGGTCCTGCTGGCCGCGTTCGTGGCCATCGAGATCAAGTCCAAGAACCCTCTGCTGCCCATGCGGGTCATCCTCGAGCGGAATCGGGGCGGATCCTTCCTCAGCTCGTTCATGGTCGGCGCCGGCCTCCTCGGGATGTTCCTGTTCCTGACCTACTACTTCCAAGGAAACCTGGGCTACTCGGCCCTCAAGTCGGGCTTCGCCTTCCTGCCCTTCTCAGCCGGGATCATCGTGGCCGCCGGGGTGTCGAGCAAGCTGCTCCCGCGGTTCGGCCCGCGGGTCCTGATGGCCACCGGGTTCGGGGCCGCCGCCCTGGGCATGCTCTGGTTGAGCCGGATCACCCCTGACACCACCTACCTGGCTCACGTCCTTCCGGCCGAGATCCTCATCAGCCTGGGCATGGGCCTGGCCTTCGTACCCATGAGCAGCACCGCTCTCTACCGGGTCCCGACTCACGACGCCGGGGTCTCGAGCGCCATGGTCAACACCACCCAACAGGTGGGTGGCTCTCTCGGTACCGCCCTCCTCAACACCGTGGCCGCCTCGGCCACGGCGGCCTACCTGGTGACCCGCTCCGCCAGCCGGGGCACCGTGGAGGCGGCCCAGGTCCACGGCTACACCGTGGGCTTCATGGTGGGGGCGGCCTGCCTGGTGGTCGCCCTGCTGTCAGCGGTCTTCCTGGTCAACGCCACCAAGGAGGACCTGGCCGACGTGGAGGGCGTGTCCGGCGAAGTGGTGGTCGTCTAGGCCGCCGACACCCGGGCCAGTTCGGCCAGGGCCCCGGTGATCCGCTGGCGGATGCCGGGGTCGGCCACCAGGCCCGGGCCGTCGATCAGGCGCTGGGCACCGGAACCTCGAGACATGCCTCCTCCACGATGAGGGCGTGGGCATACCCGAGCACCGTCCGCAACGAGTGATGGGTGGCCACCGCCCCCCGGGTGGAGACGTTGAACCACGCCACTGGCTTCTCGTGAATGGCCGCGCGGTGGTCGTCACCGATGGTCCAGTCGAGCAGGTTCTTGAACGAACCCGGCAGGGCCCCGGCGTACTCAGGGGTGGAGAACACCAGGGCGTCGGCCTCGTGGACCCGGTGGGGGAGGTCCTCCACCGCCGGGTCGAGAGGGCCCTCGTCGTCGTCCGGATTGAAGTGGGGCAGGAGCCCGAGTCCGGTGTAGAGGGAGCACTCCACCTCGGCCGGGGCGACGACGGCCGCCGTCCGGAGGGAGGCGGTGTTGGTGGACCGCGCCCGCAGGCTGCCCGAGATCAGCAAGACCCGGCGCACCGGTAGGCCGGCTCCGGCCCGGCTCAGCGACCGATGTGATCGGCGGGCACCGTGCCCAGCCGTCCGGCCTGGTAGTCCTCGAAGGCCTGGGCCACCTCGTCTTTGGTGTTCATCACGAAGGGGCCGTAGGCGTAGACCGGCTCCCGGATGGGCCGTCCGCCGAGGATCAGGACGTCGAGGCTCGGGGTTCGGGCGTCCTGTATGGTCGCCGCCCCGATGGAGACCGAGTCACCGTCGCCGAACACGGCCAGCTGGCCCGTGTGGACCGGTTGTCCGTCCGGTCCCACTGATCCCGTCCCGCCCAGGACATAGACCAGGGCGTTGAATGCCGGTGCCCATGGGAGCTCCACCCGGGCCCCCGGTGCCAGGGTGGCGTGGACCATGGCCATGGGTGAGTGGGTGGAGCCCGGACCGGCATGCCCGGCCACGTCACCGGCGATCACCCGCAACAGGGTGCCACCGTCGGGGGAGGCCAACAGGGCGACGTTGGACCGGCCGATGTCCTGGTAGCGGGGGGCGATCATCTTGTCGGCCTTGGGGAGGTTCACCCACAGCTGCACCCCGTGGAACAGCCCACCGCTGGCCACCAGGTCCTCCGGCGGAGCCTCGATGTGCAGGATCCCACCGCCGGCCGTCATCCACTGGGTGTCCCCGTCGCTGATGAGTCCGCCCCCCCCGATGGAGTCCTGGTGCTGGAAGGTGCCGTCGATCATGTAGGTGACGGTCTCGAAGCCGCGATGCGGGTGCCAGGGCGTGCCTTTGGGCTCACCCGGGGCGTACTCCACCTCGCCCATCTGGTCCATATGGATGAACGGGTCGAGGTAGCTGCGATCCACGCCGGCAAAGGCCCGGCGCACGGGGAAGCCCTCCCCCTCGAATCCGGCCGGCGCCGTGGTCACCGAGACCACCGGACGCGCCGTCCCCACGTGTGGATCCACCGATCCGATGATCGGCAATGCGCCCACATCGTCCACGGTCACTGCTGGCATGGCCACCCTCCTGTTCACTCTCAGGTTGCCACGGCGCACGGGGGTGCGCAGGCTCCCTTGGCTGTAGAACATTGGTTGCGGCCGCAACATTCCCACGATGGCCCGGTCCGGTCCGGCAGACCGGTGCACCCGGATACAGGTTGGCGCCGAACGTGCCGAAAAGACGGAGTGAACAAGTACGCTTGGCTCACTCGGACTAGTCAGGAGATAGCTGGTGATCCGGCAACGCGGTGGAGCGACTCGTCGGCGTGACGAACATGACGATGAGCCGACCTCCTCCGTCGAGGAGATCGGGCGCCAGTTGCGCGAGGCCAGGGAGGAGCGGGGGCTCGACCTGCTGGCCGTCCACGATCGTCTCAGCCGACCCATCACCCAGCTCGAGGCGTTGGAGCGGGGCGACCTCTCAAGCCTGCCCGACCAAGCCCTAGCCCTGTCCACACTCCGTCGCTACGCCGCCTTCATCGGACTGGACGGCGATGCCCTGGCCCTCCGGATGATCGACGCCTGGTCGGCCTCGTCGTCGGCCAACGGGACCACCCGGAACGAGGGAGGGGCTGCTGTCACCAATGTGGTGGCCGCGGTGACCACCGGTCCCGATCACCTCCGCGCCTTCACTCAGACCGGGCAGGTCCCGCGGGTGGGCGCCGGGTCCACCGCCGCCGTCGGCGGATACGGCTACGGCGTGGCCACCGGACCCCCCACCGGAACGTTCCCCGTGGTTCCTCGCCAGGAGCTGCGCCAGAGCAAGCGGGCCGTGGCCAAGGCCCGACGGAAACTGCGAGCACCCAAGGCCCTCAAGGTGATCACCGGGCTGGCGGCCGTGCTGGTCCTGGCCGTGGTGGCCGGCTGCGTCATCCTCCAGCAGCGCCCCCAGTGGCTGGTCTCCGCCCACATCCTGCGGGTGGTGGAGCCGGGGGGAGCTCCAGCCGCGGCCACACCTGCCGCCCCGGGCACCCCCGTCGCTCCGGGCACCCCTGGAGCCCAACCGGCCGGGGCCGTCACGCTCACCGGGTCCAGCGGGCAGACCTCCAACTACTCGGTCACTACCAAGGCCTTCACCGTCAACATCACCACCACCGGTCCGTGCTGGGTGCAGGTGACCAGCTCCGAGTCATCGTCACCGCTCATCGTCGGGGTCCAGCCGGCCGGCAAGAAGCTCGCGTATCCGGCCAAGGGGACCATGACCGTTCAGGTCGGCTCGTCGGCGGTGGTGGTCGGCGTCTCCATCAAGGGGAAGGTGGTGTTCTACAACGCACCCCACGTCACGCCCTACACCTACGTGTTCACTCCGAAGGCCGCGAACTGACCCGTTACCGCCGTGCCTGAGTCCCGTGGTCGGTAGTCGGTCGCCTCAGTCGGTGGCGGCCGCCGCCCCGGCCTGGGTGGCCAGTTCGGCATCCAGCTGGGCGTCGTAGCGAGCGCCCTTCCGCTCCTCCACCCGAACCCACTGTGCGAACACTGGGATCAGGGCCAGGAACGTGAAGAGCTCGGCTCCGACCCACAGGATCCCAGCGCCGGCGTGGGTACTACCCAACGAGTAGATGGACGCCACCGGGCGGGTGGTGCTCAAAAGAGCCAGGGCCAGGAACGACTCGATGGGCACGCCCAGCAGCAGACTGGTCATCTTGGCCCCGTGGCTCATCTGCCAGTGGGGGATGGGATCGAGCCCCACGATCGGCCACCAGAACAGCGTAGAGGCCAAGAAAAAGGCCAGGTTCACCACATCCATCAGCCACATATGTCTCATGGCGAAGCCCAGGGCGAAGGTCAGGAAGAAGGCGAACATCGAGAAGTAGTACAGGAACGCCACCGGCACCGGATGGGTCACAAGCTTGAACGGTTCCGAGTTGAGTACACCGAGCAGCCGGACCTTGGTCTGGCGGCTCGACGTCTGCAGGGCCAGGGTCATGGGGGCGCCCATGGCTAGGAGGGGTGGCGCCACCACCATCAACAGGAGGTGCTGGATCACGTGGGCCTGGAAGAACTCCATGGTGAACGTGGCCACCGGCGACTGCAGGGCCAGGTCCAACAGGACCAGACCAGAAAGAAACGATGCCGTCCGCCTCCAGCTCCAACGCCGACCGCGGGCGGCCTGGTTGGACCGGGCCCGGAGATACCAGGCCGCCGTCACCACCACGGCGGCCAGAACCAGGAGCGGGAACGGGCTGAACTGCCACTGGGTCAGGGCGGTGTGGGAGTCGAAGGGGATGTATCTCATGCCGGGCATCCCGAGCATCGATCTCATGTCCGGCACGGAACCAGCGTACCGATCGCCGCCGTCCCCGCCCAACCGGGCCCGGGCCGCTCGGACCGGGCCGGGACCCCATTACAGCATCAGGACCAGCATGAAGCCCATGGTGACGCACATAGCGACGTGGCAGCCGGCCTCGAGTCGTGGGGCCAACCACCGGCTGGCGTACGGCCCCCCTTGGTCAGGGGCCCGAGGGACGGCAGCCGAGCTTCCGGACCGGGTCGCCACCGGCCCCGTGGGCCCCACCCCCGGCGCCCCGACGATGGACACGGCCAGGGAGACCGCCCGGGGGCTGAACCGCTCGATCCCGTCGAGCTCCCACACCCCCGAGGCGAACAGCACCACGAGGAAGAGCAAGGGGAGGCCGACGAAGTCGGCAGCCACCCCGGTGGCTGCGCCCATGGCCATGCTCCCCCCGGCTCGCGGTGACGGGCTCGGGGAGGCCAGGTACATGTAGAGCATGGAGCAGGCCATCACCAGGTGGGTGAGGTAGTGGGACAGGTGGTGGACGTGGTCCTCGTCCTGTCCCTCGACCCCGTGATCGGCGACAAACCGGTAGCAGCGCCAGACGAACCACAGGGCCAGGACGGTGAAGGCCACTTCCCAGACGCCGTGGGGCACCGGGTCGAGACCCGAGACCAGCATGCCCACCATGGCCGTACCCATCAGCACATGAGCCAGGTCCACATCGGGGTGGGTCGGTCGCGACCAGGCCCGGGCGGCCAGCAGGCGGCCCAGGCTGTAGACGGCCACTGCCGCCATCACTGCGGCGAAGCTGTCGTCGAGCCACCAGGGACTGGCCACGTCAGGCTCCCGCCAGGGTGGGCGCGGCTCCCGCTGGGGTCGACGTCGGCCGCGGCACCGGCCGGCTCCAGTAGGCGGCAGCCAGCAGGACCAGGAGGGGACCCGAGTTGACGTCGGTGGCTCCGTTGGTGAACAGCTCACCGAAGTCCTGTCCCACCACCCAGAACAGCGAGCCCACCACCATGGCCAGGAGCACCGCCGCGTTGGCCCAGGCCGGAGGGAGGAACACCCCCACCGCCACCACGACCAGCAGGACAGCCAGCAGGACCGAGTAGCCGAGGCCGTGGTGATCGACCAGGTCCGAGGCCGTGCGGTCGATCCACACCACCCAGCCCGGCTCGCCGTCGACCTGGCCGATGATGAGATCGTGGAGGCCGCGGGCGGAACGGTTGGCGCCCAGTAGGGCGAAGAGGGCCAACGACCCCCACAGCACCGACCACAGGGCCTTGGCCACCGCCGGCCCTACCGCCCTGGCGGCCACGAACGCAGGCCTCGGGCCCGGTCGATCGACCGGCCAGAGGAGCACGGCGACCAGGGCATAGAGGATGACCGCCCCCGGCGCCCCGTTGATCGGATCGGCGGCTCCGGAGAGCACGCCACCGAATCCCTCGCCGACCCACCACACCCCGAGGGACCACGCCACCGAGACGGCCAGGGCGGCACGGGTACTGCGCCTCCAGGCCACTCCGAGGCCGATGGCCACCTGGACGAAGGCGAAGAGGGCGTTGATCTCTACCGGGTGGTGCCCGATGGTGCGACCCGACCACAGGATGGACCGGGCGATGACCGAGGGGTTCCCCTCGGCCGACATGGTGATCATCTGGGTCCCGAAGGCCCGGGTGAAGAAGTAGGCCTGCATCTGCAGCACCCCGTCCAGCAGCCACAGGGTGGCCAGCACCAGCTGGAGCGTCCTACGGCGGTCGGGACGGGCCCAGACCGGTCCGGTCCGGCTAGGGGGCGGGTCCGGCTCAGCCGGTGCCGCGGAGGAGTCGGCCATGGCCGTCCCCACCCGGATCACGGTCCCCCACCGTCAGCCACCGTCAGCCCACCCTCCGCTCCGAGTCGTCCCGCTACCCGGGAACGACGGGTTCGACCAGGCCGCTCTCCACGTGGTAGCGCCAACCTTCCACGTGGGTGCCCACCGGCAGGAGGGGGCAGGCCCGGACCAGCCCCACGTCGGCTCGGAGGGCCTCGTCCGGGTCGGGCATGGCCAGGAATTCCCACTCGGCCGCCCCGGCGGGCAGGTGGGACTTGATGTCCTCGTCGGTGCGGTCGGCCATGGCGCAGTTGGTGTGCTGCATCACGGCGATCCGGTGGACATTGAGCAGGTTGGTGGCCAGGATCAGCGACCGGAGCGCATCGGGGGTCACCCGACCACCGGCGTTACGGATGATCTTGGCGTCGCCGGGGACCAGTCCCAGCATGGTCAGTGGCTCGATCCGGCTGTCCATGCAGGTCACCAGGGCGAACCCCTTGGCGGCGGGGGCCGGGATACCGGCCAGGGCAAAGTCCGAGGCATAGGCCTTATTGGCGTCGAGGAGATCGTCCATCATGGGGCAAAGCATGGCAGACGGGCAGACCCGTCGGCACGTCGGCGTGGTCGTGACGCCGGTCAGCCGAAGAAGTGGGTCCGGGGTCGTTCCAGCTGGTACCCGTCCACGAACACGTCGACCCGTTCGTTGTAGAACGCCACCAGCCCGGCGATGGGGAGCACTTGAGGAGTGGGAAAGTCGTAGCTCCAGGCCAGGTCCCCATGGACCACGCCGTCGATGTCCACCGACCAGTAGTCGGTGGTGGTGCCCTTGTAGGGACAGCGGGTGACGGTGGCCGTCGGGACCAGGTGCTCGAACCGGACCTCGGTGCGGTTGACGAAGTAGCGGGTGGTTAGCCCCGTCTCGAACACCATCACCGTTGAAGACGACTCCGCCAGCACCACACCCTCGAGCTCGATGCGCACCTGACGAGTGGAGCGCACCGCATCCACCCGGGCGTAGGGATTGCGGGGGTGGACGAAGACCTCCTCATCCTCTTCGTACCAGTGGTCCAGGGCGTCCCAGTCGAACCGGAAGGTGTCGAGGAGCAGCTGATGCTCGGACTCCACCATTAGGCGGGCCTCCGGAGGGCCCTCGACCCCGGTCGTAGCCAGCCAGAACCACTGCACCTTCCCCCGGGAGGTGTCCTCGGTATGCCCCTCGGTGACCAGAAGCTCCTCGACGACATCCCGGCGCGGCGCGTAGTACTGGGGGTAGTTGGCCCACTCCCACACGTAGTGGGCCCCGAGGGTGTCCACCAGGACCCGGTGGCCGGTCACGGCCCGGATCCGCCGGGGCACCGGCTCGATGTGATCGAGCCGGGTGTTCGCCTTCGGATAGCCGGTCATCGCCCTCCCCCGAGCCCCACCGGTCAGCCGGAGCCGGGCGTGACCCCAGCACCCTTCAGCATCCGGCGCAGGTCCACCACCATCTGGGTATCGATGTCGTGGCCCCGGGGAGCGTCGAACGTCTCGGTCTCCGTCCCCAGCGTGACCCGGAATCGACCGTCGTGCTCTTCGACCACGGTGCCCACGGCCTCCAGCAGCGACAGCACGTCGTGCCATTGGATGTTGTGGCCGGCAGGATGCTGCACGATCTTCTCGACGGTGGCCCGGTGGTGGCCATCCAGGTGGAACTCGTCTGCCATGTGACGCTCCTCAGCTCGGCCCTGCGCCCGGTGTCGACGTTAGCGCCACCCGAGCCGTGGCCCTCCCGAGGGCCCGACCACCCCGGAGCGGGGCCGGACGACGGTGCTACCCTCGGCCCGTCCGACCCACGGACCGAAGGAGGACCGTGACCCTTCACGGCGCCAGCCAGAACCCGGCAGCACCGGCACCATCCGGCCCGCTGCCGGTGCGATTGGGGATCACCACACCGGTCCTCACCCTGCTGCCCGGGGGCCATGCCTCGTGGGAGGTCGTCGCCGGCATCGAGGAGGTGGCGGTGGTGGCCCGGGCCGCCGAGGCCCTGGGCTACTTCCACCTGACCTGCAGCGAGCACGTGATCATCCCCAGCGGGGTGGCTCCTACTCGTGGTAGCCGGTACTGGGATCCCCTGGCCACCTTCGGCTACCTGGCCGCCGTGACCACCCGCATCCGTCTGGCCACCAACGTGCTGGTCCTCGGGTACCACCACCCTCTCGAGATCGCCAAACGGTACGGCACCCTCGACCAGGTCTGCGACGGTCGCCTGGTGCTGGGTCTGGGGGTGGGCTCGCTCGAGGAGGAGTTCGATCTGCTGGGGGCGCCTTTCGCCGACCGGGGGGCGCGGGCCGACGACGCCATCGGGGCCCTGAGGTCGTCGCTGTCCACCACACTCCCGACCTACCACGGCACCTTCTACCGTTACCAAGGGGTGGTCATGGACCCCTGTGCCCGACAGTCCAGCGTCCCCCTGTGGATCGGCGGACGGACAGCCCGATCCCTGAGGCGGGCCGTGGAGCTGGGTGACGGCTGGGTGCCGTTCGCCATCCGGGCCGCCGATGTGGGTCCCCTGCTGGAGCGGGCCCGGCAGACACCGGCGTGGGCGGCCCGGAGCACACCACTCGAGGTGGTGCTCCAGAACGGACGCCCCCTCGATCCCCTCGGCGACCCCGAGGGGGCCCGCACCGTCATCAGGAAGCTGACCGAGGCCGGCGCCACCGGGGTGCAGCTCGGATTCGTCCACCACTCCCTGGACCACTACCTCGAGCAGCTCGCCAGCCTGGCCGAGCTGGTTCGGAAGGACAACGCATGAACCGGGTCAAAGTCGGTTTCTTCTCGCTCTCCCACCACTCCGCCTCGGGGGACGACCGGGGGTACCTCGACTGGCATCAGCTGGATCACATGCCCGAGCAGTACCAACTGCCCGGACTGGTGCTCGGCCAGCGCTGGGCGTCCACCCGCGCCTGCCGGGCGGTACGTCTGGCCGAAGTCGACGACTGGTCGTTGGTCGAGCACGTGGTCCTCTACCTGATGGGCAATCCGGTGGACGAGACCATCGACGACTTCCTCCGTCTGGGCCGGCATCTGGCCGAGCTGGGACGGTTCTCCCAGTCGCTGCCCTCCCACTACCGGGGGGCACTGCGCCTGCTCGAAGCCCAGGCCTCACCCCGGGCCCTGATTTCGTCAGAGGTGGTGCCGTGGCGGCCCCACCGCGGCGTCTACTTCGTGGTCGAAGAGCTGACCGAGGGAGTGGCCCAGGACGACTTCCTCCAGCGGATGCACACCGGGCTCCTTCCCGAGCTGGCGGCCGTGGACGGAGTGGCCGGGGCCTGGTCCTTCGGCACTACCCCCTCGATCCGTCGGCCCATGTTCACCGACGGCCGCTACCGCATGACAGTCTGCTACCTCGACGGCGAGCCGGCCGTCGTCGGAGAGCGCCTGGCCTCGGTGGTGGAGCGGGCATGGCAGGGAGCGCCCAGCCGTCTGGTACTGGCCGCGCCCTATGAATCCATGATGACTTGGGACTGGGACCGATTCGGGCCCGACGCCTGAGCTGAGCGATAGGCCGGTTAGCCGACCGAGCTGATGGTGGCGTGCATGCGATCGGTGAACACGGAGATCCGGTCGCCTCCAAGGCCCTTGGCCGCGAAGTTGGCCAGGTCGGCGTAGGACAGCAGCTGGTCGGTGGTGATGCCGGGCCCGTCGATGGCCACGCCAATACTGGCCGTCACCACCAGCTCACGGCCAACCACGGTCGTCGGCCGACGCAGCGCGGCCAACACCCGTTCCGCCGAAGCCAGGGCATCCGCCGGACCGCCCACGTCCTCCAACAGGATCCCAAACTCGTCGCCTCCGAGCCGGGCCACGGAGTCGCACTGGCGCAAGCAGCCCGAGATGGCAGCGGCGGCGGCTTCGAGCACGGCGTCCCCAGCCGCGTGCCCCAGTGCGTCGTTGACCGCCTTCAGGTTGTCCAGGTCGACGAAGAGGACGGCCATCCGGCCGCCGGTTCGGGCCATCCGCTCGGCCCCGTGCCCCAGCCGGTCCTGAAACAGGGACCGGTTGGCCAGTCCGGTCAGGGAGTCGTGGAAGGCCTGGTGGGAGAGGCGCTCTTCCAGCCGCTTGCGTTCAGTCACGTCCCGGAAGCACCACACCCGACCCACGGTCTCTCCGTCCACCCGCTGGGGCCGGGAGACCCGCTCGAACACCCGCCCGTCCTGGAACTCCAGGATGTCGTTGCTCTCAGCTTCCGGATCCTGGTAGACCCGCTCCACCTGGGCCCGGTACTCCTCGGGTTGGGAGAGCTGCCCGCTCACGAACTCGGTCACCTTCCGGCGGTTGCCGGAGGCCAGGACCGAATCGGGCACCCCCCACATCTCGGTCAGCCTCTGGTTGAAGCTCACGATCTGCCCGTCGTTGTCGACGACCATGACCCCATCCGCCGTGGCGTCCAGTGTGGCCTGCAACTGGGACAGGGCCCGACGCAGTCGCAGGTCGGCTAGCTCCTGGTCGGTGATGTCATGCCCGGTCACCACGTAGCCCCCCACGGTGGGGTCGTCGATCAGATTGACGATGGCCAGCTCGAAGGGGAGGGAGCCGATGTTCCCGTGCCGGACCAACGAGAGCTGGACCTTGACCGGTCCGGCCACCGACGCGCCCCGGGAGGCTCGTTCGAAGGCACCGGCCAGTGCCGCCCGGTCGTCGTCGGCCACCAGGTTGACCAGGGGCAGGCCTTCGACCAGCTCTGGGTCCTGACCCAGGATGCGGGTCAATGCTCCCGACGCCGATTGGATGCACCCGTCCGGGGTGACCAGCATGGTGATGGCCGCCGAGTTCTGGACCAGCGAGCGAAGACGGGCGTCGTGGTCGTGGACGATCTCGTACTGTCGGCGTTGGGTCAGGTCCCGCAGCGTCAACAGGATGGCGCCGTCCGACAGCCAGGTGACCGGGGACCCGACCAGCTCCATCAATCTCCATCCGGTGACGGTGTGGAGCCGGATCTCGATGGGGGTGCCCACGTGCTTGTCCTGCACGCTGGCCAGCGAGAGCAGCACCAGCTCCATGTCGTCGGGGTGGACCAGATCCAGCCCGCTCACGCCGATGGAGTCGGCCATGGAGCGCCCGAAGGTGGTCTCAGCCGTCCGATTGCCCCACTGCAGGATCCCCTGGTCATTGACCACGATGACCGAGTCGGGCAGTTCGTCGAGGAGGCGGACCAGTAGGTGTTCGTTGGCCCTCAACGTCTCGCTCGGGGCACGATCCAGCCCTATCTGCGTCATACCTCCATCATCGACCGCTGCGAGGTGGCCCTTTAGCCCTACTGACCAGGCCCAATCCAGCAATCTGTCCGACCCGTCCCTCCAGGCCGTCCCGGTCGAGTCGGCCGGTATCCATGGTGGACCAAGCGTTGGCGTGGGCGTACCATCGGTTAGGAGGTTCCGATCGGAGCCTGCCTGACGGCCAGGAGCGAGGAACGCCATGTCTTTCTCGACGATAGGAGTTGGGGGATGACCCTGGTCCGGGAGGCCGAGCCGTTCCAGATCCTGCTGGTGGAGGACAGTGCCTCGGACATCTCCATGACCAGAGAGGCCCTCCGGGAGTCACGGGACGTCACCGAGATGAACGTGGTACGCGACGGGGTCGAGGCCATGGACTTCCTCCGAGGAGAAGGGGCCTTCGTCGGGATGCCCCGCCCCGATCTCGTCCTGCTCGACCTCAACATGCCCAGGATGGGAGGGCGTGAGGTGCTGAGCGCCATGAAGGCTGACGTCTCCCTCATGCAGATTCCCGTGGTGGTGTTGAGCACCTCGACGGCCGACGAGGACATCAGGGAGTCATACCGGTTGCACGCCAACGCCTACGTCTCCAAGCCCGTCGCCCTCGACGACTTCATCACCGCAGTGGGCGCGGTCCAGCAGTTCTGGATGGAGACGGCCCGGCGGCCGGGAGCCACCCACTGACCCCCATGGGACCGGCCGCACTACCCTGACTACTCGTCATGGCCTACCGAACGATCCGCTACGAGGTACGAGATCGGGTGGCTACCATCACCCTCGACCGACCGGAGGCGCGGAACGCCTTCACCGGCACGATGGGCGCGGAGCTGTCCGACGCCTATCGCCGGAGCGGGGCTGACGACCAGGTGGGGGCCGTGGTGGTCACGGGCACCCCTCCGGCCTTCTGTGCCGGCGCCGACCTGAGCGCCGCCGGGGACACCTTTCGATCCCGCCCGGAGGCCCAGTTCAGCGCGGCGGCCACCGACATGGCTGCGTGGGACGTACCCAAGCTGGTCATCGCCGCCGTCAACGGTCACGCCCTGGGTATCGGACTCACCCTGGCCCTCCAGTGCGACGTACGGATCTTCGCCACCGCCGCCATCTACGGCGTGGTGCAGGTCCGTCGGGGGGTAATGGGTGACGGCTACTCGCACTGGACCCTGCCCCGCATCGCCGGGATGTCCGGCGCAGCCGAGATCCTCCTCACCGGTCGGACCTTCGACGGCTACGAGGCTCGTGACCTCGGGATCTGCAGCCGCGCCCTTCCTGCCCACGAGGTCCTGGCCGCTTCGGTCGAGCTGGCCCGCGACGTGGCGACAAACGCGGCACCGCTGTCGGTGGCGGCTAGCAAGCGGCTGCTGTGGAGCGCATGGGACCGCACCGCCGCCCAGATCGAGGAGTCGGAGACCCAGCTCCACCACTTCCTGATGGCTCAGCCCGATGCCCGCGAGGGCGTGGAGTCCTTCCTCGAGAAGCGGTCGCCCCACTGGCTGGGCTCGGTCTCACAGGACCTCCCCAGCTCTGGCGACGCGTAGCCCGACGTCCGAATCGTGACCTGACCTGAACCAGTTCCCGGACTGCGGCCGTCCGTCACGGGCCAAGGAGTCGAGAAGTCCCCGGTAGACCGGCCATGATGGGACGGCGAGATCAGCCACCTTGCCCTCGTCATCCCATCGGCGCAGGGCCACCGCATCGGCAAATCCAGGATGGGCCTCGAACCGACGACACTCCTCGTCATCGAGCAGTCCACCCTGGGCCCGGAGGCTCTCGGTCGAGAGGGTGGAGAGGGCGTCGAGGTAGGACGAATCGACGGTGCAGCGCCACCGCTTGGCCAGCACATGTAGGGCTACGGGCCGGGCCACTTCGGCAGAGAAGACGGCGGCCAGCATCCGGCCCCCGGCCGCCTCGTGGTGGTCGTCGTCCTCCCCGGGACCGCTGCGGTCGACGGCCTCCGGGCCGACCAGCAGGTGGCCCACGTCGTGGAGGAGAGCAGAGGCCACCAGGGCACCGCCGGCCCCGGCGGCGCGGGCCAGGGCGGCGCACTGCAGAGCTCCACCTCCTTCACCGTCCGATGGAAGAGGCTGGCACAGAGGGACGCCGAAGGCTACGGACAGTCGTGCCGTTCGTCGCCTACCCGGGCTATCCCAGTGCGTGTGGGGCGAGCGCTGGGATAGCGGGGACCACCTACTGGCCTTCCGTGCCGGCGGGATGACCGGTGGTCGATTCACCGCCGGTCCGGTCAGGCAATGTAGATCGGTACCTCATCTCAGCGGCGAAGCACCCAGACCCCCCCCCATAAGTGTCGGCCCGAAATGGGCCGGAGGCAGCTGCAGATGTTGGCCGCCCGTCGCCTGCGGGAACTCCGATATCAGCCTGAGCCAGATGACAACGAGCAACAGCCCGGAGTCGCAGCTCGCCCCGCATCTCTTCCGGGGATGGGCAGGGATGAACAGAACTGGGCTCGGGTCTTTCGGGCTCTCTACCGGGATCTTCGAGTGGGGCTAGCTGGAATCGAACCAGCGACCTCAGCATTATCAGTTCGCTTCAAGGGCGCGATCCGGAAGATCCAGGACGACATGCAACGTCTTGACCTGCGACGATAGGCGAGTGGGAAGGCATCCCACGGCAGCTAACGGCGCCGTTTGTAGGACATTTTGTAGGACAGGACTTGCCAACTTCCCTCAGGAATGGCGCGGACTGAGGTCTCTATGAAACCCGGGCCCATTCAATGCGCTACTTAAGCACGCCAAGTGATCGATTTGAGACCGAGCACACGATCCGTGCGGGCGCCGAGCCACTAGTGACTGGGCAACCCTGGCTCGGATGCCACCTGATCACCCCCTCTTGCTGGCGATGACCTGGACGACGGATCCGATGCCCGTGTGGTGAGTCCCTTCGACGATCTCTCGTTCACGTTCTTCGGCATGCACGAACTCGAGCGGCTCGAGCTCGACCCTCAGGCCCTTAATGGTCATCATCATGTCCGCAGATGCCGGCCCCCCCGTACCCCGTCCGATCTGATCCGGCGTATACGCCTCGAGTAGGAAGACCCCGCCAGGCCGAAGGGACGCCACGACGCGTCTGTGGAGGTCGACCCGGACCGGCGACGGCATGTGGGCGAAGATCGAGACGATCGCGTCCCATCGATCCACACCCAGGTCGTAGTCGGCCAGATCACCGACGACCGCGTCAACAGAAACGCCAGCGGCTGCGGCAAGCCGCAGCGTCTTCGCCACCCCCGCCTCGGTCAGGTCGACGCTCGACACCCGGCGATCCGTGGAGGCAAGGAATACTGCGTTGCGGCCCTCACCCTCCGCCAGACAAAGTGTGTCCCCTGCAGGCAGCCTCGACACGTTCTCCCTCAGGAAGCTGTTGGGTTCGGTGCCGTAGACGTAGTCGTCGACGCCGTACCGCTGCTCCCACATGGCCTGCGCTCCGGAATGATCAGTCATCGGCCGGACCTGTCGCCCCTCGCCGCGAAGAAGCCGGCACAGGAGCTACCCCGATACCGAGGCGCAACGTGGTCAACTGACCGCTCGCCGCTCGGAGCGCTCTCCTCCCGGGGTGGGTGGACGAACAATGTTTGTGTGGTCTCAGGACGCATCACCAACCTCCTCGTGTGCAGTTGACGGAACGGCTCCGCACCACCGCTCTCGCGTTCCCCTTTCCGTCATCCTCGCAATCACCACGGCCATCCGACTGGATCCGACGGTCCCGCATGTGGATTCTCGCGCTAACGGCATCGGTATTGCGCACATGCTTCTGACTCCTGGCCGGGATCGTGGCACCAGGCGACGCTGACGGTTCCAGGATCCCACCGACTCGTTGCCTGGACGTCAATGCGACACGGCACAGCGATTCGGGCCCACTTCGAGCTCACGCAGCGCGGCCAATGGGTCGCTCACTCGCCCCATGTTGGCCTCGACGATCCTCGTGTAGTTCGGAGGCCGCTCGACCGAACGAGACGCGGCCCACTCCACGAAGTCGGCCCGGTCGAGGGAGAGTGCCTCGAGGTCATGGCGTAGGTCACCCAGCAACGCTCCGACTGGTTGATCCGGATGGACAATCACCTCGTCGCCGTAGTGGCCGGGCAACACGAGGAGCTCGTCGGGAAGGACGAGCAACGACTCGTGCAGCGAGTTGTACAGATCGTCCGCGAACTCCTTGGCCTGGTCGGCCAGGTCGGGACGGCCCACGCTCTCGACAAAGAGGGTGTCACCCGTGAGTGCCGCTCGGTCGGTTACCACATAGCCGGTGGATCCCCGTGTGTGCCCGGGGGTGTGCAATGCGACCACCGAGAGCCCATGCCCACCAGGCAGATCGAATCGATCGCCATCCGCCAGAGGTTCGTAGCTGAACTCGAAGGTGTCCGCTGGGTTGAGGTGGAGCGACGCGCCGGTGCTGGTTGCCAGTGCCCGGGCTCCACTCAGGTGATCGGCATGGAGGTGCGTGTCGAATACCCGTTCGATGGTCCATCCATGTTCGTCGGCAAGACGCAGGTAGACATCGGTGTCAGCTGAAGGGTCGATGACGAATGCCCGGTCGGCCGACCCCACCATGTAGGAGAGACACCCCTTGCCCCGTCGTCGGACCTGGACGATTCGCAAGTCAACGAACTCCAGTATGACGGAATCGTAGGTCTGCCCCCACGCCCGCATGCCCCCGGCGAGGATTCCCACCTGTCGACCTGCCCGACTGAGCGTTTCGGCCGCCAGGGAGGACCGGCCGCCAGAGGCACAGACCGTTACGACTTGGCGGTCGTCCGGCACCTCGTCAATCCGAGCAGCCAGTTGTCCGACGGGGATGTTCACTGCTCTGGGGATTGACCATTCGTCGAATTCCGCAGGCTCCCGCACATCGACCAGGAACAACTCTTCGCGGGTGCCAAGGCGAGCCGCAATTTCCGAGGCTTCCACATCCCTGTACATGCTTACTCCTTCACTCCGGCGGTCCGGATGGCACCCCGCTGTCTAGTCAACAATACCCCATAGGGTATATTCCATTGGGAAGAACCGAGCGGCAGCGAACTTCGCGGCGAGAGGGGCGTGAGGTGGCCATGGCGAGCTTGCAATCCGAGAACTCAGGTACCGGCATCGGTCCGACACAGGCTGCTGAACTGGTGGCGGGTGGCGCGTTCCTCATCGACGTCAGAGAATTTCACGAGTGGGTTGCCGGGCATGCCCCAGTTGCCGTGCACATTCCCGTCGAGGCCGTCGCCGACGAGATAGTGGGCCTCCCTTCTGACCGGCGGATCATCGTCATCTGCCGATCGGGGGTCGTTCAGCTGCGGTCACGGACCAACTGATGCGATCAGGGTTCGATTCCGTCAACCTCGACGGCGGAGTGGTGGCTTGGGTCGACGCCGGGCTCCCGTTCGAGTCGGACGACGGTGGAGAAGGTCGAGTGGCGTGAGACTCCTTTTGAGCCTGCCGCTCGGAATCCTGCTCGGAATGGCCCTGGGCGCCCTCGGTGGCGGTGGTTCGATCCTTGCCGTCCCGGCGCTGGTGTACGTGGTGGGTCTCGAGCCGAAACCGGCGGTGACCACCTCGCTCGTGGTGGTGGGGGTCGCCGCGCTCGGTGGGATGGCCAGTCACTGGCGCGGAGGTCGTGTCCGGCTGGCAGCCGGACTCTGGTTCGGAATCGCCGGAATCGGCGGCTCGTTGCTGGGCTCGCGACTCAATCGGGCCGTCGACCCAACAGTGCTCCTAATCACCTTCTCGGGACTGATGATGGTCGCCGCGTGGCGCATGTGGGCGTCGGCTCAGCCCAAGGATCCGGACCCGACGATCCATCAGTCCACCGATGCGCAGGAATCGGAGGTAGTGGTGGAGTGCCAAGGTCCATCGGTCGGATCGACAGACACCCGGGCAACTACCCGCGCTGTGCCTGGCGGTGTGGGGCGGGGCGCGGTGTCAATTGTCGCCAGCTTCGTGGTCGCCGGCACTGCCGTCGGATTCATGACCGGGTTCTTCGGGGTGGGCGGCGGCTTCATCATCGTGCCCACCCTCGTCCTCATCCTCGGATTCGACATGCCCGAAGCAGTCGGGACGTCGCTGCTCATCATCGCCATCATCTCCGCTGTCGCTCTCTCCTCTCGGCTGGCCACGACAGGTGTCGACTGGCGCGTCGCGATTCCATTCACGGTCGCCGCGCTGGTTGGAGCACTCGTCGGGAATCGTGTCGCTGATCGGCTGCCGTCTTCGGATCTCATCCGGTGGTTCGCCGCGCTGCTGGTAGCGGTCGCCCTCTACACGTTCGTGAACTCGCTGGTCGCCCCACCGACTGCCACGCATTCCCGGACCGAACCCAGCGCCATCGAATCACCCAGCACACTCCAACCGACTCCCCACGATGGCGGCGTAGCACTCGACAATTGGCTGCCGGCAGGCTCTCTTGGGACACTGGACAGGCTCACTCTCCGGACCTCTATGGCTGCTCTCGAATGAGGATCGGCGCGCTCCGATGCGGCATCCAGGCGACCATCCCTCCGTGGCTCATTCGGGCCCAATCTGAAGTCAAGGACTTGGCCAGTAGCTGGGCTTGGCCGGGTGTGATGCATCCAGTGTACCTAATACCCCCTAGGGTATTCATCCCCACTACTCCGTGGGTTGTTGTTGCAACTCATGCGGGCCCCGGTCGGGCCAGGCATCGCTCTAGGAACTGGGTGAGGCGCGAGACGTCCCGGACGACCGACACCCCCTCGAAGGGGTCCTTGGTGATGTCGAGCGACGGGCAGAAGACTTCGATGTCGCCACAGAAGAAGTGCGGCGAGCCGAGCACGCCACGCTGCTTGCCCTCGCGCCAGTCTGCCACGACATCGGAACGGTCGGTCTCGTCGGGCATGACGACGCCGAGGTCACGAGCCAGGAGCCTGAGCGTCTCCGGGTCTGAGATGTCCCGGCCCTCCTCAAACAAGGCATCCCGGAGGGCAAAACTCACCCGTTCGCCAACCTGAAGATCGGTCCGATAGGCCCGGTTGGCCAGTGCCAGGGCGTCAAGAGTCGACCTCGGGAAGTGTTCAACATCGACGTACCGGAACAGGCCAGCGGCGACCTGCACGCGGAGGTCCTCGGCGTGCTCCTTCGTTGTCTGGGGGTCGAGTGGGGTGCCGTTCACCAGTTCGAGGGGCCACGCCCGGACCCAGATGGCCACGTCGCTGCGACCGGACAGGGCCCGTTGCTCCTCAACTGCTCGCAATCCGACGTGGGCGAACGGACACCAGATGTCGGCGAAGACCTCGATCACCGAGCCAGTCGTTGTACTCATGTGGACGCCTCTCGGATCGGCGAGGACACGTGGGGACCAGTGGCCCGTCCCGACCGTACCCTCAGGTTCGGCCGCCAGCTGGCCCGGACGGCCTTGCCGCTGAGCGGCTGTCCGAACGGGACGTTGAACAGGCAGATGTCGAGGGCACCGGCGGCCAATGGCACGAGGCCGACGGCGGCGAGCACCCACCATCCCCCACCCAGCAACCCGCCGACCCCGATCAGCGCCACTCCCGCGATGACAGGGATGGCCCGACCTGCCGTTGATGCCATGAACTTGGAGAATCCCTTGGTTCCTGCTCCTTCGGTCGCCACTCTCACTTGGTAGTGGAATCTGATGCTCACGCCAGCTTGGTGAACAGGCGCTGGACCTCGTCGAGTGGATATCCGGATTCAGCTGCTTCTTCCGGATGTTCAACGCAGTAGGTCAGTCCACTGGCAATGAGCCGGAACCCGACCTGCTCGAGGGCCTTGTTCGCCGCACTGAGCTGCGTGACGACGTCACGGCACTCCCGGCCTTCGGCCAGCATCGACTCGACGGCACGCACTTGCCCCTCGACACGTCGCAATCGGATTCGGAGGTCACTGATCACATCGTCTGGAATCTCCATGGCTGCTCCTTTTCGTCTACCGGGTCCGACCGATCATCGCCGCTATTGGATCTCCATCAGTGCGAGAACTTCACCGTGGGAAGGATGCGGCTCAGCC
Organism: Acidimicrobiales bacterium; assembly: GCA_038210245.1. Classification (GTDB taxonomy): domain Bacteria; phylum Actinomycetota; class Acidimicrobiia; order Acidimicrobiales; family RAAP-2; genus Bog-756. The sequence continues at coordinate 76,086 of JBBQWW010000004.1, forward strand.
ACTTCGGCTGATGCCAGGCTGCATGCCCGCCCAAACGGAGCACCACCGGCAAGACCACCAGGCGCACCACAAGTGCATCCAGGGCCACCGCGATGGCCAGGATGACTCCCATTTCCTTCGGCGCCAGCGGCCCCGACAGGGCGAACGTCAGGAACACGGCGATCATGACCGCAGCAGCCGACAGCACTACCCGTCCCGAGGTGCGCATCGAGCCGATCATGGCGTGCTCGGGGTCGGGATGGGTCTCGTAGCGTTCCTTGGCCGCCGACAGCATAAACAGCGTGTAGTCCATGGCCACGCCGAAGACCATGGCCCCGAAGAACAGCGGGGCCCAGGCGTCGATGAAGCCTTGGGGCTGGAAGTTGAGCGGACCGGACAGGAACCCGTTCTGGAAGATGAGCCGTCCGATCCCGAACGCCCCGGCCACCGAAAGGGCGGTGATGAGCACGCCCATCGCCGCGATCAGCGGTGCGCCGAGTGCGATGAGGAGGAGCAGGAACCCGAGCACCGCGAGGATGGCGAGGACGATCGGCGTGTGGGACGGCAGTGACTGCTGGAGATCGTGGTTCTCGGCTGCCGCCCCGCCGATCAGTGTTCCGGCAGGCAGTACCTGGCGGAGCTGGTCGATCGTGGCACCGGTAGTGGTCGTAGACGGGCCAGTGGTCGGTACCACCTGGTCGAGGGTCCACCCGGCATTGGTCGGTCCGGGGACCGCACCGGCCACTCCGGAGGTGTGGGCGAGGATGGCCATGGTCTTCGCCTGCTCGCCCGCAGGCACGACCACCTGCAGGGTCCCTGGGGCACCGGCACCGAACGCGCTCGTCACCTGGTAGTAGCCGACCCGGGCGTTGGCGCTGGGCGGCACGATGGTGATCGACGGCATGTTGGTCCGCATGCCGATGACCGGGGCTGCGGCCAGGAGCAGGAAGAGGAGGGCGGCCGCACCTGCCGGGAACGGGTGCTTCCACAGGAATTTTCCCCACCGGTGCAAGCCCCGGTCGAGGGGTCCCTCCCCCACCTGCGGGCCACCTCGCCCGAGACGGATCGTCCCCTTGTTGATGTTGGTGCCGAGTTTGCCGAGGACGGCCGGCAGCAGGGTGAGAGTGGCCGCTAGCACGGCGATGACCGAGAGCATGATCCCAAAGGCCATGGATCGGAAGGCCGGGCTCGGCACGATGAGGATGGCGGCCAGTGAAGCCAGCACCGTCAGTGCACTGAAGGCGACGGCTTTGCCGGCGGTGTCGACTGTCTCGGCCACCGACGCCACGATGGCCTCGCGGTCGCCGGGTTCCGCCCCTCGACGTTCCAACGCCGATCGGAAGCGCATGACCAGGAAGAGGGCGTAGTCGATCCCGAGGGCCAGAGCGAACATGAGAGCGAAGTTGAGGGCCCAGATCGAGACCGGGGTGAACTTGGTGGTGATCACCAGTGCACCCGCTGCGACCAGCAGCCCAGCCATGGTCAGCAGGAGGGGAAGGCCGGCAGCCACCAGACTGCCGAAGGCGATGATCAAGATGATGATGGTCACCGGCCACGACAGCATCTCTGACTTGAGCATGGCGGAGCGGTTGGCCGTGTTGAAGTCGGCCCACAGGGCGCTGTCCCCGGTGAGGGTCACGCTGACACCGGACGAGGCGAGTGCAGCCAACTTCGGTTGCACGGCATCAGCCGCCTCCACCATCTTGTTGGAGTTAGAGGCCGCCCCGGCGGTGATGATGGCTGTCCGTCCGTCCTTCGAGATCGAAACCCCGGCCTGGGGCGGGACGACGGTGGACACGCGGGGATCGCTCCGCAGCACGCTGGTTGCCTTGGCCACCACCGCCTGAGCCTGCGGATCCGAGGCGATCGGACCGTGGTGGTCGACGATGACGACCTGGAGGCCAGTTGCGCCGAGGCCGGTGAAGCTCTTCTCGATGACCGCCCGGGCGGCCACGGACTGACTGTTCGATGCCTGCCAGCCGGCACCGGCCAGCGAGTTCTCGACCCGGACGGCGAAGACGCCGAACACCAGGACGATGAGCAGCCACGCGATCAGCACGTGGCGGAAGTGGGTGGCGGCCCACCTGCCGAGCCTGGCGAACGGACTTGGTCGCCCGATTTGGGCCGAGTCGTCGGCCCCCCCGAGGCCGTTCCCGACCGGGGTCGGCTCGTCGTGGCCTTCAGTTGCTGCCGTCGCCTGGGGTGAGGCGAGTCCGGTTCCTGGGGTTGCGGCCATGGCAAGCAATCCTTTGATCAGAACGGCACACACACTCGGAACAAGGGGAGTGCACGGATACCTGGGTGGGTATCTAGAACCGTAACACGATACCCCCCATGGTATCAAGCAGTTTGTCGGAGTGGCGTGCCGTTCCGCCTAGCCAGACGCCGGCCGTCAGCTCACAGGAGCATTGGACAGCGGGATACCGGCGAACCGCAGCCACGGCTAGCCGACGCGATGGAGTTCCGCAGCAAGGTGACGTGTGAGCGGCTGGCCGACCGCTTCCATCCGCAGCGAGTACCGGAGTGTGTCGCCGTCGATGGTGACGTCACGTTCGACCACCGTCACCTCCTTGGCAGTCGGGGTGTGCGCAATCGTTGTCGAGCGGAGCAGGATGGCGGAATCAGAGACCGCTCCCTCGGCAACCTCTGCGATTCCCGTCGGCTGCGAGATGACGACCTCGGCCCAGCCAGGGCGCGCCATGCGCCAGAACCCCGTCTCGACGTGGAGCAGGCGACCGTCCGTAGCGTGCTTCGTCGACTGGGCATAGGCGAGAAACGGCTTGCCGACGTGCGAGAACGTAACCGTCTCCTCGTAGTCGAACGCGTCGATCGTCGGATACTCCCCGTGACCGGATCCTTTCCAGATCCCCACGAGGGCGGCGAGAGGTCCCACGGCTGGGTGCAGGGCGATGGTCACATCCCAAGCTTCTCACTCCCGCATCCTGGCCGGGACTCAACCCTCATCGTCGGTCGCAGTGTGGCGTGCCCGTCGGGCTCCACGGGAAGACTCCCACTGCAGTGGTCTTCGGCGTCATGGGTCCGGTGATGGATGGACAGAACGGGCTAGTCGGGACTGACCGCCACCCCCCGGGTGAACCAGCTCCAGGGCTTCGGCCCGACGCCGTAGCGCTGGTCCACCTCGTCGAGGGTAAAGCCGGCGCCCCGAACCAGGGCTACGGGGTCACGGGTGAGGTGACAGCCATCGGCCACCCGGCGCTGCAAAGGTTCCAGCCGGCGCTGCCACGCGGCTACCCCCGCGTCAGGAGCAAGGCCGTGCTCGAGGAAGTGGAACCGGCCTCCTGGACGGAGCACCCGTCGGACCTCGGCCAAGGCGGCGTCGACGTCGGGAATGGTGCATAGGGCGAAGGTGCAGAGTGCATCGTCGCAGGAGTCGTCAGGCAGTGGGATCGACTGACCGTCGAGCCCGACGAGCTCCACCGGCACCGACGAGCCGGCGATCCGACGCTGCGCGATCCGAAAGCCCTTGGCTGACGGTTCGACGGCAAGTACCTTTTCGACCGTAGCCGGGTAGTGCTCGACGTTGAGTCCCGAGCCAAACCCGATCTCGAGGACCTGTCCGGAGAGCCCACTGGACAGTTCGCTCCGCCACTTCTTCAGTCCGGCGGTCCCACACGCCCGGTCGACCAGGACGGGGAGGACGTGTTCTCGGTAGAGACCCATGCAGCCAGCGTACCGACCGATCCGGCACGGACTTGGCGGATGAGGGCTCGAACGACGACCGGCCCCCTGGCGCGAATCCGGCGGCCGGTTGATTCGCCCGATGCGACGTGAACCACCGCCCGGTTCGGCGATCGGGGCCGTGTAACAGGCCGGTAGCGTTCCGGCATGCCTGCCAACACCGATGCGAACGAAGCCATCTGGAAGTCCGATGCCGCGATCTCGCACTGGGTGTCGACAGCGGAGGATCGTGAACGCCAACGCACTGACGCGCGCCGGCTCATGGCTGAGCTACTGCCGTTCGCCGACGACCAGACGTTCACCTTCGTCGACCTGGGAGCGGGGACCGGTGCTGCTGCTCGGGTGATCCTCGACCACTTCCCTGGCGCACGAGCCATCCTTGCCGACTACTCCCAGCAGATGATGGAGCAAGGGTGCCGAGAGCTTTCCGCCTTCGGGGATCGCTTCACCTATGTCGAGTTCGATCTCGCTCGCGGTTCCTGGCCGATGGAGATCCCCGGTGACATCGACGCGATCGTCTCGTCGCTGTGTGTCCATCACCTCCCCGATGTGCGCAAGGGAGAGTTGTTCAGCGAGATCCTGGAACACCTGGCCCCTGGGGGCTGGTACCTCAACTACGACCCCGTCGCTACCGAGGACCCTGTCGTCGAGACGGCCTGGCTGCGGGCCGGGGACCGCCGTGACCCCGACGCAGCGGCAATACGTGAGAACCGATCGGCCGAGGAGCAGGCCCGTTACGAGAACCACGTTCGCTACATCACCGCGCTCGACCCTCAGCTCGACCTCCTGCGGGAGGCCGGGTTCGAGGCGATCGACGTGTACTGGAAGCAGCTCGACCACGTCATTTACGGCGGGAGGCGACCACTCGGGGACCGCGCCTGACCACGGAGGGCCGGAGTGGCGGGATCGGGCCGCGTCCGGCCTCATCTACACGCGCTGTCTGCAGGATCGTCGACCGTGACCGATGTCCGCAATGCTGCGCCGGCCTCAGACTCATACAGGGGAATTTGCGGTCCTCCGGTCGACAGTTGTCAGGCAGCCCCTCAAGCGGTTCTCCCGGCGTCGGGACCTGCTGGCGGGCGCCCCCTAGACCCGCCCGCCGATCCAGGCGTGAACGCGTGCGTCCGTTCATCGGCCGCCGGGCATTGACCGCCGGGCATTGACCGCCTTGCTCAGGAATCGGTTTCACCAGTATTTCCGCGCTGGGCTCGAAATGCGGCTTCGAGGTGCGAAGTCACAGATCAGGGTGCCAATTGACAAGTTCTGCCCCGTTCGCTGCGGCAATCACCTGCGGGCGTGGCGGCCGGGCTGAGGTGCTCGCGGTAGAAAACATGTCGTCGGCTCGGCCCGAGATATTGCGGCCCATAACCGGTATGGGGCACCCTCATTGGGTGACCTTCGGCTCTGTTCACTCTCGTCTGGTCGGACGAAGCTGGGGGGATGATGCACAACGGTTACGGCAGCGGCGGTAGTCACTTCGGCCTGTGGGTCCTCGTGATCGTCGCCATGGTCGTGTTCTGGGGAGCGTTGGCGTGGATCATCGTGACCCTGGTGCGCCAGCGTGGTACCCCGACCGGCTCGATTCCCCAGGCTGCCGGATCGAGTTCGTCGCTGCCAAGTTCGGACGCCCTGCGTATCCTCAACGAGCGACTGGCTCGAGGTGACATCGATGAGGACGAATACGCCCGCCGCCGGTCACTGATCGAAGGGTCCGGGTGAGCGCCGGACCTGATCATCGCCGGATGGTCGTCGCCTCGGTCATCGCAACTGTTGCCCTGGCTGCGGGGACGGTGGCGGTGATCGGCCTGGCCAGTGACCGCAATACGTCTCCGGTCAACGGGGCCTACGGTGCCATCTCCTGCGCAGCTCCGGCGCTTCCTGGGACCACGATCAGCGTTCAGACCACCGATGCCGGCGACATGATGATGGGCCAGGCCCCGATGAGGGCGTCCTTGGTGGCCTCGCCTTCGACCGTTCCGGCGGGAAGAGTCTCCTTCGTCGTGTCCAACACCGGAGTCTTGGTACATGAGCTGGTGATCCTCCCTCTCCCGACTGACGGCCCCGGCACACGTCCCACCGGCACCGACGGCAAGATCGATGAGTCCCAGAGCTTGGGTGAGGCGTCCCATTCATGTGGAGCTGGAGTGGGGGACGGGATCGCTCCTGGGAGTACCGGTTGGACCACAGTGAACCTCAGGGCCGGTCGCTACGAGCTCGTCTGCGATCAGCCCTGGCACTACGCCGCTGGGATGTTCGACGTTCTGACCGTGACATAGCCCACATCGGCTTTCCCCCAAGTCCTCGCCTCTCGTTGCCTCGAAGTGGCGATCCTGCTATTCTCGACCTATACACATAGGGGGTATAGGTATGGCAGGCAAGACATCCACGCCAGAGCCAGGCACCTTGCCGGGCTACTCGGACGACAGGGAGCTGGTGTTCAAGCGGCTTCGTCGCATTGAGGGCCAGGTGCGAGGCCTCCAGCGGATGGTCGAAGAGGACCGGTATTGCATCGACATCCTTGAGCAGGTGTCAGCCGCCACCCGAGCCCTCCAGTCCGTGGCCCTGGTCCTGATGGATGAGCATCTGGCCCACTGTGTCTCCGATGCAGTCAAAGTAGGAGGCGATGAGGCAGAAACCAAGCTGGCCGAGGCCTCGGCCGCCATCTCTCGTTTGGTTCGTTCGTGACCGGAGCCCTCCTGGCCGGCGTGCCGGTGCTCACCGACATCGCCCGCAGCCTGCGGGAGGGCTTCTTCATGTTCTGGGAGACCCTGTGGCCCCTGATCCTCGGCTTCGGCCTCTCGGGGGCTGTCCAGGCGTTCGTGTCCCGGGAGTCGATGCAGAAGAAAATGGGCGACCACGGGCCGGCCTCCATCGCCCGGGCCGGCGGGTACGGCATGGTCTCCTCGTCTTGCTCGTACGCGGCCTCGGCCATGTCCAAGTCCCTCTTCGTCAAGGGGGCCGACTTCGTGGCCTCGACAGTCTTCATGTTCGCCTCGACCAACTTGGTCCTCGAACTGGGCATCGTGCTGCTTGTGCTCATGGGCTGGCAGTTCGCCGCCGCAGAGTTCGTGGGTGGTGCGATCATGATCGTGCTGATGGCAGTACTCGGCAGTTTCTGGTTTCGAGGTCGGATGATCGCCCAGGCGCGCCAACGCTTGGAGGCCGAGTCAGCTTCGGGCCATCAGCACGGGCCAGTGGAGAACATCGAACTCCAGAGCGAGCCCTGGGGGACCAAGCTCCGGAGCAAAGAGGGCTGGGCGAATGCGGCCACTTACACTATGGCCGACCTCACCATGCTGCGACGCGAACTGGTCATCGGCTTCACCGTGGCCGGATTCCTGGCCGTACTGGTGCCGGTCGATGTGTGGAACACCGTATTTCTGCACGGCCACGGCTTCTGGACGAGCCTGGAGAACGTCATCGTCGGTCCGTTCATTGCCATCATCAGCTTCGTCTGCTCGATCGGGAACGTGCCTCTGGCGGCCGCTCTGTGGCACGGTGGGATCTCGTTCGGTGGGGTGATCTCGTTCATCTTCGCCGACCTCATCGCCTTGCCGTTGCTCCTCATCTACCGGCGCTACTACGGCACACGGATGACTCTGCGGATGCTGGCCCTCTTCTGGGCGGTGATGTCGACCGCCGGCCTGATCACCGAGGGCATCTTCGGAGCGTTCGGTGCCATCCCCGCCACCCGGCCCGTCACGGTGGCCCCGGCCCACTTCCAGTGGAACTACACCACGTACCTGAACATCATCTTCCTGGCACTCTTCGGCCTCCTGTACTGGACCTATCGCAACCGGGAGCGCCTGGGCGGGGGCAGTGGATATGCCCTTGATCCGGTATGCGGCATGCAGGTCCAGACGGCCAACGCCCCGACCTCACTCGTCCACGACGGCCATGTCGAGTACTTCTGTTCTGACCACTGCAGGCATCGTTTCGAACAGAGACGTGATCAGCCCGACGAAGCAGGGGCGGGAACGGGACACAGCCAGCCTAAACACGTCGTCCCCTGAGCGGTGGCGGGAGCAACGGTGAGATCACAAGTAGAGGACGGCCAATGAAGCAGGAACGCATCGTCAGCCAAATCGACAAGATGGTGGCATCGGGTCGAATCACTGAGCAAGAAGCGGTACGACTCCGTGCCACCGAAGGGACAGCCGACTTCGATGCGGCGGTTGCTGGCATCCGGGCACGACATGCCGCGGTGCACATGGAAGGAGCAATCGGAGCCGGCCAGATGAGCCAGGAGGAAGCAGCTAGCTATCTTGACCGCCTGCGCAACGGCGAGCACCCCAAGGGCCTCCGAGCCCAGCTCGCAATGCATCGTCAGCGAAAATAAAGGCTGTCATCAAAGTGCCGTTCCGGGCGCAAGCAACATTCGCGAGCGCCGCGGCGCTGGAGCACCCGGGCACCGCGAAAGTGATGGCCACGGCGACCCTTGCGGGTGACCGAGCCATCGGGCCATCCTCTGCCGCCCCCGCCTTGATCCCGAGGTTGCCCAGGAATCAGTTACCCCATGGTTGTGCAAACCCGACTGAAGTGTGCCGGCCACACTGACAGCGGCGCTGACGGCGGCGAAGCCTGCCTTCTCCACGTGAGACTTGATTCATGTGTCCCAGCTTCGGCGGCCATCGATTTCCACCGTCCCGCGCCGGTTCGCGACATGGGATGCTGCAGAGATGGACATCATTTCGCTCAGCGACGCTCCAGGCTACGACAGCGACCGCGTGGTAGCTCAGCTGTTCCTTGAGGGCTCGCAATCCAATGTCCGCGTCATCCGACTCAGCCCTGGCCAGGCCCTGCCCCCACACACCCACGGCTCATCGGATCTCATGATCTTCGCGGTCGAAGGTGAAGGGACGCTCGATACAGAAAATGGCGCAGTTCCTTTCGGAGCCGGGACTCTTGCTTTTTACAGGGGCGACGAGGAGTTGCGTGTGGCCAACAAGGGTCGGACCGGCCTCACCATGCTGGCCTTCCTCTCCCCGCCATTCCCGCCCCGCTCCATAACTTGATGGGCGAGTGGAGACAGCATTGAGCAGATCAGCCCGCGTGCGGCATGTTGCTCGGCGGCACAAACCTCGGCCGACGGAGTCCGACGTCCAACCGCCCCTACCGCCCTGCCGGGCCGCAATACGATTGCCAAGCGGTGGCGAGGGTGTCGACGGCGCTGCGGCGTGAATACCGTCACTACGGATGAGAGCAGATCACTCGATCGCAAGCGACGGGGTGCCTCCGAGGTCGTAGACGAGGGTATCGCCGGCGAGGCGGACCCCGTCGGTCGGCACGTGGGAGGTGAGACGGCCATCGTGCATGAGGTGGAGCACCTCTATCGCCCGGACCAGTACGAGGTAGTCGGCCAGGAGGCGCCGGTGACAACGCCACCAGACGGACTCGCTGCACATCACCGCGGTCGACCCGCTCTCACCCAACGCCAACAACTCCTCAACACCTGCCAGAAAGGCCGGCGTCTCCATGTAGTCGGCATAGGCCCGGAACGCGTCGTGGCGCAGCGCCACATGCCGTGAGCCAGCCACCGGCCGGCGTCGACCGCCCAGTTCGCGCACCCAGACATAGCCGAGCCCGGTGTCAGGCATCCAGCGCTCCATCTCCTCCCGGCCGTACTGCGGGTTATGGCGGCTGCCGGGGAAGGACCGCACATCAACCACGCGGACGACATGAGCTCCGTTCAACAACGAGGCGAATGCCTCGACCGAGAGCGCGCCGTGACCTACCGTGTGCAATGTCCTCATCGCCACTAGGTCATCCTACGGTGCGGGGCAGACGTCCGTGGTGGGCGATGGCCTCCAGGGTGACCATGTCACCGCCGGACTGAGAACGTCGGCGAGCCAGCGCCAGAGGACCCCGCTCGACAAGGATGCAGAATATGGATGAGAAGAAGCTCCGGATGTTCTCGTTTCTCGTGTTTACCAAGCTCGAGGGCGCTGTGACCGCGGGGATGGTCCACCTCGGCGACAAACTCGGTCTGTACGTGGCGCTGCGAGATGCCGGGAAGCCACTACATTCGGATGAGCTGGCCCAACGAGCAGGTCTCCATGAGCGCTGGGTTCGCGAGTGGGCATACAACCAAGCGGCCGCTCGAATCATCGACTGCGACGACGAAGAGCACTTCTCGCTGTCGGACGAAGCTGCCGCGGTCCTTGCGACTCCCGACCACCCGGCATACGGGATGGGAATGTTCCACCGGTTTCCCAACACGATGGACACGCTTCGAGCGATGCCTGAGAGCTTCCGTACCGGGCAAGGGCACGATTACGACAGTCATGGTCCCGAAGCTGCGGTTGGCATCGAACGATCATTCGAACCATGGAACCGCACGAACCTGCTGCCCGTGGTGCTGCCCGCTCTCGACGGCGTCGCCGGGCGGCTCGCTGAGGGCATGATCACCGCGGACGTCGGGTGTGGTGCGGGGGGAGCACTGCTGCTGATGGCTTCCGCGTTTCCGAAGAGTCAGTTCCTCGGGTACGACATCAGCCAGTTCGCACTCGCCCGCGCGGAGGAGAAGCGCACGGCGTCCGACGCGTCGAATGTTTCGTTCCACGACCCACGAGACGAGCCACTGCCCGACGACGGATCAATCGGATTTATTACGACGTTTGATTGCATCCACGACATGACGCATCCGTTCGAGATGATGCAGGCATTGCGTCGGGCGATCACCCCCGATGGCACGTGGCTACTCGTCGACATCAAGGCGCATGACACGTTTGCGCTGAACGCGTCGGAGAATCCGATGGCATCGTTGATGTACGGCATCAGCGTTCTATCGTGCATGTCGTCGGCGATGTCGGCGCCTGACGGTGCGGGCCTCGGCACTCTCGGCCTCACTCCGGCCAAGGCCGAAGCGATGACACGCGCAGCAGGGTTCAGTCGTTTCCGCCGGCTTGATGTCGATCATCCAGTCAACGCGTTCTACGAGATCCGTCCTTGACCGGGTAGCCACCGGCGGCGTTCAAACGACAGTGACGGAGCGTCCGCCGCAGATCAGTGCCGTGCGTTGAGGGACAACATCGGCCGTGTGCTCGAACAGGTCGACGAGGTTGAAGGGCATCTGAGTCCGCTCAGCGCACTTCGTACGTGATCGGCATTTCCTTGTTCCCGTTGATCAGGTTCGAGTGGAGCCGTCGGGGAGGCGCCTCGAGTTCAATGTTCTCGATCGTGGCCAACAACTCCGTAAACAGAGTCTGGAGCGAGAACCGAGCAAGACTGGCGCCTAGACAGAAATGCTCACCTATCCCGAATGACTGGTGCTGATTCGGAGATCGATCGATGAGAAAGGTGTTTGGTTCGTCGAACACTGATGGGTCGCGATTCGATCCCGCGTACCACATCAGCACCTTGTCACCTTTGGCGATCTGCTTACCACCGAGCGTCACCTCGGTCGTGGCCGTGCGGCGGAAGTGGTGGATCGGTGGCTCCCAACGAAGCAGCTCGTCAATGGCCGGCCGCATGAGAGAGTGGTCCGCGATGAGTCGGTCGAGCGAGTCCGGATGGTCGAGCAACGTGAGCAGACCATGGGAGGTCGCAGTGCGCGTCGTCTCGTTGCCGGCAACGATGAGAAAAATGAAGAACAGGGTGAACTCCATATCCGTGAGCTTCCGGCCTAAGACCTCTGCCTCCAGTAGTACGGCCGTGAGGCTCCCCGAAGGGTTGGAGCGCTCGCGTGCAGCCATTTCACTGGCATAGCCAAAGATTTCGATTGTCGCCTCCATCGAAGTCTCCGGAGTAGGAGCAACCTCGGTGTCTTGATCATCGATCAAGGAATGACTGAGTTCATAGAGTCGCTGTCGATCTGCCGGGGGGACCCCCATGAGCTCGCTTATCGACCACATGGGGATTCTTGCGGCGACATCGGCAACGAACTCGCATCGGGTTCCATCGCGGAGTTCATCGATCACTCTGGCCGTCTCGACCTTCAGCGATTCGCCGAGACGAGCGATCATCTTGGGCGTGAATGCCTTGGAGACGATCGAACGAAAGACCTTGTGCTCGGGGGGATCCATCCCGATGATGACCATGCGAAGCTGCTCAAGTGCGTCGTCGGGCATATCGAGTCGCAGCGGTCCACCGACCCAGCTGGAGAATTCGCCTGGGGACGTCGAGACCCGGCGCACGTCTTCGTGCCGGGTCAAGGCCCAGAAACCTGGCCCATCGGATTCTTCATGCCAGTGCACTGGGTCTTCGGTCCGCAATCGGTCGAGCCACTCGTGTGGCGCACCCTCTTCCCACACGGAGGCATCGGTGAGGTCGATTTCGTCGATGCCGAGTCGTCCATCTCCAGACATCAATTGCCCTTCCCACTCGAAGTCGACTCGACGAGCCGACCAAACTTACGAAGCATTCGTTTCACCATGACCGACATGACTGGATCGATCACCTTTGTTGCGATCTTGGGACTGATGCGCACGGTCTCGATCGCCATCGTCCACTCGACGCGGCACCGGCCTCCGCCGAGGTCGGCAATCTGGCAATCCTCGGCGAAGGCCCTAATTCCGCCCTTCGACGCCTCGTTGAATCGGAATGCCATGCGGACACCGTGCTCATAGGCGATGAACTCCTCGTAGCCGATGAGTCCACCGCGCATATCGACGGTGCGCGTCGACCCGACGTCGATCGGAAACCCGGACGTCCATTCGACTGCAGTGATAGGCAGCGCCCAGCGAACCCACGATTCGGCATCGAGCAGGACCGCGAATACCTGTTCCGGTGATGCAAATATCTCCACGGTCGCTTGATAACGAGTTGGCGCAGACCCAAAGAAGTCGATCCCTATCTTCTCGCAGTTGACAGTCACGAAGGCTTCACGACTGGAACAGGCTCAGCCAAGAGTGCCGGCACGATGAACGACTCGACAATTGCCCGTTCGGCCGCGTCATCCTTGCCTGGCATCGCCAAAAGCATCACGATCGAGCGCAACAGCCATTCACCGCGCCGCTCTATCTCCTCGCGCTCCTGGTTCGTCAGAACGGTCTCCCCGATCGCATTCACCGACATCGATCGCAGTAGATCGGAACTCTGACTGACCGCTATCGGGACGGCCATGTTCTCCGGCTCGAACCAGATGGCCAGCATCGGATCGGCTCGAACCTCCCTGATCCCGGAGAGGATCCGGTCTGTGAGCGAGACCGACAGCCCAGGACCGTGCCCGGCTGCAATTCGGACCGCGATGCGCAGGGTCGCTCGGTGCACGAACGCAAGGTGCAGCTCCGCCTGGTTGGGGAAGTACCGGTACAGCGTTGCTCTCGAACAGCCAGCAAAGCGTGCGACGTCGATCATCGTCGCCTTGGCCACGCCGAACTCGGCGAACGCACGCCCAGCTGCATCGAGCAACTCGTCGATGGCCACCTCTTCATCCGGATGCCGACGCCATGGCTTATTGGACACTTCGGCTACTATGCCTCACAGTGAGCACCCAAGCAAACGACGTTGTCCTCATCGACAAACCCCGCCCCCACACGACGGTGATCACTCTCAACCGTCCCGAATCCATGAACTCGATGGCGTTCCAACTGATGGTGCCGCTCCACGAAGCCATTGAGGAAGTGGGCGCCGACAACGACACCAGCTGCGTGATCGTGACCGGCAGTGGACGGGGCTTCTGTTCCGGAGCTGACACCAGTTCCGACGGAGGAGCGCCACCGAACATCGACGGGTTGACGCTGACCCGCATCGCCACGAAGGCGATGACGTTGCTCGCCGATCTCGTTCCTGCCATGCAACGGATGCCTCAGCCGGTAATCTGCGCGATCAATGGAGCCGCCATCGGCGGGGGGATGTGCCTGTCCCTGGGTGCCGACATCCGGCTCGCCGGGGAGTCGGCGTACTTCCGAGCTGCCGGCATCAACAACGGACTCACCGCAACCGAACTCGGCCTCAGTTTCCTGCTCCCTCGGGCCATCGGCTCATCTCGGGCATTCGAGATCATGCTGTCGGGCCGCGACGTCAATGCACACGAAGCAGCGGCGATCGGACTCGTCTCACGGGTCGTTCCCGATGAGGACCTGCTCACCGAGGCACTGGATTTGGCCGATCAGATCAACGGATGGAGCACCCAGGGCACCGCACTCACCAAGCGCACGATGTGGGCCGGCCTCGAATTGGGAAGCCTGCGGGCCGCCATCGAGATGGAGACACACACCCAATTGTTCATTCGGCTCACCACGAACAACTTCGAGGAAGCGGTGCGAGCTCGGAAGGAAGGCCGACCGCCAATATTCGAAGACTGAGTGGGCGTCTTGCATCTCTTCCGATCGTGATCGCACACTGGACCTCCCGCCTGGATGGACAGGTAGCCAATATCCAGGCATTTCTCACAACGCAGGAGCAAACTGTGGTGCGCACCGTCAACACCACGGCTCGACAGGGGGAAGGTGGACGGTGTCATTGGGATGCACTCTGGCGCCGCTCAACTGCTCCCGTTCGCGCCGCTTGGCGGCCGCCAACTCGACCCATTCGGGCTGACGCTTGTAGTATTCGCCGAGCGGATAGCAGCCGGACACGAGGCCGTTGCGGGGAGCGGTGGTGCAATCACTGATGTTCGACAGATCGCTCGACGGTGCCACGTTGCCGATGAAATCTTCGGGTGCGGTCTCAGTGCCGAGAGTGGATCGATGCGCACGTGATGTCTGTCTCCGATGACCTGAAGGTCGGCCGGTGAGGTGAGCGCAGGCTCTTCGGATCTAAGCGGAGTCCGACGGTCCTACAGGTCACGCACTTGCGATTGTCACCTGTAGTTCGATGGTCCCAGTCCAGGCCCCGTGGATCGCCCGTGCAACAACACGACTGGGATACCCCACGATCGTCAGATTCGCACCGTGAGGAGTTCGAACCGTCAGGCCCCGAGTGCCCTGCGCACATCGGCCAAGCGGGTCGGCTCAATGCGCCACCACATCCAGCGACCTCGCTTCTCGCCCACGATGAGACCGGCTTCGGCCAGCAGCTTCGTGTGATGTGAGATGGTCGGCTGGCTCCTCCCGACAGGCGCCTCGAGGTCACATGAACAGACTTCGCCCTGTGCGGCTACGAGGGAGAACAGTTGGAGTCTGATCGGGTCTGCGAGCGCAGCCAGGACATGGGCCAGGCCGGTCGCCTCCGCATGACTGATTGGCGTCTCGACAATCGAAGTGCAGCACAGCACTGGATCCGCCACGTCGGTGGCTCGCTCGTTCGTGGCCATCCCGCACCTCTTCGTATTGACTTCTATCGATGTATCCAATAGCATCGACAACAGTCAATCTACCAAAGGACGTGACCATGTCCCGTGTCCAGCTCGCCCTCAACGTCGCCGACATCGACGAGGCGATCGTCTTCTACTCGAAGTTGTTCGGCACCGAGCCGGCCAAAGTGCGCCCGGGCTATGCAAACTTCGCCATCGCCGATCCGCCGCTGAAGCTCGTCCTCATCGAAGACGACAACCAGACGCCGGGGACACTCAACCATCTCGGCGTCGAAGTGCTCACGACCGACGAGGTGACGGCGGCCCAGGTTCGTCTTGCCGACGAAGGTCTGGCGACCGCGCTGGAGGAAGAGACGTCGTGTTGCTACGCCATCCAGGACAAGGTGTGGGTGGACGGCCCCGGCGGTGAGCCATGGGAGTTCTACACGGTACTCTCGGACACCGAGATGCCCGCCGGCCAGCTGCGGTCAGCCGTCCCGGGCGAATCGGCGTGCTGTAGTTCGCGACCTGAGCCCGTCGAGGCCACCAGCGCATCTACCTCGTGCTGCTGAACAACCGACGCGGCATCAACGGAGGCCACGCGTGAGCGACGTGTCCTCTGACCTGGCAGTAGCAGAAAGGGAACAGGTCAAGGCGGTTGTCGCACGCCTCTCGTTCCTCGACCGGTTCCTACCGGTGTGGATCATCCTGGCAATGGCACTCGGCCTCGTGCTGGGGCGGGCGATTCCCAGCATCAACACGTACCTCAACTCGGTACAGGTCACCTCGGGGACGTCACTGCCGATCTTCATCGGCCTCCTGGTGATGATGTACCCGGTGCTGGCCAAGGTGCGTTACGACGAGTTGGGGACCGTCACCCGGGACCGTCGGACCCTGGTCTCCTCTCTGGTCATCAACTGGGTGATCGGGCCGCTCGTCATGTTCGCCCTTGCGTGGCTGATGCTGCCCGACCTCCCCGCCTACCGGACCGGTCTGATTATCGTCGGCCTGGCCCGCTGCATCGCCATGGTCCTCATCTGGAACGACCTGGCGTGCGGGGACCGGGAAGCCGCCGCAGTATTGGTGGCACTCAACTCACTGTTCCAAGTCGTGGCCTTCGCCCTGCTCGGCTACTTCTACTTGAAGTTGCTGCCCAGCTGGCTCGGCCTGCACTCCGTCGGACTCGAATTGTCGATCTGGAGGATCGCGGAGACCGTCGCCATCTTCCTGGGCATCCCCTTGGTGGCGGGCTACCTCACTCGGACGATCGGCGAGCGACGACGGGGGCGGGAGTGGTACGAGGCCAAGCTCGTCCCCCGCATCGCCCCGTTCGCCCTCTACGGACTGCTGTATACGATCGTCATCCTCTTCGCCCTCCAGGGCCATACCATTACGTCACATCCTGGGGATGTGGCCCGGATCGCCCTTCCGCTTCTGGTTTATTTCGCCATCATGTGGTTCGGGACGTTCGCGTACGGGAGGGCCATCGGTCTTCCCTATGAGCGCACTACGACCTTGTCGTTCACGGCGGCCGGGAACAACTTCGAGCTCGCTATCGCCGTCGCCATCGGCGTATTCGGCGTCACGAGTGGCGAGGCGCTCGCCGGAGTCGTCGGACCCCTCATCGAGGTCCCGGTTCTGGTCGGTCTGGTCTACGTGTCCTTGTGGGCCAGACATCACTACGCGTCGCCATTACGGCGACCCTCCCTGAAAGGTGCTCGGTGAGCGACAAGCCGGTGGTCCTGTTCCTCTGCATACACAACTCCGGCCGGAGCCTTGCCGCCAGAGTGCTGCTCGACCACTATGCCGAAGGTCGCATCGTCGTGCGCTCGGCGAGTCTGAGCCGGCTGACAAGCTCAACACCTCGGTGGTTTCCATCCTCGAAGAGCGTGGGCTCGATCCGACTCGTGAGTTCCCCAAGCTACTCACCGACCAGTTGGCCAGGGGTCGGACGTCATCGTCACCATGGGCTGTGGAGACACATGCCCTGTGTACCCGGGCAAAGGCTACCTCGACTGGGAACTGGAAGATCCGGCAGGCAAGCCGGTGGAGGCTATCCGGCCCATCGTCGATGACATAGGCGATCGCGTACGCAAGCTGCTGGCCGACCTGACCTGACGAGGTCGGACCTCGGTGGATCGGGAATGTGCGGAACGCCGACCCGCACCAGCGCCTAGACAATTGCGCTTCCGGCCGCGTCCCTTATCGCCTAATGCACATGTGATCGTTTTGGTATCTCAGTGCATTCCGCAGAACGCTGGGAGGTGCTCGAAGCCGCGCCTCGACCTCACCCTGACTACCGCGGTCGAGCTCGGGTCGACGACCGCCATCAAGGCAGCCTTCGAGTCCGGAACCGGACCGGCCGTCTAGCCTCCGAGTCCGATGTCAAATCTGGCCGGCTCGCCGCCGTCGCCGTCATTGGACTCGATCTCCGACGCTCCATCCGCGCTGCATGGGTTCGTGATCGATCGGTTTCGACGACGGTTACGTGGCCGGCGTCAGTAGCCTGGCGTACTCGCGCCGAAGCACACCTTGCCGCAATGAGTTCGCCGTCCATGCACTCTCCGGGGAAATAGGTGGAGGCCATCGTCGACCGCCCTGCCAGTTCGGTAGACGTCCAGTGAAGGCGCAGTGAGCCGGAGAAGGTCTTCAATCACAGTCGCCGGCCGCGTTCAAATGGCAATCCATTTGCGTCCGACGATTCATCGTGGATGTCTAGGTTCTCCTCCATCCTTGCAGTCAACTCTTCTGACTATGCAAACCAGCTCTTTGGCTGTCCACATCAAGCGGCCGAGTGGGCCGGTCGAGCACGTAGGTCCTCCGATTCCCGATTCATCAGGGCCAAATTCCGAGTCTTCCTTGTTCATGCCCCCGATCATTCCTTCTGCCGAACTTTGGACGATTTGCACTTTGTCATCAGACACGTCGCAAGGGGGCTCCACCAACTCCGGAGGGCCACCTTCCCATCGTCAAACGACGCCGACAATCAAACATCGCCAGGCAGAGTCAGCAAGGCCACAGTGCGACAGGTGCAGGTGCAGGTGCAGGTGCAGGTCCGTTCAATCACGGGGCAGGGGTTCATTTTCGGGAGAACCTCCTCCGCCGTGGGAGATCAAGAACTGCCACTCCTCGCAGCACGATCCTTAACGCGATCCATGCCGGTAGGAGCAGGACCAGTCCGATCATCTGTCCATCGACCGCCGTGAGCACACCCAGGGCGGCGAAGAACACCGCTAACGCTGACATGACGGCCATCAGGACCGCCATTGCCCACCAAACCCGATCTCGTGGCTTTGGGCCCACTTGAGGGGGAGTTGCGTACGGCACGCCAGTTGCAGCAACGCCGCATCTCAATCTTGAGGGCCTCCTTGCAGAGCTCGGTGCATCCATGTCAGTCGCTCACTTCCCTAGGGTGAATACTCCTGAACCGTGACACCGTTCCAG
Source organism: Acidimicrobiales bacterium (assembly GCA_038210245.1). Taxonomy (GTDB): domain Bacteria; phylum Actinomycetota; class Acidimicrobiia; order Acidimicrobiales; family RAAP-2; genus Bog-756. The sequence continues at coordinate 94,384 of JBBQWW010000004.1, forward strand.
AAGGCGACATATCCCTTGACCCGTCTTGCAAGTGGCCACGGCCTCGGGTAATACCAGGCGGCGTCGAGGTTGATCTGGCCGTTGCTTTCCACGGAGTAGTAACTCGCACGACCCTTCCAGGGGCATCGAGTGTGGCGATCGCTCTCGATGAAACGAGTGCGGTCGATAGCGCCCGGCGGAAAGTAGTGATTACCTTCCACCACAATGGTCTGGTCGGACTCGGCCAGCACCGTTCCGTTCCACACGGCTTGGATGGTCATGATCTCAGTAACCCGGCGAGCGGCATGGGCATTCCAAGCGGCCGATGGTGGTGCCAGCTCTGGTGGACAGTTGCGGTAGATGGTGCCGGCAACCTCTGCCCATCGTGAACCATGCAGATCCGCGGATCGGATGAGCGGTCTTGCTCGGATGGGCATTCACGCTTCGCCCCGGGCTGGATAGTCGTTGTCCGTCACCCAGCGGATCGCTCCAACGACCTCATCCAGATGTGGCCGCCCAAACGGCATCGAATTCACGACGGAGGCGTAGAGCGTTCCATCCGGCCTGATCACGAAGAGACCGGGTTCGCCGAAGAGCGCGGGCTCACCGTCGTTGAGACCCTTCGACACGAACAGGCCCCACTCCCGCATCGAATCGACTGTCTGCCCGTAGGCAACGGGCAGGTCGGTGAGTTCCCAATCTTCGACGGCCGCCGCGGCCCGTCCCTGGTCGTCCCCGCTCACTGCAAGTACGGAGGAGACTCCGATCTCTGTGAGTGCCGCCTGGAGACTCTGGAGTTGCTTGAGATAGCCCCGACACACCGGGCAGTGGAGCCCCCGATAGAAGACCACCAGGGTGAATGCTTCGGGCTCTTGGTCGGTGATGGACCATCGATCCCCACCGACCAGCGGGAGATCGAGTGTGGGTACGGGTTGCTGGGGCTTCACCATGGCATCGGTATCACTTTCTCGTCGTGCCGTCGTCGAGCAGACTCGGGACGTCATACTTCCGAACAACGCAGAAACCCGGTGAACGGCAACGGCATTCCCTCCGCCTCGGTGTGGTTACACCACCAGCACCCTGACCTGCACCACATCCGGCCCATACATCGATTGAACCCAAATTGGAACGCGATCGCTCGGAAGGGGGTTCCCGCTTCATGGACTATGACCTGATCGTGGTGGGGGGTGGAGCCGGCGGACTGAGCGCGGCCCGGGCCGGCGTGCGGGGCGGTCACACGACACTGCTCATCAACGAGGGTCCCCTCGGAGGGGACTGCACGTTCACCGGTTGCGTGCCCTCCAAGACCCTGATCGAAGGAGCGGCCCAGGGACTCTCGTTCGACAAGGCCACCGAGAGGATCAGGGAAGTCGTCGCAGAGATTGCCGCCTCCGAGGATGCTGGAGTCCTCCGGTCCGAAGGGGTGCACGTCATCGACGACCTTGCGCGCTTCTCCGGGCAAAGGCGTCTTTCCGTCGGAACCGAACAGCTGACCGCCCCGCGTATCGTCATCGCCACCGGCTCTACCGCCATGCTTCCCGAGATCGAAGGACTCAAGAGCGTCGAACCACTGACGAACGAGTCGGTCTTCGATCTCACGGTGGCTCCGCGATCCCTCATGATCATTGGAGGAGGCCCGATCGGTTGTGAGCTGGCCCAGGCGTACCGCCGCCTAGGTGTGGGCATCGTGCTGGTGGAGGCAGGGGAACGCCTCCTACCTCGCGAGGAGCCCGAGGTGGGTACCCTCTTGGAGCGGCTCTTCGTGGGAGAAGGGATCGATGTGCGCCTTCGAACCAGCGTGGCCCGGGTGCAACGTGTCGGACCGGACTGCATCAAGTGCTCCATGACCGACGGTTCGAACGTGGAGGTCGACCGTGTCCTGGTGGCGGCTGGTCGCCAGCCGGTAACCGACGGCCTTGACGTCGCTGCCGGGGGGATCGAGTTGGATCGCCGGGGATTCGTGCGCACGGACGGTCACCTGGCCACCACGGCTTCCGGTGTCTTCGCCGTCGGTGATGTCACCGGACGGCTGCCGTTCACCCACGCTGCCGACGAGATGGGCAGGATCGCCGTAGCCAACGCGTTCAGTCGCCTGGGCCGGCATCGATTCGACGTGTCGGCCGTGCCCTGGGTGACCTTCACTGAACCGGAGGTGGCTCGGGTCGGCATCAGCGAGGTGGAGGCAGCCGCTGTCGGAGGTCGGGTGGCCTACCTGCCGATGACCGAACTGGACCGGGCCATCACCGCCCATCGAACCGAGGGGTTCGTCAAGCTCATCGCCGGACCCCGCCGCCTGACCGGCAACTTGGCAGGGGGCAAGATCCTCGGCGCCACGGTGATGTCCGAGCGGGCCGGCGAACTGATCCACGAGGTGGCGCTGGCCATGCGCACGGGCATGTTCACTGGTCGCCTGGCCCAGACTGTCCACGCCTATCCGACCTGGTCGATGGCCATCCGCCAGGCAGCCGGCCAATTCTTCATGACCACTGGCGGTCGAGATGCCCGACCGGCCGAGAGGTAGGCACCGAGCGGTAGGGACATTGCAACCTGGCCACGGGGCGGCGGAATATCAGGAGTCCAGACCGGGTTCCCAACCCGACCGGCATGCGCCTGGTGCCTCTGAATCAGCCGGGGGAGCTGGGCATTCGGAATGGAGTGCTATGCGTCGAGTATCCACCTGGTTGCGCAACATCGAGTGGTCCACCCGACCGGTCGATCCGGAGACCCGCGCCGCCTTGAACCGCCGGTGGCAGGAACTCCCCGAGGCGGTGCGCACCCCGGCCCAGGCGCTGGGTCGCCACGGTGTGGGCTGCGAGGGGACCCATGGGGTGTTTCCGCGGTGCAACTTCTCGTGCTCCCCGTGTTACCACTCGCGTGAGGCCAACCAGGTCCGAGTCGACGGCCCTCATACCCATTCTGAAGTCGACCAACAGATGGCCCTCCTGCGTGAGCTCCGGGGCCCGACGGCCCATGCACAGCTCATCGGAGGAGAGGTCAGCCTGCTCGCCCCCGAGGACCATGCCGAGACCCTGGCTACCATGCGCCGTTACGGTCGGGAGCCGATGAGCTTTACCCACGGCGACTTCGACTACGACTACCTCGAACGGTTGGCCGTCGAGCCTGACGGTCGACCACGCTTCAACCGGCTCTCCTTCGCTGCCCACTTCGACACCACCATGTTCGGGCGTCGGGGGATCCGGCGTCCCGGAGACGAAAGCGAGCTGAACCCTTACCGCCAACGGTTCGCCGAGATGTTCACCAAGTTGCGGAAAGAGCACGGCGTCAGGTCGTTCCTCGCCCACAACATGACCGTGACCCCGGCCAACGTGGACCAGATCCCGGACGTGATCCGTGACAATCGGGCCATCGGGTTCAATCTCTTTTCCTTCCAGCCAGCCGCCTTCATCGGTGACGAACGACGATGGAAGGAGGACTTCCGATCGATGACGGCCGACGCCATTTGGCAACGCATCGAAGACGGTGCCGGTTCCCGGCTCCAGTTCCGGGTCTTCCAGGTCGGTGACGAGCGGTGCAACCGGACCGCGTGGGGCTTCTACGTGGGTGAGCGCTGGCACAGTGTGCTCGACGAAGACGACCCCGCCGATATGGCCACCCGGGACGCCTTCCTCAAGTACCTCGGTGGTGTCCACTTCAACGCCCCTCTGCACCTGCTCGTGCCCCGCCTCGCCCGACTCGCACTGAGGCATCCGAGCGTCCTAGGGATCGCCGCAGGATGGCTCTGGCGGACGGTTCGCCGAGTCGGGGGATTGCGGGAGGTGCTCCACCAGCAGATTGTCCCCATGACGTTCGTCATGCACCGGTTCATGCATGCCGAGGATGTCAACCCGGCGTGGGAGTTGATGGAGCGGGGGGAGACGAGCGATGACCCAGTGATCCGGGAGACCCAGGAGCGACTGTCTGCCTGCTCCTATGCCATGGCCCATCCGGAGACCGGCAGACTCATTCCCGCCTGTGTGCAGCACTCGGTGCTCGATCCACAGGAAAATCACGCGCTCCGGGTCCTGCTCCCGCTGCCTCAACGACGCGACGCGACGCGTCTCAACGGACATGGACCGCGCGCGGAAACGGGGGCCTGAACTGATGTTCGATACTCGGATTCGCCAAGTCGTGACTCCGGTGCTCGACACTGCTGGGCGAGGCCTCGCCCAGCGAGGCGTACGCCCTGGCGTGCTCACCGGGGTCGGATGGCTCCTGGGGGTGGGCGCCTGTATTTCCGCTGGGTTCGCCGTGTGGCCACTGGCGCTCGGGCTGTGGCTCGCTAATCGCCTCTTCGACGGCCTCGACGGGCCCGTCGCCCGCGCCCGGGGGGCGACCGACCTAGGCGGGTTCCTCGACGTGGTCGCCGATTTCTCGATCTACGCGGGGTTCGTCGTCGGAGTCGCTGTCGCCGTGCCAGAGGCGCGTGTCGCCTGCCTTGTCCTGTTGTTCACCTACTACGTTTCGGGCACGGCCCTACTGGCGCAGTCGTCACTCCTCGAGCGGCGTCGCGATGTGGCCACCTCTCCCGATCAACGCTCACTCCGCTTCGTGGGAGGACTGGCCGAAGGAGCCGAGACGATCGTGGTCTACGTGCTGTTCTGCCTGTTTCCGGCATCGGCCGCCGGAATCGCCTGGGTGTTCGCTGGGATCGTCGCCATCACTGCGGCCCAGCGGGTAGTCGGTGGCGTGCACGCCCTCCGTGACCATGCCCCCGGCGAGCATGTCGGGGGCAGCGGCGACGCTGCGAAGGCGGGCACCCCCGGTGAGGTCAAGCGATGAACTCGGTCCAATGGACCGACTACCTCGACGACTTCCATCGAGAACGTCCTGGGATCACCGAGGACATCCTGGCTCACGCCCGCGGATCTGACAGTGAGGATGGCCCGTACCAGTGGCTGCTCGAACCCCTTGACGGGGCGGTGCCAGTGCTCGACGTCGCGTGCGGCAGCGCGCCGCTCTGCAGCTGGTCTGCGCCTCACGGGTGGATTGGGATCGACCGGTCGGCAGGTGAGCTCAAAAGGGCTGCCGCCAGCGGGGCCGGACCCCTGGTGCGAGGCGATGCGGCGAAGCTCCCATTTGCCACGGGGCAATTTCGTGCCGTTGTCTGTTCGATGGCCATCATGCTGCTTCAGCCTTTCGAGGCGGCTGTGATGGAGTTGGCCCGGGTTCTCGCTCCGGGGGGCGTTGGCGTCCTCCTGCTTCCCGGTCGCCGGCCCCTCACCGTTTCGGACCTTGCCCGGTACGCCCGATTGATGGTGTTGCTGCGGCGGACCCACTTGGCCTACCCGAATGATCGGGATACGGTCCGACTGCCCGCGGTTTTCGCTCGAGCAGGGTTGGAGGTCACCAGCGACGAACGGCGTCGGTTCGCCGTCCGATTCGACAGCCGAGAATCTGTGGACCTGTTCGTCAATTCGCTCTACCTTCCGGGTGTGCCGGCTGAGCGAGTGACAGCCGCGGTCGCTAGCCTCCAGGGGTGGAAGGACAGCGAACTCGGCGTTCCCTTGCGGCGGATCGGGTTCTGTCGTGCATGACGAGTGTCTGGCGCCGGCAAGAGCCGGTGCGTCCAGCCGCTCTGGGGGTCAAGTGACCGGCGAGAGCGACGGACAGGGTGGCTCTGACTCGGGTGTGCCCAATCACGAAGCGTTCACGCAGCTGGTCACCCCGGAACTCGACATCTTGTATCGGGTGGCCCGGACACTTGTCCGGAGGCCCGCGGATGCTGAGGATCTCGTGCAGGACACGCTGATGCGGGCATTTCGGGGCATCGGCGGGTTCGACGGGAGTTTCCCCAGGGCATGGCTGCTGACGATCATGCGCAATACCGAGGTCAACCGGAACCGCCGTCGCCGCCCATCGCTTCTGTTTGACCCCGAATCGTCGGATGTGGTGGCGGACACCGGTGCCGAGGGCCAGCCCGAGGAGGAGTTCGTCGGCGGGGAGTTCGAGCGAGCCGTGCGCCATGCCATGGTGGCCCTCCCTGAGCACTATTCTCAAGTGGTCGAGTTGGTCGACATGGACGGCCTCAGCTACGGCGAAGCCGCAGAGCTGCTCGGCATCCCGCTCGGAACCGTCATGAGCCGTCTGCATCGCGCCCGGGCACGCATCCGCAAACAGCTGGCCGCTGCTGGCCTGGCCCCTCCAGGAGACAAACGATGATTATCTGGCCGATGTCCCGCATCCGTGGTGTCATGAGCTGCCGTCAGGCGGCGCGGGTGATCCAGTCCTATCTCGATGGAGAGACCGACATCGGGACTGGACGCGCGGTCGCCACCCATCTCGAGTTGTGTCGTCAGTGCGGCATGAAGGCCGCCACCTATGAGGCGATCAAGGAGGCGCTCGCCCACCAGGCCACCGCAACCGATCGCCAGGCCCTCGACCGGCTCGCCGCCTTCGTCGAGGAGTTGGCCCATACCGGTCCTTCCGGTGGACCAGAGGCCGCGTAGCCACACCCGGAACGGAACAATGTGGGGAGCTGCCGGGTTCCCAATGCATGACCGAGCTGTCCGACACCATCTACCGCTCCGGGGTCACCGTCTACTGGAGGCCCGGCTGTCCGTTTTGCTCCCGGCTCCGCCGTGACTTGCGGGGGCTCGGGTTGCCCGTCACCGAGATCAACATCTGGGATGATCCCTCGGCCACTGCTGTCGTGCGAGCAGCCGCCAACGGGAACGAGACGGTACCCACGGTCATCATCGGATCGACCGCACTGGTGAACCCTTCGGCGCGGGCCGTCGTGGAGGCGGTGCAGCGCATGGACCCCGATCAACCTGTCCTCGCTGAGGTCACAGCCGGGTTGGGACGAATCCGGCGACGTCGCGTGGTGAAATGGGCCCTCGTGGCGGCCATCATCGCCGGGAGCTTCGCGGCGGAAGGTGCCGGTCACTCCGGACTGAGCTGGGGTCTCGACGCGGTGGCCCTCGCCGTCTGGATTGCGTTCCGGTTCTTCGACCGGTAAGCGCCGGACCGGATGGGCAGTCCGGGTGGCCTGCCGGTTCGTCGCCTGCTGTCTTTGGCGCTGCACGCACGAATGGATGGTCCGACGTTCAGAGCATCGAACCGAGGTCCGATCCCACACTGGGATAGGTGGTGGTCATCGACTTCAGCTGGTGGGTCGTCAGGCCAAGCTTCATGGCCAGCCCGAGGAAGTTGACGAGCTCGCCGTAGTCGGGGCCCAGCAGGTGAGCGCCGACGACGGTGTCGGAGGACTTGTCGACAAGGATCTTCACCGCGGCGGTCGGTTCCCCGACTCGATAGTTCGAGTACCAGCTATGGGTGTCGCTGTAGCGAACGTCCACGTCGATGCCCGTCGATCTGGCGTCGGCCTCCAGCAGACCGACGCGGGCGAGTTCCGGAATGGTAAAGACCGCGGTGGGTACGCCGTCATAGTCCGGAGTCGTCGTTGCTCCCTTGAGTAGGTTCGACGCGGCCACCTTCCCTTCGAAGACGGCGACCGGAGTCAGCGGCATGCCAGGGGTATCGGCTGCGTCGCCTGCCGCATAGACATGGTGGTTGGTCGTGCTCTGGAGATGGCCAGCAACGGTAACGCCTCGCGGGCCGTAGGCGACGCTGGCGGCGTCGAGGCCAAGCCTCGAGAGTTGGGGGGCGCGTCCCGCGCCGTGGACCACGAGATCGGTCTCGATCACGGATTGGGTGCCGGAGGTGTCGACCGTCACCCGGTAGGCCGATCCGGTTGCCAGGATCGAGCCAATCGTGGTGTTGCGGCGAACGTCGATGCCTACACCGGCCCCCCGTGAGATGAGCAGGTCGACGAGGTCGGGGTCGAAGGCCCTGAGCGGGCGAGTTCCGCGGTCGATGATCACGGTGCTGGCACCAGCACGAGCAGCGATGTGGGCGAACTCAAACGAGACGAACCCGCCACCGACGAAGAGCACGCGTGGTGGGATGTCCTCGAGGTCGAGGAAACCGGTGCTGTCGATCAGGTGCTCGTGGCCAGGGATGTCCAACGGTCGAGGATATGCCCCTGTTGCGATCAGGAAGTGGCTCGACTCATAGGCACGGCCATCGATGACGAGCCGGTTTCCCGACTCGAACAGTGCCGAACCGTGGAGGGTCTCGACGCCATCGCGGGTCAGGCCCTCTTCCATGTTCTGGGGAGCGGGATCGGTGAAGCCGCGCTTATGCTTCATCAGGTCAGCCCAGTTGATGGAGAGCCCATCGTCATCGATACCACTGCCGCGCATGAGCCGTGCACTATCGATGATCTCCGCCCCTCGGCGAAGGATCTTCTTGGGATCACAGCCTCGAAGCGCACAAGTTCCGCCATAGGGAAGTTCGTCGACGATCGCAACACGCCATCCCTCTGACGCGCATTTGCGGGCAGCCGCGGCTCCGGCCATGCCGGCGCCAATGACGATCAGGTCGTAGGGGTCGGTCATCGGGGCGGGTCCTGGTGCAGGGCCGATCGGTCGGCCATGGCTCGACGATCTGGCGGTGTGCCGGGGTGCTGGACGAAGTCGATCGTCCGCCGGGCGGGAAGAACGTGGCCGCGACCTCGGTTACGCATCGATGACGGCTTCGAGTTGCTGGACCGTGGGAGACCCGGCCGGGCCGTCGGGGGCCTGGTGGACGCGACATGCCAAGCCGAACGGCTCACCGCCGGTTGCGAATGGATCGCGCCCGTCGACAATCACCGTCGGGGAGCCCCGGAACTGCCCCGATTCGGCCTCCTCTACTGAGGAGACGATGTGGTGCTCCACGACGAGGTCCCGGTGGGTCGCCACCGTCTCCAGCCGTTCGGCGGCAACCTTCCAGTTTGGGCAGTCATCGAAGTACAGCAGTTCGAGCTTCATGGCGCTCCTCCTCATCGGGCCGACTCCACCACTGGGGACTACGATAAACCTTCCACCACACGGGAAGGTCAAGGAGGTTTGGGGCATGAGAATCGGAGAGCTTGCGGCCAGAAGCGGCGTCACCGCGAAAACCATTCGTTTCTGGGAAGCGACGGGACTCCTTGCCGATCCGGATCGCACCCCATCGGGCTACCGCGATTACGAACCAGAAGCCGTCGACCGTCTGGAGTTCATTCGTCACGCCCAGACCGCCGGACTCACGCTTGCCGAGATCCGACAGGTGCTGGCGATCTCCGACGAGGGGAACCCTCCGTGCCACCACGTGACCGAGCTCATCCATCTGCGCCTCACCGACCTCGACCGTCGAATCCGTGACCTGACGGCGACCCGCCAGCGGCTTCGCCACCTCGCCGAACGCGCCGCAATCCAAGATCCGGCCGCATGCGCCGGGTACTGCGTCATCCTCCGGCCGGGAGCGACCACCAGCTGATCGGGACGAACTTCTGTTCAAGGGCTCGCGTCCAAGGGCTGTTACATCGCCGTGGAGCACGACCGTCGAGCCAAATCTCGAATTTCACGGAATAGGCGAGTGGGCCGACCGGGTTCCTCTTTCCGTCATCAAGACCACGGAGAAAGAGGATCATGAGCACGCAGACACGGCAGGTACCGCAGGTCCACCAAGGCGACGTAGCGGTCGTCGCGAAGAAGCTGGCCGCACCCGCCGTCATGGCTGGCCTGCTGGGCGGACTCGTACTCATCGTCATGATGACGATCGTGATGGGCGCCTCCGGCATGGGCTACGCCAGCCCGCTCAACCTCGGGATGCCGGCATTCGTCTACACGATCACACCACCGATCCAGATGCTCCCGAATCTCATGGCCGCCATGGGCATCACCCTGCCGGCGGCGGCCATGGCCCAACTGGGCCCGGCAATCCAGAGCGGCCACCTCAGCGCCCCGATGGTCCATCAGCTCGGGACCATGCTCGTGGGCATGCACGTTCCGATGGCCAAGGTGCAGATGATGAGTCCGCTCATGACCGGGCACGCAACCAACGCCCAGGTGGCCACGCTCCTGGGGCAGATGCCCCCGTCGGCCCGGGCCTCGGTGATGGCGGCGATGCCGGTCAGCACCAGCCACATCGTGGTCGGCTCGATCCTGCACTTCGCGTTCTCCGCATTCCTGGGGGTGGCGTTCTTCGCCATCATCGCCGGCATCGCCTGGTTCGGACCGTCGATGCTGCGGTCGAAGATGGCGTTCATGGCTATCGGCGTGATGGGCGGCGCCGTGGTCTACGTCGTCAACCGCTTCATCTTCCTTCCGCCGACCAATCCCATGATGGGGCTCGTTCCCCAGATCGCCTTCTTCCTCGCCCACCTGCTCTTCGGGTTGGTGGTCGGGACGGTGTTCGCCATGGCCTACGACCGTCGCTCGGTGGGCGACGCACTCCCGGCAGCCCGATGAGCCGGACCGGACCCGGCTCGGCGGGTGTCTACCGTCAGGTCGGGTTCGGTCGGCCCGGGCCCAGCAACGGGCCGGGCTTCGCCGCCGGGTTCCGCGGAGGCCCGGCCGTCATCGGCCACCGAAGACCTTCGCTTCTGCACGACCAGCGCCAGTCCTGCGGCCACCAGTCCGACGCGAATCCAGATGTCGGCCACGTTGAACACGGCAGGATAAGGATCGACGTGGATCCAATCGATGACGGCCCAGGGGTGGTTGCTATGTGGGCCGACTGTCCGGTCGATCAGGTTGGCGAGGCCCCCACCCGCGGCACCGCCCACGAGGAACGCCGTCAACCGGGTCGGTGCGTGCAAGGTGAGCACGATCAAGACGGCGAGCGCCAAACCCTCCAGCAATGCGACCACAGGTCCGTGACCAGCTCCGAACCCGAACGATGCCCCGGTGTTGGCGACCAGCCGGAACTGGACGAGACCGCCGCGTGTGCCCGCCGACGGTTGAGTACCCAGACGGGCCATCGCCCAGACGGAACTGATCAGGTCGGTCGCAAGGGCGAGTGCGACGCCGAGCGCCACCCAGGCCAACCGACTGCGGCTGCCGCTGCGGGTCCACCCAGACCAACGACTGTCGGTGCGACATGTCACGGATGCTGTCGATTGCCACGACTTAGGCGGAACAATTGGGATCCGCGACAGCTCATCGTCGCCAGGCACCCGACAGTCGATTCAATGCTGGAGCAGTCCGGGATCTCGACCGAAGGAGCATCATGACTACGCATCACTACGACCTCGTCATCATCGGAGCCGGGAGCGGCAACATGCTGGTGACCGACGAACTGGCCGACTGGCGGATCGCCGTTGTCGACGGCGGACGATTCGGTGGGACGTGCCTTAATCGCGGCTGCATCCCCTCGAAAATGCTGGTGCACACGGCGGACGTGGCCCAGCATGTGCGCCACGCCGGCCGGTTCGGCGTCCAGGCGGAATGGACGGGGACGGACTGGCCCGCCATCCGCGAGCGCGTGTTCGGTCGCATCGACCCACTCCACGACCGTGCGGTGGAGTACCGGCGCGCCAATGGCGTCGACGTCTACCTCGAGAACGCCCGGTTCGTCGGACCCAAGGTCCTCCGGGTCGGCAACGACGAGCTCCGCTCGGAGCGCTTCGTGCTGGCGACCGGATCCCGGCCCGTGGTCCCGGCCATCCCGGGGCTGAGTGGGGTCGACTACGTCACCTCCGACCAGGTGATGCGACTGGACACGCTCCCACGATCGATGGCAATGGTCGGTGGTGGCTTCATCGCCGCGGAGATGAGCCACGTCTTCGGCGCCCTCGGGACGGAGGTGAGCATCGTCGAACGGGGCTCGCACCTGCTCTCCCATCACGATGACGACATTCGTGACCGGTTCACCGAGGCCTACGCGGCCCGCTTCGACCTCCGGCTCGACACCACCGTCGAGCAGGTGGCGGCGACCCCGGACGGGGTGCGGCTCGACCTGGCCAGTCCGCGCGGTACCGGGTCGATGGAGGTGGAAACCCTGTTGGTGGCCACGGGTCGTACCCCGAACAGCGACCAGCTCGACGTAGCCGCCACCGGTGTCGAAACGGACGAGCACGGTCACGTGCGCACCGATGACACCTACCTGACCAACGTCCCCGGGATCTGGGCGATCGGCGACCTGGCCAACCACTTCCAGCTCAAGCACATGGCCAACGCGGAAGCACGTCTGGTCGGCCACAACTTGACCCATCCCGACAGTCCGAGGCATGCGTCCTTTACCGTCGTGCCCTCTGCGGTCTTCGCTGATCCCCAGGTGGCATCCGTCGGTGCCACCGAGCAGGAGCTGCAAGCCCGGGGGCACGACTACGTGGCGGCCACCCAGCCGTACGGCAGCGCCGCCTACGGCTGGGCCCTCGAGGACACCACCAGCTTCGTCAAGGTCCTGGCCGATCCGGCGACCCGACTGCTGCTCGGGGCGCACCTGATCGGGCCGCAGGCCTCCACCCTGATCCAGCCGCTCCTGCAGGCGATGTGTCTCGGGAACACGGTCGACCAGCTCGCCACCGGCGTGCTCTACATCCACCCCGCCCTGACCGAGGTTGTCGAGCAGGCACTCCTCGCCCTCTGACTGCCGCCGCCGTGCGGGCGGGGTTGGTAGCGCACCGTGCATGTGGGTCCTTCCGGCGTCACCGACCGAACGACATCTCCATCCGAACCGTTCCCCACCGGTGCGGCGAGCGCCCACTCAGACCCCGGGTCCGTACAGTTGTGTCAGCTGGGTCTGAAGCGTCGATGCGCTGAACGCCCCCACGTGGCTGGTCAGCAGCTTGCCCGGTGCGCTGTAGAAGGCGGAGACGGGCATGTTGTTCCCCCCACCCAGTGCATCGTGGAGCCCGCTGTTCTGGGCGCCACCGACGTCGGCAAGCACGGTGGCTCCAGCCCCGGCGAGGCCGAACTGCTGGGCCATCGCCTGGCCGTTGCCCGTCTCGAGGGAGTTCACCTCGACGAAAGTCACCTTCCCGTGCAGCTGTTGTGCTGCCGAGGCGAAGGCGGGCAGCTCGGCCTGGCACTCCGTGCACCACGACGCGAACATGTTGACCACCACCGGCTTACCCCGCAGGCTGGCCAGCGAGACGGTTCCAGAACCACCGAGGCGGGGCAGAACCCACGACGTCGTCGACGTGCTGGTCCCGGCTGCCGAGGAGCCACCGAGCGAGGCGAGGGCGATGATCGCGCCGAGGAGCAGGACCGCCGCACCGCTGAACAGGCCCACCCGGAGCCGCCGGCGCCGTTTGTGGGCGGAGAGCGCTGCGGCCCGCCGCTCCGTTGCCCGTGAACCGGCACCGGACGCTTTGGACGAAACCGGGGGCGCACCGTCAGCGGTGGAACGGCCGTGGTCCCCCGGTCCGTCCGAAGGCGTCCTCTTCTTCTGGGGTCGACGCTTGTTTGCCATGGATCTCACTCGCTTTCTTTGATGGGAGGTGTGTCGGGCACCGGGCCGTCCTACTCAGACGATCTGCTGCACCTGGGTGGTCACCCAGGCCAGCCGGTCGAGTACCAGGAGCACGCCGAACCCACCGAGTGCGACCGCAGAGACCACGGTCACCATCGAGGCATGGGCGCGCAGCCAGGTGAAGATCCCCCGGACCCGGTCGAAGGCGACGGCGGTCACCAGGAAGGGGAGCCCGAGTCCGGCTGAGTAGGCGAGGAGCAACGATCCGCCGTGCCAGACCTGGCCCTGCTGGGCGGCGATGGCGAGGACCGATGCGAGGACGGGACCGACACACGGCGTCCAGCCGAAGGCGAAGGCGGCGCCGGCCACCGGGGCGGCAAACGGTCCGAAGGACCCCAGGCGGGGATGGAACCGGTATTCGCCGTAGAGGGACGGGGTGCGGAGCACCAGTGTGCCGGCCAGGTAGATAGCCACCGCCACCATGGCGACCCCCGACGTCCGGGTGAGGATCGACTGGTGGCGGCTCAGCTCCCGGCCGAAACCGCTGGCCGACATCCCGAGCAGCACGAACACGAGGGTGAAGCCGGACACGAAGAGCGCGGTGTTGAACAGCGCTGCCCCTTGAGGGCGACGTCCATCCTGTTCGAGGTGGATGCGATCGGCGCCGAGACCGGCGATGGTGGCGAGGTAGGCGGGGACGAGTGGGAGGATGCACGGCGACGCGAACGAGGCGATCCCAGCTCCGAAGGCTGCGGCGTATCCGACAGCAGATCCGCTCACCCGACAGTCCCTCCTCGATCACCATTCATCTGGCAAGTGTCCAGCTTCCAATCATGCGGAACCCGTTCCAGCACCGTGGGATTCCACAAAAATCTGGTGGCGGAAAACCTCGCAGGTTCATGTCCCAGCCAGCGGCATCCCAACGGCTAGAAGGCGTCCAACGGATCGGCACGGGACCGTAGGCCTCCTGGACAGAAGATGCGGGAATGACCGCGTCGTCGAGCGGGTTCATGGCTTCGAATATTGGCTTCGGCGAATGCCCGCACGGCATCCGGCTACCGACGTGATCGAACGCGTAGTTCAACGGAAGGAAATCAATGGGCGGACTGTTGGTCGAAACGGATGCTGAACACGAGACTGCGTCACTGCAGCAGGCCGAGGTGATCGGTTCCTATGCAGCCGACACCTCGATCGGCACGCTCAAGGGTGACCATCTGCGGTTCCTCCGGGTCATTGCCGAGTCTGTCGGGATCCAGGGCCCTACCGGGGGCGTCGTGATCACTGCGGCCATCCTCGCCGGGATCGCCGGGGGCGGGACGGCACTGATTCAGCTGATCGCCGCCGTTGCCATGGGATTCGTCGCCTACGCCTTCGTCATCTTCACCCGGGGCTTCAACAGCGCCGGGTCCGTCTACGGCTTTACTGGAGCCGTCGCTGGCCCCTACTTCGGCTTCCTGTCCGCCTGGGCGCTACTGCTCGTCTACGTGAACTTCGCCGGCGGAGTGTACGCCAGCACGGCGGACGAGGCTCAGCCTGCGTTCGCCTCCCTCGGGATCCACTGGCCGTGGCCCGTCTACGCGCTCATCGTCGCCGCGCTGGTGGTCGCCCTCGCCCTCGTGGACGTCAAGATCTCGGCCAGTGTGATCCTGGTCGTCGAGGGTGTATCCATGCTGCTCGTCATCGTGGCCAGCGCCATCATCACCATCAAAGGTGGTCACCACGGTCACGCACTCAGTTCTGCACCCTTCCGTGCCTCGGGGCTTGCCGGTCCGGCGCTCGGGCTCGGGGTCGTCTATGCGTTTTCGGTCTTCTCGGGATTCGAGGGTGCGGCCACACTCGGCGAGGAGGCCCGCCAGCCCCGGCGAAACATCCCCCGTGCCATCTGGATCTCGCTTGCGGTGGTCGCGGTCTATGAGATCCTCGTGTCGGCAGTGGTCCAGAATGCTTTCCCGAGTGTCAAGGCATTGTCCCTCTCCCCGGTGCCGTTGGTCTCGGCCACCAGCACATACATCACGCCGTGGTTCGGCGACGTCATCGCCTGGGGAGCGGTGATGAGCTCGTTCGGGGCGGCGCTGGCCCTGGTCGTCGGAGCGAG
This sequence comes from Acidimicrobiales bacterium, assembly GCA_038210245.1. Lineage (GTDB taxonomy): Bacteria > Actinomycetota > Acidimicrobiia > Acidimicrobiales > RAAP-2 > Bog-756. The sequence continues at coordinate 109,682 of JBBQWW010000004.1, forward strand.
TCGGATGCTCTTCGCCCTCGCCCGCGATGGCTTCGGTCCGAAGTTCCTCACGCGCACCAGCCGACGCACGGGGGCGCCGATTGGCGCCGTCGGGATGGTGGCCGTCGTCAGCGTGGCGCTGCTGGTGGCATTCCTGTGGGAGCCACTGGCCACCACCGCCGTCGCACTGATCCTCACTTACGGGGCCGACCTGATCATTGCCGCGTACTTTCTGGCGGTCGTCGCCGCCCTCGTTCTCGTCATCCGGACACGGATGCCGGTTCACCGCGGTGTGATCCTCGCCGTGGGGCTGGTGGTCCTGGGCTACGTGTGCAAGGAGACCTTCAGCCCGCTCCCCTCCGGCGCCTACCGCTGGGACTTTCTTCTGGCCGTGGGCACGCTGGTCGTCGGCGTCGTGCTCCCTCTCGTGTTCCCCAGCCTGCGTCGTGGCATCTCCACGTCGCCGCTCCTGCGGGTCGGCTCTCACGCTCTCCTTGGCACAAAGGCGCCGGAAGGAGACGACGCCCGACTCGCAGTTTCGCCGACCGACGGTCGCTAAGTTCCGTTCTTCACCAGGTGTCACGAGGGCCGGGCCACGGGTATTGCCGGTCGTCCCGCTCAGTGCATGGACCGGAGCACCATGAGAGCAACGATGAATAGTCCGCTGCTCGTCACGAGGAACCGCCAATCCGGACGTCGCCACACGAGGGCCACGGCGACCACGATCACGGCGATGACGACCACAAACTCGACCAGGACAGCCCCGTCGGTACGGGGAAGAAGGAGTTCCACCTGCTCAGCCGGGGGTGAGGGGACCCCAATTAGTGAGCCACAGCTGATGCGAGTCGGTCTTGGTTCTGCAACTGCCAGGCCTGCGCGAACTCGACCGGTGGTTGGTAGCCGAGCGAGCTGTGCAGGCGTACGTGATTGTATTCGTCCCGCCGGTCGGCGAGCATGATCTGGAACTCCAGCAGCGAGTCGAACTGCTGACCGTTGAGCAGCTCGTCCCGGAGTCGGCCGTTGAACGACTCGATCCAAGCGTTCTGCCAGGGTGAGCCGGGATCTATGAAGACGGTCTCGGCACCAGTGAACCGGCACCAGTCGGCCAGCGCATGGGCCACGAACTCGGGCCCGTTGTCGAACCTCAGGTAGGCCGGCGCTCCTCGTTCGGCCACCAGCCGGTCGAGGGTGGCCACCACGTCGTCGGCCGTGATGGATCGGTCGGCGTCGGACACCAGGCACTCCCTGGTGAACTCGTCGACGCCGTTCAGGATCTTCACGGTCTTCAGGTCACTCGTCTGGTCGAACTGGAAGTCGAACGCCCACAGCACGTTCGGCAATATCGGGGACATGGCGCCGGTGACGGTGCCCACTCCTCGGAGGGGCCTCTTCCGCTTTCGGTAGGGAACCTTCAGGCCCTCGGCGCGCCACAGGCGCTGGATGCGCTTCTTGTTGACCCGCCAGCCCTCCCGGCGGAGCTGGTGATAGGCCCGCTTCCAGCCCCAGCGGGAGTGGTCCTTCGAGAACTGGACCAGCCACGCACGCAGCTCGATCTCCACCTCGTCGGGAGAGGGGGGCACCAGGCGCTGGGTGGATCGGACCTGGCCGACAGTGGCACAGGCCCTCCTCTCGGATACCCCGAACTCCTCTTCGAGCCGGAGAACGACTCGTCGGCGGGAGCCCGGGGTCAGAATTTTCCCTCCGAGATCACCTTCAGCATGTCGATGTCGAGGGCCTGGTTGGCCACGATCCTCTTCAGCCTGGTGTTCTCGCTCTCCAGCTCCTTCAGGCGCTTGGCGTCGCTCGCCTTCATGCCGCCGTACTGGTTCTTCCAGCGGTGCCAGGTCGACTCGGTGATCTCCAGATGCTTGGCCACGGCGGCGATGTCACTGCCGTCGTTCAGCAGCTTGTCGCCTTCGGCCAGCTTCCTGATGATCTGTTCGGGGGTGTGGTTCCTTCTTTTCACGGGTCCATCCTCTCGCTCCACGAGGGAGCATCGGGACTCGCATCAAGAATGGCTCACTTCACGGGGATCCCCTCAGGGGCGCCCGGGGCACCGGTGGTCTGATCGCTCGTCACGATTACCGGTCCCTCGGGGTGGTGGTGGCGGTCATGGACGAGGAACCCGTGCTTCGACAGATCCATTCCCGAAACACCTTCGTCATCATCGAGTACGCCCTCACCGCCCTCACGGCACGCTCGTGGAATAGGAGCGCCTGTGAAAGTGTCCATAACCTGCTGGCGCCGGAAGGGCGAGTGACGATGGGAACGCGTGCGCGGCTGCCGGTAACGGTGGGCCGATCATCGCCCACCGGGACGGCGCCGATGGGTGTGGTCGGACGGACCGGACGGTCGCCCGTGACCGGATGCGGTACCGGCGACGGCCAGCTACAGGGATCCTGACGTGGGACGTCGACCGGAGGCGCAGGAAGGCGAGCCAATGGCTAGGGCATGGGTGGTGCCGGTGTTCGCCATCCTGGCCGTACTCTTGGTCCCCGGGATGCTTTGGCTCTCGCTCACATTGCCGCCGGCACAGCGAGCGGCCCAGTACCGGCTCGCATGGGTCGGATTCGACGAGGTGCTTCTGGTCACCCTTGCGGGCGTGGCATTCTCGGCACTCCGAGACTCAGAACTCCTCGAGTGGGTGGCCACCAGTGCCGGAGTTCTCCTCGTCGTGAATGCCTGGTTCGATCTCACGACCTCCAATGGCACGACCCAGGAGTTGCAGGCGCTCGTGCTCGCAGTGACGATCGAGCTCCCGCTGGCCGCGGTGTGTCTGTGGGTGGCCGGTCACGCGGTTGACGTGAGACGGCGATGCGAGGAGATCCTCCGTCGCCGACTGACCAAGGGCGCCCCTGATTCCTCTCGCCCCCCAGAATGATGCCCCATGGGTCACCGGGAGATCGGAAGGAATGGACCACCTTCAGGTCGGGTTCCCTCACCGTGACACAAGACGCCACCGAGGGATTTCAAACGACGTTGCACGCCGGTCCACTTCGCCTCGAGGAGTATGCGCTGATCGGCGACACCCATAGCGCCGCGCTGGTGGGCACGAACGGATCCATCGACTGGCTCTGTTTGCCCCGCTTCGACTCCGGTGCCTGCTTCGCATCTCTCCTCGGCGGCGAGGAGCACGGATTCTGGCGGATTGCGCCCTCGGACGAGTGTCACCGGGTCATCCGCCGTTACCGGGACGACACCCTTGTTCTCGAGACGGACTTCCATACGACCGGAGGCATTGTACGGGTGGTCGACTGCATGCCGCTTCGCTCGGACCATGCGAGCGTGGTCCGGACGGTCATCGGCATCTCGGGCCAGGTGAGGATGCGGATGGACCTCGTCGTCCGGTTCGACTACGGCTGGGTCGTCCCGTGGATGCAGAGTGCCGGCGGTCACCTCCACGGTATCGCCGGGCCGGATTCGATCTGTCTCGCCACGCCCGTGGAGACCAGAGGCGAGAACCAGCGAACGGTCGCCGAGTTCAGTGTCTCCGCTGGTGATCAAGTCCCGTTCATCGTGTCATGGCATCCCCAGTTCGAAGGCGGCAGCTGCGGGGGAGATGCCGCCAGGGCCACGGCCGACACCGAGTCCTGGTGGCAGGAGTGGAGTGCCGGCTGCCTCTATCGCGGACCGTGGCGGTCTGCCGTGATCCGGTCGCTCATCACGTTGAAGGCACTGACGTACGAGCCGACCGGTGGCATCGTCGCTGCAGCCACGACGTCGCTTCCCGAGCAGTTGGGAGGGGAGCGCAATTGGGACTACCGCTATTGCTGGCTGCGAGATGCCACCTTCACCCTCCAAGCCATGCTTCGAGCCGGTTTCGCCGACGAAGCACGAGCGTGGCGGGATTGGCTCCTGCGTGTGGCAGCCGGTGATCCCTCGCAGCTCCAGATCATGTACGGCCCGGCCGGCGAGCGCCGGCTGACCGAACTCGAACTCGACTGGCTGCCCGGATACGAAGGGTCCTCCCCGGTGCGCGTGGGCAACGCAGCCTCGTCTCAGGTGCAGCTCGACGTCTACGGCGAGGTCATGGACGCTCTCCACCAGGCGCGCTGCGCGGGAATGCAGCCGGATCCAGCTGCGTGGGCACTCCAGCGGGCGTTGGCCGAGCACGTCGAACAGCACTGGCACGAGCCGGACGAGGGCATCTGGGAGGTGCGCTCAGGCCGTCGGCAGTTCACCCATTCCAAGGTGATGGCCTGGGTTGCCATCGATCGGGCGGTCAAGGCTGTCGAAGAGTTCGGCCTCGACGGCCCGGTCGAGCGGTGGAGAGCGTTGCGCACTCGGATGCACGAGGAGATCTGCCGGCGCGCCGTCGACCCTGAGCGCCGATGTTTCACACGTTCGTATGGCTCCCGCGAACTCGACGCCAGCCTCTTGCTCCTCCCCCTCGTCGGATTCCTCCCCCCGGAGGACGAGCGGATCCAGAACACGCTGGACGCAGTGCAATCCGAGTTGTGCGACGACGGGTTCGTGCGCCGGTACCGTACGGACGACGATGGGGTCGCAGACGGTCTGACCGGTGCCGAGGGAGCCTTCATGGCCTGCAGCTTCTGGCTCGTGGACAACCTTGCGCTCGTCGGTCGACATGATGAGGCAAGCCAGCTCTTCGAACGCCTGCTCGAATTGTGCAACGACGTCGGGCTCCTGTCTGAGGAGTACGACAGTACCCAGCGGCGACTGGTCGGCAACTTTCCCCAGGCTTTCTCCCACGTCGGACTCGTCAACTCAGCGTTCAACCTGACGCCCGAGGGGTCCGAACACTCCAGCGCCCGATCGGACGTGAGAGGTTGACCGAGCAGACGTCCGATGTCGATGCCACCTTGCGCTCGACCTCTTGTAATCGGCACTGGCTCCTGTCCACGTCGTTGCCGTCGACGTGCTCTCTGGTCAGGCCGTCTTGTCCTCGGCGGGACCGGCACTCGACGCTGTTCTCACCAGCGGCTCATTCCCAGGGGAGCTTGCTCCTTCCGAGATCCCGGGACGGTGGTACGTGGATAGCGGGGTAACCGGCAACACCCCCTGGTTGTGGACCGGATCCTTGATGAGCAGGTCCGGTCGGGTCGCCGTTCATGGTCAGGAACCCGCGTGAATGCGTGCGGATTCCCGTGCTCATACGCCTGAACGCACGTCGGGCGCCCAGCCGGCGTTAGCGTGGCGACGCTGGGGCGTACCAGTGGGGCTGGTGCCGGCTTGGAATCTCGGCGCAGCTCGCAACCATTCCCGTCGAGCGCATCCGATGTCAATGGAAGTGGATAGTGGCCATTATCAGGTTCGACGAGCCGGTTGCTTCGCTTTGAGTGTGCCTCTTGACGCTCCGAGACGAGTAGTCATCCGAAATCCGGAAGTAGACCCGAACGGACTGCTCGCAGATCTCGTGGGATTGGCGAACGCCTTGTGCCCACATGGGCGGAAACTTCATCGGCCTTCAGCGCGGGTTTGACTTCCTCCGTTCTTCTGCGGGGCTCACGGTGGCGTCGAGCTCATCAAGGTCGGCTGAAGAATCGGCTTCGTCGTTGCGACGACTCCGGAACGGGGCGACGTAGCCGATGCTGGCCACGGTGAAAGGAATGGCGTAGTTGACGCCGATTCGTATCCAGGTGGCAACACTGGCCTGCCCGCTGGCCACAATCTGCCCCTGGTTGACGAGTGACAGCACGGTCCCTACGAACGCGGCGAGTGGAGCAGCGGTACGAACCGTGGCGCCCCGGACAATGAGACTGGCAGCCTCGACGGGAGTCGACCAGGTCAGGTGGCGATCGCCCCCGTCCGCTTGACCGTTGCTGGAGGTCACTTCTTCGCTAGCCGGCGCCTCCAGCCGCGCCGCACGCCGGCATCCTTACCTTCGTCTTCGCTGCGCTCCACCTGGACGTCAACACCGTGCCAGAAGGCGATGCGGCCGGCGAGCTCTGCGGCAGCGGGGGATGGACTCGGGTAGTACCAGGCCGCATCGCGATTTCTGTCGTCTCCGACGACCACGCTGTAGTAGCTCGCACGCCCCTTCCAGGGACACGACGTCCGGTGGTCACTGGGTTCAAGAAGGTCCATCCGGACGTCCTCCGGAGGAAAGTAATGATTTCGCTCGACAACGACGGTCTCATCGCTCCTGGCGATCACCGTGTCTTTCCAAGTGGCGATGACGGTCATGAGGGGGTAACCCCGCGGAATCCGTGAACATTCCACGAGAGACGTGGCTCTCCATGTGGGGCGAGGACTGCAGGAATGCAGCAGGCACTGAGGCCGGCTGTCGAGGCAAAGAGGGCTCGATTGATGTGGACTTCTTTGGGGCACGGTCGGGCTCGTCAACAACCGAGCCGTCTCCTATGGGCACCCAACCTGGACGAGTTATCGGTTTGGATTGCGGGACGACCGGGACCGCAGCATGCAGATCGCGGTTCCAGTTCGCTGCCGACTGATGCGCCGACCGCTTCCAGCCGGGTTCCCGCCTCTGTTCCGGTTCATGCTCCGTGTGTCGATGAACGGTGTCGTGTCGCGAGCCATCGTGGGATTGGGCTTTGGCGCCTGTGAGTTGCCAGTCAGCTGCAATCTAGACATCGGACAGCAAGTGCTTTCCGGGATCTAGACCACTGTTTGCGGAGCACAGCCCGTACGACTCCAGAATGGCGAGTTGAGGGTTAGGGGCCGCTCCAATTGAGCGCATGATCCAAGGGGTTCGCTCGGAACATGTCAAGCGATTTGAGACACTTTCTGGTCAGAAGGTCCTTGCAACCTCCTCCCTGGCCGGCGGATTGATCCACGCCACCTCGGGGAGGACCGGGGCTTGTGGTGGCCTGTGCCGGAAGCGGGTGGGGTTGGCGG
>JBBQWW010000005.1:0-112175 GCA_038210245.1 Acidimicrobiales bacterium
GCTCGAACTCAGCCGGAAGCCAGGGATCCATCCGGTCATGCTCCCATTGGTCGCGGCGGCGCGGCGGACGTCGGGTGCCGAACGAGACGCTGACACGATTCGAGTAGGCACACCTGAGCAGAGCGTCGCCGCTGACCCACGATCGGTGCGGACCCCTTTGGTCCCCCTTACGCCGCCGATCCGAGGAACGGGGCGTCGCCGAAGGAGAAGATGCCCCCATCGGACGCCATCAGCCAGTAGCCCAGACCAGCGGAGTCAGAAGCCATGCCGATGATCGGCCGGTTGAGGACGATGCCACCGGTGGAGCCGTGGAACACGGCGTCCCCGAAGGAGAAGATGCCCCCATCGGACGCCACCAGCCAGTAGCCCAGGCCCAAGGAATCCGAAGTCATGCCCACCACCGGTTTGTTGAGGTGGATCCCTCCCGTCGAGCCGTGGAACACCGCGTCGCCGAAGGAGAAGATGCCCCCGTCGGTGGCCACCAACCAGTACCCGCTTCCGAAGGCGTCAGCGGTCATACCCACCACCGGCTTGTTGAGGTGGATCCCTCCGGTGGAGCCGTGGAACACGGCGTCGCCGAAGGCGAAGATGCCCCCATCGGAGGCCACCAGCCAGTAGCCCAGGCCCGAGGAGTCCGAGGCCATCCCGACGATGGGCTGGTTGAGGTGGATTCCTCCGGTGGAGCCGTGGAACTGGGCGTCACCGAAGGCGAAGATGCCTCCGTCTCGAGCCACCAGCCAGTAGCCCTGGCCCGAGGAGTCGGTGGCCATGCCCACGATGGGCTGGCTCAGCACGGTGCCGGTCATGGCCCCGTAGCACTGGGCCCCACCGAAGGCGGCCACGTCACCGGCGGCATCCACCTCGTAGTACCCGGTGGCCCCGGACTTGGTGGCGGCCGCGCCAACCACGGTGCCCGAGGGAAGGTGACTCATGCAGTCGGTCTGCACCGTCGGACCTGAGGTTCCGCCGGTAGGACTGCTGGTAGGCCCCGTCGGCGGGGTAGGTGGGGTGGGCGTCGACCCTCCACCCCGGCTGGCCAGGGCGGTCAGGTCGTAGGTCTGGACGTCGAACGTCCCGCCGGCGGCGTTGGTCGGGGTCACGGTGACCTGGTTGCCGTTCACGGTGACCTTCAGGAACTCGTAGACGTCAGCCGCGGAGTTTGGCGTGGGCACCCCGGCGCCGCAGGTCGAGCCGGTGCCGAAGGTGGGATTCCACCCGAGGGCGTAGACGCTGGCCGTGCCCGTCATGGTGGAGCAACTCCCACCGACCACCGGCTCGAGCACACCGCCACCGCCCCCGGTCACGTAGTTGATGAGCTGATTGTTCTGTTGGTAGTTGTTGGGGATGATCCGCTGGTAGGTGTGGGCGTGGCCGTTGAAGGCGATGCCCACGCCGTACTTGGACAGCAGGGCCTCCAGGCTGGTCGAGGCCTTGGGGTTGGCCGAGCTGTTCTGCAGGTACGGGTCGGACGGCTGGGATGCATTGACCGAGCGCACCGGGAAGTGGAAGACGGCCAGCTTCACCCCGCCCGGATGAGCAGCCAGGTCTTTCTGGAGCCACTGGTACTCGGGTGAGCTGGTCTGCCAGTGCTCATCGGCATCGGCCTGGTACGCCATGCAGCTGTTCACGGCCGAGACCCCGACGGTTCCGCACAAGGCCCCGTCGGTCGTCCCCAGCTTGCTGGCCACCGCCTCGGACCAGGTGCCGTCGATGACGTACACCCGGACATTGCCGGTGGAGAAGGCGTACCAGTCGTCAGCGGCGCTGCCGGTGATGCCGTCGATGCCGGAGTAGCTGTCGAAGGCGTAGGTGCCTCCGGACGCGGCCGTCGTGGCGGCCGTCGGGAAGATCTTGAGCGGGTTGATGGTCTGATCGTGGTCGCCGGAACCGGCGAAGATCGGCAGTCCGCCCGTCTGCGGTAGGTAGGAGGGCCCGAAGAGGTCACTGACCTCGGGCTGGGTCCCTACCTGGGTGAGGTCACCGAAGTTGCTCTGGCTGGAGCTGTTGTAGCCGATGTCGCCCACCGACAGGAGGAAGTTCGCTCCCGAGTTGCCGATCTCGTTGTAGAGGGCGGCCTGATCCGGGTTGACCGGTGCTCCCGTGGTGTTGAACGGGACATCGAGCGCAGCATTGGCGTTGGTGTTGTAGTAGTTCTCACCGGTGTCGTTGATGAGGTCGAAGCTGACCGGCTGGGTCGAGGCGGTGTTGGCTGGCAGCAGGGTCGTGAAGCTCTGCCACGGTTTGGTGGCCGGCAGCAGGTTGGCGGCACCGGCGCTGTGGGTGGCGAAGACGGTGTAGCAGTATGCGGTCCCCGGGCTGAGGCCGGTGGCCAGCACCGAGTTCTGGTATTCGCTCTGGGTGGTCCCGGCCCCGGTCACGGTGAACTGCGTGCCGGTCTGGTTGCCGGCAGTGGAGGTGGGGTTGGTGGCCGGCGGCAGCGTGGACGGTGCGGTGATGGCGGAAGCCGTCCATGTTGTCGACACCGGACAGCTCGAACCGGTCATCGGAGCGATCTGCACCGAGCCGAAGATGTTCGCCGTCGCGCCACCCGGGCTGGTGTTGGTGGTGGCCCAGTTGATGGAGGCCGACGTCTGGGTGAGGTCGGTGACGTAGGGCGCCCGAGCCAGAAGGGGGTTGAATCCGGAATACGGAGTGACCGGTGTCGGTGTGTCGGCTCCAGCGCTGACGAGAGGAAGTGCCAACGGCACGACTCCGGCCACCACAAGTACAACCCCACCCATTACTCGCTTCAACATCGCACCCTGCCCTTACTTGTCGTGCGAAATACCCACTTGGTTTTCGGGCAAGCTACAGCACCCGATGAGCGCGAGGCAATGCGCAACTTGCCCTTGCCCACGTGGAGTGTTGGATCCTCGCCGACCGGTGACGCCACCGACCTGGGACCTCTCGCATGGAGTGGCTATAGCGCTACATGCTGTGGTCCATTTCCGGTTCCGGATCGCCGATGATTTCCACACGTCGAGCGGTTCTCCGACCGCTCCATGCATCGGTTCGTGGGCCCCGAGGGCCACCGCACAGTTACTCTTCGCGGTTACTCAGCTGCGGAACGTAGCAATTTGTTCGAAGGTCCGGACGCGACGGCTGCTCAGGCCGGATCGTCGGGACCTCCGGCCGGGACCCTCCGGGGCGAACGCTTGGCCCGGGCCTCCATCTCGGGGGGTGCCCACCTCGAGAGGAGCACCACCCCGACGAACATACCGCCGAGGAAGAGGACCTGGAGGATGATGGCTCCCGGAGAGCTCCGGAGCTGTTCGCCGAAGAGCTCGATGCCGATGGCGATGCTGGCCAAGGGATCCACGATGAGCAGGGCCGACTGGGACGCAGCCAGGGGCCCGGCGGCAAAGGCGGCCTCGAGCAGGAAGGTGCCGAGGACGCCGCTCACCACCACGGCGTAGACGGCCCAGTGCTCGAAGAGTCCGGACCAGCCCTGGTGGGCCAGGACCTCAGTGGCCGCCTTGACGAAGGCGGCGTCGATGGCCCACACCAGGGCGGCCGCCGCCCCGAGGAGGGCGGCCTTGCGGGCCGGGGAGCCCCAGCGGCTGAGCACGAGCAGGACCACGATGATGAGGCCCCGGCTACCGAGGGCCACGGCCCAGGCCGAGGCGGTTGGACGCCCGTGCCCCTCCTCGGGGTGGGCTACCACCAGAAATCCGAAGAGGCCGGCACAGAGCAGGGCGGCCGCCGACCAGGTCCTGGAGGCAATCCGGTCGTGCAGCCACAGGGCCCGGAGGGCGAGGGTGAAGATGAGCTCGGTGACCAGAATGGGCTGCACCGAGGCCAGGGTGCCGAAGTAGAGCGCCAGAGCGGTGAAGATGAAGGTGCCGCCCATGCACACCATGCCCAGCAACCAGAGGGGCTGGCGGATGAGGAATTTGGTGGTCTCCCACCCCGACCGTTTCTCGTCCGAGCCGGCCACATTGGCCAACTTCTGGAGGACCGAGGTGAGGGCCTGGCTGAAAGCCCCGAGGAGGGCGAGCAGGATGCTCACAGTGGACGTCCTCCTCTCCTCGGTTCGGTCACGGGCCCTCGGTGCTCCCCGACATTGGAGACCAACGCACCGCTCCACCGCAAAGGGCGACGGTGAGGGCGAGCGGTGGTCACGACGACGTGCACGTGGCCGGCTCGTGGTCCGGCTGCGGGGTGAGACCCAACCTCCAGGACAGCCACGGGAGCGAGTCCTCGAGGGCCTGGCTCCACAGGTCGAAGCTGTGGCCACCGGGTCGGACCAGGATGCAGGTGGCGATCCCGGCCTTCCGGGCGGCCGGCTGCAGGTTTCGGGCGGCGTCGAGGGGTTCGGCGTCCTGATCGCCCACCTCGAACCAGCCGGCCATGCCCTCGAACTGCCGGGTACGGAGGATCTGGACCGGATCGTGGGCGGCGAAGACGTCCTCGGACCCACCGAACAGAGTGTCGATGGTGTCGGCCTGGCTGGTCTCCTCGTACTGGGGCGACGCGAACCCCGAGTAGGAGGCGAAGGTCGGGTAGACGTGGGGATGGCGGAGGGCCAGCATCACCGAGCAGGTCCCTCCGGCCGACAGTCCTCCGACGGCCAGCGAACCGGGAGCCGAGGAGGCGTGGAACTGGCTCCGGGAGAACGCCGGCACGTCGCTCACCAGGTAGGTCTCGGCGTTGCCGAACCTGCTGTTCACGCACTCGGAATCGGCAGTGAGGAATCCGTCGGGATCAGGCATGACGATGATCGGAGCCAGCCCGTGGTGGGACCGGGCGAAGGTATCCGCCGTGTTGTCGGCGTCGCCGTCCCCCGACCAGTCCGAAGTGCTGCCCGGTTCGCCGGGCAGCAGCACCAGCGTGGGGAGCGACGGTGTGATCTTGGCGAACCAGGCCGGGGGCAGGTAGACGTACGCCGGGCGGGTGGCGAAGTGGGACGTGGTCGGGGGGATGGTCACGGTGATCACCACCCCCTGGGCGGGCAGGATCCCGGTGGTGGCCACCTGCTCTTTCAACTGGCGGAGCTGCGGGGCGCCCACCACGTTCTCGGGGTCGGCGGCGATCAGGCGACCCACGGTCGGAAAGGCGTCGGACTGCTGGTTGACGGCACCCACCGTGGCCAGCAGTCCGAGGACCACGGCACCCACCCCAACCACCCGGCGTCCCTTCCCGGCCTGGCCCCAGCCCACCACGACCACACCGACCGCAGTCACGAAGATGAATCCCCACAGGTATGCCCGCCAGGTGACGTCGCCGGAGGCCACCGATCCGACGGTGACGACCACGGCGGCGATGCCGGTGACCACGGCGGCCACCGGAACGGCGATGCCGAGCTGGCGTCGCCAGCCACCGGCCCGCCAGTCCACCGACAGGAGGAGGGCCACCACGGCCAGGCTCTGGACCACCACGGGAAGCCACCCGGTGACAAGCGAGACGTTCACGACGGGGGCGTCCACCCCGGTCCGTCCGTGGCCCCGATCACGAACCTTCGGTGCCGGGGCCACCGGCCGCGTCCCGCGTGGACAGCCAGCGTAGGAGTCCGGCGGCGTTGGAGTGGACGCCGTTCATGACCTCCAGCTTCTCGCGGTGCTCCTCAGGCACCCCATCGAGATCGGACTCGAACTCGAGGGCCAGGGCGGCGGCGATGTCCTGCCCGTTGCGGAAGGCCGACTCGGCCACCTCGGCCCACTTCCGTAGGGTCTGGCCGGCCTCGTCCAACACATCCAGCGGGTCGACCAGCAGGCCGTAGTGAGCGAGGGCCAACCCGGTCGGGCGTCGCTCGGCGAAACGCTCGAGCGAGATCAGCGCCGAGGTCAGGTCGAAATCGGGCGGTGGGGTGGACGGCCGCAACACGCCGGCATCGGGGAGCTTCACTCCCACGGCATCGCCGGCGAAGAGGACGCCGCTCAAGGTGTCGTGCAGGGCCACGTGGTGCTTGGCGTGGCCGGGCGAGTCCACCGCGATGAGCGAGCGGTTGGTGCTGACCGAGATGGCCTCCCCGTCCTCCAGCACGTGGATCCGTTCGGCCGGAGTGGGGTCGAGCCGGCCGTAGAGCGAGTCGAGGAGCGGTCCGTAGACCCGGGCCGCCGAGTCCACCAATCGGGATGGGTCAGCCAGGTGACGGGCCCCTTTTGGATGCACATACACCGTGGCCCGGGGAAAGGCCCGAGCCACGTCCCCGACCCCTCCGGCATGATCGAGGTGGATGTGGGTGACCACCACACCGGCCAGATCCGAAGCGCCCACCCCGAGCCGCTCGAGCTGGGCCAACAGGACCGGCACCGAACTCTGGCTGCCGGTCTCCACCAGCACCGGGGCGTCCCCCTCGATGAGGTAGCCGGCAGTGACCCGCTCCCACCCCCCGAGTTTCGTGTCCAACTCGATGACTCCATCGGCCACGGTCACCCCAGCCTGCGGCGTTGACGGGTCGCTGGGGTCGAAGGGATGACCGGCGCCATGGTGGGTGCCGGTCACGTCGGGACCGAGGGGCCCGTGCGGGTGGGGGTGGGCTCCACTCACCAGCGGTGCAGGCCCGTACTAGTTCGGAGGAGACGATCCATGCCCGCTAGCGACCCTTGGCGGCGGCCTGGGCTCTCCTGGGCGCCACCGTCTTGGCCGCTTTCTTGGCCGGCGACCGCTTCACTGCAGCGTTGGTGGTCGTCGCCTTCTTCGTGATGGAGCCTGCAGGCGACGCCCTCGTCGCCGCCCTCTTGGCCGGGGCCTTCCGGGCGGGAGCCTTCTTGGCTGGGGCCTTCCTGGTCCCCGCTTTCTTAGCCGGGGCCTTCCGGGCGGGAGCCTTCTTGGTCACTGCCTTCCCGGATCGGGCCGGAACGTTCCCGGCGGCACGCTTCTTGGCCGCGACCTTCTCGGCCGGGGCCCCACCCGAGATCCGGATCGGGGCCTTGGTGGCCAGGGGCCTCGACTTTCGGGCCGACGGCTTGGTGGTCGGTCTCCCCCGGGAGGCCACCCCGGGGACAGCCCGCGCCAACCGGGAAGGGGCCTTCGCCGCCCCCACCGCCGGGGTGGCCGCCGCCTGGATCACCGCAGCCGCGCCGGTGGCACCGCTCCCCGCGTTCTGCGCCAGCTTGGTCACGATCGACTGGGCCGACACCCCGGTGAGGTGGCGATTCACGGTGCCGACCCTCCCCCGGGTCAGCGAGCGCCGCGCCAACCCCAAGATCACATGGTCCGATGACGGCTTCTCCTGGCCTGTCAGCTTGGACGCCGAGTTGACCAGCGACACATGGGAGAAGGCCTGGGGGAAGTTCCCGACCAGCCGACCGGCCACCGGGTCGTACTCCTCGGCCAGCAGGCCCAGGTCGTTGCGGAGGCCCATCAGCCGGTCGAGGAGCTGACGGGCGTCGTGGTCCCGACCCAGCATCGACAGACAGTCGGCCAACCAGAACGAGCAGGCCAGAAAGGCACCCTCCCGGCCGGTGAGCCCGTCCACGTCTCCGGTGTCGGCGGTGCGGTACCGGAGGACGAACCCTCCGTCGACCAGTTCCCGCTCGACGGCCTCGATGGTGCCCCGCACCCTCGGATCGTGGGCAGGCAGGAAGCCGACCAACGGGATCATCAACAGGCTGGCGTCGAGTTGGTCGGATCCGTAGTACTGGGTGAACGACCCCATGGAGGCGTTGAAGCCCTCGTCGCAGACCTGGTCGTGGATCTCCTGGCGGACCTCTTTCCACTGGTCGATCGGGCCCTCGCGCCCGTACTCCTCAGCGGTCCTGATGGCTCGGTCGATGGCCACCCAGGCCATGACCTTCGAGTGGGTAAAGTGGCGCCTCGGGCCCCGGACCTCCCAGATGCCGTCGTCGGGCTCGCGCCAGCCGTCGCGAAGGAAGTCCATCAGCGACAGCTGGAACTCCCAGGTGGCGATGTCACCCTGGTCGTCGGCGGTCTCGGACTCGTACAGGGCCGACATCACCTCCCCGTAGACGTCCAGTTGGAACTGGCCGGCCGCGGCGTTGCCGATCCGCACCGGCGCCGAACCCTCGTATCCGGGAAGCCAGTCCACCTCCCACTCGTCGAGGCGCCGCTCACCCGCGGCGCCGTACATGATCTGCATCTGGGACGGGTCGCCGGCGGTGGCCCGGAGCAGCCAGTTCCGCCAGGCCATGGCCTCGTGGTAGAAGCCACCCCGCATGAGGGACTCGAGAGTCAGGGTGGCGTCGCGCAGCCAGCAGAACCGATAGTCCCAGTTGCGGCTGCCGCCCAGGGTCTCCGGCAGTGAGGTAGTGGCCGCGGCCACGATGCCGCCGGTGGGCTCGTAGGTGAGGGCCTTCAAGGTGATCAACGAGCGAACCACGGCGTCGTGGTAGTCGCCCTCGTACGTGCACTGTGACACCCAGTCCGTCCACCACAGTTCGGTGTCCTGGATGGCGTAGGCGGCGTCAACCGGTCGGGGCGGTTGCTCGTTGGCCGGAAACCAGGTCAGGGAAAAAGGGATGCGCTGGCCCTCGGTCACCGTGAACTCGGCCACGGTGGAGAGGTCGCGACCCTGGCACTGGACCGGCGTCCACAGGGACAGCCCGTCGGGGCC
Organism: Acidimicrobiales bacterium; assembly: GCA_038210245.1. Classification (GTDB taxonomy): domain Bacteria; phylum Actinomycetota; class Acidimicrobiia; order Acidimicrobiales; family RAAP-2; genus Bog-756. Next base: position 8,516 of record JBBQWW010000005.1, read on the forward strand.
GGCGATGGCGTTGAGGGTCCCGTCGACCCGGCGCACCCATGGGACGATCTGGCCGTAGCCGAAGCGGATGGTCAGAACCATCTCCATGGTCACCTTGCCCCGGACCCCTTCGACCAGACGCACCACCTCGGGATGGGACTGGCGGATGGGCATGCAGTCGATGATCCGAACCGTCCCCTCGTCGGTCACGAACTCCGACTCGAGTACCAGGGTGTCACCTCGGTAGTGCCGATGAGAGGCGCCGTGCGAGCCCTTGGGGGCCAGCTTCCAAGAGCCGTGGTCCTCGTTCCCGAGCAGCTTGGCGAAGCAGGCTGCCGAGTCGAAGCGGGGTAGGCAGAGCCAGTCGATGGAGCCGTCCCGGCCGACCAGCGCCGCGGTGTGGAGATCACCGATGATGCCGTAATCCTCGATGGGGAGTGCCATCTCCCATGTCTAGTCGGGACCCCACCTGGTGGTGTGGCTTCACCCGGGGACGCAGGTGCCGGTTCCGACCACCTTTCCTGCCGACTCCGCCTGCTGTACGCGGGAGAGGACTCCGGGGGAGGTCAGGGCGTAGCCGATGTTGCCGTTGGTGGTGGACCGCGAGAACACCACACCGATGACCTGGCCGTCCGGCTGGACCAGGGGTCCGCCCGAGTTACCAGGACGCACCGTGGCCTGAATCTCGTACACGTTCCTCACCGTCAGGCCCTGGCCGTAGATGTCTCGTCCCTCGGCCTCGAACTCGGCCATGACCCCGGCCGGGAGGGCGCGGAACAGACCGCCGCCGGGGTAGCCGAGGACCGCCGCCTGCACCCCTCGGGACACTTGCTGGGGATCGAGCGGCAGCGCCGGCTCGTTCAACCCGCTCACCCGCAGCACGGCCAAGTCATAGCGAGGGTCGAAGGAGATGACCGAGGTGGCCAGAAGGTTGGTTCCGGTCTGGACCATCGGATGGGCGATGCCCGCCACCACATGGGCGTTGGTCACCACCAGTCCGGGGCCGACCACGAAACCGGATCCCTCTTGGATCTGACCGCATCCCTGGCCGACGATCTTCACGGTGGAGCCCCCAGCGCGGAACACGGCCTGGTTGAGTTGGGCGCTGCCCAGTTGGGCCACCGGACCCGCCGAGGCCGGGGCCAGCTGGGCGAAGACCGGCGGAAACCCCTGGGCCGACAGGAAGCTCTGAACGCGGGAGAAGACGGACGGAGGGGCAGGGAGAACGTTGTCGAGGGACCGGATGATCCTCGACCGATCGATGGACGCATTGAGGGCGAGCGACGAGCTGTTGACCAGAGTGTTGGCCAGAAGCCAGGCGGCCAGCAACGACGCCACCACCGCCACCACCACACCCAGGGCCGAGTCGACGGTGCCGAGGGTCCCCCGGTGCACGCGGATAAAGGCCAGGTTGCCCACGATCCGGCCCACCACCCCGCACAGTGTGGCCACCCCCAACAGGGTCACCAGGGCGAACGCCGTGCGGGTGGACTGGGTGTGACTCCACTGGACGGTGACCGAGGCCAGCAGCGCACCGAGATAGAGGCCGATCCAGAACCCACCGAACGAAAGCACCTGGACGATCGCGCCCAGCCGCAGGCCCTGGACGGCGGCCAGGGCTATGACGACCAACACCACCAGATCGACCAGGTTCATGAGGGTGTCGGTAGGTGGGTTCGGACCGGGGTCGGGAGCAGTGGATCGGGCTGGGTCCGAGGCAAGGCGCGGAGGGGCGAGACCACCGAAGTACGGTAGACCTCGGGCGTCTCCGCCAGCCGTCATCACCCTGTGGACGGTGGGTGGCGTGGCAAGATCTCTGGCGAAATCAGAGAAACGTCGCCGTGGGTCAGAAGGTGGCCACTGCCAGGGAAGTGACCGGGGTTCAACGTGAGTGATCTGACATCGCCCGGCGGGGACGACGGAACTGAGCCCGTGCCGGGAGTCCCCGGGCCATCTGCTCCTCCTCCTCCACCTCTTCATCCTCCAGCCCCACCGCCCCTGCCTCCGCCAGGATGGAGCAGCCCTTCGCCACCGCCTCCAGGCACCCCTCCCTACCCAGAGGGTGGCTACGGATCACCGCCCCGGCCGGGAGGCCCAGCGAACGGCCCAGGCCCTCCCTACGGCCAGGCCCCTCCGTATGGGCAGCCTCCCCATGGACGGCCTCCGCCTTATGGCCAGGCCCCTCCGTATGGGCAGCCTCCCCATGGACCGCCTCCCTACGGACCGCCTCCCTACGGACCGCCTCCCTACGGACAGCCTCCCTTCGGACAGCCTCCGCCTTACGGCCAAGCACCGCCTTACGGCCAAGCACCGCCTTACGGACAGCCTCCCTACGGCCAGATGCCGCCCTACGGCTACAAAGCCGCTCCACTCGACCGATACGGACGCCCCCTGGCCGAATGGTGGCAACGCCTGCTCGGCATCGTCATCGACTGGCTGATCCTCGGCGTACCGAAGTTCATCCTCACCCTGGTCATCTTCGGTGTAACCAACAGCGGCGGCGTCTTCTCGGTCGGCTGGGGCATCGGACTAGTGGTGATGGGCATCGTCTTCGCTGTGATCGACCTCGCCTACTTCGCCATCCTCAACGGTGGAGAGAAAGGGCAGACGGTCGGCCAGATGGCGTTGGGCATCACCGTGCGGGACGAAGCCACGGGCGGCGCCACCGGTTCTCAGCGGGCCGGTGTCCGGATACTGATCCTCTATCCGGGCATCCTGATCGGATGGATCCCGGTCCTCGGAGCGTTGGCTTCCCTCTACACCCTCGTCGCCGCCCTCTCCCCGCTGTGGGATCGCCGTCGGCAGGGATTCCACGACAAGGTGGCCCACACCGATGTGATCAAGGTCCGCTGATCCTGATCCACCACGCCCAGTCCGCCCCGACCCGCCAACGGCGGCCGTCCCGCACGGGAGGGTTAGTGTCGGTCGCCCTCGTGGCCCTGCTCGTGGCGGCGTGCTCCAGCAGTGGGCCGACCCAGGCGTCCAGTGCTCCGTCCACCATCGCCCCGGGATCACCGTGGCTGGGAACCCTCACCGCGGCAACGCTGCCCCCTCCGGTCAACTCCCTGACCTCGCTGGACTGCGTCAGCGCCCTCCGCTGCTGGGCGGTCGGCTCGACCGTGGGAGCTGCCGGAGCACCCAACGGGGCTGCGGTCATCGCCACCGGCGACGGGGGTGTGACGTGGGCAGTCGAGACCATCCCACCCACTGTCGGCTACCTGTCCGCCATCTCCTGCAGCGACCGACGTCACTGCACGGCCGTGGGCCAGGAAACACAAACGTCCAACGGCCTCGGGGCCATCATCACCACCGCTAACGGCGGGGCGACCTGGGCCCCTGTTGTCGTTCCGTCCGGAGTCCTCGACGTCACCGCCGTTGCCTGCCAGGCCAACCGGCGATGTCTGGCCACCGGGGCCACCACGTTGGGAACGGCCGTGCTGGCCGCCTCTCCGGCCCAGCCGGCCTGGGCGCAGCGCGGCACGTTGCCGCCCACCTTCACCGGGGCCACCGGCCTCTCGTGCCCCGACACCCAGCACTGCTGGGTGTCGGCCCATGTAGCCGTCGACGTGGACCACGTTGCCGGCCAGGTCGCCGTGTCCACCAATGGGGGGAGCACCTGGGCGGCCACGGCGGCTCCGAAGGGCGCGGGCTACCTCAACGACATCGTGTGCGCCCGGGGGTCCGAAGGGAACGGGGGCCTGCCCTTCACCTCGACCACGGTTCCTTCCACCACCGTCGCGCCGACCGCTCCGTCCAGCACCACTCCGTCCGGAACCACCTCAGGTACCGCTGCTGCTCCGACCACCAGCGTCGCGCCGACCACCACGGCCCCAGCCCCCAGCACCACCACTACGACCGCACCGGCCGGCGTGCCGGGGGCCTGGTGCGTGGCGGTGGGCACCAGCGCCACGACCGTGACCGGGACCCGGACCGGCCACGGTGTGATCCTGACCACCGTCAACGGCGGGGCCGGCTGGTCGTCGCAGCCCGTCGTCCCCCGGGCCGCGGCCCTGATGGGCGTATCCTGCACGGCCGTCAACTCCTGCGTGGCAGTGGGTGGCGCCGTGGCCCTCGAGGCCCAGGCCGGGGTGACCGTCCTGACCGGACCGCCCGGCCACCCGTGGAAGAAGGCGGCCACTGTCTCCACTCCCCAGGCCCTCACCGCGGTGAGCTGTACGTCGGCCTCCCGTTGCGTCATGGTGGGGGAGTCCATCAGCCAACACCTGGCCGGGGCCTGACGCCCTCCAGGCCATCCACGGGGCCGCACCGGGCCACCACTAGCCTCCCTGGCCATGGCACGGCGCCGCTCCCGACGGGGATGTCCACCTGACGCGCCCAAGCGCCCAAGCGCCTGGCGTCCCCGGCGCGGCCCGTCACATCCCTTCTGTACCGTGACTCCCGTGCCCCGCATCTCGTTGACCCTCACTACCACGCCCCTGCTCCGCCCGGAAGCGCCGGAGGCCCACCCGTGAGCACGGTCGAGCCCCTACGTCGGGGTCCCCGCCGGCGCCCCACCGCCACGTCCGCCTTCGGGGTAGGCCGGCGCGAAGCCCACGACTCCTCCACCTTCTACGCCCGCTTCACCCCTCCGAGGCTCTCCGACGACAGCACGATCGGCCCACGCTCCGCCGAGGATGCCATCTGGGTGGGTGACGCGCGCGACATGGACCGGTGGGGCCAGATCGCCGACCGCTCGGTGGCTCTGGTGGTGACCTCACCTCCCTATTTTGCCGGCAAGGAGTACGAAGCGGTCTTGGGGGTGGGGACCGTCCCGGCTGACTACGACGCCTATCTGGGCATGCTCCACGAGGTGTTCGCCCAGTGCTTCGAGAAGCTGGAGCCCGGTGGGCGCATCGCCGTGAACGTGGCCAACCTGGGCCGCAAGCCGTACCGGTCGCTCTCCCGGGACGTCATCGACCTGCTCGAACGGCTCGGCTACCTCCTGCGGGGGGAGATCATCTGGCAGAAGAGCCATGCCGCCGGAGGATCGTGCGCCTGGGGCACGTACCAGCGGCCGGGCAACCCGGTGCTCCGGGACGTGTCCGAGCGGATCATCGTGGCCTCCAAGGGCCGGTTCGACCGCGCCCTGACCCCGGACGAGCGGTCCCAGATGGGCCTGCCCCATGAGGGCACCATCACCATGGACGAGTTCGTCGATGCCACCATCGACGTCTGGGACATCCCCTCGGAGTCGGCCACCCGTGTCGGCCATCCTGCCCCGTTCCCGGTGGAGCTGCCCCGCCGGCTCATCGAGCTCTACACCTACCGGGATGATCTGGTCCTCGACCCGTTCATGGGATCGGGCTCGACGGCGGTGGCTGCCGTCCGTACCGAGCGCCACTACGTGGGCTTCGACACCGACGAGTCCTACGTGGCCCTGGCCGAACGGCGGGCGGCCGAAGAGCGGACGGACGGAGGCCAACCGGGCACCGGTGGGCCGATGGGCCGACGGGTCACCGTCTCCCCCGGCCGGACCCAGGCTCCCGCGACGAACGACGATGCCGAGGGCCATGCCGTCTCGCTCGGACAGAAGGCCCGGGAGCTCGCCCACCAGGCCCTGGTCACGGCCGGCTTCGAGGGTATCGAACGCAGCGTGGCCTACGGCGACCTCGGCATCGGGGTCGACTTCCGGGCCCACGACTCGAGCGGGCACACCTGGCTGTTCGAACTGTCGGGAGCCTTCTCGACCACCCGTCCCGGGCTCCGCCGTCCCGACATCCTGTGGAAGACCCTGGGCAAGGCCAGCGTCCTGCACCAGGCCCGCCTCGACGCGCCTGAGCGGCCCGACCTGGGTCCCCTGATCCTGCTCACCACGGACCGGCCCGGCCCGCGATCGGCCGCGGGGAAGGCCCTCCGCGCTGTCCAGGCGGTGGACGGGAGCGGCCCGGTCCACAGTGTGGTCGAGCTGCTTGACCCGGCCGGCGCCGAACTGCTGGTGGCCCTGGCCACCGGTGGGACCGGGGACCGGCCCTCGGGCTGATCCCGGACCTCGACGGCCACCAGCCCCGTGCCCGACGACCGCACCATCGCCACCGAACTGGGCACCGCGCTCGGTACGCTGCCCTACGCCGACCCGGCCGCGGCCCTGGCCGCCCGGCCCGGGCAGCTCCTCGTGCAACCGGACGACTGGGACCACCTCGACACCGTCCACCGCTCCGGCCGCTACGCCGCCGAGCTGGCCACGGCCTTCGCCAACGGCCGGGCCCTGTTGGAGGCGGCCGACGGCCTGCGCCACCGCACCCCGCTGTCCATCGAGTGGACCGGGGGACGTCGACCGCCGGGGGACGAGGTGGCCCCCATCGATCTGCGCATCGATCACGTCTACCTGATCAGCTGCAAGTACGAGTCGAACATCCTGGCCAACGCCTCCCCCGGCCGGGTGTTCGACGGACTGTTGGCCACGCAGGGATCGTGGGACCGGGGGGACTGGTACGAAGCCGTGGCCCCCGCCGAGCTGGCCACGCTGTACCGCTCCTGTGTGGACGCCACCGAGCTCACCGGCTTCCCGCCCACACCGTCGGCCTGCACCCGGGAGCAGTTGGGCACGTTGCGTCGGGCCCTGTCCGGACGGGCCTACCCCGATGCACCATCACGGAGGGCCTACGCCGAACTGTGCCGTACCGTGAGCGAGGTGTCGGCCCGACGATGGTCAGAACAGGTGGCCGCGTCCGGGGTGGGGGGAGAGGGCATGGTCTGGCGACTGTTGCGGATCGGCAGCGCGCCCTACTTCGTCCTGGGCAACGACCGCCGGACCGGGGCGCCGGCCCGCTACCGGATCGCCAGCCCCTGGGACTGGCGCACCTCGTTCGAGCTGGAGTCGTTCTCGGTGACACCGGCCGACGCCGGCCAACCGCGGGTGGACTGGTCGTGCACCTACCGGTCGCGGCGGGAGGGCGAACCGGCCACCGTGACCGGTCACGTGGAGATCCGCTGGAGCCACGGACGGTTCGCCGGGCCACCCGAAGCCAAGGTCTACCTCGACACCCCGATGGCCGACCTCCCCGGCTACCACCCACTGGCCCCCGACGGGCCGGCTCAACCCACTCTCTGGGCCGCCCCCTGATGGGCCGGGTCCACCCGTGAGCTGGGACGGGGACGACTACCAGAAACGGTTCGACGACCTGGCCCGGTCCGGTGTGGACGTACACGGCGAAGTCGAGTTCGTCCTGCAGTTCGGTCCAGCCACGGTGCTCGACGCCGGGTGCGGCACCGGAAGGGTGGCCCGGGAGCTCACCCGACGCGGTGTGGACGTGGTGGGGGTGGACGTCGATTCGTCGATGATCGCCACCGCCCGGCGGCTATCGCCCGAGTTGGCTTGGCTGGTGGCCGACCTCACCGAGCTCGAGCTGTGCCGCCGGTTCGACCTGGTGATCATGGCCGGCAACGTCCCGTTGTTCACCCCCCCGGGGACAGAGGCCGCCCTCGTGGAAGCCTGCGCCCGCCACGTCGTCGTCGGTGGCCACCTGGTGTCCGGGTTCTCGCTCGACCGGGGGTACGACCTCGAAGGCTACGACCAGGACTGCCGGCGCGCCGGCCTGGTCCTCGAGGGCCGCTGGGCCACCTGGTCCGGGGAGCCGTGGGCGGCCGGAGGGACCTATGCCGTGTCGGTCCACCGGACGGCCGAAGTACCACCGGTCTCCTGAGCTCGCCAGTGGCCGGGGCGTCGGGGAACCGGACGCGGGCCCCGGCTCCTGGGTGGAACCACGGGGCCGAGCCGCGAAGGCCCGTGGCCGCCCGCAGGGGCAACGCTGTAGGTGATGCCACGGCATCCGCCACGCCCCGGACGGCTCACGGTCCCGGCGCCCCGTCTGCGATCATTGAGGGCGGCAAGAAAGGACTCCATGCGCAACCCGATGTTCGTCTACGACGAGAAGCTGACCACCCTGATCCTCGACTACTGCCGGTGGCGCCTGGCCTTGGACCCGGTCCCCCTCGACTTCGGAGGTGCCCAGTCCGAGTCACTGGATGCCAGCCTCGAGGGATTGATCAACTCGGCCGGCACCGACGCCGGTCGGATCATGGAGATCTTCGACAACGAACTGGCCACGGCGGTGGTCTCGTGCGACAGTCCCCGGTTCCTCTCGTTCATCCCGGCCGCCCCGACCAAGGCCTCGCTCCTGTTCGACATGGTGGTGGCGTGCTCCTCGCTCCAGGGGACTTCATGGATGGAGGCGGCCGGTGCCGTGGCCGCCGAGAACCAGGCCCTGGGTGTCCTGTCCGAGCTGGCTGGGCTGCCCGGCGGGGCGGGCGGCTGCTTCGTCTCCGGCGGGTCGGCCGGCAATCTGTCGGCCCTGATGGTGGCCCGGGACACCGCCGAGCACAGGATGGGTGACCGCGCCCCGTCCCGACCCATGGTGGCCATCAGCGAGGAGGCCCACTCCTCGGTGGGCAAGGCGCTGCGGGTACTGGGCGTCGAGGCCCTCCTGGTCCCGTGCGACGACCACCGGATGACCGGGCCCGGACTGGCCGCCACGCTCGAGGGTCACCCCCGGGCCGACGACGTCATCGCCGTGGTGGCCACCGGCGGCACCACCAACGCCGGCATCGTGGACGATCTGGCCGGTGTGGGTCGGATCGCCCGGGCCCGCTCCCTCTGGTACCACGTCGACGGGGCCTACGGTTGCGCCGCGCTATTCGCCCCATCGGTACGGGACCGCTTCGACGGTATCGAGCTGGTCGACTCGTTCGTGGTGGACCCCCACAAGTGGCTCTTCGCCCCCTTCGACTGCGCCGCCCTCATCTACCGGGAGCCGCACCTGGCCAAGGCCGTGCACACCCAGGACGCCTCCTACCTCGACGTGATGCACGACGACTCGCGGGACGACTGGAACCCCAGCGACTACGCCTACCATCTAACCCGGAGGGCCCGCGGCCTGCCCCTCTGGTTCTCCTTGGCCGTCTACGGGATGGACGCCTACCGCGACGCCATCGAGACCGTCCTCGCTGTGACCCAGCAGACGGCCGACCTGGTCGAGCGGGCGCCGCATCTCGAACTGGTACGCCGACCGGAGCTGTCCGTGGTCCTCTTCCGACGGACCGGATGGGAGTGGGACGACTACGAGCGTTGGTCGGCCCAGCTGTTGAAGGACCAGATCGGGTTCGTGGTGCCCACCATCTGGGAGGATCGGCCGGTGGGACGCCTGGCCTTGCTCCACCCCGACACCACTCTGGCCATGATCGAGGAGATCATCGCCACCATGGCGTGAGGCTGGGGCCGGCGACGGAGCCACAGCCTGGCCCGATCTCCCGGATCCAGACTTGCCCCGACCGAACGTGGGCACGGCGCGTCAACCCCGGTGCGGGCGCGCTGAGGAGTAGAGCTCCGGTACGGTTGTCAGGGAGAGAGGCAACGGATGGTGCGTCACCACCCGGCACGACATGTCCCCAGCCGAGCGTGGCCCAGTGAGGATCGCCGACGAAGCTCTCCGCCCGGGATCGGCCGTGGACGGAGGCCATCCCCTCGCGCCGTACTTTCCGCGACTGTCCATCGACTGGCTCCACAACTCCCCCGAAGTGCGGTTCCGCGACGTCCTGGGCTCAGTGGCCTTCGTCGACATCTCGGGCTTCACCAAGCTTTCCGAGGGGCTGGCCAAGCACGGCAACGTGGGGGCCGAAGAGCTGACTGCCACCATCGGGTCCTGCTTCGTCGCCCTGCTCGACATCGCCGTGGCCAACGGCGGCCGCCTCCTCAAGTTCGGGGGTGACGCCCTCCTCCTGCTCTTCACCGGAGAGGCCCACGAGGCCCGGGCCTGTCGGGCGGCGGTCGACATGCGCCGTGAGCTTCGGGTGGTGGGCCGCCTGGTGGTCCTCGGGCAACGGGTGTCCCTCCGGATGTCGGTCGCTGTCCACAGCGGTCGGTTCCACTTCTTTCTGGTGGGCACCTCACACCGGGAGCTCATCGTGACGGGGCCGGCCGCCAGCACCACCGTCTCCATGGAGGGCACCGCCGAGGCGGGCGAGATCGTGATCAGCGGCGACACCGCCCGGGCGCTGCGCAGCAGCGTGGTGGGCGGGGCCAAGGGGACCGGCTTCCTCCTGCGACGGGCCCCAGCCGTGCCCGAGGACGCCTTCGTGCCGTTCGAGACGGTCGATCCCCACGTGGACCTGGTCCAGGGCATTCCGGTCGGGCTGCGGGACACGCTGGCCAGCACCCGTCAGGACTCCGAGCACCGTCGGGTCACGGTGGCCTTCCTCCACTTCGACGGGACCGACTCCCTGATCGAGCAGGAGGGTCCGGCCGTGACCGCCGACCGGCTCGATGGGCTGATCTCCACGGTCCAGCGGGCCGCCGACCGGCACGAGGTGACCTTTTTGGCCACCGATGTCGATCGCGACGGCGGCAAGATCATCCTGACCGCCGGGGCTCCTTCCACCGCGGGGGACGATGAACAACGCATGCTGCTGGCCGTGCGGGAGATCGTGGACGCCGGGCCACCTCTCGACGTGCGCATCGGCGTCAACCGGGGCTCGGTCTTCGTCGGCGAGGTCGGGCCGCCCTACCGACGGACGTTCACCGTCATGGGCGATGCCGTCAATCTCGCCGCCCGTCTGATGGCCAAGGCCCAACCGGGGCAGATCCTGACCACCCCTGACCTGTTGGCTCGCTCTACCACCCGCTTCGCCACCGAGGAGCTCGAGCCGTTCTTCGTGAAGGGAAAGGCCAAGCCGGTCCAGGCCCTCAGCGTGGGGGCCATCAGCGGAGTGCAGCGCGTCGGGCTCACCAGTGACCTGCCCTTCGTGGGCCGCACCCGCGAGGTCGAGGCGCTGGCCGGGATGGTGCGAGAGGTCACGGACGGTCGGGGGTCCCTCATCGAGATCGTCGGAGAGGCCGGGGTGGGCAAGTCCCGCCTCCTTCACCGGCTGCAGGAGCTCACCGCCGACCGGGCGCAGCTCAAGGCGGTGTGCGAGCGCTACGACTCGTCCACCCCCTATCACGTGGTGCGTCAACTCCTCCGGGTGCTCCTCGACCTACCCGCCGAGGGCTCGGACGACGAGATCGCCCAGCTGTTCCTGGCCGCGGTGACCGAACGGGCCCCGGCCGTGCTGCCGTGGGCGCCGCTCATCGCCCGGGCCGTGGATCTGGCGCTGCCCGAGACCCCCGAAACCAGGGAGCTCGAGGAAGAGTTCCGCCGGACCCGGCTGGCTGACGCCGTACTCGAGCTGCTCGGCTACCTCCTCCCCCAGTCCGGGCTGCTGGCCGTAGAGGACGCCCACTTCATGGACGAGGCCTCGGCCGATCTGTTCGGGGCGCTGGCCGCCTCGGTGGGAGCTACTTCGTGGCTCATCTGCGTGACCCGTCGGGACGTCGAGACCGGCTTCGTCGGCCCGGCCGACGCCACCCGTCTCGAGCTCGGGCCCCTCGACGAGCACCAGGCCCTGGAGTTGGCCGAGCTGGCCACCCACGACGCCCCGCTCCCGGGCCACGACCTGAGACGGCTGGTGCGGCGGTCCGACGGCAACCCCCTCTTCCTGCGGGAGCTGCTGGCTGCCGCGGTGGGGGGCGCGTCGGTCGACACCCTCCCGGACTCGGTGGAAGAGGTGGTGGCGGCCAGGATCGACCGGCTCAGCAGCGACGACCGCCACCTCCTGCGGCGGCTGTCGGTCCTCGGCCAGTCGGCCGGTCTCGACCTGGTGCGGGAGGTAGTCGACGAGCTCCCGGAACGAGACGACCCCACGTGGGAGCGGCTGGCCGACTTCGCCACCTGGGACGACGACACCGTGCGGTTCCGCAACCGCCTCCTGCGGGACGCCGCCTACGACGGGCTCACCTACCGGCTCCGACGCCAGCTCCACAACCGGGCCGGCGACTGCATCGTGGCGGCCACCGTCCTGCGCCGCGACGAGCAGCCCGAGCTCCTCTCCTTCCACTACCTCCACGCCCAGCGCTTCTCCGAAGCCTTCTCCTACGCCCTCGAAGCAGCCGAGTGGGCCAAGTCGGTCTACGCCAACTTCGAGGCCGCCGACCTCTACGAGCGGGCCCTGGTGGCCGGCCGCCGGATCACCCACCTGAGCCCGGCCGATCTGGCCCCGGTCTACGAAGCCCTGGGTGACGCCCGCAACCGCACCGGTGGCTACGCCGAGGCGGCCATCGCCTACCGTGCGGCCCGCCGCGTCATCGACGACGACGCCGTTGCCGCCGCCCGGTTGATGCTCAAGCTGGCCCGGGTCCAGGGCTGGCTCGACCGGTACACCAATGCCATGCGCTGGATCACCAAGGGACTGCGGGTCCTGGACGACGTCGACGGGGAGGCCGCGGCCCGGCAGCGAGCCGAACTGCTCAGTTGGTACGGCCGATTCTGTCAGGAGGCTGGCCACCAGGCCCGGGCCATCATCTGGTGCACCCGGGCGGTGGAGGAAGCCGAGGCGGCCGGCGAGCAGGTGGCGCTGGCCGAGGCGCTCCGGGTGATCGACTGGGCCCAGGAGAAGCTGGGGAAGCTCGACGAGCCGGTCAACTCGGAGCGGGCCCTGGCCATCTACCAGTCGCTCGACGACCTCGCCGGCCAGGCCCAGCTGTACAACGCCCTCGGGATATTCGCCTACTTCCGGGGGGAGTGGGAGAAGTCCCTCGAGCTCTATCGGCGGGGTGAGGAGCTGGACCGCCGCACCGGCAACGACGTGAACGCGGCCTTCGAGGTGTTCAACATCGGCGAGATCGCCCTGGACCAGGGCCGATTAGACATCGCCGAGGAACAGTTCACGAAGGTCTCCCGATCGTGGCGGGCGGCGGGCTACCGGTCCGGAGTCGCCGATGTGATCGGAAAGCAGGCCCGGACGGCCGCCGGACGGGGACGGTTCGACGAGGCCCTGGCGCTGTTCGAGGAGGCCATCGTGGAGTTCCGAGACATCGGAAGCCAGGCCGACGCGCTGGAGGCCACCGCCCGCATGGCCGAGTGCCTCCTCCTAGCCGGCCGTCCCGACGTCGCCCTCACCCTGGCCGAGGAAGCTCAGGCCCAGGCCCGCGGCCTCGGCGGTGTGCCGGCCCAGATTCCCCTCATCCAGCGGGTGCGCGGCGCGGTGCTGGCCCGATCCGGGGACACCGCAGGGGCGGTGGACGCCCTGCAACAGAGTCTGGCCGCGGCACGCACCCGGGGAGCCCAGTACGAAGAGGCGCTGACCCTGCGGATCCTGGCCGAGGTCGTTCCGGACGCCACCGACGGGTACCGGGCCGAACTCCGGAACGCCGCCGCGTCCACGTTGGCCCAACTCGGTGTGGTCTGGACCCCCGACCTCCTGCACGATGCACCCCCACCGGCCGGGTCCGCCCCTTCCGCCACCGACCCGGTGGGAACCCGTTCCGTGACCAGCTAGCCACCCCGGGTGTGGTGTCCCGGCGGCGATTGACCAGACCTCTTGTCACCACTACATTGCTGAACGAGCGTTTGAAGGCCCAGCGGCGGCTGGCCTCCATCAGCTGCGGTGCCGGGCCGCAGGCCATCCGCTCCGGGCGAGGACGAGAGGGTTCCCATGCGGACATCCACAGGATTTCGGACCAGAGTCACCCTGGCGGCGGTGATGGTGGTGGCGGCAGCCGGACTGGCCGTGCCCGGTCTGGCCGGAGCATCGTCGGCCGCCCCCTTCAGCCAGTGTCCGGCGGCTGGGCACGACTCGAGCTGCGGCGTGTTGATCACCGTCAACCCCGACGGGTCCACCTCGGTCCAGACCGACAGCACCCAGCCGGCCCTCAACGGCACCGACGGTGCCCTGGTGGGCGTGGTCAACAACTCCAACGCCGTCACCTCCAGCGTGGCCCTGGCCGGTACCGCCATCTTCGCCTTCAACGGTCACGGGTTGTGCGCGGTGACACCGACCCCCTGCTTCTCCAAGACCACCTTCGGCCCCACCGGCTACGAGGGACCGGGCACCTCGTTCACCCCCAGCGGTGCCAATCAGGGGTCGGTCACCTTCGCCGGCGGCCTGTCCCCGGGTACCAGCACCTACTTCAGCCTCGGGTCGTCGACGGTGAGCACCGCCTCGGCCAGTCTGCAGGCAGCCATCGACCTGACCGCCTCCCCGATCACCGCCACCGTGCTGATCCCGGTCAGCCCGGGCATCGCCACCTTCACCGACGGTGGCTCCTCGGCTCCGGCATCGTCGTTCACCGCCACCATCACCTGGGGTGACAACCACTCCACCGCCGGGACCGTCACCCAGCCCGGCGGCGTGGGCACCCCCTACACGGTCACCGGCACTCACACCTATGCCACCCAGGCCGGCTACACCACCAGCGTCACGGTGACTGACAACGCCCTGGCCCTGAACACAGCCACGGCCACCAGCACGGCCACGGTCACCGACTCGGCCATCAGTGCCACCGGCATCCCACTGCCCACCCTGGGCACCGGTCAGGCCTTCACCGAGCCGGTGGCCACCTTCACCGATGCCAACCCGACCGCCCCCCTCAGCCAATTCTCCGCCACCATCGACTGGGGTGACTCGTCAAGCGGCACCGGCACCATCTCCCAGCCGGGAGGCCCGGGCACGGTCTTCGGCGTCTCGGGTACGCACACCTATGCGGTCGCCGGCAGCTACACGGTGGGCGTGACCATCAGCGACCCCGGAGGGGCCAGCGCCACGGTGACCGACTCGGCCTCGGTGTCCGGCTCGGTGATCATCTGCTCCGGGGCGGGCTGCTCGGGCACGGTGACCACTCCCACCGAGACCGTTCAGATCAGCACCAAGTCGACCACTGGATCCATCCAGGTCTCGGTCAACCCGGGCAATCTCGACTGCGGTGACTCGGATCGCCACGCCCCCCAGATCACCACGGTGACGGACATCGGGCTCAATCCCAAGCTGGCCCTGAAGATCTCGGTCACGTTCCTCCGCTCAGCCCTGGTGGGCCCGGCGGGCGCGCCCGTCGAGGTGTGCTACCAGTCCAGTCCGGACAAGCCGTTCGTCGACCTTCAAGGCCAGACCGTCACACTCGGGCTGCTGCCCCTGTGCAAGTCGTTGGTGCAGCGCCTGCCCAAGGTGGGCCCGTGCGCCAACGTCATCCACGACATCGTGGCCCACAAGACCGTTGTCGAGAACCTGGTCATCCCCCCGGGCGACCCCCGCTACCACTGACGGGGCGTGCGCCCGGACCACGGGCGCCGGAAATCCTTGAGTCCGGCCGAGGGCTCGGATAGCTTCCTCACACCGTCGATCGGTGAGGTGACCGGAGGGATGCCCCCGACCGGCGACCGCCAAAAGGGTGAGCAATGACTGAGGCAGCGGTCTCTACCACGCCCACCGGCGGCGACGGACTCACCCGCGACATCGGCTTCCTCGGCCTCCTGTTCACCTCCGAGGGGTCCATCATCGGCTCGGGCTGGCTGTTCGGGGCGTTGGTGTGCGCCACCATCGGTGGTCCGGCAGCCATCATCGCCTGGCTCATCGGCTCGGTGGCGGTGATCCTGCTGGCCCTGGTCCACGCCGAGTTGGGCGGAATGTTTCCCGTCAGCGGCGGGACCACCCGCTTCCCGTACTACGCCTTCGGCGGCCTGGCCGGCGCCTCCTTCGGATGGTTCTCGTGGCTGCAGGCAGTGGGCACGGCCCCCATCGAGGTGGAAGCGGCCATCACCTACACGGGGAACTACTGGCACGGCTTGACCACCGTCTCGGGTGGCGTGCCGGTCCTGACCGGGCTGGGCTACTTGGTGGCCACCGTGATGATGGCCCTGTTCGTGGTGGCCAACCTGTTCGGGGTCCGGTACCTGGTGCGGGCCAACAGCGCCATCACCACATGGAAGGTCATCGTTCCGGTCATGACCATCGTGGTCCTCTTCTTCACTCACTTCGACACCGCCAACTTCACCAGCCACGGCTTCGCTCCGTTCGGCCTCCACGGCGTGCTCCGGGCGGTGAGCGACGGTGGGGCGGTCTTCGCCCTGGTCGGCTTCGAACAGGCCGTGCAGCTGGGCGGGGAGAGCAAGAACCCGCAGCGGGACATGCCCCGGGCGGTGATCTTCTCCATGCTCATCGGTGCCACCGTCTACATCCTGCTCCAGGTGGTGTTCATCGGGGCCCTGCCCCACCACGCCCTGGCCCATGGCTGGGCCAACGTCAGCTTCGAGGGCATCTTCGGGCCATTCGCCGGATTGGCCAAAGGTCTGGGCCTGGCCTGGCTGGCCTACATCCTCTACGCCGACGCCATCATCGCCCCCACCGGATCCGGGCTGATCTACACCACCACCACCAGCCGCATCACCTTCGGCATGAGCAAGAACGGACACGTCCCCTCGGTCTTCGAGAAAACCACCAGCAAGGCCAACGTCCCCATCTTCGGACTGATCTTCACCTTCTTGATGGGCCTCCTGCTGTTCCTGCCCTTCCCCGGTTGGCAGAAGCTGGTCGGCTTCATCACATCGGCCACCGTGCTGATGTACGCCGGGGCCCCCCTGGCCCTGGGCGCCCTGCGCCTCCAGAAGCCCGACGCCGAACGCCCCTACCGCCTGCCGTGGGCGCCCGTCCTGGCTCCGGCCTCCTTCGTGGCCGCCAGCCTCATCATCTACTGGAGCGGATGGGAGGTGGTGTGGAAACTGATGGTGGCGGTACTCCTCGGTTACGCCCTGATGGCGATCTCGCGGATCACCCACGCCAACCCCGTCCGCTCGCCGTTGGACTGGAACGCCGCCATCTGGCTGTGGCCCTACCTGGCCGGCCTCACCCTCATCTCCTATCTGGGCCAGTTCCAAGGGGGGCGGATGAACATCCCCTTCTACTGGGACATGGTGGTGGTGGCGGCCTTCAGCCTCCTCGTCTACTACACGGCCATCCGGCTCCGGCTGCCCGAGGAGAAGGTCGACGAGTACGCCAAGGACGTCTACGGCTTCGAAAGCTGACCTCTGGCCGACACCCGGGACGGCGCGCTCAGGTGTAGCCCTGCATGATGTGCTCGATCCACCAGTCCGGTGCGGCGTTCATCAGGGTCTGGAGGTCCCAGTAGTCCCACCAACGCAGAATGGTTCCGTCCCGGAACTCGTGGACCGAGACGAACGGGAGGGTCACCTCCTCGCCGGTGTGCCACCGCCAGGTCTCGGCATGCTCGGTGACCACCGTGTCGCCCTCGGCCACCATCAGCCGGAGATGGTGTTCGTACCCGGCGATACGCTCCAGGCCGAGCCGGAGTCGGGCCACGATGAGGTCGGGGCCCCGGGCCACATCGTCGTCCGGCGACGGGACGTCGGTGTACTCGCTGTCGGGGCCGAAGAACCCGCCGATGGCGTCCCAATCCCGCTCGTACAGTGCGGCCCAGAACGCCCGCACCCGCTCTTTGTTGGCCTCTGCGCTCACAGTTGATCCTCCCGTGCCGGTGATGGCCCTGATCCCCCCGGGGACATGTCGGCCGAGGCCATGATGCCACGGCCGACCGGAACGGCAGCCATCGGGCCGACGCAGGATCCGGCCGGCGTCCTCTGCCATTCGCCCTGATCATGGACGGTCCCGACCGACCCCCCGGCGCCGGGAAGCACCACCTTCGACCCGACGTGGGACCCGAACGATGGCCGGGAGGTCTACCCGGTCGAAGGGCAGGTGGTGGCGTTCGGGACCGCCCTGATGATCTCGTGGTAGGGCGAGTGGCACATCGTCCCCTGGGCTCGGTGCTCCGAGCCGGGCCCGGGGCGGGGTGGATCGTCCGCCGGCCGGATCAGGGGCCCGAGCCTCTCGTCCACCGGCTGAAACGAGGGGCCAGACCACTGTTAACAGTCCGGCAACCCAGGCCTGAGGATCCACCGCTACCATCACCCGAGATGTCCAAGAGCCCCCTCGAACCGCATCACATCGACCCGGACTCCCACAAGTCCCACGACGAGGGCCTGCAGATCGTGACCGGCGTATCCCCCAAGCTGGTGAGCAAGTCCGCCTACGAGAAGGAACTGGCCGGCCTCCAGACCGAGTTGGTCCGGATGCAGGAGTGGGTCGTTCACGAGGGCCTGAGGGTGATGGTCATCTTCGAGGGCCGCGATACCGCCGGCAAGGGCGGCACCATCAAGCGCATCATGGAGCGGCTCAACGCCCGCTACTGCCGGGTGGTCGCCCTCGGCACCCCCACCGACCGTGAGCGGTCGCAGTGGTACTTCCAGCGCTACATCGCCCACCTCCCCTCCGCCGGGGAGATCGTCCTGTTCGATCGCTCCTGGTACAACCGGGCCGGCGTGGAGAAGGTCATGGAATTCTGCACCGAGGAGGAGCACGCCGAGTTCTTCCGCACCTGCCCTCAGATCGAGCGGGCCCTGGTGCGGTCGGGGATCATCCTGGTGAAGTACTGGCTCTCGCTCAGCGACGAGGAGCAGGAGCGTCGGTTCACCGAACGGATCAACAACCCCGGGAAGCGGTGGAAGCTCAGCCCCATGGACCTCGAGGCCCGGGCCCGGTGGGTGGACTACGCCGAGGCCAAGGACGAGATGTTCTCGTACACGGACATCCGGGAGGCCCCGTGGTACGTGGTGGACGCCGACAACAAGAAGGCCGCCCGCCTCAACATCATCAGCCATCTGCTCGACGTCGTCCCCTACGAGGCCGTCCCCCATGAGGAGGTGGCCCTGCCCCCCCGGCAGCAGCGCAACTACGAACGGCCCCCCATCGACAGCCAGTCCTGGGTGCCCACGCGCTACGTCGTCAAGTGATCCGGGCCCTGCCGGCCAGGGGACGGTCGAGGGAGTAGGCCGACGTGCGCAAGTTCATCATCATGGGCATCCAGGGCAGCGGAAAGAGCACGCAGGCCAAGCTGCTGGCCGAGGACCTCGAACTCGAACACGTCAGCGTGGGCGACATCTTCCGGTGGAACGTGCAGCACCACACCAAGCTCGGTGCCCAGGTGACGCGCATCATGGCCACCGGACACCTGGTCGACGACGACCTGGTCGAGTCGGTGGTCAGCACCCGGCTGGCCGAACACGACTGGAACTACGGCTTCATCATCGACGGCTTCCCGCGCAATGCCCGACAGGCCGAGTTCTTCCTCGAGGCCTACGACATCGACGGCGTGATCAACCTCCACCTGCCCGATGAGGAGGTGACGCGGAGGGTCCTGGCCCGGCGGGTGTGCTCCACGTGTGGCCTCGACTACAACCTCATGGCCCACCGGCCCCAGCAGCCCGAGGTGTGCGACGTGTGCGGTGGCACCCTGGAAGTCCGGACCGACGACAACCCCGAGTCGCTGGCCATCCGGTTGGCGGCCTACCACGAGGAGACCAAGCCACTCATAGAGATCTTCGAGCGCAAGGAGTTCGTGGCCACCGTGGATGCCACCCTGCCGGTGGACGAGGTGCAGGACTCCATCCGGCAACGTTTCTCGCTGCCGGGCCGCTGATGGTGGGGTGGCCCCTCCACCCCACCGCACCGTCAGGGAATCAGTCAGCCGCCTCGAACCGGGCCTTGGACTCCGCCGCCAGCACTTTGGCCCGCTCGGCATTGCGGCGGGCGGCGTCCCTCGGACGGAGCCCCTCGGAGTAGACGCCCTTGATGTACTCCTGCACGTCCCGGGCCGTGGTGGCCATGGTGAGCAGGTCGTTGGAGGCCTGGAGGTGGGTCCGGAACCCCATGTGGTCCCACGCCCGGTGGATGTTGGCCTTGGCCGCCATCAGCGTGGTGAGAGGGGCCTGGGCCACATGGAAGGCCAGCTCGTTGACCTCGTCGTCGAGCCGCTCCCGGGTCACCACGCGGTTGATCAGTCCGATCTCCTTGGCCTCTGTCGCCCCGATCTCCTGGCCCGTCAGCATGTACTCCGACGCCCGCTTCCAGTTCATGAAGATCCACGGCTCGATGCCGGTCTCCATGTTGGGCATGGCCATGCCCTGAAGGACGGGGAACTGGAAGTAGGCGTCCTCGGAGGCCACCGTCATGTCGGTGAGGAGGGCCCACGCCGTGCCCCCACCCAGGCAGTAGCCGTGCACTTGGGCGATGGCGATCTTGGGGAAGTCCCACAGCTTGAGGACCGGAGTGCCGT
Source organism: Acidimicrobiales bacterium (assembly GCA_038210245.1). Lineage (GTDB taxonomy): Bacteria > Actinomycetota > Acidimicrobiia > Acidimicrobiales > RAAP-2 > Bog-756. The sequence goes on from JBBQWW010000005.1 coordinate 28,425, forward strand.
AGATGTCCCACTGGCCTTTCCACACGCTGCCCAGGGCGGCGGTGCTGGCGTCGATCTCCCGCATCTCGGTGCCCGGGGTGCCAGCCACCACATGCCCGGCGCTGAACCCCGGGCCGTTGGCTTTCATCACCAGTACCTTGATGTCGTAGTCACTACCGGCGTCGTCGAGGCAGGCGTCCACGTCGAACACCAGGTCCGAAGTCTGGATGTTGGCCTTCTCGGCGTAGTCCAGGGTGATCCAGGCGACGGGCCCGTCCTTCTGGTAGATCACCGTCTGCAACGCTCGGGTCTCCATGGCCTACTCCTGTCCGCACGGTTCGAGGGTCCCCGCGACGGTTGCCGAAGCTAGCAAAGACGGCCCGTCGGTTCCCTGGGGGTCCCCACCCGGGGTGGCTGCCGCCGGATGGCTACAGTGCACCGAAGCTTCCGACCTCCCGAGAGCGTGACGACGATCGAGATCCGAATCCCCAAGCTGGGCATGGAGATGACCGAGGCCACTCTGGCCCGGTGGTTGGTCGACGACGGGTCCCGGGTGGGTCAGGACGAGCCGATCTACCTCCTCGAGACGGACAAGGTCGAGAGCGAGATCACCGCTCCCCGGGCCGGGCTCTTCCGCCGGATCGGCGAGGAGGGCCGGACCTACCCGGTCGGCCAGGTCATCGGCCACCTGGAGTAATGATGGCCGGTCACCCCGCGTCGACGACGGGCCCGGACCTATCATGGCCACCGTCCGGGGCCCGAGCTCCGGCTCGCTCGATGGCGTCGCGGCGCCGAGGGCGCGGAGACGGAGTGGGGGATCGTGGGGGACGACGAGGAACAGGTCCGTAGGACGCTGGCCGGCTACAGCCAGTACCTTGACGACGGCGACTTCGACCGGTGGATCGAGCTGTTCACGGAGGACGCCCGGCTGCTCTTCGGCGGCCAGGCCACCGAGGGACGCCCGTCCATCCGGAAGTACATGGAGCACGTCCAGCCGCCCGAGGGCCGCGGGAAGCACATCACGGCCAACATCCTGGTCGAGGTGGAGGGCGACATGGCCACCGCCCGCACCGACTACCTGTTCGTGCGGCCCACCGCCGGCGAGGGGCTGGTGCTGGTGGCCACCGGGCGGTACCGGGACGAGCTGATCCGGGACGGCGACCGGTGGCGGTTCCGGCAGCGGGAGATCTCCCTCCTCGGCCCCTTCGTTGAGGGTGCCGGTGACTGAGCTCGGAACCCGGCCGGCCACCCCCCTGGAAGCGGTTACACCAGGGGGCAGGACCGTCCCGTTCGCCGTCACCCAGCCCGACCGGATTCCGGTGGAGCGCTACTACGACCGGGCCTTCGCCGAGCTCGAGCACCGCCACCTGTGGACGCGGACCTGGCAGATGGCCTGCCGCCTGGAGGAGCTGCCCGACCCCGGTGACTACGTGGAGTACGTGGTGGGCGATCAGTCGATCCTGCTGGTCCGCACCGACACCGGCGAGGGCACCACCGCGGTGCGCGGGTACCTCAACGCCTGTCGGCACCGGGCCACCGAGCTGGCCACAGGATCGGGATCCTTCCCCCGGGGTCAGATCATCTGCCCGTTCCACGGGTGGCGGTGGAACCTCGACGGGACCAGCTCCTTCGTCTACGGGGACCATGCCTTCGACCCCGGTCTGGTCACCCCCGACGAGCTGTGCCTCCACCAGGTGCGGGTCGAGACCTGGGGAGGGTGCGCATGGCTCAACCTCGACCCGGACGCCCCGGCCCTCCGAGAGGCGCTCGATCCCATCCCGGGGCTGCTGGACCCGCTCGGTGTGGCCGACATGCGAGTGGTGTGGTGGAAGTCAGTGATCCTCCCGGCCAACTGGAAGCTGGCCCAGGAGGCCTTCATGGAGGGCTACCACGTCCCCGGCACCCATCCCCAGCTGACCCTGGGCCATCCGGAGCGATACGACCCCGACAGCCTCGAGTACGCCATCCACCCGAACGGGCACTCCAGCTTCCAGCTCCGGCCCAACGCCCAGGCCGCCAAAGGTCGGGAGGTCGGAATGGGCGAGATCGACGCCATGCTGGAGTCGGTGCACCTGCTCAGCACTGGACTCGAGGCCATGACCCTCGAGCGGGAGGTGCGGGTGTTCGAGAGCCTGCGGGAGCGGCCGGTGCCCGAGGGCAGCACCTTCGGAGCCGAGGTGATCGCCGCGTACTACCGGTACGCCGGGGAGGTGGGTATCCCGCTCCCAGCTCCCGAGCCGACCACCCTGGCCCGGTGGGGCGGGATGTTCTTCGCCTTCCCCAACTACTTCGTCCTCCCCCAGTACGGCAACGCCCTGGTCTACCGGGTGCGGCCCCACGGAGACGACCCCGAGTCGTGCCTGTTCGAGCTGTGGTCGATCTCCATTCCTGCGGCCGACGACGACGTGACCCGCCCCGTGGTGCTGGGCCCCTACGCCCCCGACGACACCGAGCACTGGCCGCCCATCCCCCTCCAGGACTTCTCCAACATCGGCCGCCAGCAGCGCGGCATCCACAGCCGGAGCATCGACGCCCTCCGACTGTCCCATACCTACGAAGGTGGGATCACCAACATGCACCGCGAGCTCGACCGCTACCTGGCCGGTCCCTGACATGGTCCGAACCCCGTGACCCCGTCCGCCGACCGAGGAGCCACCGACAACGTGGTCGTGGTGGGATCGGGAGCGGCCGCCCTGGCCGCGGCCCTGGCCGCCCACGTCGGCGGGGCGCGGGTCACCATGGTCGAGCGGACTGACTCGGTGGGTGGCACCACGGCCGTCTCCGGCGGAGGGGTGTGGATGCCCCAGAACCACCACATGGCCGAGGTGGGCGCCCAAGACTCCCGCCCCGAGGCCCTCGCCTACATGGGCCGGCTCACGGCCGGGAGGACGCCCCCCGAGCTGCTCGAACACTACGTGGACCGGGGTCCGAGCATCCTCTCTCACCTCGAGCGCACCACCCCGCTCGGGCTGCGCCCCATGACCTGGCCGGACTACCACCCGGAGATGGAGGGGGCCAAGGCCTCGGGCCGGATGCTGGAGCCGGCGCTCTACGACACTCACCGGCTCGGGGCCTGGGCCGGTCGCCTCCGGCCACCTCCGGTGCTGGCCCTGCCCATCCCGCTGCAGGAGGCCACGGTGGAGTGGCGTCCGTCGTACACGCCGGAGCGCTTTGATGCCGCCCTGGTGCAGGCCCGAGTGGCCGCCGGTCACGTGGCCTGCGGACAGGCCCTGGTCGGCGCCCTGCTGGAGGCGTGCTTGGCCGCCGGCATCGAGCCCCGCATGGAGTCCCGCGCCGTAGAGATCGCCATGGGCCGCGGTCCTCGGGGTGACCGGGTGACCGGCCTGGTGGTGGAGGAGGGGGGTCGCCACACCGAGCTGGCCGCCGGCGCCGTGGTGCTGGCCTCCGGAGGGTTCGAGTGGAACTCCCGGCTGCGGGAGCGCTTCCTGGCCGGGCCGCTCACCCACCCGCACAGTCCGCCGGCCAACGAAGGGGACGGCCTGGCCATGGCCATGGCCGTCGGAGCCGATCTGGCCAACATGACCGAGACCTGGTGGTACCCGGCGGCCTCACTCCCCGGCGAGGAGTACGACGGTCGACCGTTGGCCCGGTTTGTCGGCGTGGAGCGCACCGCCCCGCACTCCATCATGGTCAACCGGTTCGGCCAGCGGTTCGTCAACGAAGCGGGCAACTACAACGACCTCGGGAAGTCGTTCCTCTCCTTCGACATCAACGAGTACACCCCCCGGAACCTGCCCTGCTGGGTGGTGTTCGACCACCAGTACCGCACGCGCTATCCCGTGGCCACCTGCCGGCCGGGCACTCCCGATCCCGACTGGCTGGTGGTCGACGACACCCTGGAGCGCCTGGCCCACCGGGCCGGCATCGACTCGGTGGGCCTGGCCGAGACGGTCGAGCGGTGGAACCGCTTCGTGGGGCTGGGGACCGACCGCGACTTCGGCCGCGGGTCGAGCGCCTACGACCGCTTCCACGGAGATCCGGGAGCCCCCCACCCCAATCTGGGCACCCTCGAGCAGGGGCCGTTCTACGCCCTGCCCGTCCACGTGGGATCGGTGGGGACCAAGGGGGGCCCGAGGGTGGACACCGAGGGTCGGGTCCTCCACGTGGGCGACCGACCCATCCCTGGCCTGTACGGCGCGGGCAACGTGATCGCCAGTCCGGCCGGTCCGGCGTACTACGGCGGGGGCACCTCGATCGGCATGGGCCTGGTGTGGGGGCACGGGTCAGGGACCCATGCCGCCTCCTACGTCACGTCCGGTGACCGGGTCGGTTCGGAGTGACGGCGCCGGTGGGTACCGGCCCACCTCCCCCCGATGTGCGGCGGCGCATGTACGAGGCGATGGTCACCATCCGGGCGTGCGACGACCGGATCCGGCGGGGCCTGAGCGGGGGTGAGTTCGCCTGCACCTACTGGCCCGCCACCGGACAGGAGGCCATCGCCGCCGCCCTGGGCGCAGTGCTGCGCACCGACGACCCGCTGGTCACCACCTACCGCGGACTCCACGACCAGCTGGCCAAGGGGGTACCCCTCGGACCTCTGGTTGCCGAGATCCTCACCCGGGCCACCGGCGTCAACGGGGGGCGCGGCGGGGCCATGCACATCGCCCACCCTCCGTCGGGGTTGATGGTGTCCACCGGGATCGTCGGCTCGGGACTACCCATCGCCGTGGGCTTGGGCCTGGCCGCGCAGCGGTCGGGCACCGACCGGGTGGCCGTGGCCAGCTTCGGCGACGGGGCCACCGGGACGGGCGCCTTCCACGAGGCGATCAACCTGGCGGCGCTGTGGCACCTGCCGGTGGTCTTCTGCTGCCAGAACAACCGCTACGCCGAGATGACCCCGACGGCGCACGCCCAACCGGTGGAGGACGTGGCCGACCGGGCCGCAGGCTACGCCATCCCCGGGGTGACAGTCGACGGCAATGACCCCGATGGCGCCCACCACGCCCTGGACGGGGCGGTGCAGCGGGCCAGGAGCGGTGGCGGTCCGACCCTGGTCGAGTGCACCACCTTCCGGCTCCACGGCCACTACTTCGGCGACCCCATGCGCTACCTTCCCAAGGCGGAGTTGGAGGCGGCCTGGGCGGCTGAGCCGGTGGCCCGCTATCGAGCCCGGCTCCTCGACGAGGGCGTCCTCGACAGCGCCGAGGCGACCCACCTCGAGCAGCGGGCGGGCGAACAGGTGGAGGAGGCCTTCATGGCGGCCCTGGCCGCCGACCCGCCCGACGTCGAGGAGGCCGGACGGCACGTCTACGCCGACGGGGCCGGAATGCCCACGTGAACGCCTCCCGTCCCCCGGCGGCCGACCCGGTGCCTGGCTTCACAACCCGCTCCCTGCGGGAGGCCCTCAACCTGGCCCTGGCCGAGGCCCTGGCCCTCGACCCCACGGTGCTGCTGATCGGGGAGGACCTGGCTGATCCCGGTGGGGGCATCTCGCAGGTGACCAAGGGACTGTCCACGGCCTACGGCACCGACCGGGTACTGGACACTCCGATCTCCGAGGTGGCCATCGTCGGAGCGGCGATAGGGGCGGCCCTGGCCGGGCTCCGTCCGGTGGCCGAGGTCATGATCATGGACTTCATCAGCATCGCCCTCGACCAGCTGGTCAACCACGCCGCCAAGGCCCGGTTCATGTCGGGAGGCACCGTGTCGGTGCCGATGACCTTGCGCACCGCGGTGTTCGGCGGGATCGGGTCGGGCGCCACCCACTCCCAGGCCCTCGAGGCGTGGCTGGCCCATGTCCCCGGCCTGAAGGTGGTGGTGCCCAGTACGCCGGCCGACGCCAAGGGCCTCCTCACCACGTGCATCTTCGATGACGATCCTTGCATCCTCGTCGAAAACGTGGCCCTTTACGGATCCACCGGGCCGGTTCCCGACGGGGACCACCGGGTGCCCCTCGGACAGGCGGACGTCAAGCGGACGGGTCGCGATGTCACCGTGGTGACCTACGGACGGACCGTTCGGGACGCGCTATCCGCCGCCGAGATGCTGGCCGACGAGCAGATCGACGTCGAAGTGGTCGATCTGCGGACCCTGGTTCCCTTCGACGCCGCCACCGTGCTGGCCTCGGTGGCCAAGACCCGTCGGGTGGTGGTGGCCCACCACGCCACCCGCTTCGCCGGTTTCGGTGCCGAGGTGGCCAGTGTGATCAACGAAGCGCTGTTCGGTGAGCTCGACGCCCCGGTGGCCCGGGTGGGGGCCCGCTTCGCCCCCATCGGATCGGCTCCCGGCCTCGAGGCCACCGTCCTGCCGTCGGCCAGCACCATCGCCGATGCGGTCCGGGCCGCGGTCGGACACTGAGCCAGCCAGCGGCCCTCTAGCTCTAGTCCGGACCTCAGAGCCCACCATCCGTACCGGTGCCTCGGGCTACCGGATCCCAGTCACCCGCGTCACTGTCGTCGGGGGCATCTTCGGACCCCTCACAGCTGCAGGTGGCGTACTGGCCGGCGCAGCGGGGGCACCGCTCGATACCGCAGTTGAGGACGTGGAGCTGCCCGATGGACTGGCCGCAGTCTCGGCACTCCGTCGGCCGTCGGTACCGCCGGCCCGGCCCCAGCGGACAGGTGGACGAATGCCGGGCCTGTAGCTCCACACCGCAGCGGTGGCACGGCCCTGCGAAGGCCCCCTTCTCCGATCCGTAGGGGATCAGGTGGTACTGCCGGCCTTCGATGGTGACGGTTCCTTCATCGCTCATACCTCACGGTACCCAGAGGGTGTGACCCCGCCACGAGGGTCCGGCCCTCGCCTCCGGCCGGGCTCCTGACGGGCCGCGCACCGTTCAGGGCGTGGATGGCCTCCGGGTTCTTTGACAGACTGGTCGCTCCCTGGCCGTCGTCACGCCGGCCGTCACGCCGGACGGACCGGTACGAGGAAGGGTCGGCACCCGAACCCCGACCCCACGGAGCAGCGATGGAAGAGACGGGACTGTGGACATCACCGGAAGCGCGCTGGTCACCGGGGCCAGTCGGGGGATCGGCCGGGCCGTAGCCATCGAACTGGCCGATCGGGGCTTCGCCACCGTGGCCACCATGCGGGACCCGAGAGACGGGGCCGACCTGCCCCGGGCCACCTCCGGAGCGCTGACCGTAGCCCGCATGGACGTCACCGATCCCAGCACCTACGACCTGCCCGGTGACCTGCGGGTACTGGTCAACAACGCCGGGGTCGACTCCGACTACCTTCCCGTGGAACACAGCAACCTCGAGGACTGGAGGTCCCTGTTCGAGACCAATGTGCTGGGACTGGTGGCAACGACCATCGCCGCCATTCCCCTCCTGCGGGAGAACCGGCCGGCGGTGGTGTGCAACATCTCGTCGTCGTCCATCTTGGCCAGCGTGCCGTTCTACTCCGCCTACCGGGCCACCAAGGCTGCGGTGTCGGCCTTCGGGGACACCCTGCGGGTGGAGGTGGCTTCATCGGGTATCCGGGTGGTGGAGATCCTCCCCGGACCCATCGACACCGACATGTTCCAGCTGAGCAAGGGGGAGCAAGCGGCCACGGGCTTCGACCGGTACCGGTCCATGGCCGAGCGGGCGGCCCAGCTGCGGGAGGAGAACGCCGATCCCATGGTGACCAGTCCGGCGAGCGCGGCCGGCATGATCGTGGACGCCGTGCTGGACGACGACGGGCCGCTGCGGTACGGGTGCGATCCCCTGTCCGTCGGGCTGTTGGACCTGTGGCGCCAGACCGACGACAAGACCATGTTCGAGATGACCGGCCGATCCCTGATCGACCCGGTCGGCCCGTCGGGTTCCTGAGGCCCGGACTCCCACCTCCGAACCCTGACCGTGCTCGTCCTCCTGACCTCGGTGGCCCATGAGAGCTTCGGTCGCCAGCTCGACCGGCCCGGCCTGGAGTGGCTGACCCTCGAGGGCGACGGGACCCTGTGGGACGGATCGAGGAAGCCGGTGGCGTGGGATGATGCCCGTCCCGAGGTGGCCTGGGGGACCTCCGACCTGTTCCGCCATGGCGCACCCATCGGGACGTTCTTCACCTCCTTGCCCACGCTCACGAGCCTGCGCTGGTTCCAGTCGCCGGCCGCCGGGTTCGACGCACCGGTCTTCGCCCAGATGGCGGCGGGTGGGGTGCGGATCACCAACGCCCACGTGAACAGCCTCCCTATCGCCGAGTTCGTCATGCGGGCGGTGCTGGACGAGTTCCAACAGGCCGGAGAGTGGCGGAGGCTGGCGGAAGGACGGTCCTGGAGGATCCACGACTGGCGGGAGGTGTCCGGCACCACCTGGCTGGTGGTCGGCCTGGGGGGCATCGGCTCAGCCGTGGCCGTGCGGGCCCGGGCCTTTGGGGCCACGGTGATCGGCTGCCGGCGCCGGCCGTCGCCCGACGACCCCACCGACCGCACGGTGACTCCGGATCAGCTCCTCGACGTGGTGGGAGGGGCAGACGTAGTGGTGCTGGCCGCCCCGGCCACTCCGGACACGAACGACCTGGTCGACGCCGAACTGCTCTCCCGCATGAAAGAGGGCTCGGTGCTGGTCAACGTGGGGCGAGGCACCCTGGTGGACGAGGACGCCCTGCTCGCCGCCCTGGACCGGGGCACCCCGGCCGCCGCCGTGCTCGACGTCTTCCACATCGAGCCGCTACCCGACAGCCACCCGTTCTGGACCCACCCCTCGGTGCGGGTCACCCCGCACAACTCGGCCGGCGGCATGGGCCGGCTCCAGCGCCAGGCCGACCTGTTCTCCGAGAACCTCGACCGCTATCGGGCCGGCCGGCCACTGCTCCACGACGTCACCGACGAGATCCTCGGCGCGTCCTGACCCACCGCCCCGATGGCGCCGGGACTCAGGTGCCCGACTCTACGAGGTCGGCCCGGTACTCCGGATGGGCGGTCAGCCACGCTGAGGCCCGGCGCATGCTGTCCTCGTTGTTCTTGTTGATGAAGCGGTAGATGGGGCCCTCGAACCACCGGAAGGGCCACGTGGTCAGGTCGTAGGTCTCGTCGAAGTGGAAGAGGGTGCGATCGGGTCCCCGCCGCTCGAGCCGAATGTGGCCGATCTGGTCGTTGCCGGGCTTGGTCGAGATCATGGTGTACGTGTAGCCCCGTTCGGGCTCCACGTCGGTGACCAGCTCCAGGGCCGATCCCTCGCGGCCCAGGGGCATCTTGAAGATGACCCGCCGCAGTCGGCCGTTGTGATCGTCGTCCCCGGGGAAGAGGACCTCGACTCGGCGGACCATGGGGGCGTAGTCGGTCCAACGGTCGTAGTCCTGGAAGAGGGCCCAGACGCGGGCCGGCGAGTGCGGCATCTCGAAGGAAAAACGGTGCTCACGCATCCCCGCATCATCGCCGGACGGTGGTGACCGTGCCCGGAGAAGTACCCGGACGCCGGGACGGGGCGCTACTCCCCGAGCTGTTCGTGGTCACAGGGAGTCGGGCCACGGCCAACTCGGGCCGGTCCCGTAGGGCGGCCGACAGCACCAGGTCCGACTGATTGTGGAAGATGCGCTGGTACCACTGGTCCGGTTGGATGACCAGGATCAGGACGATGATGGGGTCGTAGTCGTGCTCTCTGTGCTCGAAGGCGTCGATGAACCGGCGGCGATGGAGAACCACCACCGTCAACGTGTAGTCCACCACCAGTGATGCCGCCGCCACCTGGGCGGCTCCGGCGCCGAGGTTGGCGCGGCACACGGCGTAGGCCCCACCGCCGTCGGGATAGCCGTCGATGACCTGCCGGTAGGAGATGACCAGCCGACCCAGGAGAACGACGATCCCGATGGTGATGGGCAGGACCAGATGCCGGGCGGCCACTCCGGCGGTGCCCACCACCAGGACGATGGCATGGGGTCCGTAGGCCACCGATGTCAGGGCGTCGAGTGAGAGGGCCAGGAGACCCCCGTGGGGGGGGTGATCTCGCCGTGGGCAGCCTCGCTGGACTTGAGGGAACGACCGATCATCAGACGCCAGGTGGAGGTGAGCGGTCCCGGTCGGTGGGCGCAGACGTCGAGTCGGCGCTCACCAGGATGGCCTCGGCGAGGTCCTACGTCGGGCCCGAGCGCGGGCGGACGGCCAGGGAGGCATGCCGAAAATGAAACGCACCACCCGAGCTCACCCGGATGGTTGCCCCCAGGCCCCCGCCGGCGTGTGAGGGCCCGGACCGTTGGTCTGGGACGGCGGAATCCGAGCTTCCGGTCCGGGTCCGCTCACACGAACGGCACCGGGTCCGGTCAGCGGTGACGATGGCCGGAGTGCCGCAGGGTCCGACGACTCCGAACCGCGGACTACGCCGGTGTCGGCCGAAGCCTTTCCCTACCATCGGCAGCCGCCGACGGAGACTTGAGCAAAATGACAACGTATGTTGCGCAACTCTTGTTTCAACCCGGGGCCGGCGCGGCGGGTGGCCCCGATCCGGTCCCGCAGTACCATCAGCCGGTCAGCATCGGGCGTGTCGGGGGCCAACGGTCCACCGAAGGGGAGGTCGTCGTGAGCTATCCGTTGGACGTCGGTGGGGTCGGGGACTACCCGGTGCGGGTGGGCAGCATGCTGCTCACCCTGGTGGATCCGAATCCGGGATTCGAGCGGGCCTACAACCGCTGGTACGAGCGTGACCACTACTACGCCGGCTGCCTGGTTGGGCCGTGGCTGTTCGCCGGGAGCCGGTGGGTGGCTCCCCGCACCCTGAAGGACCGACGGTGGCCGGCCGAGAGTGTCATCGCCCGGCCCGTCGATGCCGGCAGCTACGTGGCCATCTACTGGGTGGAGCAGGGACACCACGAAGAGCACTTCGAGGAGTGGGCTGTCCCCCAGGTCCGGGAGCTCTATGCCGAGGGACGGGGATTCCCCGAGCGGACCCACGTCCACACGGCACTGTTCAACCAGTTGGACACCGTGTACCGCGACGACGACCCCGTCCCGGTGGAGCTGGCCCTCGATCACGGCTACGACGGGCTGATCATCGTGTGGTGGGATGCCCGGTCGGGCACCGCCACCGAGCTGCACCAACGGTTGGTGACCGACCACCTCGGTTCGCTCCTCGCTGACTCGGACATCGAGATGGCTTCGGCCTGGCTTCCCTCCGTGCCCGACGAAGGGCCCCGCGACGTCCCCATGGACCTGGGCTCACCGGCAGGAGGAACGGACCGCCTGGTGCAGCTGCTCTTCGTCGGGGGCGACACCGAGGCGGCCACCGAACGGGTCCGGACCTACACCGAGGCGGTGGAGTCGGCCGGCCTCGCCGACCTTCTGCTGGCCGCCCCGTTCTTCCGCACCGTGGTCGGTACCGACACCTACGTCGACCAGCTCTGACCTGAATCAGTGTTGACCGTTCCGAGAACCGTCGCCCCCGGCGGGCCGACGCCCGGGTCGGGGCCGTCATGACCGGGGCCGGGGCGGGAGCCCACGAGACGCGCACCCCGGGCCCGTTCTCCGGTCTCTCCCACGTCCAGCTGGTGGTCTCCGACGTGGAGGCGAGTGCGGCATGGTATCGGGAGGCCCTGGGGATGGAAGCGTTCGTGGAGGACCTCGCCGTGGGGTATGTGGCCCTCCGTCATCGGCCGAGTCGGGTGGTCATCGTGCTCACCGCCGATCCCGCCGGAGGTACGGGGCAGGCTGACGGCCGGGGAGCCCTCGACCACCTGGCCTTCGCCGTTGCCGACCGGGACAGCCTGACGGCATGGGCCGACCACCTCACAGTTGTCGGCATCCACCACGACGGCATCGTCCTGGAGGACGGGCGACCGTCCCTGCAGCTGACCGACCCCGATGGCACGGCCATCGAACTGGTGGCGCCGGCCCCCCACCTCGAGCCCCGCTGAGGCCTCCGGCCGTCGCTGACCCCTCGGGACACCCGCCCGGGCTCAGGCCGAGTGCTGCCTCCAGTAGGGCCGATCTCCGTGCCTCTTCTCCACCAGGATGAACACGGTGCCCCAGGGGTCGCAGAACCAAGTCGTCCGCAGGCCGGCCACGTCGGCGATGCCCGACACCAGGAAGGTGACCCCCCGACCGGCGAGTTCCCGGCGGGTGGTGGTGACGTCGTCACAGACCAGTCCCACGTGGGTGATCCCCGGACGGGCGATGACCGGACGCTCCATCGACGGGGCCGGCACCTCGGCCCTCGGGTACTCGATCAGTTCGAGCACGTGATCGTCGGAGTCCAGGCCGACGATGGCCGCCCTGACCACGACGGGGCGCGGCAGCAACTCCCCCATGTCCTCCTCGATCGCCCCACCGGACATCTCGTACGGCGGCGACAGCACCCGGAGCCCGAGCACCTCCGTGTACCAGCGGGTGGCCTCCTCGAGATCGGGCACGCAGACGGCGGCATGGGCGAATCCGGTGAGCATGGACCGAGAGTAGGCCGGCCGGGATCGGGTCGCCTCGGGGTGGTCCAAAGTGGGCCGGCGGGTCCCGGTCGCGTAGAGTTCGCCCCACCAGGCCGGTACCCGTGACCGATTCGCCGCCACGGGCGGACGACGGGGCCAAACCGACACGAGGAGACGGCCCGACCATGACCTTTGTTCCTTTCGCCCGCCCGGTGCGGGCCGCCTTCGTGGGCCTCGGACGAATCTACGACCTCAACATGCGGGCCTACGTCGACAATCCCGACGTCGAAGTGGTGGCCCTGGTCGACCCCAGTGAGGAACGTCGGGCCGAACGCCAGGCCGACTGGCCGGAGGCCCAGACGTTCGGCTCTGTGGCCGAGCTGGCCGCTAGTGGTCTCGAAGTGGACGCCGTGGAGGCCCTGCTGCCCATCCCTCTCCATGTCGAAGGGGTGGTCGAGCTGCTCGGGAACGGTTGGCACGTGAATCTGCAGAAGCCCATGTGCAACGACCTGGCCAGTGCGGCCACCATGCTGGAGGCGGCCCGGGCCAACGACCGGCAGCTGCGGGTCATGGAGAACTACATCTTCTACGCGCCGCTGGTGAAGATGAAGGAGGTCGTCGCATCCGGCGAGATCGGCCCCGTGAGCAGCTACACCATGAAGATGGTGGCCAGCGGTCTCGGGGGTTGGGAGGTCCCGGGCAGCAGCTACGAGTGGCAGTTCATGCAGATGCGCAACGGCCGGGGCATCCTGGTCTTCGACGACGGCTGGCACAAGCTGGCCACCGCCCTGTGGCTGTTCGGCCCGGTACGGGAGGTGCGGGCGTGGGTAGGCGGTACCGAGGTCTTGGAGGGCATCGAGATCGACGCCCCGGCCACCATCATCTGGGAGCACGAGAACGGGGTACGGGGCGTGTGGGACATCGTCCTGGCCCCGGACATGTACCTGCGGTCGGACTACTACACCAACGACGAGCGGTGGGAGGTGACCGGACGCAAGGGCTACGCCCGGGTCAACCGGTGCACGGGCCGGGGCATCCAGCAGCCCAGTCTCGAGGTCTACGCCGACGGCGAGATGCGCTCGTACCACGCCCTTGACGACGACTGGGCCAGCAGTTTCCGCGACTCCGGCCGCCACTGGCTGCGCTGGCTCCACACCGGCGAGGGACCCCTCATGTGGAGTGGCGCCGAGGCGGTGTCGGTGTTGCGCTTCGCTCTGGCCGTCTACGCCAGTAGTGGGGCCGGCAGCATCGGCGTGGATCCTGGCTCGCTGACCTGACCTGACCTGACCAGGCCGGGCCGGCTCAGGCCCGCTCCGCGGTTGCCTCGGCCCGGGATGATTAGATACGATACATATCGGATCGTAATCAGGGCGGAGCCCAGCTGGCCGTAGCCAGCACGGCAGTCCCCTCCCTCGGCCCGCCTCGTAGTCACCCCGAAACTCCGCTCAGGAAGGGTCCATCCCATGCCAGTACTCGACCGAAAGTGGTGGACCCTCATCGCGGTCTGCACCGCCACCTTCATGCTCCTCTTGGACATCACCGTGGTCAACGTGGCCCTGCCGGACATCCAGCAGTCGCTGCACTCGTCGTTCAGCGACATCCAGTGGGTGGTCGACGCCTACTCCCTGACCCTGGCCGCCTTCCTCCTGACCGCCGGTGTGATCGGCGACATGTTCGGGCGTCGCGAGGTGTTCGCCGTCGGGCTGGGGGTGTTCTCGGTGGCCTCCCTGGCCTGCGGGCTGTCCACCACCTCGTTGATGCTCAACCTGTCACGCGGCGCCCAGGGGGTGGGCGGGGCCATCATGTTCGCCACCTCCCTGGCCCTTATCGCGGCCGCCTTCACCGGCAAGGAACGGGGGACGGCCTTCGGTATCTACGGTGCGGTGCTGGGCGGGGCGGTGGCCGTCGGACCACTGGTCGGAGGGGCCATCACCACCGGGATCGGATGGCGGTGGATCTTCTTCGTCAACGTGCCCATCGGGATCGTGGCCATCGCCATGACCCTGAGCAAGATTCAGGAGTCGAAGGACCCGAACCACCGGCGGGTGGACTGGATCGGGTTCGTGTCGTTCTCCGCCGCACTGTTCATGTTGGTGTTCGCCCTCATCCGAGGCAACGACGACGGGTGGTCCAGCCCGTTGATCGTCGGGCTGCTGGCCGGGGCCGTGGTACTGCTCACCGTCTTCCTGGTGGCCGAGTGGCGCCAGACTGACCCGATGCTCGACCTGACGCTGTTCAAGCGCCCCGCCATGACCGGCGTGTCCCTGTCGGCCTTCACACTCTCGGCGTCCATCTTCGCCATGTTCTTGTACCTGACCCTCTACATGCAGGACGACCTGGGCATCGGGCCACTGGCCGCCGGGGCTCGATTCCTCCCGTTGACCGTGATGGCCTTCATCGTGGCTCCCATCGCCGGCAAACTCACCGTACGGATCCAGACCCGCTATCTACTGGGCTCGGGCCTGCTCCTCATCGCTCTGGGCTGCCTGCTCATGGCCACCACCAAGCCGGACTCCCAGTGGACGGTGCTCCTGCCCGGCTTCATCATCGCCGGCATCGGCATCGGCACGGTCAATCCGGTGTTGGCCTCCTCGGCCATCTCGGTGGTCCCGCCCGAGCGCAGCGGCATGGCCTCGGGGGCCAACAGCACGTTCCGGCAGGTGGGGATCGCCACCGGCATCGCCGGACTGGGCTCGGTGTTCCAGTCCCAGATCCAGAGCCACACCCTCAACGCCCTCCACGGCACCCCGGCCGGGCAGGAGGTGCTGGCCCACGGAGGCCCCGCCGTCCAAGCCGCCGTCCTCAGTGGTGCCGTCCACCGGGCCGCCGCCCTCCTCCCCTCGGAGGCCTCTCGGGCCGCTCTCCTCGGGGCCTACCGGTCCGGATTCTCGGCCACCCTCAACACCCTGATGATCATCGCCACGATCATCGCCCTGATCGGCTCCATCGGGGCCTTCGTCCTGGTCCGCCAGCGGGACTTCGTGCCCAGCGTGCATCCGACCCCCCCGCCGGCAGAGACCCCCGACACCACGGTCGAGGTGGCGTCGGCATGACCGCGGTCGCCGACTCTCCCCCGGCTCCGGCCGGCTGCGCACGGGCCCCAGGCCGCCCTCGGGACGAGCGGGCCAGCACGGCCATCACCGCGGCCGCCCTCCGACAGCTGGAGGAGGTCGGCTACGCCAACACCACCATGGAGAGCGTGGCCGCAGAGGCCCACGTAGCCCGAGCCACCATCTACCGGCGCTACCGCGACAAGGCCGACCTCATCACGGCGGCCATCGCCGCCAACAGCACCACGCACCTGGTGTCGAGGCCCTCGGACGACCCCCGGGCTGATCTCATCGCCTATCTGCGCGAGTTCGACAATCGGTTCGCCGAAGGGTGCCTCGAGGTGGTCGGCACCCTGATCGGGATGCGGGAGGACCCGACCGCCCTCGACCTCCACCGCCAGCGCGTGATCGGGCCCCGGGTGGCCTACAAGCGGTCGCTGTTGGAACGGGCACGGGAACTCGGCCAGCTCCGCCCGGATGCCGATCTCGACCTGGCCCTGGAGATGCTGACCGGTTCGGTGTTCTCCCGACGGGTCTCCGGTCAGCCCAGTCGGGAGGGTTGGGCCGAGCGGGCCGTCGACGCCATCTGGGTGGGCATGGGTCCCCTCTAGGACCGTCACCGACCACGGTGGCCGGGTGCGGATACCTCCAGCCAGCGTTTCCGCCCGGGTGGGCACCTACCCCGGGGGCAGGATGCCCCGCACGTAGGCGGCCTGGCCCACGTGCTGGAGGTCGTCGGCGATCACACTGACCAGCCGGACCTGCAGGGTGACCGGTGGGTCCCACCGGGTGTCCACCACCCGGTCGAGGTCGTGGTCGGACAGCGAGAGCACATAGGCCTGTGTCTTGGAGTGAACCTCCTCGAAGTAGCCCAGGAGGAGGGGGGCCTCGGCCACCACCAGGGCCACGGTCTCAGGGTCGTGCCCATACCCGGTGTCGGTGGGATCGAGGGGCAGGGCGAAGCGTTCCACCCAACCGTTGGCCATCCACACCTGCCGGCCGTCATCCACGCCGGCCACGTGGTCGTCCTGGATGCGAGTGAGGTGCCAGATCAGCCAGGCGATGGAGTTGGAGTCGCCCCCGGGTCGGTGGGCCAGCTCCGCGGCGGTGAGCCCGTTCACGGCGGGGTGCACGGCGTCACGGATCCTCTCGAAGGCGTCCGCCAGCAGTTCGGTGCTGGTCATCAGGGCTCTCCTCTCATCGTCCGACCGCCGATCAGAGACCGGGGGAAACCTGGCGCAACTGCTCCACGGCCGATCCCCGGACCCCTGCGGGCGTGTGGTCGGGATCGAGCCGACCGTAGACCAGGCGGATGAAGGCCTCGGCCGGGATGATGAGGTCGGCCTCCGACCCTGGTCCCGACAGGGTCAGCGCCACCGAGTCGGGGGTCATGACCACCGTCAGTTCGTGCCCGGGATCGGTGGTCCGCACCGACACGGTGGTGTCCGAACCCGGTGTCCGTCCGACGATGAGCCCGAGCCGGTCGATCACCACGGGCACGGCGTCGGCCAGCAGCACGGCACCCGGGTCGTCGACCACCTCCACATCCCAGGTGTGCAGCACGCGCTCGTTGAGCCGTAGGCCGGCAAAGGTGGGGAAGTCCAGCGTCATCGGGCCCATGGCGAAGTGGAGCGCTTCGAGTTGGCCGTCGGTGGCCGAGTCCAGCACGGCCATGAGGGCGGCATCGCCTCGAGGGCGTCAGCGGCCTGGTCGTCGGGTGATTTGGCGCTCCACTCGTCCCACACCGACTGGTTGACGTCCCCGTCGGCGTCCCGGCCGGCCACTCCCTCCTCGAACCCCCGGCGCATGATCACCGCGGCCGAGCCGAGGTGGGACAAGGTATCGGCGACGGTCCACTCGGCGGGGTACGCGGGCTGGCGGATGCGGTCGGGCCCGAACCCGTCCACCATCTTCGCCGGATGGTCGACCGAGGCGTGCAGGGCGGCAACACCGTCGTTCATGCGAGTCCAATCGAGCTAGGTCGGAGTGGTACGACCGACCCTAACCACTTCCCCCCGATTCGGTGCACCGGCCCCCGATTCCCCGGGCTCCCTCCGGCGGCACCGAGTCGCCGGATCACGGGTGTTGCCGGCGGCCGGAATTGGGTAGAAGGTGAGGGGAGTCGACCAGAGAGGTGCACCATGGCCATCGCCACCATCAACCCAGCCACCGGCCAGACCGTCAAGACGTTCTCCGAGTTCAGTGAGGCCGAGGTTGAACAGACGCTGGCCCGCGCCGCGACCACGTTCCTCACCTTCCGGCGGACCACGTTCGCCCAGCGCTCAGGCTGGATGATGGGTGCCGCCGACCTCCTCGACACCGAGGTGGACGCGGTGGCCGAGATGATGACCACCGAGATGGGCAAGACCCTGGCCGCGGCCCGGCTGGAGGTGCAGAAGTGCGCCAAGGCCTGCCGCTACTTCGCCGAGCATGCCGAAGGGTTCCTGGCCGAGGAGTCCGCTGACGCCGCGGCCGTCGGAGCCAGAGCCGCCTACGCCCGCTATCAGCCCCTGGGGCCTGTGCTGGCCGTCATGCCGTGGAACTTCCCGCTGTGGCAGGTGATGCGGTTCGCGGCGCCGGCCCTGATGGCTGGGAACGTCGGGCTGCTCAAGCACGCCTCCAACGTCCCGCAGACGGCCCTCTACCTCCACGACCTGTTCACCCGGGCCGGCTTCCCGGCCGGGGCTTTCCAGACGCTGCTCATCGGGTCCGCCAAGGTCGAAGCGGTCCTCCGGGACGACCGTGTGGTCGCCGTCACCCTCACCGGTTCGGGCCCGGCCGGATCGGCCGTGGCCGCCGTGGCCGGCGAAGTTGTCAAGAAGTCGGTGCTGGAGTTGGGCGGCAGCGACCCGTTCGTGGTCATGCCCTCCGCCGATCTGGCCCGGGCGGCCGAGGTGGCGACCACGGCCCGGTGCCTCAACAACGGTCAGTCGTGCATCGCCGCCAAGCGGTTCATCGTGCACACCGATGTGGCCGACGAGTTCGAGCGCCTCTTCGTCGACCGCATGGCGTCGCGGGTGGTGGGCGATCCCATGGACTCTGCCACCGACGTCGGGCCGTTGGCCTCGGAGCAGCAGCGGACAGACATCGTTGAGCTGGTGGAGGACGCCCTGGCCCATGGAGCCGAGGCCCGGTGCGGAGGGGTGGTTCCCGACGGCCCGGGGTGGTACTACCCGCCTACCGTGCTCACCGGCATCACCGCGGCCATGCGGCTCCATACCGAGGAGGCCTTCGCCCCGGTGGCCACCTTGTACCGGGTCTCCTCGCTGGAGGAGGCCGTCGAGCTGGCCAACGTCACCGAGTTCGGGCTCGGGGCCAACGCGTGGACCAACGACCTGGCCGAGCAGGAGCGGCTGGTGACCGAGCTCGACGCCGGCATGGTGTTCATCAACGGCAACGTGACCTCCTTCCCCGAGCTCCCCTTCGGCGGGATCAAGACCTCGGGATACGGACGGGAGCTCACCGCCCACGGGATCCGCGAGTTCTGCAATCTCAAGTCGGTGTGGGTGGCCCCCACAGGGGACGCCTGACGATCCCCGTCAGGCCGACCGCAGCTGTTCCAGCAGTCCAGCCGGATAGGGGGAGTCGTAGGGCTCCACGCCCTGGGCTGAGCGGATGTCGGTGACCGGTCGGTCCCAGATGGCCTCCCACTCCACTCCCAGAAGCGGTGGGGTCTGGCGACCGTGGGTATAGGCCGAGAGCACGGTATCCAGCAGGAAGCCCATGCCCTCGAACGGCTCGGTGAAGGCCACCTTGGTGAGCACCATGCCGAGGAACATGGAGGAGTACTGGTGGCCGAACTGGGCCATCTGGAAGGCCGAGATGGCCACCTCGTGGAGTCCGGTGGTCTCGTAGCCGGCCACCAGGTGCCACACGTCGTGGCACTGGAGGATGCGGACGTTGAGATAGTCGAGCGGCGGGGGGAGATCGGCCAGGGCCAGGGCGTCCCGATCCAGCACCTCGAGGTCGAAACCGTCGTCGACCACCAAGGAGTGCAGCTGGCCTCCGAGGGAGCCGGTCGGACAGGCGGCCAGGGCCTCCAGGGTGAACCGGGGCGGCACGCCGCTGGCCGAGGCCTCCGCCACTCCTGGGTACCGGAGGGCCATGGCCGCCACCCGCCGGTGGAACTCCGGGGGGAGCAGTCCGGTGAGGGCCGCCGTGCGGACGGTGATGTCGGCCGGGTCCCGGCCGGCCTCGGGGTCGAGCACCAACTCCCAAAGGGCGTCCCACAGGGGACGGGGAACCTCTCCGGTCCGGGCGTCGGACCCGACGGCGGCACCCTCGGGCGCCCGGCCCAGCCACCCCTCGGCCAGGCCGTCGTACACCTCCACCAGGCGCTCGGGTACGGCGGTGGCCACCGAGAGGCACTGGGCGGCGATCCGGAACGTGGCCTCGTGATCCCCGGAGCGCAGGGCCTGGGCGTTGTCACGGGCACCGGCCCCGCTCCCGCCGCCGGCCACCAGAGACTCGAACTCCTCCATGGCCGACGTCCTGACCACCGGCACTGACCTGTCCACCACGTCGCATCCCCCTGGCTCTGGGGGCCCACCCTATCGGCCGGCCCCCGGTCGAGTCGGGGACGAGCAGCGACCGGCCCGGACGGATCCGGCCCGGCCTCGCCACCAGGCCTAAGATCGCCGGTCACGACGGTCGGTCCGCGTGTCGGCCCACCGTGGGGTCGGTCCGGAAGCCGTGCGAGTGGGGAGGCGTCGAGGTGCTGGAGTACGAGGAGGCCTACGCCAAGGTCACCGGGCCGGGCCAGCTGTTCGAAGTGGTCGACCGGACCGTCGGGGGCATCGGGTACCGGATGTTCGCCAACGCCCCCCTCACCCTCGGCCAGCTCTTCGCCGGGGCCCGAGGCGATGAGTCGACCTTCCTGGTCTACGAGGACGAGCGCTGGTCCTTTGACCGGACCATGACCCACGTCGACGCCCTGAGCCACGCCCTGGTGCACGAGTTCGGGATCACCAAGGGTGACCGGGTGGGCATCGCCATGAGGAACCTGCCCGAGTGGATCGTCTCCTTCGCCGCCATCCTGTCGGTCGGAGCCGTGTCGGTGTCGTTCAACGCCTGGTGGACCGAGAGCGAGCTGGAGTACGCCATCGACGACTCCGGGGTGTCGTTGCTGATCACGGATTCGGCCCGCGCCGAGCGGGCCCACCGACCGGCCCACACCCGGGGCATCCCCATCATCGTGGCCCGCGCCGACCGCATCGAGCCCCTCGCCAGCGGGGTCCGGCACTACGACGACGTGGTGACACCGGGTCGACCCATGCCCGTCGTCGAGGTGGGTCCGGAGGACGATGCCACCATCCTGTACACCTCGGGCACCACCGGGTTCCCCAAGGGGGCGGTGTCCACCCACCGGGCGGTGACCCAGGCCCTGATGGCGTTCTGGGCTGGCACCACCATCCAGTCGGCCCGGAAGGGCGACGACCCGCTGAGCAGTGGGGGGTTCGCCCCGTCCTTCATCCTGATCGTCCCGCTCTTCCATGTCACCGGGTGCGTGCCGGTGATGCTCTCCTGCTTCGGGATGAAGTTCAAGCTGGTCATGATGCACCGGTGGGATCCCGAGACGGCGCTGCGCCTCATCGAGGCTGAGCGGGTGACGGCCTTCGTCGGCGTGCCCACCCAGAGCTGGGACATGCTGGAGAGCCCGTCGTTCCACACGTACGACACCTCGTCGCTCACCACCGTGGGCGGCGGCGGCGCTCCGGCCCCCACCACCCTGGTCGACCGGGTGGAGAAGGGCTTCCAGCGTGGCCGACCCAACATCGGGTACGGCATGACCGAGACCAACGCCTTCGGCCCCGGCAACAACGGGGACGACTACGTGGCCCACCCGGCGTCGACGGGCCGGGCTCGGACCACCATCTTGGACGTGGAGATCCGCGATGACGACAGGGTGCCCGTCCCCGTCGGGGAACGGGGCCAGATCTGGATGAAGGGGCCCAACCTGATCCGGGGCTACTGGAACAAGCCCGCGGCCACGGCCGAGACCATCGTGGACGGCTGGCTGGCGTCGGGAGACCTGGGCCGCATCGACGAGGAGGGGTTCCTCTACATCGAGGACCGGGCCAAGGACATGGTGCTGCGGCCCGGCGAGAACGTCTACTGCGCCGAGGTGGAGAGCGGCATCTACGAGCACCCGGCCGTCTACGAGGCCGCGGTGTTCGGCGTGCCCCACGAGCGACTCGGCGAAGAGGTGGCCTGTGTCATCCTGCGCAAGGACGGAGCCGACCTCACGGCCGACGGGCTGGCGGACTTCCTGGCCGAGCGGTTGGCGCCGTTCAAGATCCCTGGCCGGGTGGTCTTCTCCGATGAGCGCCTGCCCCGGAACCCCTCGGGCAAGATCCTGAAGCGCGAGCTGCGCGAGCAGTACTTCGGCGACGGACAGCCCGGCGGCACCCCGGCGGACGCCGGGTCGTAACGGAAGGGAGCGCCCCGTGGACCTCGACTACGCCACCGCCACCGAGGTGGCCCGCAGCATCGCCGAGCGTTCGGTCTCCAGCCGCGAGGTGCTCGAGCACCTGGTGGCCCGGGTGGAACGGCTCAACCCCGACCTCAACGCCGTGGTGGCCCTTGACCTCGACCGGGCCCGGGACGAGGCCGACGCCGCCGACGCCCTCACCGCCTCCGGCGCTGCCGCCGGACCGCTCCACGGCCTGCCCATGACGGTCAAGGACGTGTGGGAGACCGAGGGACTGGTCACCACGTCGGGAGCCCCCGAGCTCCGGTCCTACGTTCCAGAGTCGGATGCGCTGGCCGTCTCCCGACTGCGGCGGGCCGGGGCGGTCATCTTCGGCAAGACCAACACCCCCCTCTACGCCGGCGACTTCCAGACCTTCAACGAGGTCTACGGAGTGACCAACAACCCGTGGGACACCTCTCGCACCACCGGCGGCTCCTCCGGAGGGGCGGCCGCCGCGGTGGCCGCCGGCCTCACCCCGCTGGAGCTGGGCAGTGACATCGGCGGCTCCATCCGCAACCCGGCCCACTTCAACGGGGTCTACGGTCTGAAGCCGTCGTGGGGCGTGGTGCCGAGCCGGGGCCACATTCCCGGCCCTCCCGGCACGCTGGTGGAGCCCGACGTCAACTGCAACGGCCCCCTGGCCCGCAGCCTGGACGACCTCGAGCTGGCCCTCGACGTGGTGGCCGGCCCCCTCCCCGAGGACGCCGCCGGCTGGCGCCTGGAGCTCGAGGCCGGACCGGGCATCGCCGACGTGGACGGGCTGCGGGTGGCCACCGTCTTCCACGAGGGCACCGACGTGCTGCCCTTGGCCGCCGACGTGCGTGCGGGCCTGGACGGGTTCGCCGACCGCCTGGCCGCCGCCGGCGCCCAGGTGGACGAGATCACCCTGCCCGTGCCCCTGGCCGAGGGGATGCTGGCGTGGCAGGAGCTGGTGCTCCCCATCATCGGGATGGGCCTGCCGGACGACGCCTACGCCTCGTTCGCCGAGCTGGACGCCCTCCCCGGCGACGACCCCCTCGTGGTGGCCGGCCGGTCCCTGGCCGGGCGGTACCGGTCATGGGCCCGGGCCAACGGGCGGCGTCAGCGGCATCGGGCGGCGTGGTCGGCGTGCTTCGGGCGCTGTGACGTGGTGCTGGCCCCGGTGATGCCCACGGCGGCCTTCCCCCACGACGTGGACCGGCCCCTGACCGACCGCGTGCTCGACGTGGACGGCACGCCCGTCGCCCACCTGGTGGCCATGGCCTGGTGCGGGGCCGTCGGCTCGGTCCTCCTCCCCGTGGTGACCCTGCCTACCGGGGCCACCCCGGACGGCCTGCCCGTCGGGGTGCAGGTCATCGGCCCGTTCCTCTCCGACCGGCGCCTGCTGGCCCTGGCCCGGGCACTGGACGCGGCCGCTGGGCCCGGCTTCACCCCACCTCCGCTGGGCTGAGGAGGCCGCGTGAGCCTCCGGCAGACAGCAGCCGACCTGGGTCTCAAGGTCATGAACCGGACCCACCGGACCGTGCTGCGGCTCAGTGGGGGTCGGATCCTCGGGTCGGCGTTCGGTATGCCGGCCGTGGAGCTGCACACCGTGGGCCGGGTCACGGGCCGGCCCCGCTCGACCATGCTCACCGCCCCCGTGGTCGACGGCCACCGGGTGGTGCTGGTGGCGTCCAAGGGAGGGGACGAGCGAGATCCGGACTGGTACCGGAACCTGCTGGCCCACCCGGACATCGAACTGACCATGGCCGGACGCCGCTCGCCCATGGTGGCCCGACCGGCCACCGCCGAGGAGAAGTCCGAGCTGTGGCCGGCGGTGGTGGCCGCCTACCCGGGGTATGCCGGGTACCAGCGGCGCACCGAGCGGGACATCCCCCTGGTCATCTGCACGCCGCGCTGAGGGCGGCCGGACTCACGCCGCCCGGTGGAGGGTGTTGTGGTCGGTGTGGGCCAACGGCTCGCCCAGCTCATCCATCTTGAGCATGGTCGACTCCTCGTAGGACCAACGGTCCTGGCCCAAGGTGATGGTGATCTCATAGCTCAGCGTGCTGGCGTGGGTGCCCAGGTAACGGTTCTCCCCGATGGAGTACAGCTTGTGGCCCAGGTCGGCCCGGAGGGTGAACCCGGTGGCGTCGGCCGAGGCCGTGCCACCGGCCAGGGTGGTGATCCCCCGGGGGACCACGAAGCCCTTTAAGATCTCGCCGGTGGCGCCGTCCCACAGCCAGTAGCCGACCTCGGTGTGGAAGGGGTTCTCCTCGTCCTGGCGCCACATGGCGCTCCTGTAGTCGAGGCCGTAGAGGTGCTGACTCCCGTTGTCCACCGGACCGAACGGCTTCATGCTGCACTTCTCGCGGTACGGAGTGACCAGCACCTTGCCCTGGGCATGCGAGAAGGCGGTGTCCAATCCCCCGCTCTCGCTCTCCCACTCGCCGACCATGGGCCCGAGGGGACCCCATTCGGTGGCCATCAGCTGCTCCGTTCTCCGTGGACGTCGCCGCCCAGTCTACGGACTCGGCCCACCCGCGTCCGATCCTCGTCCAATGGGTGGGGGACGGCTCAGCGGGTGGAGCCGTAGGCGGCCGCCTCCCGCCGGACCACGGTGATCAGGTTGCCGAGGGCCAGGTTGACGTCGACCAGGTGGAGGCCCCAGCCCGGGGTGGGGCTGGCGTGGATCAGCGGGGCCCCGTTCCGGGGGCTGACGTCGAGGAAGCTGGCCCCGCCCGCCGTCGAGCATCGGGCCGTGTAGGCCCCCGGGACCGACACGAACGTGGTGGAGGCAGGAGGCACCGAGTAGCCCAGCAGGCCGATCCCGGCGGCGATCGACGATCCAGGGGCGAACGGCTGACTGGGCAGGATGGGATCCAGTACGCCGGACCCTCCGGCCAGGGCGGCAGGGTTGGTGCAGAGCACCTGTTGGCCGGGTGCGGTGGTGCGGCCGAACAGGGAGTCGGTCGGAGGGACGGCGTCGAAGGTCGAGTAGGCGATGACACAGCCCACCTGGGTGGCGGTATGGCAGGCCCGGATGTGCTTGAAGTCCCCTCCGACGTCGGCGCCCTGCTTGACGGTGACGTTCCCCCCGAGCAGGACGGCGGAGACCAGGAGTCGGCGCAAGGCGGGGTGGGGGTCGATCTGGGAGGCGATCAGCTGGCGGAGGATGAAGGTGCCCTGGGAGTGGCCGATCAGCACCACCCCGCGACCGTGGTTGTACCGGCTGAGGTAGGTGAGCCACGCCGCTTTGATGTCGTTATAGGCGGTGGCCGACTCGGCCGCTGTGACCGGGCCGCTGATGGCCGAGATGGTCAGCTGCCGGTACACGGGGGCGAAGATCCGGCACTCGCTCGAGAACCGGGCCGCCTGAAAGAGGGCGATGGAGCGCTCGGTGGGGTCGACGGTCAGATCGGCGTTGGCCGTCTTCTGGTCGCTCACCGTCGGATAGACGTAGAAGCAGTCGATCTTGGGATGGGCCACCGTCTTCGGGGGGCTGGCGCCGAGGACTCGCCCCGAGGGGGTGGCCCGGGTGGTGGAGAGGCCCGGTGTGCACGGGTTGTCGGCCAGTCCCGGTCGGCACAGCCAGACGGTGGCCGAAGCCGGGGCGGCCGAAGCCGGGGCGGCCGAAGCCGTGCCGGCGCCGGTGGCGACGAGGGCGCTCAGGGCCACGGCCGTGGCCACCAGGGTTCGGAGCCAGCGCATGGCGCACCCTATCGTCCGCCGTGGCCGCCCATCGGACCCCGGCCTCCGGGCCGGCGACTCAGCGGACGATGGTGCCGTACATGTCGTCGAGCGGATAGGAGAGCAGCTCGAGGCGCTCGCCGTCGGGCCCGGGGAAGTAGACCGAGGTGCCGCCGACGATGTGGGTCTCGATGCCGGCCGCCTGCACCTTGGCCACCAGTCGGTCCCACTGCTCGGGGGTGACCGAGATGGCGATGTGGTGGAGGCCGCCCAGCACCTCGCCGTACGGGCCGAGGTCGAGTCCGGGGAAGTCGAAGTAGGCCAGGTAGTTGCCGTGGCCCACGTCGAAGAAGAAGTGGGTGGAGCCCCGGTAGTCCCGGTTCTCGAACAGCTCGGCCAGCGGAAACTCCAGCAGGTCCTGGTAGAAGGCGATGGTCCGCTCGACATCACTGCAGAGGAGGGCGAAGTGGTGGAGGCCACGGGCCGAAGACTCCGGTCGGTCCCCCAGGGGTCGGAGATGACGCGCCTTCATCGCCGCCCACTCATCGGTGCGATCGGCGCTGCTTCCGTGCTCGGTCAACGGTGGTCACCTCCCTCCGCTGCACTCTACCCAGCGGCGGTGCGCCCGGGTCCGCCCGAGCGGACGGCGCCGACCAGCCCGATCAGCCCACTTGGCGATCGTGCTTCTCCCAGTATCGTTTCCGCAGTTCACGCTTGAGCGGCTTGAAGGCTCCGGACAGCGGAAGGGGACCCTCCCGGAACTCCACCGCCTTCGGGACCTTGAACCCGGCCAGAACGCGACGGGCGTGGTCCATCAGCTCCTCGGCGCTGGCCACCATGTCGTGCTTCAGCACCACGATGGCCAGCACGGTCTCTCCCCACGCCTCGCTCGGGATCCCGATGACAGCGACCTCCTGCACGGCGGGGTGCGTGGCGATGACGTTCTCGACCTCGGTCGAGTAGACGTTCTCCCCACCCGTCACGATCATGTCCTTCATCCGGTCGGTGAGGTGGAGAAGTCCGGCTGCGTCGACGAACCCGACATCTCCGGTGTGGTACCAACCGTCGCGGAATACCGCCGTCGTCTCGTCGGCCTTCCCCCAGTACCGGAGCATGAAGTTCCCCCCCCGTGCGCACACCTCCCCCGGCTCGCCGGCGGCCACCGTCGCGCCATCCGGGTCGGTGATCCTCAGCTGTACACCGAGCGCGGGCCAACCGGCGGAGTCGAGCTGACGCCCTGCCCCCCGATGCTCGGACGGGCCGAGGAAGGTCAGCACCGAGGCCGCCTCGGTCATCCCGTACCCCTGGACGAAGTCGGTCTCCGGGAGCAACTCCAGCCACCGGGTCAGGAGGCTCGGTGCGATGGGGGCGGCTCCGTAGACCAGCTGCCGCAGTGAGGCCAGGCTCGTCGCTGAGAACCCTTTGACCTGTTCCAGCAGCGACAGCATCACCGGGACCACCATCGTCGTGTCGATCTTCTGGTCCTCGATGACCTGGAGGGCCAGCGCCGGGTCGAAGAGGGGGATGGTGACCGACGTCGCCCCGGTGGCGGGAATGCCAAGGACGCCGGCCACCAACGCGGCGTGGAACATGGGTGCCTGGAACAGGAAGCGCCGCTCCACACGGAGCCCGATCTCAGACAGCACGTGGTACACGTTGAGCACCTCGGCCCGCTGGTCGAGCAGTACTCCCTTGGGAAGGCCGGTGGTCCCTCCCGTGTACATGAGCACGGCGGCGTCCTCCTCAGCAGGCTCGGGCGGCATCACCGGCTCCCCCGCCGCCAGCAGGTCCTCGTAGCCGACCGTACCGGCGTCGCCGCCGGTCAGGTCGTCGCCGACGGATGCCCCGATCATGACGATCTTGTCGATGGCCGCCCCGGCCTCGCCCCGGGCCCGGTAGAGGAGCGGAGCGAACAGGGGATCGGTGAAGACCACCGTCGAACCGGAGTCCCCGAGGATGTAGGCCAGTTCTGTCGGGCTGGACCGGATGTTGAGCGGATTGATGATTCCGGCCCCGAACAGGGCGGCGTGATAGAGCTCGATGTACTCGTGCCCGTTGGCGGCCAGCACTGCGAATCGGTCACCCGGCTCAACACCCAGTTCGGTGCGCATGGCATCGGCGAGCCGCAGCACCCGGTCGATGTGGGCACCGAACGTGCCCTGGTAGCGCAGCCCGGTGGCGGTCACGTCCACAAAGGCCACCTTGTCGGCCAACCGCTCTGCTCGCGGCAGGAGCAGCCTCGGGTACACGAGCTCCTTCATCGGTTTCCACCTCCTTCGCTTCCCGTTCGGCTCTCCCTCGATGGCCTCGGGCCGTCGACGGGAGGGACCACCGCCCGCCGGGTCTCGGGCACCTCCGTTCGGGTCCGGACGGTGCCGGGGGCCTGCTCGCCGCAGATGCCCGCTCCGAGGGGCCTACCGACCGGACGATGGACTCCCACCAGGTCGAGGACCTCCTCGAACCCTTCTCGGAAGCACTCCATGAGCACGTCGGGGTCGGGCACCGCAGCGGTATCGATGGTAAAGCCGACACAGCACGAGCCGCAGTAGGTGAACAGGGTGACGTTGACGGCCGAGCCGGTCGTCGGCCCGAAGGCGTGATAGCCGGTCACCGCGGCCCCTCCCAAGTAGAGGGGGACGCTCACGCCGGGCACGTTGCTGGCCAGGAGGTCGATGTGCTTGAGCATGCTGGCCACCACCACCGAGGGGAGCAGGTTCAGGGCGGCGGCGATGGTGTTGGACAGGGGGAGGGCGCGCTCGTCCCGGGCGGCACGGCATCGCTGACCGGTCAGGCGAATGCGCTCGGCCGGATCGGTGACCCCGACCGGCACCTTGAATCGGGCCAGGGTGATCCGGTTGCTGGCCGCCGGGTCACCCTCCTTGCGTACGGAGATCGGCATGGTCATCCTGAGCTCCGCTACCGGGGCACCATGGCGCTGGTGGTAGCGGCGCAGCCCGCCGGTCAGCGCGGCCACGAAACCGTCGTTGCACGAGCCCCCGGCCGAGGCGGCCGCCCCCTTCAGGTCGTGGAAGTTCACGTCGAGCATGCTCAAGTGACGGTCGAGGCCGCGGCCGGTCATCACCGGCGACAGGGTGTCGGGGACAGGCTTCACGAACCGACCCACCGACCGCACCGTGGTGACCGCCTCGGAGGTGGACCCCAACGGATGACGCACGAAGCGCGTCGAGGTGGGGAGGGCACGGCCCAGGGCCCGTTGCAGGGACCCGACGCCGCGACGGGTGTCGTGGACGAGCGATTCCCGGACCATGGCCAACGCACCCGGCGCCGCGGCGTGCCCTTCGGGTAGGGGGACCTCGTCGCCCGGTTCGGACCGGGCGGTGACCTCGAACAGCAGGAGGGCGAGCTTCGCCCCACCGATGCCGTCGGTGAGCGAGTGGTGGACCTTCATGATCAGGGCGGCCTCATCGTCGACCAGATGCTCCACCAGTGTGAACTGCCACAGCGGACGAGACACGTCAAAGCTGCTCATGGCCTCGGTCCGGGCGATCTCAATCACCGTGGCCCGGGTGTGGGGCCGGGGCGCGTCCATCCGCCGCAGGTGCAACGAGAGGTCGAATTCGCTGTCCACCCACCGGGGCGTGGCCAACCGGCCCGGTGCCGGGAGCGCACGCTGGCGGAATCGTGGGGCCAGCCGGGTGGCTCGCTCCAGCCGGGCCGTCACCACATCGAACTCCGGGCGCCCGTCGAGCCAGGCGACGGCCACGATGGTGGAACGAAGGCCGGCATCCTTCTCGAGGTACCAGGAGAAGGCATCCGTGTCCCGCATGAACATCTCGCGTGCCTCAGTCATGCCACTCCCCCAGTGTTGCCCCCACTTCGAATCTACGGTATCGGTGGCCCCGGCCCTAGGGCCGAAAGTCAGATCTTGCCGGCGCCGGCGCCGTCCGGGCCGACCGGGATGACAGATGCGGCGAGGACGATGAGCAGGACGGCCGCCGGACCGATACGGGCCGAATGGCCCTGCTCGACGGGAGGGGACCCGACGTAGGGTGCGGTGACGCTATGGACAGGGAAGGGGGTGGCGGTGGATCGGCTGAACGCACTCGACGCCGAGTTCCTGTATCTCGAGGATGGACTCGTGCACATGCACATCGCCGGGGCCTGCGTGTTCGACGACCCCCCGCCCACCGCTCAGGAGGTCGAGACCCTCGTCGCCTCGAAGCTGCACCTGATCCCGCGCTATCGCCAGCGCGTCCGGACGGTGCCCTGTGAACTGGGAAGACCCGTCTGGGTCGACGATCCGCATTTCGACCTCAGCTACCACCTCCGCCACACCGCCCTGCCCTCCCCGGGTGACGATGCGGCGTTCTGCCGATTGATGGGCCGCCTCATGTCCCAGCCGTTGGATCGTCAGCGGCCACTGTGGGAGGTATGGCTGGTGGAGGGCCTGGCCGGTGGGCGCTGGGCGCTGGTGTTCAAGGTGCACCACTGCATGGTGGACGGGATCGCCGGCGTCGAGTTGCTGACCGTCATGCTGGACCTCCAGGCCGACTCCCCCGTCACCGGGGCGCCTCCCTGGACACCGCGCCCGGAGCCGTCCGGTGCCGTCAAGGTGCTCGACGCCTGGAGAGGGCTGGCGTCCGATCTGTTGGCCAGTGCCCGACACATCCCAGGGTCGCTCACCCGACCGGTGACGACGGCCCGGTCGGCGGTCTCGACTCTGGGGGGAGCACTGCGCTTCGTGCGCCACCTGGCTCCGACCAGGCCATCGTCGATCGAAGGCGCCGTCGGGCCCCACCGGGTCTGGGCCCACTCGTCGGCGAGCCTGGCCGACGTCAAGACGATCTGTTCCTACTTCGGCGGGACGGTCAACGATGTCGTCTTGGCCGCGGTCTCCGGGGGCTACCGAGCCCTCCTGGCCGAACGGGGCGACGACGCCGACCAGACCGTCGTCCGGTCCCTCGTGCCGGTGTCCACGCGCCATGACGACGGTCACGGCATCCCGGACAATCGGGTCTCCGCGCTGCTGTGCGAGCTGCCGGTGGGGATCGCCGACCCCGAGGAGCGATTGCAGGCCGTCCGCCGGGAGATGGGGAGGTTGAAGTCGTCGTCCATCTCCGAGGCCGGCGAGGCCGTCGTCACGCTGGGCAACCTGGCCCCGCCCATGGCTGTCGGCTCGGTCAGTCGCATGGCGATCCACTCCATGGGTCGGTTCGGGCAGCGCTCCTTGACCACGGTGACCACCAATGTGCCGGGCCCGCAGTTCCCCCTCTACTGCCTCGGTCGTGAGATACGGGAGACCCTCCCCTTCGTCCCGATCAGCCACGGGCTTCGGGTGGGGACCGCCATCCTGTCCTACAACGGGAGGGTGTACTTCGGCGTCACCGGTGATGCTCCCACCATGGCCGATGTCGGCATTCTGGCCAGGGTCGCGGCGGAGGGCATCGAGGAGCTCCGCGAGCTGGCCCTGGTCAGGTCGGATCGGCACCCCCCGGCGGCCGGCGGGGGGCTCACGGGTACGGGAGGAACGAACCTGACCGCTGGGGTAGCTTGGCCGTAACGCCGGGCGAAGAACCGGCATCAGAACCGGGGGGTTCGCCGTGCGCCACAGCCAGATTCGTCGGATGGCGGTGGCCCTCGGGCTCCTCCTGGCCTGCACCTCGTCGGTCGTTCCGTCGCTGGCCGCCGGTGCGGCGCAGCCGGACATTCCGGCTCCGACGGGCCTTCCCTCCTTCTACAGCGTGCCCCAGCCGCTACCGCCCGGTGGGGCGGGCACCCTGATCAAGTCCGAGGTCGTACCGGACCCAACCCTGGTCGGCGCCAGGTTGTACCGGGTGATGTACGAGTCGACCGGGCCCCGTCGCACCACCGTCCCGGTCACCGGGATGGTGGTGGTGCCGGACGGCACGCCGCCGGCCGGCGGATGGCCGGTGGTGAGCTGGGGCCACGGGACCAACGGCATGGCCGATGTCTGTGCCCCGAGCCTGGCCGGTGCGTCGCAGATTCCCGGGATCAACCAGCTGGTGGCGGCGGGCTACGCGGTGACGGCCAGCGACTACCAGGGCGAGGGAACCCCCGGTCTGATGCCCTACATCGTCGGCACGTCGGCCGCTGACGACACGGTCACCATCGTGGTGGCAGCGCACGCCCTCCCGGCGGTGTCACTCAGCTCCGAGTACGTGGTCTGGGGTCACTCCGAGGGTGGGCAGACGGCGATGTTCTCGATCTACGGCAAGCGCTACGCCCCACACCTCAAACTACGGGGCGTGGTGGCCGGCGCTCCGCCCTCCCAGTTTCCCTATCTCTACAGCTACCTGGTGACCAGCCCCTTCGACTACTACCTGATGATGGTGGCCGGGTCGTACCACAGCTACTACGGGAGCATCCGTGCCCCCCTCAACAAGATCATGACGGCATCGGCGGTGGCCCTCGTCCCCCAACTGGACCAGGGATGCTCGAGCTACGTGAAGGGAGTGGTGGACGGAGCCGTGGCGGCCACACCCCACCAGACGTTGGCCGACCTCATCCCCCAGAACCCGTTCAACGTGTCGAAGTGGGCCAACCTCCTGTCCGCCAACGATCCCGGGTCCTTCACCCGGAAGACCTCGACACCCTTGCTCATCATCCAGGGCGGCAATGACGAGCAGATCCCGGTGGTCTCCACCCAGCTGCTCCAGGCCCATCTCTGCCAGATCGGCCAGCCGGCCGAGCGCTGGGTGTACTCGGGACAGAGCCACGCCGGCGTCATCGGCCCGAGCCTCCCCGACATGTTGCACTGGATCGGCGACCGGTTCAGCTCCAACGCCACCGTCGATCCCTATGTGCCCACCGCTGGGAACAGTGCCACCATCTCCATCGCCCAGTCCACCTGTTGAACGGCCCACCACTGGTGGCGACCTGTTGAATGGCCCACCACTGGTGGCGACCCTGATCGGGCTACGGCCCCGACGCTAGGGTTCCGACGTGGACACCGAGCCTTTGCGCAGCCCGTTCTATGAGTCAGCCGAGGCCATGGGGGCCAGCTTCATGGAGGAAGGGGGCTGGCTCTGGACCGAGGGGTTCGGGGACGCCGACGCCGAGTACCGGGGCGTGCGCCACGATCTCGGGGTGTGGGATGTCTCGCCCCTCAACAAGTGGGAGTTCCGGGGCCCGCACGCCCTGGCCGCGGCCCAGCGCCTGCACACCAACAACATCCTGGGCATGGAGGTGGGCCAGGTCCGCTACGGCGCCTTCTGCGATCCCGAGGGGATGATGGTGGACGACGGCACCGTCTACCGGCTGGACGACCGGGTGTGGGTCATGACCAACGGATCCGACCACGCCGGGTACTTCGCCGAGGTGGCCGGCGGACTCGACGTCACCATCGAGGCCGTCACCCGGTCGATGCCCCACCTCGGGCTGCAGGGACCGCGCGCCAGGGATGCCCTCGCCCCCCTCTGCGCCGCCGACATCTCGAGCCTCCGCTACTTCCGCTTCCTGCCCGAGGAGACCACCGTCGGGGGAGTCCCCTGCGTCGTGTCCCGCACCGGCTACGGCGGTGAGCTGGGCTACGAGCTGTTCTGTCGACCCGAGCACGCCGCCGACCTGTGGGAGGTGGTGATCTCTCAGATGAAGGCGGCGCCGTTCGGGGTCGGGATGCTCGAGTGCTTCCGGGTGGAGGCCGGGCTCATCGTGCTCGACTACGACTATGCCGCCCACGAGCGGACCCCCTACGACCTGTCGCTGGACAAGATGGTGGCGCTGGGCCGGGTGGAGTTCCAGGGCAGTGCGGCCCTGGAGGACGTGGCCGTTCGGCCGCCGCGCCGGTTCAAGACCCTCCGGTTGGAGGGTGACCAGCTGCCCGACTACGGCGTCGAGGTGACCAGGGACGGGGTGCCCGTGGGCACCCTCACCAGCCCGGCGGTCAGCCCGACCTTCGGGCCGATCGCCCTAGCGGTGCTGGAGTCCGGGGCGGCCACCGACGGGGTGCACCTCGAGGTGGCCCTCGAGGAGGGCACCATCGGGGCCACCGTCGCCCCCCTGGCCATCTACGACCCGGACAAGACGCGCCCGCGCGCCTAACCGGGCGGAAACCCCATTCTCCGCCGGCGTTCCAATCGTGCCATCATCCTCTCCGGAAACGTCAGCGCCGCAGAGAGGAACCACCCATGAGCGAGATGATTCTGGCCGACGAGCGAGAGGCCGTGGCCAGTGCCAGCCGCCACCTGGCCAAGACCGGCCTGGTGATCGGCACCGCCGGAAACATCTCCGCCCGCAAGGACGACCTGGTGGCCGTGACCCCCACCGGGGCCGACCTGGGTGACGTCACCGCCGAGATGGTCACGGTCATCACCCTCGACGGTGAGCACGTGGACGGAGACCTGGCCCCCACCTCGGAGGTGCCCCTGCACACCGGGATCTACAAGGCCACCAACGCCCTGGCCGTGACCCACGCCCACGCCATGGCCTCGACGGCGCTGTCCTGCACCCACGACGAGCTGCCGCCACTGCACTACAGCTGCCTGGGCCTGGGTGGGGCGCCGCGCACGGCCCCGTACGCCACCTTCGGCTCGCAAGAGCTCGCCGACAACGTCATCGAGGCCCTGAAGGGCCGGAATGCGGCCATGATGCGCAATCACGGCTCCATCGCCTACGGCAACAAGATGAGCGAGGCCATCGAGCGCCTGGAACTTCTCGAGTGGCTGGCCGAGCTGTACTGGCGGGCCTCGTCCATGGGCACGCCCCAGATCCTCACGGACAAGGACTTCGAGGCCATCATCATGTCGGCCATGAAGAAGGGGTACGGCTCCATCAAGAAGGTGGACAAGAAGAAGTAGGCCCCGGCGGGCGGCACTACCATCATGGGGGTGACCGACATGCTGGCTCTCTCGACGCATCTGCCCGAGATCGAGGTACCGGCCGAACACGTGCTGGTGGAAGAGGGCGGCTCCACCGGCTCCATCTGGGTGCTGGTGAGGGGCTCCCTGTCCTTCCGCGACCCCGACAACATCGCCCTCGAGTTCTTCGCTCCGCCCTCCTGAGTCCGGCTCCACCGAGCCGGTCCTGCGTTCGGGCCGGCGGGACCGGACGCAGGACCGTGTCCCTCCCCTCCCGGGTCGAGACGATGCCCGCTACCTTTGGGCACCATGGCCGTCCCACCGTCGTCGCTGGTCCTCGTGCACGGCTTCGCCTCCACCTTCGACCACACCTGGCGACAGAACGGTTGGGTGGACATCCTGGGCGACTTCGACTGTGCCGCCCCCGCGTTGGACCTTCCCGGACACGGTTCGTCGGACCGACCCACCGACCCCGCGGCCTACGCCGGTGTGGAGGAGGAGGTAGCCGCCCGGCTTCCGGTGCCCACGGCGGCCGTCGGGTTCTCGGCCGGGGCGGAGATCCTGCTGCGGCTGGCCGCCGCCCATCCCGACCGGTTCGACCGGCTGGCCCTCCTCGGCGTGGGCGACAACGTCTTCGAGCGCCGGGATGCCAGCCCGGTGGTCGAGGCCCTGGACGGGGACGACGAGCCCGAGGACGTCCAGGCCCGCCTGTTCTACCGGCTGGCCCGCACCACCGGCAACGACCCGAAGGCGCTCTCGGCCTTCCTACGCCGGACCCGGGAGCCGATGCGGGCCCAGGATCTGGACGTCGTGATCTGCCCGGTGCTGGTGGTCCTGGGGGACCGCGACATGATCGCGTCCGCCGATCGACTGGTGGCCGCGCTGCCGTCGGCCACGTTGGTGTCGCTGCCCGGGGTGGACCACTTCGCCACACCGTCCAACGTCGGAGCCATCGACGCCACCATGAGGTTCTTCGGGCTCGGATGAACGGCCCGTCCCCCCGTCCGTGACGCTCCCGGGCCCGGTCCTCGCCCAGCTGGAGGACGTGGTCGGGCCCCACGTCGTGGTAGATCCCGAGGTCATTGCCTCCTCCACCACGGACTGGACGGGCCGGTTCGTGGGCCACTCCCCAGCCGTGGTGCGACCCGGCTCGACCGACGAGGTGGCCGGAGTGATCTCCGTGTGTCGACAACGGGGGCTGGCCCTGGTGCCCCAGGGTGGGAACACGGGCCTGGTCGGTGGGGGCGTTCCCCTCCATGGCGAGGTGGTGCTGGCCCTCGGGAGGCTGGCCGCCCGGGATCCCGTGGACCAACCGGCGGGCCAGATCACCGTGGGAGCCGGGGTGACCCTGGCCGATCTGCAGCACACGGCGCGCACGGCGGGGTGGTCCTACGGGGTGGACATGGCCAGCCGGCACTCGGCCACCGTGGGCGGCACGGTGGCCACCAACGCCGGCGGACTTCGGGTCATCCGCTACGGGGCCACCGGGGCCCAGGTGATGGGCCTCGAGGCAGTACTCGGCACCGGGGCGGTGGTCTCCCATCTGGGTGGGCTGCTCAAGGACAACACGGGCTACGACTGGCCCGGCCTGGTGTGCGGCAGCGAGGGGACCCTGGCCGTGGTCACCCGGGCCCGACTGCGACTCGTCCCCCCGGCGGACCACCGGACGGTGGCCCTGCTGGCCTTTTCCTCGGTCCCCGACGCCCTCGAGGCGGCCGGGCTGTTCCGCCGTTCGCTCCCATCGCTGGAGGCGTGTGAGCTCGTGTTCCACCCCGGGGTCGAACTGGTGGGCACGGTGACCGGGGTGTCCCCACCCTTCGCCGGGCGCCACGCCGCCTACCTCCTGGTGGAGGTGGCCGACCGGTCGGATCCCACCGACGCCTTGGCCGAAGCCGTCGGATCCGCCCAGCACGTGTCGGATGTGGCCGTGGCCACCGATCCGGCCCGCAGGGCCGAGCTCTGGCACCATCGCGAGTCGCACACCGTGGCCATCAACACGTTGGGGCCGCCCCACAAGTTGGACGTCACCCTGCCCCCGGGTGCGCTGGCCGAGTTCATCGACCGGGTGCCCGACGAGGTAGCCACGGTGGACCCCGTCGCCCGAACCTGGCTGTTCGGTCATGTCGGGGACGGCAACATCCATGTCAACGTGACCGGTCTCCCCCCTGATGACGACCGGGTGGACGATGCGGTGTTCCGCCTGGTGGCGGGGCTCGGGGGCAGCATCAGCGCCGAGCACGGCATCGGCACGGCCAAGCGGCGGTGGTTGCCCCTGTCGAGATCAGGGGCCGAGCGCCAGGCCTTTCGGTCGATCAAGTCGGCCCTCGACCCCGATGGCATCCTCAACCCCCACGTACTCCTGTCCGTCGACGGGCCCTGACCGGGCCGTCGGTCTCCCTCAGGAGCGTCGGACCCTCCGTCTCCGTATTTCTTGCAACGTTCCCCCGACCTGGGGCGTCTTAATTGGTGATGGGTACACTGGGAGGCATCGTCGACGCTGAATCCCCGAAGGGCAGGGGGGCTGCATCCCACGACACGGTGGGGGCTTCGA
The DNA here is from genome assembly GCA_038210245.1 of Acidimicrobiales bacterium. Classification (GTDB taxonomy): domain Bacteria; phylum Actinomycetota; class Acidimicrobiia; order Acidimicrobiales; family RAAP-2; genus Bog-756. The sequence goes on from JBBQWW010000005.1 coordinate 65,199, forward strand.
CGCCCTCGGCCGCCTCTGACGCCTCCGCCACCTCCGAGGCACCGGTCGCTCCGACCGGGGCCGGCACCGAGACCTTCGGAGAGTTCTACGCCGGCCACTTCGCCGAACTGGTCCGCCTGGCCGCCCTCCTCTCCGGATCGGCGGACAACGCCCCCGATCTGGTGCAGGACTGCTTCGTCCGGCTGCACGGCCACTGGACGTCGGTCCGAGAGCCCCTCCCCTACGTCCGTCGCAGTGTGGTGCACGCCTGCGCCTCCCACCATCGACGGGTGGCCCGGGCCCGCCGCCAGCCCCTCCCCGAGGTTCGCGTCTCGGTACTCGACGCCGACGAGCTGGAGGACGCGCTGGCCCAGCTGCCGGCCCGCCAACGGGCCGCAGTGGTGCTCCGCTACTACGGCGACCTACCCGACGCCGACATCGCCGCCGCCCTGCGCTGTCGACCGGGCACCGTCCGCTCCCTGATCCACCGGGCCCTCACCGATCTGAGAAGGACCATCGAACCATGACCGATCACTTGGAAGACCGCCTCCGCCGGCACCTCACCGAGCGGGCCGCCACCGTGCAGGCCGAGCCCGATCCGACCGCCTTCGTGGACCGCTCGGCCGGGGGGTCCCGCCGGACCGGCCTGGTAGCGGGCGGTGTGGCCGCGCTCACCCTGGTGGTGGCCGGGGCCGGGGTACTCACCGGCGTCAACCTGGCCGGCGCCGGGGCCACGACCCAGTCGGCGCCGGTCCCGACCACGACCCTGCCCGGGCGGGCCGGTGCGGCCCTGGCCCCGGCCGGTGACGGGAGCGCGGTCCCGCCGGCCATCGTCCTCCAGACCCCGTACACCCTCCTGTTCACCCGGGTCGGCCCGGCCGGGGTGACCGTCCGGGCCTACTCGACGGGGACCACCGGTGGGTCGTGCCCGGCCCCGGGGAGCTGTGCACCCACCACCACCGTGCCCACCACCACCGTCCCGGCGAGCCCACCGTGTCCGGCTGGGGCCATGTGCGCCGAACCACTGGTGATACCCCGGTCCACCGCCGGCACCAGCGCGGTGGCCGGCCCGGGCCCCGTCACCACCGAGGTGCCCCCCACGGTGTCGGGTGGGGGCGGGACGTCGAGCGCTCCGCCGGCGACGTCGGCCTCCTGTGGCCAGCTGGTCCTCGAGCTGTCCACCGACCGGGCTGTCGGGACCGGCTGGGTGGTTCAGCCCGACACGTCGACGGCTCCCGGTGCCGTGCAGATCCTGGGGACCGGTTCCTTCGGCTCGACAGAAGGGGCTCCGGTGAGCTGGGTCGCCCTCTGGGCGGGCAGTGGAGTGGCCAGGGTGCAGCTGTCGGTGGGGGGCACCGTCGTGGACACCATGGCCCCGAACGACGGCGTGGCCGTACTGGCTCTCCCGGGCGGCTCCGGACTGACCGGGGCGTCGGTGATCGGCCTCGATCCGGGTGGTTCGACCCTGGTCACCGTTCCGGCCACGCAGGGGGTGCAGCCGGCCGGGGCCGACGGCTGCCCGGTCCCGAGCGTCACGCCGCCCTCCACCACGACCTCCGTGCCCACCGACCTCCCACCAGCCACCACGACCACGGGGCCGGCCGTGGTCGGTCCGGGCCCGAACCAGCCCGTGGTGCCGCAGGGCGGCTGAGCCCCCGGGCGATGGCGGCTCTCTGGGTACATCCAGACGGGCGGCGGCACCGAATACCCGGTGCGTAACCGATGGAGTTCCCCCCACGTCCGTCACGAGACGGCAAAGGAAGGTCACTGTGCACTTCACCTCACCAGCAGAGATATTCGGCGTCGACGGTCTGATCATCCTGGTGGTGGTGGCGCTGGTCTTGTTCGGCTCCACCCAGATCCCCAAGTTGGCCCGGTCCCTCGGTTCGGCCCAGAAGGAGTTCAAGCAGGGCCTGAAGGACGGCGAGCCGCCGGTTGCCGAGGTGGCCCCGGTCGTCGTGGTGGCCACTCCCGCCCCGGTGGCGGCCGGAGCGCCTTCGAGCACCACCACCCACACGAGCTAGCTCCCCCATGTTCCTGAGCCCGGCCAAGGTGCTCATCATCGTGGTGGTGGCCCTCGCCGTCCTCGGACCCGAGTCCCTGCCCCGGGTGGCCAAGCAGATCGGCGGCTTCTGGGGTCAGTTCAAGAGCTTCCGCCAGTCGCTCGAGTCCCAGGTGCGGGGCTCCTTCCCTGATCTGCCCTCGACCGAGACCATTACCCGGGCGGTGCGGTCCCCGCTCACCTTCCTCGACACCCTGGCCGACCGCCCGGATCCGGGGCCGACGGTGGCGGGTACCGACGACTCGGAGCCCGGCACGGGTGACGGCATCCCCATCGATCCCCTGCCGGTGACGACGGCTCCAACCGACCCGTTCGAGCGCCTGGCCGACGAGCTCACGTCGGTCGGCGCGCCGGCGGGCCGACCGGTAGGGACCGTGCACGAGGTCCGCAGGCCCGTCGACGGCGGGCCTGACGACCCCGGCCTCAACTGAAGGCCACCACCGCAGGTAGGCCGATCACCGATCAGTCGGCGGTGGCCGTCTCGAGCACGGCCAGGATCTCGTCGCCCCACTTCTCGAGGCGCAGAGGCCCGATGCCCCGACACGCCGCCAGCTCGGGCAGGGTCCTCGGCAGCTCGGCGGCGATGCCCAGCAGCTCCTTGTCGTTGAGGACCACGTAGGCGGGGACGGCATCCGCCGTGGCCACGGCCGACCTCCACTGGCGCAGGGCGGCCTCGGCGGCCATGGTCTCAGCGGTGGGACCGGCCCCCGGGGGGACCAGGCTGACGGTCTTCCCCTCCACCCGTACGTCGGTACCGAACGGGAGCTCGATCCGGGCCTCCCCGATGCCCACAACCACCGCGTCAACGCCCACGTCGAGCACCACTCCCGACTGGCCACGGTGCTCGACGGCCAACCCCGACACCGCCTCCACCACCGGGAGGGTCGGTGCGCGGGCCTTCCCGCCCCGGGACCCGGGGCGCGACCGGGACCCGGGCCGAGTGGACTCCTTCGACCCGTCCCGGTCACTGCGACCCCCGGCCCGATCCCCGCCCCGGCCGGCCGGGGTGTCACCCGGCTTCGGGTGGGGTCGGCTCCCGTCGAGCTCACCGAGGAAGACGGACGGTGCCTCGGCGTCGGCCAACAAGGCCACCTGGCACCGGGCCCGGGTGAGGGCCACGTGGAACACCCGACGCTCGCCCTCCTCGTCGTCACCCAACCGGTGGGGCAGCAGTCCCTGGGTGGCCCCGAAGACGATCACGCGGTCCCACTCCTTGCCCTTGATCCGGTGCACGGTGGACAGCAGCACGGCCGCGCCCTCGGCCGGAGGGCGGGCCAACACGCGGCGGAGCCACTGCTCGAAGGTGTCGGCGTCGGGATGGAGGGCGGCCACCGCGGCCAGCGCCGCCAAGTCGTCACCATGGGTGGAGCGGTCCGCCTCCCGTCGGGACGAGTCGAGAACGTCCATGGTCCCGTTGAGGCCGATGCCGTCGCCGATGGCGGCCAGGGCTGAGGCCGTGGACACTCCGGCCGCCTCGGCCACCACATCGAGGTCGTCGGCGTAGGCCAGGAGCTTGGGTACGTCCCGTCCGGACAGTCGGTCGGCCAGCCGTCGGATGTCGTCGACTGAGGTGCTCGACCGCTTGGTCACCATGTCCACCACCATGGGGGCTATCCCCCGGGACGGCCGCCGGATGGTGTCGCGGACATCCTCCCTCCGGATATGGCCGGGGTCGGATCCGATCCGCAGGTAGGCGAAGGCCGTGCGCATGCCGGTCCGGGCCAGCACGCTGGCCCCCAACGGGGTGGCGCACGGGATGCCCCCCTCCATGCACGCCACCTGCACGGGGAGCAGGGCCGAGTTGACGCGGGCCAGCACGGCGATGTCGGCGGGGTCGACCCCGCCGCTCCGCCACGAGGTGATGACCTCGGTGGCCAGGGTGGCCAGCTGCTCGCCGGGCACCGTCCGCACAGTAACCGGCCCGGCGCCGGCCAGAGGACCGGTCGAGTCCGCCACGGTGTCGCCGCGGCCCTCGGGCGAGCGGATGGCCTTCTCGATCCGCCGGGTGTTGTAGGAGAGGAGCGAGCTGGCCGCGGTCACCACTGAGGGCGGGCACCGGTAGTTGACCTCGAGGGGATGGTGGCCGGCGCCGGGAAAGTAGCGGGGGAAGTCGATGAGGAACTCCGGGCTGGCTCCGGAGTAGCCGTAGATGACCTGGTCGTCGTCGCCGACGCCGAAGCAGTCGTACCCCGGGGCGCACAGCAGGCGGATGAGGAGCAGGTGGGCCGGGGTCAGGTCCTGGAACTCGTCGACCAACAGGCGGCGGCACCGGGCCTGGGCCGCCTTGCGGGCGTCGGGTTCGGTCAGGAGGATCTCGACGGCCCGGTAGATCTGCTCGTCGAAGTCGACGGCGCCGAGGTCGGCCAGGGCGCGGCGATAGCGGTCGAATCCTTCGGCGATGCCGTCGGCGTCGGGGATCTCCTCCTCCACCACCATGGGGGGAGTGAGCCCGAGTCGTATGGCCGAGAGGGCGCTGATGTAGGGGGCCACCGTGTCGGCGTTGGCCTGGCGGCGGATCTCGAACTGCTCCTGGAGGAGGTCGCGCACCCCGGCCTCCTCCAGTACCCGCGGCCGGCCCGTCGGCCCGAACTCGGTGCAGATCCACAGCCCGGTGCTGTTGAGGGTCCGGATATGGGGTCCGTTCGGACCCAGGATCCCCGAGCAGCGCTGCTTGAGCTCGTCGGCGGCGCGTGTGTTGTAGGCCAGGGCGCTCACCGTGCCCGGGTCGACTCCCCGATCACCCACCAGGTGACGGAGCCGCTCGGTCAGCACCCGGGTCTTGCCCGAGCCGGCCGGGGCGATGACCCGGGCCGGGCCGGACGCATGGACCACTGCGGCCAGCTGGTCCGGGGCCAGCTCGGTGTCGGGGGGGCGGTGGGTGGCAGGAGCCAGACGACCCGCCTCGGCACTCCATCGGTGGACCACCTCCGGTCCGGAGGCCAGTACCGGTGGGTCGGGCGGGCCCCCGTCGACGAAGAGGGAGGTGCCGTCAGCCCGGGTGAGATCGGCCTCCCCGCCTTCGGTGACACCGTCGGCGGTGAACCGGCGGGCGGCCTTGCGACCGTGCCACCAGACGGGCTCGCCGGCCCGGGCGTCGTAGGTGTTGGCCCACACCAGAAAGTGGAGTCGCTCGACGGTGAATTCGAAGCTCGCAGAGAGGTCGTGGACGGGACCGTCGTAGCGCTGAGGGGTGCGGAGGGCGTCCTGGTCGCAGGCCAGCTCCACCACCACGGGCCGCCGGTCGAGCCACGCGGCGTGGAGCAGGTCGGTGACGACACGGGGATCGGCCACCTCGGCGTCGCCCACCCGGACCCGGGGACAGTCCACCCACGGCTCGGGCACCGGGCCGTCCGGACGCACCACGACACCCCGGCCGAGCTCGGGAGGTCCGGGGTACGGCACCCGACCAACATAGCCACGGGGTGTCGCATCCCGGCCGGGGGCGGCCGTGGCCTCGGACGCCTGGGGACCATCCGGTGGGCGCCGCCCCGCAGCACCGGGTGGTGTGGTCCCCGATCGGTTCGCCGGGTCGACGAGTCCCAGTGTGGTCACCCGGTCCGCTCGCCCTCGGAAAGCTCGCCACTCCGTGTCATCGCTTGGCCCCTTCCACCTCGGCTGGTGACACCAGGGTGACCGGGGGGTGTGACGGTTGCCGGAGGTGATGGGGTCGGATGCACCGAGGGCGCCTCGTGCTGGGCCCGGGCACCGGTCCGCCCACGAGCCCGGACCCAGCGCCCCGAAGGTACGGGGAGGGTGTGACCGATGGTCGCGGCCCTGTGCCATGGTGACCGTCGTGACGCGCACCACCGTGACCCGGGCCACCCTCCTGGCCGTCGCGTTCCTGGCCGGGGCGGGGTGCAGTCAGGCATCGTCGTCGCACCCCGCCGGCCCGGCCTCCACCCGTCCACCGACGACCCTCGCCCCACCGTCCACGTCCGGGCCCGATCCCACGTCGACTGCGCCCACCGGGGTCACCCCGACACCGGTCCCGGCGGCACCGGGCCCCGCCGTGCCACCCAGCAGCATCGTCGTCGGGCCGGGGGCCCAGGCCCACTACACCGTGCAACCGCAGCCGGCTCCGGGGACGTGCCGGTACACCTACGTCGGGGCCGACCCGCTCCCCGATCCCCACTGCACCCCCGGCGCCGTCAACCCGCAGGTGACCCAGGCCGATCTGGCCACGACCATCTGCGCCAGTGGCTTCACCGCCACCATCCGGCCGCCGGAGAGCATCACCGGGCCCGAGAAGGTGGGCTCGGCCGCCGCGTACGGCTACACCGGATCACTGCACGTGGCCGAGTACGACCACCTCATCTCGCTGGAGCTGGGCGGCGACCCCAACGACGCCGCCAATCTGTGGGTCCAGCCCCCGGACAACCCCGACGCCACCACGGTGGCCAACACCAAGGACAAGCTCGAGAACCGGCTCAACAGTCTGGTGTGCTCGGGACAGCTGACTCTGGCCGCGGCCCAGCAGGCCATCGCCGGCAACTGGGTGGCCGCCTACCAGCAGTTCGGCTGACCACCGGGGCCCGGGATCCTCCGCCCTCCTCACGCTTTCCTCGCAATTCCCCGGTACAACGTCCCCGTTGGATGCGTGTCGGCCGTCACGGGGAAGAACCAGTGATCAAGACGCTCGCCGTGGCCCTGTCCGTCATGGTCTCATCGGTGGTCGCCACCGGGGCCATGGTGGCCGTGGCGCCGACCGCCGGGGCCGCCTACCCCGTCACCGTGGAGTCGAACCTCTGCTACCAGACCGGTCGGCAGGCCTGCTCGGACGGCCCCAGCCACCGGTTCGACGCCTACCTGCCGGTCGGGGCGACGCAGAAGACACCGGGGGTGATCCTCGTCCATGGAGGCTCCTTCGTGGGGGGCGACAAGACCGACCTGTCCTCCGAGGGGATGAAGCTGGCCGCCGCCGGTATGGCCGCCTTCTCCATCAACTACCGGCTGGACTCGGCCACCGTGGCCGGCTTCCCCATGGAGTCGGACGACGTCATGGCCGCCATCGCCTACGTCCGTCAGCATGCCGGCAAGTACTCGGTGGATCCGACCCGCCCGGCCTCGTTCGGCACGTCGGCCGGGGCCACCTTGGCCGTGTACTCGGCCATGAAGGCCGCCCGGAGTGATCCCTCGGCCCAGGTGGTGGCCGACGTGGGCTGGTCCGCAGGGTACGACCTCACCGTGGGTACGGCCGGGGCGGTCGACCCCCAGCAGCTCCAGAACGTCGAGTGGTACCTCGGGTGCACCGACCCCACGGTGCCGGCTTGTGCGGCCACAGCCCAGGCGGCGTCGGCCATCTCGTTAATCCAGGCCGGCGACCCGCCGACCCTGCTGGCCAACTCCACCGACTACCAGGTCGGCTGCGAGATCGTCCCCCCGACCCAGGCCGAGGGGATGGCCGCCGCGCTGCAGGCGGTGGGCACCCCGGTGCAGCTGGACCTCAACGACAAGTGCGCCCACGCCCGGGCCTACGGCGGCTACGAGATCCCCCGGACCATCGCCTTCCTCGAAGCCCACCTCTTCGTGGCCCCGTCCATCCAGTCCCGGGCGGCCACGACCTACCGGGCGGGGACGGCCAAGTCGTTCACGGTGAAGTCCACGGCCAATCCGAGCGCCGTCCTCACCGAGTCGGGGGCCCTGCCCGCCGGGGTGACCTTCGTCGACCAGGGGGACGGCACCGCCCTACTGAGCGGTACGGCCCAGACCGGGACCGAAGGCACCTACCCCTTGGTCATCACGGCCAGCAACGGCGGTACGCCCAACGGGGTGCAGACCTTCACCCTCACCGTGGCCCCGGCGCGGAAGTAGGGGCGGAATCGGGGGCCCGCTCCACCGCGCCGGCCGGTGGTCCCGGTGGCGGCGTTAGTGTCGGCCCGTGACCATCACCCCCGAAGGTGGCCGGGTGCTGGGCTGCCTGGTGGAGAAGCAGCTGACCACCCCCCAGCAGTACCCGCTCACCCTCAACGCCCTGGCCCTGGCGTGCAGCCAGTCCACCAACCGTGAGCCGGTGATGACCCTGGACGAGGCGGAGGTGCAGGGCGCCCTCCAGGAGCTGAAGGAGCGTCACCTGGTCCGGTTCGTGCTGCCCTCCCACGGGAAGTCGGTGATCCGGTACCGGCACGTGCTGGACGAGACCTACGGACTCGATATCGCCCGGGTGGCCCTCCTGACCGTGCTCCTGCTGCGGGGGCCCCAGACGCCGGGCGAGCTGCGGGCCCGCACGGCGCGCCTGACTGAGTTCGATTCCCTGGAGGCGCTGCAGGGCGAGCTGGTCGTCCTCGCCGAGCAGCCCGAGCCGCTGACCCGGCTGCTGGCTCGCCAGCCGGGCCAGAAGGAGGACCGATGGCAGCAGCTGCTGGCCGCCGAGTCGGCCCCGACCGGCCTTCTCAGCGCACCGGTGGACGAGCCCGCGGCCCGTCCGGAATCGGATCGGAGTCCGTCGGTCGAGCCGGGGGATCTCGACCGACGGATCGGGGCACTGGCCGCCGAGTTGGCCGCCCTCCGCCACGAGCTCGCCGGTGTGGCCGGGTCCCTCGCCGCGCTGCGCGAGAGCCTGGGCGAGTAACGCCGGGCCCCGGCCGCTAGGTCTGAGCTTCCGAGCCCAACAGGTCGCTGACCGCACCTCGGACCATTAGCTGTAGTCAATAGCTACCCCCTGGGACGGAGGCGGTGGGGGAGACGGGAGCAGTCCGGCTACCGCCCTCCCCTCGGAGACTCGGCTACGGCAGCACGGCCAACGCCTCGTCGTCCAACACCACCTGGGCGGCGGCCAGGTTCTCTTCGAGGTGCCCGAGGGAGGACGTGCCCGGGATGAGCAGCACATTGGGGGCCAGGTGCAGCAGCCAGGCCAGGGCGATCTGGGCCGGCGTGGTCCCGAGCCGCCGGGCGGTGGCCACCACCGGTGGTGCGGTCAGCACCGGGTTCTCGGCGCGGAACGCCGAGCCCAGGGGGAAGAACGGCACGAAGGCCACGCCGTCGGCTCGGCAGGTGGCGAAGAGGTCGGCGTCCGGAGTCTCGGCCAGGTTGTAGGGGTTCTGCACGCAGGCGATGTCGACGCGGGCGGTGGCCTCTCGGTACTGGTCCAGATCGACGTTGCTCAGTCCCACGGCCCCGATGAGTCCGTCGGCACGAGCCGCCTCCATGGCGTCCAACTGCTCGGCGAAGGGTACGTCGGACTCAGGAAGGCGCCGGAGGTTGACCACCGGGATCCGGTCGAGGGCCAGGGCGGCCAGGTTGGCCTCGATACCGGCCCGCAGCTCCTCGGGGGTCTGGGCCGGCAGCCACCGGGCCTGCCCGTCCCGGGCCGCCCCGACCTTGGACACGATCACCAGGTCATCGGGGTAGGGATGCAGCGCCTCACGCAGCAACTCGTTGGCCACGTCCGGCCCGTAGTACTGGGCGGTGTCGATGTGGTTCACCCCGGCGTCCACCGCCCGCCTGACCACGGCGAGCGCCCCGGACCGGTCCTTCGGGGGTCCGAAGACCCCGGGGCCGGGAAGCTGCATGGCCCCGAAGCCCATCCGGCGGACGGTGCGGGTACCCAGCGTGAACGTTTCGTCGGACATGGCTCCGGTATACCGGTGCACCGACCGGTGACCGCCGGCGCCGGCCGTAGAAGGGTGGGCACCCCGCCCCGTCGGCAGTTCCGGTAGCGTCGCCACGTGACCGTGGACGAGGACGCCATGGAGATCGACACCTACCTCCGGGCCCTGGGGGCCACCGACGAGCAGATCGCCGAGGCCCGCCGGCAGTCGCATCTGGCCGGGCTGGCCGGGGACCTGGTGCTGGCCCGAGGGGCCACCCTCACCGCCCGGGACCTGGCCGAGCGGTCCGGGACGACCGTCTTGGATGTGCTGGCCATGTGGCGCACCATGGGCGTGGCCGTCGCCGACGAGGACCGGGCCATGTTCTCCGAGGAGGACGCCGACTTCACCGCCTTCCTCGTGCAGGCCAATCCGGTGGGGGCTCACGGGGGCGAGCTGCTGCGGGTCCTCGGCAGCTCACTGTCCCGCGTGGCCGAGGCCGCGGTGGCCGTCTACGTCCAGACCCAGGAGCCGGACCACGACGCGCCGGGCCTCGACGTCCTGGCCTGGGCCAAGGGACAGGTCACGGTCAACGCCGCCGCCCTGCGCCTGGGGGCCTCGATGGGGGCGGTCTTCGCCCACCAGATGCGGGACGCCATCGACCGCCAGCGGGCGGCCCAGGCCGACGTGAGCGACCGCTCGCTGCACCGACTGGCCGTGGGCTTCGTGGACCTGGTCGGCTTCACCCCCTACTCGCTGCACACCTCCCCCACGTCGCTGTTGGAGGTGATCGGGGAGTTCGAGGGGAGGGCCTTCGAGGTGGCCACCGCCCACGGGGGCCGGATCGTCAAGCACATCGGCGACGAGGTGATGTTCGTGGCCCCCGACGCCGGGGCCGGCTGCGCCATCGCCCGGGACATCACCGCCTCCTCGGGCACCGGCATCGAGCCCCGAGGTGGCGTGTGCTTCGGCGACGTCATCACCCGGCACGGCGACTACTACGGGCCGGTGGTCAACCTGGCCTCACGGCTGGCCGATCTGGCCGTTCCCGGTGAGGTGCTGGTCGACGCCGATACCGCCCGCTCGGCCGCCGCCGCCTTCGGCTTCCGCGAGGCCGGCCGGCGGCAGCTCAAAGGGTTCGACGAGCCGGTGGACGTGCACTCGGTGGGAGAGGCCATCCCGGGGTAGGCGACGCACCGAAATAGGATGCGGTCATGGTCGAGGGCAAGATGCACTTCCGCCGCATGGACGAGGGGACCGATGAGGACTTCGCCCTGCTGGCCGCGGTCCACGAGGAGAACATCCGGGCGCTGCCCGACCTGCTTTTGTCGATGCTCACCGATCTGACCGCCGACGCCACATACCCGGTCAACCGCCTCGAGCACAGCCTGCAGTCGGCCACCCGGGCGCTGCGCGACGACCGGGACGAGGAGTACGTGGTGTGCTGCCTCCTCCACGATGTGGGCGAAGCCATGGGCCCGTTCAACCACGGCGAAGTGGCGGCCGCCGTCCTCAAGCCGTTCGTGTCCACAGCCAACTACTGGATGCTGGCCCACCACCCGGTGTTCCAGATGTACTACATCGGTCAGCACCTGGGTCGGGACCCCAACGAACGGGACGCCTTCGTGACCAGCCCCTTCTACGACCAGACGGTGGAGTTCTGCGGACGCTACGACGAGGTGTCGTTCGACCCCGACTACCCGAGCGAGCCGTTGTCCACCTTCGAGCCCATGGTCCGCCGGGTCTTCGACCTCCGCTGGTCGCCGCCGGCGTAGGTGCGCCCGGTCCCCCGGGACCGTCCCGCTCAGTCGGTGGTGATGCCCAGGGGCAGGCGGAGGGTGGCCGTGCCGGTGACGTGGTCACCGAGGTCGGTCGCGGCCCGCAGGGCCACCTCCACCACGCCCTCCCCGTCCTCTACCCGCGTGGCCAGCACCGAGCCCGAGTAGGTCAGCGTGGTGTCGGGGAACAGCGGGACACCGAGCCGGATGGCCAACCGGCCGACCATGGCCTCCGGGCCGGCCCAGTCGGTCAGGAACCGGCTGCAGTACCCGGTGTCGGAGAGGATGTTCATGAAGATGTCGGGGGCGCCCTGCGAGTTGGCGTAGGCCCGGTCGTGGTGGACGGGCATGAAGTCGCGGGAGGCGATGGCGCCGGCCACGATACGGGTGGCCGTAACCTCGAGGACCAGATCGGGCAGTAGGTCCCCGACGGCGATGGCGCCGAACGTCAGGGTCTCAGCGGGGGAGTCGGCGCTCACGTCGCCGCCTCCGGCCGGAATTTGAGGATGCGGAACCGCTGGCGGCCCACCACCTCCCCGGACCCGACGGTGTAGGTGGTGACCCAGGTCACGAAGTAGCCGGGTCCGAGACGGGTGGCCTTCTCCTCCGAGATGGACTCCACCACGGTCGAGGCCGACACCGTCTCGCCCGGCCGCAGGTAGCGGTCGATCTCGAACTCGGAGTCGGTGGCCAGGGTGCCCACGAAGCCGACGTCGTCGAAGGCGGACAACGGTCCCTTCCCCTCGGACTCGACGGGCGAGCCGCCCCGCTCGGCGATACCGGTGATGGTCGGGGTGGCCATCGTCCAGGTCTGGAGCATGAGGGGAGGGGCCACGATGCCCCCGAACCGGGTCTGCTCGGCGAATGCCGGGTCGGTGTAGACGGGGTTGTGGTCCTCGAACGCCGCCGCCCAATGCCTGATCATGGGCTGGTTGACCGGATCGGGGGCCACGGAAGGGCCGCCGGACCCCACCGGTCGGCCGATAAGCGCGGCGAACCGCCAGCTCAGCGGCTCGATGTCGTTCCCGTCGGATCCCTCGTCCACCACCGTCTCCCTCGTCGCCGATACCGGGTCCGGTACCCCGGTCGGTCAGGTTGCTGCCGAGGATAGGGCGTCGGCCGTCCGTCGGCCGTCCCCATGCACTTCAATGGGGTCGTGTCCCCCACCCCGCCCCTCGAGAGGGCTCTCGACACGGCCCTCGGACGATCCGGGGGCACGGTCACCGGCGTGCTCGAAGAGTTGGTGGGCGAGCCCATCGATGCCGAGCCGTTGGCTCACCGGCCCCTGTCGGCCACGGCCGGCGGGCCACTCGAGGTCCCACCGGGGCACCCGCTGCTGGGCCGGACGGCCCGGCTGGTGGGGCGACGGTCGGAACACCGGTACGTGTTCGCGAGGGCGGTGCTCGTACCCAGCCGGCTACCGGAGGGATTCGTGGCCCAGCTCACGACCGGCCACCAGCCCATCGGCCGGATCCTCGAGGCCGAGGGCCTGGTGGTGACGCGGGAGCCCGGGCCCGGTCCGGAGGCCGGGTCCCTCGGGTCGGAAGGCGTCCCCCCGCCCGGTGACGTGCTCCTGGCCCGGACCTACCGCCTGATGGTCGACGGGGCCCCGGTCATGGTCATCAGCGAATGGTTCCTCACCTCGCTCGCCCCGTTCCTCACCCCGCGCTGATCGGCACCGGTGCCTCCGGATCGGAGGGCACACCGACGGTACGCTCGGCCCATGGTGTCCTTCGACGATGTGGCCCGGATGGCCGGGGAGCTCCCCGAGGTCACCGAGGGAACGCGCCACGGCCACCGCACCTGGTTCGTGGACGGCAAGGGCTTTGCCTGGGAACGGCCGTTCAGCAAGGCCGACATCAAGCGGTTCGGGACGGATCCGGTGCCGGAGGGACCCATCCTGGCCGTAGGGGTTGAGGACCTCATCGAGAAGGAGGCGGTGCTCCAGGCCAATCCCCGGGCCTTCTTCACCATCGCCCACTTCGACAACTACCCGGCCGTCCTCGTCCGACTCGACGTGGTGACCGAGCAGGCCCTGGAGGAGGCCCTGCTCGACGGGTGGCTCCACTGCGCCCCGGACCGGCTGGTCGAGCCCTACCTCGAGCGTTAGGTCGTCGCCCCGATGGTGGGCACGGCCGGCCGACGGATCCCGTCCACCAGGGCGGCCACGGTGGCGACGGTGCCGATGACGCCGCCGAGCACGCACACCCCGGCCCAGCCATGGCTCTCGTAGACCGAGCTGCCGATGGCCGAGCCGATGGCGCCCCCGGCGAAGTAGCAGACCATGTAGGCCGAGTTGACCCGGCTACGGGAGTCGGGGGCCAGCCGGTAGATGAGGGACTGGTTGGTCACCTGCAGGCCCTGCACCCCCACGTCGAGGAGGAGGATCCCGACGATGAGCATGGCCAGATCGTGACGTCCCCACCACAGGGGAAGGAACGACACCGCCACCAGGCCGGCGAAGACCAGGGTGGTGGCCCGGGTCCAGCCGCGGTCGGCCCAACGGCCGGCGACGTTGGCCATCAGCGCACCGCTGGCCCCCACCAACCCGAACAGCCCGATGGTCAGGTCGTCGTAGTGATACGGGGCCCCAGCCAGCAGGAAGGCCATGGTCGTCCAGAACACGCTGAAGGCGGCAAAGCCCAGCGCCCCGAACAGGGCCCGGCGCTGGAGGAGGGACTCGGTGGCCAGCAGCTTGGCCGCACTGCCCAGGAGGGCGCCGTAGCCGATACGGGGTCGCTGACGCTCCCCGGGCAACCGCCGGGCCAGCACCAGGGCCAGCACCGCGGTCATGCCGGCGGCCATCACGTAGACCACCCGCCAGCTCGAGGCCTGGGCCACGATGCCTGACACGGTGCGGGCCAACAGGATGCCCAGCAACAGGCCGCTCATGACCACGCCGACCACGTGGCCGCGGTGCTCCTCGTCGGCCAGGGAGGCGGCCATGGGGACGAGGATCTGCGCCGCCACCGAGCCGGCCCCGATGATGAGCCCCACCGCCACCAGCACTCCGATGTCCGGGGCGGCGGCCGAGACCATCAGTCCGGCGGCGGTGACCATCAGAACGGCGGGCACCAGCCAGCGCCGGGTCAGGAGGTCACCCAGTGGCACCAGCAGGGCCAGGCCCGCCGCGTACCCGATCTGGGCGAAGGTGACCACGAGACCCGCCGTCCCCGAACTGGTCCCGAACGACCTGGCGATGTCGCCGAGCACCGGCTGGGCGTAGTAGAGGTTGGCCACCGACACCCCGCAGGCCACGGCGAACAGCACCATGAGGGCTCCACCCATGCCGGTGCGTGGGGTGGCGGCAGGGGCGACTTCGCTCATGGCGACCTCCTCGACAAAGTGAACACTACGTACAGTATCAGGTTTGTGTACGAGTCGTTCATGATCTAACGTCAGGCCTGTGACCAGCCCCGACGCGCCGACCAACCCCGCCGTCGGGCGACCGAGGAGCGAGCGGGCCCGGCTGGCCACCCTGGACGCCGCTGCCGACCTGCTGGTCGAGGGGGGCCTCGCCGCCGCCACCATGGAGGCGGTCGCCGCCCGTGCCGGGGTGAGCAAGGTGACCATCTACAAGTGGTGGCCGTCGCGGGGGGCCGTGGCCGTCGATGCCTACTTCCACCGCTTCGACGAGACGTACGCCTACGTGGACACCGGCGACGTGGCCGGCGACTTGACCACCCAGATCCGGCTCCTCATCCACTCCTTCCGGGGGCGAGCGGGCGAGCTCATGGCTGAGCTCATCGGCCAGGCCCAGTCCGATCCGTCGCTGTCCGACACACTGCGGACCGGGTGGCTGCAGCCTCGGCGGGAGGCCACCGCCACCGTCCTGGGCCGGGCCGTCGATCGGGGGCAGATCCGGCCCGACGTCGATATCCCGACGGTGATGGACCAGCTCTACGCCCCCCTTTACTGGCGCCTGATGATGCGCCACCAGCCCTTGGACGACGCCCTGGCCGACGAGGTGGTGCGGAACACGCTGGAGGGGGTGCGGGTGCGCTGAGTCCGACGCCACCGGCCCGGCTGCGGCCGGACGACCCGCCGGAGTCGGGCCGGGCGCCCCGTTAGGGTTGGCTCACGACCGTGGGATCGGAAAGCGGCCCTACCGAGGAGGCAACCAGCAGATGCGAGTCGGAGTGCACCTCCCCCAGTACGGACGGGTGTCCGGCGCCGAGTCCATCACCCGGGCGGCCCGACACGCCGAGGCGCTCGGCTTCAGTGACCTCTGGGTGAGCGACCACATCGTCCATCCGACGGCGCAGAGCTATCCGTCGCCCCATCTGTTCGACCCCCTGGTCACCCTCACGTGGGCGGCAGCCTCCACCCAACGGATCGGCCTGGGGACGAGCGTGCTGGTGGTACCGACCCACAACCCCCTCGAACTGGCCAATTCGCTGGCCAGTCTCGACGCCCTGTCCGGCGGCCGGGTGACCGTCGCCGTGGGTGTGGGCTGGTCGGAGGTCGAGTACCGCGCCCTGGGCTACGACTTCCACAATCGCGGGAGGCGGTTGGACGAGACGATCGACCTGTTCCGTCGGGTGTGGAGCGAGGATCCGGTGAGCTTCCATGGGGAGTTCACCTCCTTCGACGACCTGCGCATCCTGCCCAAGCCCCACCATCCCATCCCCATCTGGATCGGGGGGAGCAGCGAACCGGCCTACCGGCGCGCCGCGGCCCGGGGCGACGGCTACCAGGCCGTGGGCCTGTCGGTGGAGCAGGTGGGCCCGGTGGTGGAGCGCATCCGGAGGGACCACCCCGAGGACGCATTCCCCGTGTCGCTGCGGACAGGGTGGGACCCCCAGGGCATGGAGCCCGGTCTCATCCAGGAGGAGTTGGCCGCCTTCACCGAGGCCGGCATCCAGCACGTGGTGTCGGCCCCGTGGCAGAAGGACCTCGACGCCTGGCTGCGGTCGATGGACCTGCTGGCCGGCCTGGTGCTCTGAACCGACGGGAGGCGTTCCCGGTCAGACCGGGAGGACCAGACGCGGGGTGAAGTGGTCCTTCTCGAGCTGGAGCAGCGTCTGCTTGCGGTCGAGGCCGCCGCCGTACCCGGTCAGCGAGCCGTTGGCCCCGATGACCCGATGGCACGGGACGATGATGCCGATGGGATTGTGCCCGTTGGCCAGGCCCACGGCCCGGGCTGCTCCGGGCTTGCCGATGCGGTCGGCGATCTCGCCGTAGGAGGCGGTCTCGCCGTAGGGGATCTCGACCAGCGCGTCCCACACCTGGCGCTGGAACGCCGTTCCCTCCACACGGAGGGGCAGGTCGAAGCGGGTGAGGTCGCCGGCGAAGTAGGCCTGCAGCTGGCGGACGGCCTCGGGGAACGCCGATCGGTCGTGACGCCACTGGTCCCGGTCGGGGGGATCGTAGGTCTGGTCGGTCATGCGCAGGTGGGTGATCACGGTGCCGTCGCCGGCCACGGTGATGGTGCCGACGGGGCTGTCCATCGAGGTGAAGACCGTGGTGTTCATGGGGTTCCTTTCGGTGGCCAGTGGTTGACCGGGTGGTCGGTTGCGGCCCAGAGGTACTGCACGGCGTAGGAGCGCCAGGGACGCCACCGGCGGGATCGGGAGTCGAGCCCGGCGACGGTGTCGGGCAGCCCCAGCAAGGCGGCACCCCGGCGCACACCCATGTCCGAGACGGGGAAGGCGTCGGGGTCGCCGAGGGCCCGCATGGCAATCATCTCAGCCGTCCACTTTCCGACGCCGGGGATGGCCTCGAGCTGACGTCGGGCCCGGTCCCAGTCGGCGCCCACACCGATGACCACGGCGCCGGAAGCCAGCGCATCGACCAGGGCGGCGAAGGCGCGCTCACGGGTTCGTGGGAGACCCAGTGTGGTCGGGTCCAGCTCGGCCAGGGCCTCCACGGACGGGAAGAGATGGGTGAGCCCTCCGGCGGGGTCGGCTACCGGCAGGCCGTGCCGGGCGACCAGGCGGGCGGCGTGGGTGCGCGCCGCGGCCGTCGACACCTGCTGGCCGAGCACGACGCGCAGGGCCAGCTCGGTTTCGTCGACCGTTCCGGGGATACGCCGGCCCGGAGCCGTGAGTACCGGCTCCGCCAGCCTCGGGTCCTCGACCAGTCCATCGACCACCGCCTCCGGATCGGCGTCGAGATCGAGGAGGCGGCGACAGCGGGCGATCGCCGTGGACAGGTCACGCAGGTCGTCCAGGGCGAGCAGGCACAGCACGTGGTCGGGGGTCGGCGTGAGGGTGACCACGCCGGAGCCGGCCGGGAGTCGGAGGGTGCGGCGGTAGGCGCCGTCGCGGACCTCCTCGCAGCCGGGCACGGCGGTGGCGGCCAGATGCCCGAAGAGGGTGTCCGGGGCCAGAGGGGCCCGGAAGGGGAGGCGGAAGGTGAGGGCCCCGGGGGCCGGCGGCGTGCCCCTGCCGAGGGACCGGGTCCGCAGGGAGGTCGGGGTTCCGTCGAACACCGAGCGAACGGTGTCGTTGAACTGGCGGATGCTGGAGAACCCCGAGGCGAAGGCCACATCGGCGAAGGGCATCCCCGTGGTCTCGATGAGCAGTCGGGCGGTCTGGGCCCGCTGGGCCCGGGCCAGAGCCAAGGGACCGGCACCGACCTCGGCCAGCAGGTGCCGCTCCAGCTGTCGGGTGCTGTACCCCACCCCATGGGCCAGGCCGGTCACCCCGTCCCGGTCGACGGTGCCGTCGGCGATCAGGCGCATGGCCCGGGCCACCACGTCCCGCCGGACGTTCCACTCGGGCGAGCCGGGCGAAGCGTCCGGTCGGCACCGCTTGCAGGCCCGGAACCCGGCCCGCTGGGCCGCGGCCGCCGTGGGCAGGAAGCAGAGGTTGCGGGCGAAGGGCGGGCGGACCGGACAGCTCGGCCGGCAGTAGATCTTGGTGGTGTGCACGGCGGTGACGAACCAGCCGTCGAAACGGGCGTCCTTGGATTGCACAGCCCGGTAGCACCGGTCGAAGTCCTCGTACACACCAGCACAGTACGCTCCGGCCCGGCTTCTGGCTGGCGGGAATACGACACGGCAGTGGGCCGAGCCAAGCCCCGGCAGCCTCTAGGGAATCGGGGCCACCCGTAGGGATCCGGGGATGGCCATGAGGATGTGGGACACGGTGACGGCTTGGCCGGACAGGACGACCCGATCGCCCTGTCGCCGCATCCGCACCACCCCACCCCGAGAGGACGCCTGCTCGCCGACCAGGACATCCTTGCCCAGCCGCCCGCCCCAGTAGTGGGCCAGTGTGCAGTGGGCGGAGCCGGTGACCGGGTCCTCGGCCACGCCGGCGTTCGGGGCGAACACCCGGGTGACACAGTCGGTCCCCGGTCGGTCCCCGGGTGCGGTGACCATCAGGAGGCGTATACCCGAGGCCGCGATCTGGTTCAGGTCGGGCCGGAACCCCCGCACCGTGGCGGCGCGGTCCACCACGGCGATGGCGTCGCTCCGGCCCAGGCCGTACCAGACCAGTCCGGGCAGGTGGAGGGCTGGCGGCGGGTCAGCCGCCACGGGCCGATCGACGGGGAAGTCCATCTCGATCCAGCCGCCGGCACCCGAGACACACGACAGCACCCCGCTCCGAGTATGGAACCGGGCCGTGCCGCCCAGCACGTGGGCCGAGGCCAGCGTGGCGTGTCCGCAGAGGTCCACCTCGGTGGTCGGGGTGAACCACCGCAGGTCGTGATCACCATCGCCTCGCTCGACCACGAAGGCCGTCTCCGAGAGGTTCATCTCGAGGGCCACCGCCTGCATGAGGGTGTCGTCAGGAAAGCCGTCCACGACGGCCACCGCCGCAGGGTTGCCGGAGAAGACCATGTCGGTGAAGGCGTCCACCGTTGTCAGTTCGAGCCTCACCGGGGGCACGGTGCCGTTCGGGGACCGGTCACGAGTACGGCCGACGACGGGCGGGCCCGGTGGCGGCCGGTGGGCCCGGGCACGGCACGAAGGGGAGGGACGGACGACCGCTCCACGGGGTGGCAAGGCACGCCTGGCATTTCGCCTCCGATCGGTCCGACGATGGATCAGAGGCTAGATGGAAACGTGGCGGAGATCGTTCCCACCCTGCGGGCCACCGTGGTGGCGCCCGCCACCGTCCCGGTACGGGGACGGCGCGTGAGGTCGGTGCGTCCGATCGGGGGAAGGGGCGTGCTCCTCCCGGCCCCGTGGAATCGGTCCGGCTACCGCCCGGCGTTGTCGACGTAGGCGTCGTAACAGGCCTGGCAGATCCGGTGGGACTCGGCCGCCTCGAAGGGGCTTCCGCAGTCGGGACACGGGCGCGCTCCACCCTCGACCGGTTGGACGTCGAGCCACTCCTGCGACGCGGACATGCCTACGGCATCGGCCACCGGCCCGTCGAGCTTTAGTCGAGGCGTGCCCGGGTTCGGGTTGGGCCACGGGCGCCTTCCGTCCTCCCGATGGCCTGCCCTCACGGGGATCGGCAGGAATGACAGGGACGTAACTGTCACACCCCCGTACGAACCTGGCGCCGGCGTGGTCCCACTGGGCCGCCGGGCCCGATCAGGCCGTCGACGAGGGAGGTCGAACACCATGAGGTACCCATCCGGCCAGGACGAAGCCTCCCGATCCGGGATGGAGGACGCTCACCACCTGATGGCCCATCTCCGATCCGGGGGATCACTCGTCCCTGTCGCCACCGGCTTGCGGCTGGAACCCCAAGAGACGGCGTTCGCCTGCACTGGTGTGAGGACCGCCCGGTACTACGCCCAGCCGGGCCCTCCGTACGACACGACGACACTCCTCGGTCTGGGGAGCCTGGGAACCCTCACCATCACCGCGCTCGGGAGCGCGGCGTGGAATGCGCACAGGCGGCGCCAGTCCGACCGGGAGGCGGCGGCCCGGTGGCGTTGGGCCGGTTGGTCGGACGCCGTCGTGACATCTCGACGCCTGTTGCTCCTCCAGGACGGGACGTGGACCTCGATCCGGTACCCGCAGATCTTCCAACTCCAGCCCCGGCCCGAGCGACTGCAGTTGGACCTCCACTTCGAGGACGCCCCCGCCCTGCGGTCCGAAGGTCCGTCCGTCCCCCTGATCACGGTGCTGCTCTTCTACCTCCTCTACCACCGCGAGGTGGCCCTTCCTGAGCTCAGGACCTGACGACGGGCGCACCGGGCGGCCAGCCTCCCCCAGCGATGGCCCGGCCCGCTGAATCTGTCGTCACCGGTCGGCCTACGCTCTGTGGGCATGAACGGAGAATGCAGGTGAGGCGGCTGGTGGCCTCGCCCTGGCTGGCCCTGGCCCTGGTCTTCGTCGGCCTGTTCGGAGCCACGGTGGCCGTGTCCGGCCTGTGGGCGCCGCTGCCGCCGCCGAAGGCCGGGGGTACGTGCGGGCCGGGGCTGGGTGCGGAAGCCGCCGTGGCGGCCCTGGTCAACCCGGGCTCCATCGGCGCCGGGGCCGAGCCCCCGGTCACCAAGAAGGCCGCCCGCGCCAACTGGTCCCAATTCGTGAGCGAGTGTCAGTCGGCCACCGACCACCGGGCCCTGGTCACCATCCCGCTGCTGGCGGTGTCGCTGGTCCTGGCCGTGGGGGGCCTAATGCTCCTGTGGAGACGGGTGGAGCGCCCGGCCGCACCGGCGCCTCCCGCGGCTCCGGTGACCGACCAACCCTGGTGGCTGCACCCGACCGACCCGGCCGGAGGGGCTCCACCGTTCAACCCGTCGGGTCCCGTGGCCGCCGGGCCAGTCAGCCCGGGCGGAGGCCCAGCCACCGTCTGAGCCGGGGGTCCTCGGCCCTACGCTCGGACGGTGCCAACCGTGAGGCGATCGGCAGGCA
Organism: Acidimicrobiales bacterium; assembly: GCA_038210245.1. Taxonomy (GTDB): domain Bacteria; phylum Actinomycetota; class Acidimicrobiia; order Acidimicrobiales; family RAAP-2; genus Bog-756. Next base: position 86,307 of record JBBQWW010000005.1, read on the forward strand.
GAGGATGGAGCTTCCGATGGACCGCCAACTCGAACTGGGTCTCGACACCTTCGGCGACATCACCGTCGATGCCGACGGCACCCCGCGCTCGGCCGCCACGGTAATCCGGGACGTGGTGGAGGAAGCCGTGCTGGCCGACACCGTCGGCGTGGACTTCATCGGCATCGGTGAGCACCACCGGGCCGACTTCGCCGTGGCCTCCCCCGAGATGGTGCTGGCCACCATCGCCGGCCGTACGGAACGGATCCGGCTCGGGTCGGCGGTGACCGTGCTGAGCTCGGACGACCCGGTGCGGGTCTATCAGCGGTTCGCCACCCTCGACGCCCTGTCCCAGGGGCGGGCCGAGGTGATCCTCGGTCGCGGCTCCTTCACCGAGTCGTTCCCCCTGTTCGGCTACGAGCTCTCCCAGTACGAGGAGCTGTTCGAAGAGAAGGTCCAGCTCTTCGCCGAGCTGCGACACGAGCAGCCGGTCACCTGGTTCGGTCAGACCCGAGCCGGCCTCGCCGGGCAGCAGGTCTATCCACGGACCGAATCCGGGTCCCTCACCACCTGGATCGGCGTGGGCGGCAGTCCCCAGTCCATCGTCCGGGCGGCCGGCTACCGACTGCCCCTCATGATCGCCATCATCGGTGGGGAGAGCGAACGGTTCCTTCCGCTCGTCGACCTGTACCACCGGGCCCTGACCGAGTTCGAGGCGCCCGACCTGCCCATCGGCGTTCACTCACCGGGTCATATCGCCGAGACGGACGACCTGGCCCGCGAGCAACTGTGGCCCCACATGAAGCGGATGCGTGACCGGATCGGTGCGGAGCGCGGCTGGGGTCCGATGAGTCGGGCCGAGTTCGACCACCAGGCCGGACCGACCGGATCCCTCTACGTGGGCTCACCCGAGACGGTGGCCACCAAGTTCGCCTCGACCGCACGGCTGCTGCAGCTGTCGCGCTTCGACATGAAGTACAGCGCTGGTCAACTGCCCCACGAGCTGCTCATGGAGAGCACCGAGCTCTACGGGACCGAGGTCATCCCACGGGTTCGACAGATCCTCACCACCGACTCCGGAGCCACCTCTGGAAGCGGGCCCGGCGAACCGGTCGGGCTCGGGTCACCGGCCACCTGACCGGATCGTCCCCCCCCGCCGCCGTCCGGGCTCCGGCCCGGAGCCGCTATCCCTCGGACCGGCCGAGCCGGCCGGACCTTCACGGGGTGATCGTGTCACGCAGACCCGGTCGGGGCAGCGGGCCGGCGGGATGGCCAGTCGGGGCTGCTCAGTCGAGGCCGCTCAGTCGGGGCTGTCCCGACGGGACCATGTGCCCGAGACGGGCACCATGCGTGGGGATTGGAGCAGTTCGAGGAACGGGCCCGACGGTGCGTCGCCGTAGGCAACGGCCTTGCTCATGAGCCACTTGCAGTCCTCGAGGCCCTTGATGGCCTGGGGCTTGTAGCGCTTCTTCATGTTCTTGGGCTGAGTCATCTTGCCCTTGGCGATGGCGATGCCCATGGACACCCCGAAGGCGTACTGGCCGTCCTTGCTGTCGGACCCGAACTCCTCGATGCGGGCGTCCGCCCACTTCTGGATCTTGTCCGACCACTTGGCCAGTCGGCGCTCGCTCTTCGACAGCATCGCCCCCACCTCCCTCGTCGTTCGGCCGCCAGCCCTGCGACCGTACCAAACAGGCCGGAGACCCCTCGGTGGCCCGTCGAGCGACCGCGCCCACCGGCGCGCCCCCTCGTGGCTGCCGCCGCCGGCACCGCTGCGGCCCCGTCGGCCCGGATCGACCCGGAGGGTCGGCTCGTCTGGAGCTAGACCGTGGCGCGCGGATTCGGGAGGGCCGTCGACGTCCAAGCGAGACCGATGCACATCTCGTCGGTCGACCCGTCCCCCCAGGTGACGAAGTGGGGCGGGGCCTTGCGCAGGGCCGGGAGCTCCTGGGCCAGGGTCGGCCGGTAGGTGCAGGTGATCGCCACCGGCTCGCCGGCCGCGACCGCCACCGGTTGGGCCAGGTTGTACGACCGCTGGTAGTCGAAGTTGTACGCGGGAACGTCGAGCACCGTCCTGGCCCGGGGCGTTCCCGGGTCGAGGACCATGGTGAAGGCGGCGCCCAGGAGGTGCATGTGCGCTTGCACCCGGACGATGTACCCACCCTTACCGATGGTCGTCAGGCACGACGTCGAGTTCCCGGTGGGGGGATTCGACGGGTCGTGCCCGCAGAGGCCCTCGATGCCGTTGACCTCGTCGACCGCGCTCGGGCCGAAGCGTTGGCCCAGGTTGGCGAGCGAGGCGGCCCGATCGCACAGCGGACCGGTCACCCCGGTCGGGCACGGGATGTCCGGCGGGGCGAGCAGCAGGTTGAGATGGAGTGGCTTCAGCGGTGTCGACCGCGGCACGGTACGGAGTACCAGCGCATCGCGTACGGGATGGTCTCCGACCAGCAGGTTGTAGTGGACCTGCATGATCACCAGGCTTCCGGCGGGGAGCGCCACCCCAGCCCCCTTGGGCATCTGATCGGCCCCGTGGCCCGGGGCCCAGAACCCGAGCAGCGGGACGGCGGCCAGGCCGGCCACCGACGTGTCGGGCAGCGCGCCTTCGCCGAAGCACGTCCAGCCCTTCCCCACCTCGTTGTCCCGCTCGGCCGTGCGGGCCAGGGACGGTGGGACCAGGAACAGGGCGGCGTGGTGGTCCTCCTTGCTGCCCGGGACGAACTGGCTGGAGATGATGTACGAGTTGGTGGTGATCCGGGGGTTCAGCAGCGTGCAGTGGTAGTCGTCGGTCGACCCGGGGGCGGCCTGGGGCCGGTAGGCGTGGGGCATCCTGAGGGTGGTGCTGGTCACCGTCGGGACCGAGGCGGATGCCGGCGGGGCCACCCCTACGGCTCCCGTGGCCACCAGCGCGGCAGCGACCAGCAGCGCGGCGGCGAGAACCACCGGCGATCGTGGAGTGCGCACCCGGGCAGGGTAGCCCCCTCGGGGCCGGTGGGCCGGGGGACCATCCGGTGTCCGGTCCGACCCGGCCTGGCCGGAACCGTCGAGGCGCCACCGGGTCCGACCGCGTTACCGTGCTTGCGCAACGACACCTCCGGGTTCGACAGCGAAGTCGAGCCGGACCATCCCGTCCCCGTCAGCGAAGGCAACCCCAAGGCATGGCACCCTCATGAAGTTCACCGTCACCTACCCGTTGATCACCCATCCGGCCAGCCCGGAGCTGATGAGCAGGGAGGCCATCACCCGGTTCGCCCAGACGGCGGAGGCCGCCGGATTCGACGGCATCGGATTCACCGATCATCCGGCGCCGACCGACCGGTGGCTCCAGGCCGGGGGCCACGATGCCCTGGATCCCTACGTGGCCCTGACATTCTGCTCGGCGGTGACCGAGCGGATACGCCTGATCCCCAACATCGCCGTCCTCCCCTACCGGCACCCCCTCATCGTCGCCAAGATGGTGGCCACCCTGGCCATGCTGTCCGAGGACCGCTTCACCCTGGCGGTGGCCACCGGCTACCTGCGGGGGGAGTACAAGGGTCTGGGCATCGACTTCGAGCAGCGCAACGCCCTCTTCGACCAGGCCATCGAGGTGCTGGTGGGCATGTGGACCAAGGACGACTTCTCCTTTACGGGGATCGGCATCGACGCCAAGGGGCTGTCGGCCAATCCCAAGCCTCGAACCCCGCCTCCCATCTGGATCGGCGGCAACAGCCGACTGTCCCGCCGACGGGTGGCCCGGTACGGAGACGGTTGGACACCGTTCCCCGCACCCCGGACCCTCTCGACCACCACCAAGACCCCACCGCTCGAGACCGTCGACGACCTGGCCGCCATGCTCGACGAGCTCTGGCAGTTCGTCGACGAGGAGGGGCGGGACCGCACCGACATCGACGTGGCCTTCAGCACCCCGGCCGGGGGCGGCCTGGGTGAGCACTTCGACGCCGACGCCCATCGGGCCGGACTCGACGAACTGGCCGCGTTGGGGGTCACCTGGGCCGGGGTCTCGGTCCCCGGGGCGTCACTGGCCCAGGCCCTCGAGGGACTGGAGCGTTACGGGGCCTCGGTGATCGCACCCCTCAGGGCATGACCCCGGAGGCCCCCGGGGTGCGAGTCACTGCCTGTCGCCACCCCAGCCCAGCTCATCGGCGAGCAGCAGGAGTACCCGGTTGGGCAGGCGCTCACCCCGTTCCAACAGTTTGAGGCAGCCCTGCACGTAGGCCTTCCGGGCTTCCTCGATGCCCCGGGCCTGGACCGGACTCGCCACCGGGGGACGGATCCCGATGATCTCGGCCATCTCCGTCGGTCGGTCACCGGTGTCGGGCTCACCGAGCAGCGACTCGAGGACTCGGAGCATGTACTTGCGGGGAGGCGAACCCTGCTCCCACCGAGCCACCGACTGTTGGGTGACGCCCAGCTGATCGGCCAGATCCCGCTGGGTCATCCCGTGGGTCAGGCGGTGGGCGCGGATGCGCTCGGCCAGGCCACCCGACGCATCCACTGAGTACTCACTTGTATCCACTACTTGTCGACGGTACTCCTGGACGGGTGCGGGTGACAAGGGCGGGGCGCCAGGACACGTACACCGCGTGTCGAACTACATCCATGTAGTTCACACGCCACGGGTAGGTGTAGGTGTGGGGACGGGGCGGCCGGCTCCCCGTCCGGCTCCGCCCGAGAGGGCCGCGGGCCGTTTGCCGCCGTCGATGGTCAGGGCTAAGACGGCGGCATGAGGACCTCCCTCCACGGCCGCATCGGACCTGCCCTCCAACGGGCGGCGGCGGCCTCCGCCCATGCCCGGTCCACCGGTGCCCCCGTGGATGAGGCCGCCCAACGGATGGCCGCGGACGAGAAGGACACGGACACCCGGTTCGGACGCCGGACCCTGCTCTGCGGGTTCGCCGCCGGCAGCCTGGCCACCTTCGGCCCCGCCGCGGGGTCGGTCCACGGTCGGGGCGGCCTCGGGGACCGGTCGGCGCCCCGCGTGGTGATCGTGGGAGGCGGGTTGGCGGGGCTCCGCTGTGCCCACCGGCTGTGGACCCGCCGGGGGCTCCGGAGCACCGTCTACGAGTGGGACGATCGCCTGGGCGGCCGGGTCGACACCTTGCGCGGCGTGTTCGCCGGCGGACAGATCGTCGAGCGGTGCGGCGAGTTCATCTCGTCCGAGCACCGATCCATGCGTCGATTGGCCGCCGGGTTCGGACTGACCCTTGGGAACACCGATGCCTATCCCCGGCACACCGTGGACGCCTTCTGGCTCAACGGGGGCCGGTACACCGAGGCCATGCTCACCGCCGATTGGCACACGTTCGGTTGGTCCCTGTTCCACAACGCAGTGGCCGCCGCCCCATGGCCGACCACCCACCTGACCCGGACCCCGAAGTCCATCGCTCTCGACAACCTGTCGGCAGCCGAATGGATCGACGGGCACGTGCCGGGCGGCCTGGCCTCCGACTTCGGCCGGCTCTGCTACCTCGACGTCGAGAGCGAATACGGAGGGCCGCCCGAGGAGCAGTCAGCCCTCAACGTCATCTACCTGTTGGGTTACGACGACAGCGTCCCCGGCTCCAACCGTCAACCGAAGAGGACGCCGGCGTTGGGCGGTACTGACGAGAAGTGGCATGTGCTGGGGGGCAACGACCAGATCGTCACGGGCATGGTGGACCAGCTGCCGCCGGGGACCAACCAGACCGGACAGCAGCTGGTGGCGCTCCGCGACAACGGCAACCGGACCTACACCTGCTCCTTCGACGTGGACGGGGTTACCACCGACGTCCTCGCCGACCACGTCGTGCTGGCCATCCCGTTCAACCTGCTGAAGCAGGTCGATCTGGCCGGGGCCAACCTCTCGACGCTCAAGATGAAAGCCATCGACACCCTCACGCTCGGCACCAACGCCAAGGTGGCGCTGCAGGTGTCCGGCCACCCCTGGAACGCCGACGGCTACGACGGGAACATGTTCGCCGACAACCACACCGTGAGCGGGTGGGACAACTCGGTGGACCAACCGTCGGCCACGCCGATCTTCTTCGACTACCTGGGTGGACGACCGGGGACCAGGCTGGCCCCCCGCTACGGGCTCACCGACCCGGTAGGGCCGGCTCCCCCCGCCCTCGTCACCGACTATCTGGCGGCGCTGGAGCCCCTCTTCCCCGGCTTCACCAGCGCGTGGAACGCCGGGCCACGTCTGGCTCTGTACTCGGACCCCAACCTCAACCCCCGGTCGGGTGGGGCCTACTCCCAGTACCAGGTGGGCCAGTACACCGGCTTCAGTGGGGTCGAGGGGACCCAGGAGGGGTCCATCCACTTCGCCGGGGAGCACACCTCCCCCGACTTCCAGGGGTTCATGGAGGGGGCGGTGACCACCGGCGAGCGGGCGGCGTCGGAGATCCTGAGGGCGATCCCACCCGGCACCCGCTAGCCGCGCGCACCGCGTCGGCCCCGACCCCGTGGTCAGGGCCCACGCCCACTTCCCGAGGAGGGTTCCAACGGCGGGGCGGGTATGGCGATCGACGAGGCCTCGCTGCCCCCGTCGATCTCGAACACCTTCCCCGTCACCCACGAGGAGGCCTCCGACACCAGGAAAAGGACGGCACAGGCGATGTCCTCGGGCTCTCCGGGCCGGCCCATCGGAGTTCCGTCGACGAACCTCTGGCGGAGGTCATCATCGGTCAGCACCACCTCGAGGGAGCGGGTGGCCACACCACCGACATCGATGGCGTTGACCCGCACCCGGGGCGCCAGCTCGGGAGCGATGTTGCGGGTCATCCGGTCGAGGGCCGCCTTGGCCGACCCGTAGGCCACGAACATGGTCTGGGTCATGCTGGCCGAGCGGGAGGAGATGTTGACCACCGAGCCCTGTCCGACCGTGTCCACCATCTGACGGGCGGCGAGCTTGGTCAGCGTCAACGGCGCGGTGACGTTGAAGGCGAAGGTGCGGGCCATGAAGCCCTCGCTGGTGTCCATGGCCGCCCGGGGCATGGCCCCGCCGGCGTTGTTGACCAGGATGTCCAGCCGGCCGAAGCCCTCGACCGCCGAGGCCACCAGGTGGGCGCAGGCCGCCTGTTCGGTCACATCGGTCGGGACCACCAGTGCTCGCCGGCCGAGGGACCGGATCCGGCCCGCCACCTCGTCGAGGTCGGACCGGGTGCGGGCGGCCAGCACCACATCGGCTCCCGCCTCGGCCAGACCGATGGCGATGCCCCGGCCGATACCCAGGCCGGCACCGGTGACGATGGCCACCCGTCCCTCGATTCCGAAGCGGTCCAGAATCATCCGGTGCCTCCCCCATCGTCGGTCGGCCCGCACTTCGGGACCGTCGCCCGACCCGGCCGGTCGGTCGGCATCATGCCACGGGTGGGCCGGGACGACGGGCCTCATCCGCCGAAGCCGGAAGACCCGAGCCCCTGGAGTCGGGTCAGGCCTCAGCCGGCCGGTAGCGAAGCCCGTCGATCGCCACGTCGAGGAGCCGGACCAACTGCGCAGGCTCAGCCGTCTGGATCTTGGCGATTCCCCCGACGAGCTGGATGACCTCGACTGGTCCCCCGGTTCCGCACCCACCGCCTACTGGCCGGCGGGGTGGTGGTGGCCCTGGTGGGCATGGCCTGGCTGAGCCGACTGGGGCCCGACACTCGGCTCTTCCCCCAGATCGTGCTGCCCATGGCGCTGCTCGGCATCGGCATCGGATCGGCCCTGGTGCCCCTGACCACGGCGGGCATCGTCGGCGTGGACGCCGAGGACGCCGGAGCGGCGTCGGGGCTGGTCAACGTGGCCCAGCAGCTCGGGGGCTCACTCGGCCTCGGCATCCTGATCGCCGTGTTCGCGGCGGCGAGCCGCCACGGGGCCGGCCTCCCGCCCACCGGGACGTCGATCAGGACGGAGGCCCGGGCCACTCTGGCTCACGCCGTCGCCACCTCGCTGAAGGGCTCGGTCATCGTTCTGGCTCTGGCCCAGGTGGTGGTGACCACGGTCATGCGCACGCGGACACCGGTGGTGCTGGACGCCACGGCGACGGGGGCCGAGCTCGACGAGCTGGTGGTCATCGAGTGATCGGTGGCGCCGATCCGTCGAACCGCCTGCCGGTGGGGCCGGACGACCCCGCCGGGGCCACCCTGCGTATGATCAGACTGCCCACGACGACGAGCATCTTCCCCGCCGGACCGGTCTCCTGGGCCGGGTGGCCGGCGGGCGAAGGGGGGAACCGAGCATGTCCGAGAACCTTCGCCTGCTGGCCAAGTACAGCGCGGCCATGGATGCCGGCGACACCGATGCCGTCTACGAGTTCTGGTCGGAGACCTTCCACAGCCACGTGACCGAGCGGGTCACCCCCGACAAGGTGGGCACCGACATCCGGGGCGAGGAGCAGCTCTGGTGGGACCAGGTCCGTTCGTCCTTTCCGGACATGGTCTTCACAGTGGACCTGCTCATCGAGTCCGATGACCTGGTCGTCTCCAACTGGACGGTGAAGGGCACCCACACGGGCACCCCCTTCTTCGACGTCCCGACCTCGGGACAGCCGGTGAACATCAACGGGACGGCCATCCTCCGGATCCGGGACGGACAGATCGTCGAGCACTGGGGAGGCCCCCACTGCCAGAAGGGCCTCGGCCTGATCACCGCCCCCTGATCCCGGCGGCGGCTGCGGGCCCATGGGCGACGGGCCACTCAGTACGATTCGCCAATGAGCCTGCTGTTCGCACTGCTGGCCGCGCTGGCCAATGCGGTGAACGTGATCACCCAGCACGTAGCCAGCACCAGCGATCCCGAGGAGTCGAAGGGCTGGCGGCTGGCCTGGTATCTCGTCACCAACCCGCTGTGGCTGTTCGGAGGAGCAGCCCTCCTCGGCGCGTTCGTCTTCCAGGCCGTGGCCCTGCACAACGGCTCGCTCTCCGTCGTCCAGACCCTGCTCATGACGGACCTGGTCTTCTCGCTGGTGCTCCGCCGCCTGTGGATCCGTCAGTCGATCAGCCCGCAGGCCTGGGTGGCGGCCGTGGTGACGTGCGTGGCCGTGTCGGTGTTCATCGTGACTGCCGAGCCCCGGGGGGGCCACGCCGACCCGAACTCGGGGGCGTGGGCCGTGTCGATCGTGGCCTGTGCCGTGGTCGCCACCATCCTGGCCCTGCTCGGCACCCGGGGCTCGCCCGGTAGGCGGGCCGCCCTGCTGGCCATCTCGGCATCGGTGATCTGGGCGTTGGAGGCCACCTTCATCAAGGCCATGACCGACACTCTGACCAGCGACGGCATCGGCGGGGCCTTCCTGCGTTGGCCCCTGTACGCAGTGGCCGTGGGCGGGATCGCCGGCACCCTCCTGACCCAGGCCGCGCTCCATGTCGGCCCCCTGCGGGCCTCCCAGCCCTTTCTGGTCATCGTGGATCCGCTGGTCAGCATCGGGCTCAGCGTCTACCTCTTCGACGAGTACTTCACCTCGAGCGACCTCGATCTGGTGGTGGCCTCGGCCTCCTTCGCCGTGCTGTGCATCGGCGTGGTGTGGTTGACCCGGGTAGTGCCCGAGACGATGGACAGCGACCTCTGACGGGGGCCACGGCCGCCTACGGGGTGGCCACGATGGCCTGGGTGCCCGGCGGGACGGCGAAGGTGAGCAGACAGCCGGACAGGACCACTCTGGCCGTGGTGAAGGTCACGGTGCGGCACCGGGCCCGGACGGCGTTCCCGCCCACGGTCACGTGCCGCAACGTGCTCGCGGTGGTGGTGGGGCCACCCCGCACCACGACGGTCCCACCCCAGATCGACGCCGTCCCTCCCCCTCCGCTGGTGGTGGCGGTGAGACGTTCGGCGCTGGCCGTCGTGCCCACCAGCACCCCGGGGACCGAGTCGACATGGGGTTGGCTGAGGATCTGGGCGCGCAGGGTGGTCGGACGGAGGGCCCCGTGGAGAGCCACCGCGGCCCAGTTGTCCCAGCGGCCGGTCCGCTGCTTCCAGAGCCAGAACGCCGAGCCCACCTGGTAGGCGTTCTGGTTGGCCAGTTGGGCGGTCAACCAGCCGTTCCACTCCGGCGTGGCCGAGGAGCCGTACTCGTCCACCACGAACGGAGCGTCGAAGATCGCCGCCTCTCGGGCGGCGTTGGCGTAGGACGTGGCCATCACCGGCTGGGAGGCGACCGGGTCGAAGGGGGCCGAGAACACCCCGGTGTAGATGTGCACGGCGTAGACCAGGTTCTGGTCGGTCGAGAAGCGGACGGCGTTGTTCACCGCCGTGTCGGTGATGTTGCGCACCAGGGAGGGCTCGAACCACAGTGGCGACGTCACCCCGGCGCTCCGGAGGCCGGCGATCATCCGGCCGTAGAAGGGGTAGAGGGACGTCGGTTCGAACGGAGAGGCCCCCGAGGGCCACGGTTCGTTCATCAGCTCCACACCCACGATGTTGCTGGTGGCCGAGGTGGCCCCGGCCGCCTGAGCCACGGCGGTCACGGCCTCGAGATACCACTGCTGGATGGGCCGGCCGGCCACCGGCACGTCGGCCCAGAAGTTCTTGAAGGCGGCCAGGGAGCAGGCCGTGGTGGACACCTCCGGGGTGCAGGCCGTGCCGTCGTCCTCGATGGCCCACGAAGGTGCGCCGTCGGCCTCGTGGGCCGGGTAGGTCTTCAGGCTGTAGTTGTCCTCGTGCATGTCGACCAGGACACCGATCCCGTCGGCCCGGGCCCACGAGACGACCTGGGCCACGCGGTCGAGGTAGGACCGGTCGATCACCCCCGGCGCCGGCATGATCCGGCTCCACGAGACCGGGAGGCGGACGAAGTTGAAGCCGAGGGCGGCCATCTCGGAGAAGTCGGAGGCAGCGACGGTCGGGGCCTCGGGATAGTTGGTGGCGTACTGGACCAGGGCGTTCTCGTTGGCCCCCCGCAGCAGCACGGCCCGGCCCGACGCATCAGCCAGGTAGGGAGCCGACGTCCCCGGGTGGACCACGTGGACGCCGAGGGGGGTCGTAGAGGCGTGGGCCGACAGCCGGACAGCAGAGCTGGCTGAGGCCGTGGCGGCCCCGCCGGTGGTGAGGATCACCACGGCGAGTACGGCGGCGAGGGGTCGGGCGGATCGACGCGGGCGCAGTATCGGCATGGGTCGGACACTACTTAGCCCGGCGACCCGCGCTCCCGAGACGCCGGCGGGCGTGCCGTGGGACGAGCCGCCCCTTGCCATGGTGTAGGGACTCACGCGGCTAGATCCTGGCCGCCTTCGATGCCCCCATCAGCCCGAGTGCGGCGCAGCCGCCACGGCCGAGGCCGGGTCGTGGCCCGGCACCCTCAGGTGGTCGGAGTGGTGGTGGCCGGAAAACCGGTGCCGGCCAGGTCGGACCCGATGACGACCACCACGTCTTCGCCCGTGGCGTTGGCCACCGGGACGGTCACACCCATCGGCTGGATGGCCGTCGTCGGCACCTGTAGCTCGGTGGCGATCAGGGTGGCGGCCTGCTGCTTCGACGGGGCGTAGTAGATCGTCGTGCTCGATGCCGCCGCGGTGGTGTTCCCTGGGGTGCCGACCGTCCATCCCTGCTGTTGGAGCAGCTGGGCGAAGTGACCGGCGGCATTGGGCTCCTGGGTGCCATTGGCCACCAGGACCTTCACGCTGGCGTGCGGCACCGTCGACGTGGTGGTCGATGCCGAGGGCGTAGTGGTGGACGTGGTGGAGGGGGCCGACGAGGCGGTGAAGTGGGGTCCGACGACGGACCCGACGTAGCCCGCTACGGCCAGGGCCACCAACGACACCACGATGAGGCCGAGGCGTCTCCCCCACGACGGCTCCTGCAGCGAGTGGACGGGACTCACCTACCCGATCTTAGAGGCCGTGCCCTAGGAAACAGGGATGAGTCCCGCCCACCCCCGGCGAGCCGGAAAGCCGTCGCCCTCCCAGGCACCGAGTCGGACGGGCCGTAGCATGAGGGGGTGCGCATCGGACTACTCACCGGCGGAGGTGACTGTCCCGGACTGAACGCAGTGATTCGAGCCGTGGTGGTCGGAGGCGCTGTCCACCACGGCGACGAGTTCGTCGGTGTCGTCGACGGATGGCGGGGCCTGGTCGAGGGCAACACGGTCGCACTGGACACCGACCGGTGTCGATCCATTCTCACCCGGGGTGGGACCATCCTCGGGACGTCCCGTACCAACCCGTTCGCCACCGACGACGGCGCCGACCGGGTCCTGGCCACCGTGCGGACACTCCGGCTCGACGCCGTGGTGGCCATCGGGGGAGACGACACGCTCGGGGCGGCCGACCGGCTGCACCAGCGGGGCCTCCCGGTGGTCGGAGTACCCAAGACCATCGACAACGACCTGTCGGGGACGGAGGTCACCTTCGGCTTCGACACCGCCGTCCAGATCGCTACCGAGGCCATCGACCGTCTGCAGACCACGGCCGAGTCCCACCACCGGGTCATCGTGTGCGAGGTGATGGGACGGCACGTGGGTTGGATCGCCGTCCACGCCGGGATGGCCGGCGGGGCGGCGGAGATCCTGATCCCCGAGGTCCCCTTCTCACTCGACGAGGTGTGCGAGCGACTGGTCAGGCGTCACGGTGACGGCCAGTTCTTCTCCACGGTGGTGGTGGCCGAGGGGGCCCTCCCGAAGGACGGGGGGCCAGCCCCATCGTCGGTCGGACCGACCGGGTCGGGAGCCGTCGACCAGTTCGGCCATGTTCAACTGGGTGGGATCGGGGCGTTCCTGGCCGCGTCGATCGAGCAGCGAACCGGCTACGAGTCGCGGTCGACGGTGCTCGGCCATATCCAGCGGGGAGGATCCCCCACCGCGTTCGATCGGGTGCTGGCCACCCGGTTCGGGGCCGCGGCCCTGGCCGCCGTGCACGACGGGCAGTTCGGCACCATGGTGGCGCTGCGCGCCGGGGGCATCGTCCTGATCCCACTGGGTGAGGCCGTAGGTACGCCGAAGCGGGTCGATCCCCAGCTATTCGAGGTGGCCGGCCTCTACCTGGGCTAGGGACAGCGGAGTCAGCTCACCAGTACGTCGGGCCGGGGCAGGCCTTCGGCCTCGCACAGTGCGTAGTACGCCTCCAGCGCACCGGGACCGTCGAAGACGCTCTCGATACTGCCGTCGGCCGCCAGATTGAGGTTGACGCCGTACATCTGGAACCACACCTGCGTATCGTCCTCGACGCACTCGAGGGTGTGTACGGATCCGGCGGGCTCGAAGAGGAACGAGCCGGCGCGGTTGACGTACTCATACTCCCGGTACTTCCAGGCCCCGGACATCGTGTAGGCGTAGACAGGCCCGGTATGGCGGTGGGTCTGGACGGCATAGCCGGTCTGGAAGACGTTCTCGACGATCCACAGACCCTCCGCCACGTCGACCTGGATGACCTTGAGCTTGTTGCCGCCGCCGATGTCGGCGAAGGGAAGATCGGCGGCGCCACGGTGCTGCGCCTCGGTTGCTGCGGCGATGGTCATCTGGGCTCCCGGAGTTCATGTCGGGGGCGGCGGCACGGTGGGGCCGTGGCGCACACCCGATTCAGCTGGTCACCACCCACGGTGGCATACATGACCCTACCGATCCACCGGCGAGGTACTCCACACGGTCGCCGGTGGGATACTCGGACCCATGGCCACCGACGAGCGAGCCCCGGGCGGTGTCGGCTGCCTCAGCATGGTCATCGGCGTGGTCGTGCTGGCGGCCATCGTGGTGCTGATCTTCTTTGTCGGGATCGTCGTGCTGGGCGTCGTGGCCGCTCTCCTGGTCATCGGGCTGATCGTGGTGGCCGTGGACCGGGTGCTGCTGGCGCTGAGCCCGAAGCGCCGAGAGCGCCGGGCGGAGCAGCAGCGGACGTCCCTGTGGCGGTTCAGCCAGGCACCGTCGGGGGTGGTCATCGACACCACGGCCATCGACACCACGGAGGGCCCGCAAGATGGAGAGCCCGGGCGGGGACCAGACCGGTTGGGGCCCGACCCGACGAGGGACTGACCCCCGGCTCGGGCGCCCCACGTCGGTGGTGAGGGCGGCCTCCGCACCCGGGGTCGGAGGGACACGGCACCCTCGGGACGGGTCAACGCCGGTACCATCCAGGGCTCGTGCCCATTCTGGAGACCCCGTGACCGATGTTTCGAGCCCAGGGAGCTCACTCCCCAGCCGACTGGGTGTCGCGGCGCGGTTTGCGGACGGTGACCTCATCCTCGAACTCACGCCGCAGGAGGAAGGGCTGCACCACGGCATCGTCCGAGCCAGCGTCCTCTCGTTCGTGGTGGACGTGGTGGCCGGCATCCCCCTGGATCAGGACGCCAGCGTGTGGACGCTCACCACGGACATGTCGGTGCGGATGCGCCCGATTCCGGCCCCCGACCGCATCGATGCCACCAGTCGGATCGTTCGGCAGGGCGGGCGGTCGGCCACCTGTCTGGTCGAGCTGAAGACGAACGCCGGGATCCCGATCGCCACCGGAGCCATCGGCTTCGCCAAGGTCCCCCGCAAGCCGACCGATCCGGCTAAGCCCAACGTGCCGCTGGGCCAGACCCCCCTGATCTTCCACCACTCGGCCACCCTGTCACGGCCGCTACGGGAGGAGGCCGGCATCGAGGTGGTCGACGCCGCCGAAGGCATCGTGCAGGTCGAAGTCACCGCTGACCTCCGAAATCCCGCCGGGACCCTGCAGGGAGCGATGGTGGCGCTGGTGGCCGAGTCGGCGGCCGAAGATCTCCTGGCCACCCGCTTCGACTCGCCCGTGGTGGTGGTCGACCTCGACCTCCGCTATCTCCGGAAGACCCAGGCCGGGCCGGTCCGCACCCGGAGCAGGCTGTTGGGCACGGGACCCGGTGCACCCGTCCAGATCGAACTCATCGACACCTCAACCGGGGAGATCACGACGTTGGTCTACGCCCGCGGCGTCGCCGTCCCGTGACGCCGCCGGCCGAGCCAGCCGTGCGCCATTCGACTCTGGACGCCATCCCAGTGCGGCCCACCGGGTTCCACGACGACCTGCGGCGATCAGGTGACCTCTCGGAGGGTGATGGCGAAGACCGGATGGTCCGGGGCGATGCGGGCCAACTCGGCATCGGGAGACTCTGCGCTCACGCCGTCGAAAAAGACTCCCACCTCCATCTTCCACCGCCTCAGATAGGCGCGGAGGACGTCCGCCTTCTCACCGTCGGCCAGCTCCACGGCCGTGAAGGGCTGCACCCGCCGGCCGACACGGAGCTCACCCGACTCGGCCACCCGGAGGTTCCGAACCCACTGGGTCTGCCCCCGGGGCGCCACCAGGTAGTGGCCATCCCCGTGGGCCAGCAGGTTGACAGGGGTCGTCCGCCACTCTCCACTGACGCGACCTCGCACGGACAGCGTGCGTGACCCCCACACGCTGATGCCGGCCTTGGTCAGTCCAGAGATCAGCCGGTTGAACACCTGCTTGGTGAACCAGCCCGGCTCCCGATAGTGGTCGGTCCCACTCGACTCTCCCATCCCGCCATGGTAGGCCCCTTCAGGCCCCGGACTCGTGGTCGGGGTACTCCGCATGCCCGTCGGGATGAACGGCGAACCGGCAGGAGTCGGCCGGGTGCACGGGGTCATCAGTGGGCCAAGGCCACCCGCCGAATCCGGTCCGCCGGTAGTCGCTGAACGCCTGGTCGATGCCGGCCTGGTCGTTCATGACGAACGGTCCGTACTGGACCACCGGCTCACCGATCGGCCGGCCCTGGAGGATCAGGATCTCGGCGCCCTCGGTCCCGGCAGTGATCTCCAGCGGGGAGTCCGAGCGGAGCACGGCCCCCACCGGCGCCGGCAGCATCTGCTCGCCCACGGCAACGGTTCCGGCGAAGACGTACATGGTGCGCACCGTCTCGGAGTGGGCGGTGACCGGGAGGGCCAACGACGCCCCGGACTCGAAGCGGGCCTCCCAGATGGCCACTTCGGACTCCGATCGTGATGCCCAGGAGTCGGGCGGAGGTGGCAGTGGTCGGACCTCCCCGAACTGTCCCGCCACCACACTCACCTCCACGGATCGACCGGTGGCGTCCGTCATCACGGCCTGCGGAAGCTCTCCACGCCAGAGCATCGTGAAGTAGGGATCGACCATCTTGTCGGCCGCCGGAAGGTTCAACCAGATCTGGAAGAACTCGGAGGGGTTGGGGCCCGTCCGGTCGAGCAGCGGCATCATCTCGCAGTGGACGATCCCCCGACCCGCCGTCAGCCACTGAGCGTCGCCATCTCCGAATCGGGCGGTTGCGCCCAGGGAGTCCGAATGATCGATGATTCCCCGCCTCATGAACGTCACCGTCTCGAATCCCCGGTGGGGATGCTGGGGAAAGCCCGGGACGGTGCTGCCGTGATACATGCTCCACCCTTCCGCTCCGGAGAAGTCCATACCGATGTCCCGGGCCTCGAGCGAGGCGACCGGTCCCATGTGCCCGTTGCCGGCGGGATAGCGGTCCATGTGGTGGACGCAGAACAGAAAGGGGTCCTCGGTGACCCAAGGAAACCCGAGGGTCAGGGTGCGAATCACAGGATCGTCCATACCAATGCCACCTCCACCTTCGGTTGAGTGGGAACTTCGGCCCGGCGTGTCACCGCTGGAGCCATTCTGGTCCGGGACTCCGTCCCCCGCACCACCGGTCCCGGGCCGGCCTCCTTGAATCGGAGTCGACCGCAGCACCGGCGGCCACCTCGCCGATTCGGCCCGGCCCGGCCACGAACCCCCGCCCCGGGGTGGCCGTCGTCCCGACAAGCCTTGCCGTGACTCGGTTCCGCCTCTCCGTCGCGCCTGATCGGTACGATCACCTCCCCACCGGCCGGGCCGACCCTGGACGCCGGCACCCCTTTCGACCATGCCCCCCGCACCCAGACGACCGGCCGCTGCGGCCCAGCCCCGCGGCCCGGGACTCCCCGTCGGGGAGGTCACGGCCTGAATGGCCAAGTCCATCCGGCTCCGGCCCTGGCAGTTGGCTGCCCTCGATCAGTTGGAGCACTCCCCGAAGACCGACTTACTGGCCGTGGCCACCCCGGGCGCAGGCAAGACCACACTGGCCCTGGCGGCGGCACGACGGTCCCTGGCCCGGACCCCGGCCCGCCTGATCGTGGTCGTCCCCACCGCCCATCTCAAATTCCAGTGGGCCCGGGCGGCTACCGCCCTCGACCTGCACCTCGAGGCCGGATGGAGCCCCGCGCACGGAGCGTTCCCATCGGACATGCATGGGATCGTGACCACCTATCAACAGATCGCCTCGGCCCCCGAAGCCATGGCACGGCGGGCCGCCGGGGCATTCGTGATCCTCGACGAGATCCACCATGCCGGCGACGACCGGGCATGGGGCGACGCACTCGGGAGCGCGTTCGGCGGGGCCGGACGACGTCTCTCCCTGTCCGGCACCCCGTTCCGCTCCGACACCCGATCGATCCCCTTCGTGGACTACGAGAACGAGGAGGCGAAACCGGACTTTGAGTACGGCTACGGTCCGGCCCTGGCTGAACGCCGGGTGGTGCGCTCCATCTACTTTCCCCGCACCAACGGGCACATGGAGTGGTCAGCACCCGACGGGTCGGTCCACGCCGCCGGATTCGACGATGCCCTGGATACCCCACGGGCCAACCAGCGGCTGCGGGCGGCGCTGTCACTCGACGGCGACTGGCTTACCGACGTGTTGAGGGCGGCCCACGGGCGGCTGTGCACCGTCCGGGAGCACCACCCGGAGGCGGGAGGGTTGGTGGTGGCCACGGATAGGGCCCATGCCCAGGGCATCGCCGACATGATCCGGCGCCACCTGCGCACCCGGGCGGTAGTGGCCACTTCCGATGATCCTGCGGCCTCGCGGAAGATCCTGGACTTCACCTCCTCCGACGACCCATGGCTGGTGGCCGTGCGGATGGTATCGGAGGGCGTCGACATCCCCCGCCTGCGGGTCGGGGTGTTCGCCACCACGACCACCACCGAGCTCTTCTTTCGTCAGGTGGTCGGGCGATTCGTCCGTTGGCAGCCGGACATCGGGCGACAGTCCGCCCATCTCTTCATTCCCGACGACATCCGCCTACGGTCAGCAGCCAGAGACATCGCCGCCGACCGTCGCCACAATCTCCGGCGGGAGGACCGCCCCGACCAGGATGGCCCACCCGTCGACGACATCGTCCCCGAGGGCTACGGCGAGCCGGTCGATGGTGTGGAGGACACCCAGCTCTCGCTGTTCGCGGTGATCTCCGCGGTGGCTACCGATGCGGTCATGCCCGACGAAGAACCCCACCATGAGCCCGACGAGAGTGATTCCGACCCGGCCCTGATCCTCGAACTCCCGGCCCCGCCCTTGCTTCCGGGGGCTGGCCGGTCGGCGGCCGACGCCAACGGCAACGGGGAGACCCTCATGGAGCAAAAGTCCCGCCTCCGCGCCTCCAACACCTCGCTGGTCCGGGACCTGGCCCGAAGGACCGGGATGACCCATGCCCAGGTCAACGCCGAGCTGAATCGGCTGGCTGGCCTCCATCGGATCGGCGACGCCACATCGGCCCAGTTGGAACGGCGGCTGACCCACGCCACGCGCTGGCTGGCCAAGCGATGAGGGGAACCCGACGACATCCTTTACCCCAACCGGGTCAGGACGTTCCGAGTGATCTGCTCAATCTGCGGATCCCGCGCGGCCAGGCCGTGGGCCCAGTCGGTTGACCCCGACGTAATCACCGTGGCCCCTGCCTCGTTGGTGTAAGCACCCAGCACGGCGTGCCCGTGACGAAGGCGTTCCATGGCCTCAGGCTCACGGGTCCCGAACACGCGTGAGGCGATGTACTCCAACTCGCTGGGCTCGCCGGGCTTGGGAGGACGAGGCGCGGACTGGCGGGTGAAGTGCTGCGTTGGGCACGTGCCAAGGATCTCGAAGGTCGATGGCGTCCCGTCCTCTCCGGTCGGATACGGCAGTCCATCCCGGTAGGTGAACACACAGCCGTCGCACTCGTAGCCGACCACGGTGGCATCGGCGCCGAGCACGTCGCCGTAGCCGAGTCCGGTGCCGCCGAAGATCCAGTGGCCGGCCCGGTGCACGGTGTAGCCGCCCAGGCCGGATGTCACATTGCGGCCGATGCGGTGGTAGCCCCCACGGGTGAAGGAGACGCCGGTCATGCAGTTCTCTGGACGGCCCACGATCACATCGGACCAGAACGTGGTCGCCTCCACCTCACGGTCGGTTCCCATCAGGGGGTCGCCTCGGAAGAAACCCTTGTACCCGACCATCACGTCGTGGTCCTCGCCCTCGATCCGCACCTGCCACAACGAGGTGTTGCCCGAGAAGAAGGCCGCGTTACCGCCTCGGGCGATGAAGGCTTCCACCGTGTCCCGCATTCCCCCCGACCAATACTCGTCATGGCCGACAGACAGATACAGACTGGCATCGTCCAGTACCTCAGGGTGCTCCTCGAGGTCGGCATTGGTGCACACGCTGATCTCGAATCCCTGGCGTTCGGCCCACTCGATAAACGGGAACTCCCAGTCGGGCCATCCCGCCGATCCGGCGTAGCCGGACAGATGATTGATCTGGATGTAACCGACGTGGGCGGCGTTCTGCGGATCGGGAGCGCCCGTCCCGGTCACCCGCCGGCCCTTACCCGGCGGCTTGTAGAGGTACCCCGCCGCCATGGGCCGCTGCATGGCGGCGTGGGTTCCCCCGGTGTACAGGTTCGTTCCGCCAAAGTCGTTGTAGGCGTGCCAGGTGTTGGTGGCCAGAGCGATCACGACGCGGGCACCGGAAGACGGACGGACGACGAAGAACGCGTAGTCACGGCGCACCTTGTCGTCAACCCCGATCTCCATGACCACCTCGTAGTAGCCCGACCGCCAGGTCGGGTCCACCTCAAAGGTGAGAGCGACGGGCCAACCGCACCCTTTGGAGGAAGCGTCGTTCGGAACCTCGTGTTCCCCCGCCGCCACCGAGTCCGCACTGAACACCACGTCCCGTCGCCCCCCGACCCGTGCCACCTCGATACGCACCGGGCGCCCGGCGGAGGAGGACAGGTGTAATCCCACCCGGTCGCCCGGGCCCGCCGATTGCGGCCAGCAGTACCCCGTGACCACCTCGCGGCTCATGGGATGACCCTACTGGGGATCGGCACTTCCTACTTGAGAGGAGCAG
This sequence comes from Acidimicrobiales bacterium, assembly GCA_038210245.1. Taxonomy (GTDB): domain Bacteria; phylum Actinomycetota; class Acidimicrobiia; order Acidimicrobiales; family RAAP-2; genus Bog-756. The sequence continues at coordinate 106,332 of JBBQWW010000005.1, forward strand.
CACTGGTCGAACGCTGACCATCGGCGCTCCCACCGTTCCGTCTGGTCACCCCGTCACGCGTCCAACTCGGACATCCGTTCGGCCAGGTGGGCACGCCTCGGATCAGGGTCGAACGGGTCGGCGAACTATTGAGTCTCGTGGACCACCTGTCCCTGGTCCAGCTCCATGATGCTTACGGAGTAGCTCGGGATCCCGACACAGGTGATGACACACTCACTGATCCAGAGGTTCTCATGGCCCAGAATTCGGCGCACGGCAACATGCCGGTCGGCGGGGTGACTTCCCCGCTGGGCCTGGATCCGATCCCGTCCACGGAACCGCTCTCCGGACGGCGGATAGTCCAGCACCGCCTCGGCACGGTAGATGTCGTGCTCGGCATCCGGGTCCCCGGCCTCGGAGGCCCGCCAGTGCCGTTCGATCAATTCCTTCGTGTCAAAGACGCGGCCCATGGGCGACGCTCCTTGAAATGCGGTCCAGCATCAGTTGGTGCCGGTGCACCCGACCCAGTCTATTGACGGAGCTTCTTCAGTTTCTTCCGTAGCCGCTTCACCTCGACATGAAGATCGGCAACATCGGTGGCGAACTCCTGGTCCACGTCGTCCAGCCTGTCGGAGAGGGCGTCGACCTGCACGGACAGAACCTTGAGACCGGCCAGGGCATGAAGGGCGGTCTTGTCGATCTCGTCGAACGATTCGTCACTCCCTCGCGCCGCCGTCGCCATATCGATGATGTGCTGGATATCCTGCTCTGCGGTCATTGGCAGAGAGTAGATCCTCTACGCGAGGAGCGGATCCGGGATGGGGCCAGGCGTCACTTCGGCTCGGGACACGGTGACCCCGCTCCCCCGAATGATCCGGAAAGGCCGGCGATCGTCACCATGACTTTGCCCTACATCGCATCGATCGGTCACCTGTGGTCCCGGTCCTGGGGGTGAGCCAACCAGCGCCTGGGATCCACCTACCTGCCGCCAGGCCGAACGGCGGCTCTCCGCGTCCTCGGCACCATCGAACGTCCCAGCCTTGGTCCACGTACCCACTGCGGATGGAGCCGGGCTCTCAGCCGCCAAGGATCGGATGCCCTGCGACGCAATGGGACTGATCCTTCAAGCTCCAACGGCTGGATGCCGAGAAGAACTACATGTACAGGAGCAGGGACATCCAATCCACACTCGCTGTGACCCTCGACGATCAGGGCCACCGCTGTGCCGAGTGCTTCGAGGACCTCCGGCCGGAAGAGTCGTTTCTGGATCCAGCGGAGAAGCGGATGTGGGTGTGTTCGGGTTGCTTCGTCAAGCTCCTCCCCGATATCGATTTCTGAGTCCTAGGCGACGGTCGGCCATCGGATACGGGTAAGCCGCTACACGGCCTGACCGTGTTTCATGGTCCTACGGCTGTCCGCATGTCCCTGAACGTCGAACTGCTTCGATCCCTCCCGCCTCATGAAGGCGGGAGGTCCTTCCGCTCCTCTAGCCTGTCCCCATGAGTGAAGCCACCGAGCGGTATCTCCGGAATGCCGGTGGATTCGACTCCACCATGACGGCAGGGACACCAACTGACTGGAGCGCCCCATCACCGTGCTCGGATTGGACGGCGAGGGACGTCGTCGGTCACGTCGTGGGCAACCATCGTTGGCTCGCCGCCACCGTCCGCGGTGTCGAGCCACGGGGGATGGGTGACGACGAGGATCCGGGAGTCGCCTGGCGGGATGCCTACGACGAGATCCTCACACTGGTCGAAGACCCGGATGCGGTGGCCACGACCATCGAGGGTCCGATGGGCACACTGCCCTTCGGGGAGATGCTCGGCAGTTTCGTCGCCATGGACATCCTGGTGCACACCTGGGACCTCGCCCGGGCCATCGGTGCCGACGACCGGCTCGATGAGGCAAGCGTTGCCGAGGCCTACGAGACGATGAAACCCTTGGACGGAGCCATCCGCCAGCCGGGCTTCTTCGGACCGAGGCTCGAGGCACCCCCGGGGGTCGATCTTCAGACGGAGTTCCTCTGCTTTCTGGGCCGATCGGTGTAGCCCGGCAAGACATCGTTCTCCACCGGGCCCAGCCGTCGGGTACGGCCACCGAAGACTCCCTGGTCACAGCCATCTCAGGTGGCGGCCAGGATCTCCTCGCAGATCCGGCGGGAGGCAGGACTGGGCGAGACCCCGAGTTGATCTCGAAAAATTCGTAGAACACCACGGTGGAGTCGGGGCTGACTCCCGAACGGACCAGGAGCCGCTCTAGCGACCCGGTGTGTACGGACGACCGCGCCGTCGAAGTGCCAGTGATCGTATGAGGCGGTGCTCACATCGGCTTCAACCAGTGTTCCGCATCGACGAGTGAGGCGACATCAGCACCGAGTTCATGCCCGTTTACCCTGGTGTCTGACATGGTGCCCACCTTTCGTCGGCCCGAACCGCGTGCTGCCGTTGTAGGACGACAGCGTTGTCACAAGGTTGGCGGAACCTTGGCGCCGGTGGTCACCCTCCGGCAAGTCCAACGAGTCAGCAGTCGACAAGGGCCGATGCCCTGCGAGTGAGCAGTACAACCGGCCTGGAGTATCTGCCATTGGGCGTCGTGGGTTGGCGAAGGGGTGTGCACGGAACAGGTCTGGACATCCGGGTCAGACGGTATGATGATCGGTCCTCCCCCTGAACGAGAGCTCCTCTCCGTGGCAGCTGTGGCCCGTCAGATGTCAGACTCGGAAGGGTGGCCCACGAACCCGACTCGCTCCGACACTTCCTTACCTCGGTGGTCCGTCCGGCCATCTATGGGCGGTCCACCCCGTTGGAGGTGTCGGCCCATCACCTGCACGGCGAGCCCATCCCGGTGGCCGAGGCAGTGGAGCGACCGTTCTCCCCGTTCGCCGTAGGCGACGCCTGGGGCAGCCGCTGGGACACCACCTGGTTCCGGTTCCGAGGATCGATCCCGGCGTCGTGGGCCGGGGCCGACGTAGTGGCCCTCGTCCACCTCGGAGGGGATCAGATCGTCGGCTTCACGGCCGAGGGCCAGATCTGGGACACGGGCCTCCGGCCCGTCCAGGGGCTCCACCACCGGCACCGGGAGTACCCGATCAGCCCGCAGGCGGTCGGGGGTGAGCAGGTTGAGTTCTTCGTCGAGGCCGCCGCCAACCCGATCCCGCCGTGGGAAGTGGCCGACTGGCCGCTCCTCCTGCCCGACTATGACGGAGCACCGCTCTATGCCCTCCAGACAGCCGAGCTGGCCGTCGTCGACCGGGCCGTTGAAGGCCTCTTCATCGACGTGCGGATCCTGGCCGAGCTGGCTGTTCTGGCCCCCGAACGGTCAGAAGAGATCGCCCGGGTGCTGGACAAGGCCAGAGGGGTGGTCGACCCCGAGGACGTCTCGGCCTCGGCGGCCTCGGCCCGGGAAGTGTTGGCCCCGCTGTTCGAGCGACCCAGCTCCTCAACCAGCACGGTGGTGGCCGTCGGCCACGCCCACATCGACTGCGCCTGGCTGTGGCCCCTTCGAGAGACGAGGCGCAAGTGCGCCCGGACCTTTTCCAACCAGCTGCGCCTGCTCGAGCGCTACCCCGAACACCGGTTCGTGTGCAGTCAGGCCGTGCAGTACCAGTGGATGAAGGACGACTATCCCACCCTGTTCGAGCAGATCACCGACCAGGTCCGGTCCGGTCGGTGGGAGCCCGTCGGCGGCATGTGGGTGGAGCCGGACACCAACGTCCCCTCCGGCGAGTCCCTGGTGCGCCAGCTGGTCCACGGCAAGCGCTTCTTCGCCGAGGAGTTCGGGGTCGAGACCCATGAGCTGTGGATCCCCGACGTCTTCGGCTACTCGGCCGCCCTTCCCCAGATCGCCCGGCAGGCCGGTGTGACCTCCCTCATCACCCAGAAGATGAGCTGGAATGACACCAACACGTTTCCGCACACCACCTTCTGGTGGGAGGGCCATGACGGCAGTCGCCTGCTGGCCCACTTCCCGCCGGCCAACACCTACAACGGCAACTTCTCGGCTGGTGAGGTTGCCGCCGGCCAGGACCGGGGAGTGGGCAACGAGGGCGCCGCCCTCAACCTCTACCCCTACGGCTACGGGGACGGAGGCGGCGGACCCAACCACCCCATGGTCGAGCGCTCCCGTCGCATGGCCGACCTCGACGGCCTACCCCGTGTCGAGATCGGTACCGTCGGGGGCTTCCTCGACCGGTTAGGCGGGGAGGCCGACGACCTCCCGGTCTGGGTCGGTGAGCTCTACCTCGAGGCCCACCGGGCCACTCTGACCACCCACGCCGAGGTCAAGCTGGCCAACCGTCGGGGCGAGGAGGCTCTCCGGGTCGCCGAGCTGTGGTCGGTGGCGGCCTCTCTCGACCGGCGGCCCGACCTCGACCGGGCCTGGAAGTTGCTCCTGCTCCACCAGTTCCATGACATCCTCCCCGGCTCCAGCATCCACTGGGTCTACCAGGACACCGCCCGCCAGCAGGCCGAGGTGCTGGCTATCGCCGGTGCGGTCATCGCCGAGTCCCAGGCCCTCCTCGTCGGCAGCGACGGCGACCACGACGCAGAGGTGGTGGTCTTCAACCCCTCGTCCACGGACCGCACCGAGGTGGCCGAGCTGCCCGACGGCTCACTGGGCGTGGTGTCAGCACCAGCCTGCGGCTGGTCCACGGTGGTACCCATCCGTGTACCCGATACGGAAGGGGCGGTGACGGTGGGTGAGCGGTGGCTGGACAACGGCCTGCTGCGGGTCGAGTGGGACGCCGACGGACTGCTCACCTCGGTCCAGGACCTCGTCGCCGGTCGTGAGGTGCTGGCCGAGGGCGAGCAGGGGAACCTGTTCCAGCTCCACGAGGACCATCCGCGGGCATTCGACGCCTGGGACGTCGACCTGACCTATCTGGACCGGGTGACCGACCTGGTGGCGGTGGACTCGATCGACGTGGTGGAGCGTCACCCCCTGCGGGCCGGGGTCCGGTTCGTCCGGTCCTTCTCCGCATCCACCATCACCCAGACCATGCGCCTGAGCGCCGGGTCTCGCCGGCTCGAGTTCCACACCGACGTGGAGTGGCACGAACACCACCGCTTCTTGAAGGTGGCTTTCCCCGTGTCCGTCCACTCCACCCGGGCCACCTACGAGATCCAGCACGGGCACGTGGAGCGACCGACCATCGCCAACACCAGTTGGGACGAGGCCCGCTTCGAGGTATGCGGCCACCGGTGGGCGGACCTGAGCGAGCCCGGCTACGGGGTGGCCTTGCTCAACGAGTCGAAGTACGGCTATGACATCCGCGGCCACACCATGCGGCTCTCCCTGCTCCGGGGCCCGGGTTTCCCTGACCCCGAGGCGGACCAGGGCTCCCACCACTTCGCCTACGCCCTCGTGCCCCACGGAGGCGACCTGCAGACCGCCGGGATCATCGCCGAAGCGGAACACTTCAACCTGCCTCTCTCGGTGTTGGTCGGCCAAGGTGAGGGTCAGGTGGTCTCTGTAGACCGGTCCGGGGTCAGCGTGGAAGCGGTCAAGTGGGCCGACCGGACCGGAGCCATCGTGGTCCGCCTGTGCGAGGTAGGGGGCTCCCGCGGTCCGGTCCGTGTCACCCTGCACCAGCCCTTCGTGTCGGTCACCCGCACCGACCTGCTCGAGCGGGTGGTCTCCCCACTGACGGCGGTGGACCGGACCGTGGAGCTCGAGCTCCACCCATTCGAGTTGGTCACCCTGGCCTTCGAGCCCGGCTGATCACCCCGCCCATCGGGAGCAGGTCGAGGGCACGGTCCCTCCACCCCCTCAGCCCGGCCGGAGTCACCGGGTTGAGGTTCCCGGCTGTTGGTGACGACGAACTGAAGACCCCTGGTGCCACAACCAACCCTCAGCCAATGGGCAAGG